>JACRBJ010000026.1 GCA_016234555.1 Chloroflexota bacterium | reverse complement strand
GCTTGAAAATCTTTCGCATTTTGAGCGAACGTTATCGAAATCGTCGCAAACGTTTTGGGTTACGTTTTAACCTGATCGCTGCCATCTGTAACATGGAGCTCAAAACTGCTTACTAGCCTACTTTTGCAAGAGATCTAATGTCACCTCGCTTGACTGGCTTTGACTCAAGTCAAATATAAATGCGCCCATGCAATCCGTCAAAGTGATTGCGACACCAAATTAAGAGTTGGATAATAATAGTTCCAAATATCACAATTTAGATATATAATATCCCAATTGAAGAAAGGATTTTATCATGGATACACTTTGGAAATCTCGAAAAGTTGTCATTGTGGGTGCGGGCGCGGTTGGCTCCACCTTTGCCTATGCCCTGGCGCAAAAGGGTATTACCGATCAAATCTGCCTGATCGATGCAAACCCTGATTTCGCCGAAGGTCAGGCGCTTGATCTGGCACATGGGCTGCCTTTTTATCCGTCTGTCCAAATCCGCGCGGGCGACAAGCGTGATTATGCCGATGCGCAGGTCATCGTCATCACTGCCGGAGCAAAACAGGCGCCGGGTGAGTCGCGTTTGAACCTGTTGCAGAAAAATGCGGCGATCATCGAAACCATCGTCGATGAGATCGTGGAGCAAAAGTCACAGGCGGTGCTGGTTCTGGCAACCAACCCGGTGGACATCCTCACCTACGTTGCGTTGAAACGCTCCGGCTGGTCGAAGAGTCGGGTCATCGGCTCAGGCACAGTCCTTGATAGTTCCCGCTTCCGCTATCTCATCAGCCAGCACTGCAAGGTTGACGTGGGCAATGTCCACGCCTACATTTTGGGCGAACATGGTGACAGCGAAGTGGCAGCCTGGTCGATGACTCACGTGGCGGGCGTGTCAATGGATAATTATTGTCCGCAGTGCGGCAACTGCCGCGATTGGCACGGCGAGCGCGACCGCATTGTCCGCGAAGTGAAGGAATCGGCTTATCACATCATCAATTACAAAGGCTCCACCTATTTTGGGATCGGCATGTCGCTGGTGCGGATTGTCGGGACAATTTTGCAGGACCAGAACAGCGTGCTGACCGTTTCCACTTATCTCGACGGCGAGTATGGACTGAATGATGTGTGCCTAGGAATTCCCTGTATCATTGGCCAGGGTGGCGTAAAACGCATTGTGCAGACGGAGCTTTATCCCGAGGAGCAGTCCGCGCTGGAACGATCAGCCCAAATGTTGAAGGATGGAATTGCCAGCTTGAAACAAGCTGAAGCAGTCTAAAAAAGTACGAGGCGGAAGTTATCCGCCTCGTACTGATTCTCCCTCAGGTATAATCCCTTCCATGCGAAAGGGACTTTTACTCTACAACCCGGCAGCGGGACGTTATCCCGTGAGGCGTTTCGTGCGCGGAATCATTCATCCGCTGAAGGCTGCAGGGTGGAACGTGGAGATTGCCGAGACCTTGAGCGGCACACATGCCACCCAAACTGCGCATCAGGCAGCCGCGGAAAAATATGACGCGGTCTTTGCCATCGGTGGCGATGGAACCATGGGACAGGTCGCCAGCGGGTTGATGGATTCAGAAACCGCGCTGGCAGTGTTGCCAGCAGGCACCACCAACGTCTGGGCATTGGAGCAGGGACAAAAACCGTTTAGCTGGCTGCGCTGGTGGGCGTTGCGGGAGAACGCCGCCCTGCTGGCGAACGTCGAGCCGCAGCGGGTGGATGTGGGCATGTGCAACGACCAGCCGTTTTTGCTGTGGGCGGGCATCGGTCTGGACGCGAAAGCCATCGAAAAAATTGAACCTCGTCCGCGCCTTTTCAAACATATTTCGGTGCCGCACTTTTTTGCCACGACCGTTTTGGAAGCCACCTTCTGGCACGGGCTTGACCTGCGCGTTTGGGCGGACGGCGACCTGGTGGAAGGACATTACCTGGTGGCGGTGGCGACCAACATCCGTCACTACGCGGGCGGCATGTCGCTGCTTTCGCCGCAAGCTCAACTCGACGACAACGAAATGGACCTGTGGCTGTTGAGCGGCGACAATGTTGCCGATGCGCTGCGCCATTTCTTCGACCTCGTCGCGGGACGTCACCTCACATCCGACCAGGCGCGCTGTTTACCGTTTCACCATGTGCAGATAGAATCCGACGCGGCATTTTCCATCCAATTGGACGGCGATCCCGCGCGCGGCAGCCGTCATGCCGACATTAGAATCAAGCACCGGGCGCTGAAAGTGCTCATGCCGACAAACGCCCATTACCTGCTGAGACTCCCAAACAAGAAGTAAACAATGGACTTGAAACCCTATCTCAATCGTTCGGTGTTCTTTGGCGCAATCGGATTTGCGGGCGGATTCATCCTCATCACGTTGATCGTGATCGGATTTACCTCCCCGCGACTTTCGCCCGAAGTTGGATTTGCCCCCGCCGACCTGACCCTGATCCCCGCCCCCACCCACACCCCCAACGTGACTCCCACCCCCACCCTCGACCCAAACCTGGTCACCCCGACTCTTGCGCCCAACACGATTGGAGTTGGCGGCTACGTGCAAATCAGCGGGACAGAGGGCGAGGGATTAAGAATCCGTTCAGCGCCGGGGCTGAACAGCGATACCGTATTCTTTGGCGGGGAAGATGAAGTCTTCATCGTGCGCGAAGGCTCCGAAGTAGCAGACGGATATACCTGGTGGTATCTGGTCGCACCCTACGACGAAACCCGCGCCGGCTGGGCTGCCGCGGACTTTCTGGCGGTGGTCCCTTCGCCGTAAATTCATAAAGGACCCTAAAGGTTTCTCTTTTCGAGGCCTCGCAAAAACCCTTAGGGTCTCCATTCAACGGAGATAACATGTCACACAAACCAACAGGCGTCAATGCCAGCAAGAGCAAAAAGGAGTTCACCATCACCTGGGACGACGGTCACACGAGCGTCTATCCATTTGGGCTGTTGCGCGCCGCCTGTCCCTGCGCCTCCTGCCGTGGCGGACACGAGAACATGAAGTCGGAACCCGACGCGGAAGTATTCACCCGCCAAATGGAAGACTCCCCCGCCACCAGCCTGTCAAACGTGGTCGCTGTCGGCTCCTACGCGTTAACCATCGTCTGGGAGGACGGTCACGACGCCGGGATTTTCAACTGGCATTACCTGCGCGCCCTGTGTCCCTGCGATGCCTGCCGACGGGAGAATGCCCAAAGACAGAGCGGGTAAGCTCAAAAATTCTCCAGCGACAAGCACAAGGAACGCCCAGTCATAGATTACAGTTAAATGTTCGGTAGAGAAACCCAATACATGCCAACCACCCAGCTAACCAGCATACCTGCTGCAAGCGCTAACTTGTTTCGTGTCAACGGTAGCAATGCCATTGTCCAGGTTGTCACCCCGACATAAGGTGTCAAAAATGGCGCGGCTGCCAGCGCAAGCAACATATCATCCCGCTTCACGGCAAACCACGCCAGCGCAATCCCAACAGGGATGCCATAAGGCCACACATCAGTAGACCAGAACATTCCGCCCGGATTCGGCAAGACATACACCTGCAAGGCAAATAACGTGGCAATCGCAGCTATTGGAATAAGCGATACCCAGCGCCGCTGTTTTAACCACAGCCCAAACAGAACAAATGATACTTGCGGCTTCAGTATAACAATCCACGACCCAAATTCAACGGGCAAAGTTGCGCCAAGAAATATCAGCCATTGGTAATTGCCCAGCATCAAGTCAAAGTATACGAATGGATTGAGCAGTAGTACCATAACGCTCAAGTTCGATAGTTGCAACCGCTTGAATGCGATAATGTAGCAAATAATACCAAGCGCAAACCACACCCACCTTGCCGTCTGGAGTTCGAGTAATGCAATCGGCGCAAGGACCAACAACATCCAGGGAGGAGCGTAGAAGCCCGGTGAGATTACATACGGGTTTTCCAAATTCAAAACCGCCCGTCCAGCCGAATATAACATATTAAAATCTATGCCAATTTTAGGAACACGACTCATTACAAAAGCAATAAGCACAGCGAGTCCCACTGGCATAATATATTTACGGGTGATTTCCATTACGTTCATCTATTTAGTTTATATCCTTTTCATTTTTGTCACCTGCAAGTGATACCAAGACTCCCGACTTTTTACACACTTCTCTTTAAGTTAGCCCAAACAGCGCCAAAGATTATTTAATAGTGCGCCCAACTATAGGCGGCGGGATGACAGGAAGTCAACGGCGAAGAAACGGCACGTAATCGAAGAGAACGATCAAAATACTCATCATCAGGGTGAGCCAGCTAATCCAGGCAAGCATTTGCCAGCCCGGCGCAGCCTCCGCAGACCACCGAATTAACGCCACCATACTGCCGCCGGTGACTGCAAAACCCAGAGCGTGCAGGGTAACCAACCTGGGAGAAACGTTATTCCTTGCCTGGACTATCGCGGTCGCCGCACCGATCAGGATACCGAAGGCGACATCCACCAGAGATGGATTCTCGAGCGGGGAAGTCAGGATGAAATAGACCACCATGAGTCCGCAAGCAACCGAGAAGATAAGCCCCATGCGGAGCATCCTGAAGAGATTAGGACGTTTAGCCACGCGTGTGGTCGCCATCACCTTGAGCCACTCCGTGCTGGAGATCAGAACGGCGGAGGCAAAACTACCACCTACAAACATCAGCGACGACTCCCACCAGGGCAATCCCCTCCTGAGGCTGGACAACCCTGCAACGACGCCAACCATAAAGGGAACATTTTGGATATATTCAACGACCAACACCCATACAAAGTTCAGGATCCAATTCATGTGTGCCTCTTCTCGTTTGCAGGGAAGCCATTTACAGGAAATCCAAATTATCGAAAAAATTGCAGCCAACAAACGGTGCCCAATAACACGTTTTACTGGACTGTTGGACGGACATGGACAATGCTTGGAGGCAAAAAATCAAAGCCATGCTCCGCGAGACGCCCGACTGTTCAAAGGACGTGGCGCACGCGAAGCGTCCCAGACGCTATGCTGGGCAACCCTTACACACGCAAACAGTTCAACCGCCAAAATTGTGATCGCCTGGAGCTTTGTCAATTAGCTTCCTGCCTCCTCCAAGCAACCTCCACCTCTCCCTTACCACCAAGCGCTTCCCTGAGCAGGGAAATTAATTTCGCATCGGCTTTTTCATTCTCGAACACTTCCACCAGCAAGGGCGTGATGGCATAATCCTGATCCTCCATCCACTCTTCCTCGAGTTGTTCTACGAGGAATTGAAGTTGAGCCTCGCTGATTTCCCCCAGAAGTTTATTGGATTCCTTTTCATATAAGTAAATCATTGTGTTCTCCTGTCAACCTGAATGAATTTTGCCAACCCGGGATCAAACCGCAGGTAATGACATTCGTGTGAAAACGTACTTTGCTGGTTGCTCATGACTTTTTATCTCCTGCGTCAGGGCGGGCGTGGACTCTGTCCGGGAACAGGGAAAACTCTAAGCTCAAAAACGTCAAAAAACGGCGGCGAATCCCAGTCACCTAATCACACCGTACTAGGTGCGTTTCGGAACAGCAACGTCTTATGTGATGAATGGTGGATCCATGAAGATGTAATTTTCGTATTGGCCCAACGGCTTATCACTCATGAAATGCTCCAACAATGGGGATGTTTGGAATCCGCGCTGTAACACATATTCTACGGCGGCTGTGTTGGTCATCGGGACGGGTATACACATATTTTCCCACACATCATCAACATATTTTGTCATTTCGCTTTCCACATGCGCCAAGGCTGTGTGGAAGTCATTATTATAGAGCATGGCAATTGGACCTGCTCGATGGCTTACGTAACTATACCCAACGACTTGTCCCCTGCGGCGATAAAAATGACCATGCCGGTTTTTGCTCAACCAAATATGGTCAATTTCCCGTGTATACCCCAAGATGATCTGGTCAATGGAGTTCAGGATTGCCAAATTATCGGGCGTGGGAGTGAATGGCTCAATGGAGAGATCCGTTTCAAAGGGAATGATCTCCGGTTTGCGCGACCAGTCATAGATCGTGAAGCGGAATTTCACTCCCGATTTTAGATAGCGGATGACAGCATGGACATCTGACGTGCCAATGACAACCCGATTATGTGCGTCATCCGACGGAAACGCCGCTTCCAGCAGGCGTTTTCCGACTCCTTGGGCCTGCTTATCAGGGTGGACAAAGAGTTCTGATAATTGCCGTATGTTTTCCCGCACCATGGAACGGGAGAAACCGACAATCTCTCCATCATCTTCTGCCACCCAGAAATGTTCGGCGGTCTGTGTGAAGTATTCTGTAAACATTCGAAAATACTTAAAGGCGGGTGAAAGGTCTTGGGGATTTGGCTTATCTTCCGGCGCAGCCTGCCCCACACTTTGATAGAGACCGTGCAGAGCAAGCTGGAAGACAACAAAAACATCAAACAAGTCTTCCCTTATTCCAGGGCGTATTATGATAGTCATGGTCGCTGTCTCTAAAGTTGATTTTTAGTTTGACGATTGGAAATAAACGCTGAATGGTTTGTATTGACTGGCGCTGGAACGTGTGCCGCGGCAGGCTCGACAACCAAACATAGCCTCTGACTTTACGGCTTCCTGCAAGAATTTCCTCATGCAGGGAATTGCCGCGAGGTATGGAAACTCAACTACGAAACTTCGTAACCAAACTACGGACAGGGGGAACTCATCTTGCAAAACTACGGCTTCGGCGTAAGGGATGGGACGATTACCCCAACCGTCGGCGTGATGGTCACAGTGGGAGTGACAGTCCCCTTCTTCGCGGTCGGGGTCGCGGTTCCGCCCTTCGCGGTCGCGGTGGCGGTCGGCGTCGCGCCGCCCTTCTTCGTGGCAGTGGGAGTGACGGGCTTGGCGGTATTCGTCGGCGTGACAACCGCCTTCAGGTGCGTCTCCGCGTCGGAGCGCATTTCCGTCGTCATGGCGTCCTCGTCCATCTTGAGCAGTTCCTGCCAGTCCTTCACCGCCAGCTTGGCTTCGCCGCGTTTCTCCTGGCTCATGGCGCGCCAGTAAAGCGCCAGCGCGGTCTCCTCGTCGGTCTTCGCCAGCGACATGAGCACATCGGCTCTCAGATAGGTGCTGCCAAACTTCTCCTGAATGAAATAGGCGCGCGCCAGCCCCAGGCTCACCGGGAAGGACTTGTCATCCTCGCTCAGGGCGTTTTCCAGGTCCTGCACCGCCTGATCGATGTTTCCCAGCTCCAGGTTGGCAAGTCCCCGGTAGATGTAGGACTTCCGCAAACTGTTGCGGTTGAGTTCCTCCGCCTTGTCGAAGTTCTCCACCGCCGATTTGTAATCCTTCATCTCGTAGTAGGCGCGTCCCAGCAGCGCAAAGGCGCGGTCATTGGTGGGGGCGTACACCACGTACACGTTCAAAGCCTCGATGGCGCGTTCGTATTGTCCATTCTCGATGTAGAGCGAGCCGAGCGTCCTGTAAACCAGCGGATCGGTGATGTCGAGCGAATACGCCTTCTGGGCGGCTTCCAGCGCGCTCCTGTTGTCTTCGAGCATCAGGTAGGCATCGGCGAAAGCCATATACACCGCCGGGGAATTCGGCAAGAGCTTATCCGCCTCGTTGAGGTCTTTGATGGCAGACTTGGCATTGTTGTGGAAGAGGAAATAACGCGCCCGTTCGAGATAGATTTCGCCGAAACCCGGGTCGCGGTCAATGGCTTCGTCGAACAGGTACTCCACGTTCACATCCGGGTTGTCCAGCAGGCGGACGCGCGCCAGCCCCAGGTACGGAGCGCCGAAATCGGGATCGAGCTTCAAAGCCTCGTTGTAGAAATCCAAAGCGTTGTCCACATCGCCCTTGAAGCGGTACGCCTCGCCGATCAGGTAACGGACATCCGCCGCCTCAGGCTCCAGGTCGGCGATCAACTCCATGCTGGCGATATAGGAATCCCAATCGCCGTTTTGGTACGCGATCTTTGCCGAGCGATACTGGTCGATGGATTGCGCCGCGCGCGGCGTGTTGACGTAAACGGCGGTGGGAGTGTACGTCTGCGGAAGCATCATCCACAACGGCGTAGGACCTGAGAAGGGCCTCGTCGGAGCCGCAGTCGCGCCCCATACGGTGGGCGTCGTGGTAAAGGTCGGTGAAGGTCCGGGGGTAAACGACTGAGTGGGAGCCACAAACGTCTGCCGCGGCAGGACAAAGCCAAAGATCACCGCCGAAAACACCCCCACCAGAATTAGCACAATCGTCACCAGCCGCGTCACGGGATTCCTTGTAAGCGCCTTGAAACCCTTTTCCTTCGGCTTCTCGCTGGAAAGCAGAAGCTTTTCCTCCCATGTGCGCGGACGATTCATCGGAAACGGCTGGATGCTTTCATCGGGCGACAAAGCCCCCAGCAGGATCAAACCCCGTTTCGCAGTCCCATTTTCGGGGTCGATGTTGTAGGCGGTTTGCAGACAGTAGACCCGCTCCTTCTTGTTATCCACCGCGGCGCTGAGCCAGATCCAATAGGTCGTATTGTTTTGATCCGTCTTGAGCAGGCGCGTGAGCAAATCCTTCGCGCGTGGCTTGTCCCCGCGCCGCAGGGCGTCCATTGCATCCTGGAACATCGTGTCGTAGGGCTGATCTTCTGTCATGGGCGAATTCTAATTCATTTCGTGGAATTCTTCGACCTGATAAACATAAACTTGCAATTTTGTGTCCCGCCACAAATTCGACCTCGCCCCCATCTTGACGCACAGGTGGTCGAGAAACTCCTCGGCGTCGGGGATTTTCTCCCAAACCTGCGGCAGGAAGGTGGCGCGGCGGAAATCGCTTTTTAGGATGACTCCATCGACGTGCGGACGCAGCTTCGCGAGTAGGTCCTGGCTGTCGGCGTATTCCAGCAAAACGGGCGGGGTGAGGCGCGATACCTCGAGGCTGATCCTGTCCAATTCAGCTTCGGCTACGGGACGGAATCTTGGGTCCTCGAGCGCGGCGGCAATGGCATGTTCGCGCACGTCATCGACCAGCGGCTGATAGGCTTCGAGCGCGCCGATGCAGCCGCGCAGTTCGCCGTCGATGGTCAGCGTGACAAACGACGCGCCTTGTTCGAGCAGGCTCGGCGTGAGGGAGGCTTTCTCCAACGGCGGAAGTTTTTTCCTGCGCACGCCGCACTCCATAGCCTCCCGCGCCAACCGCAGGAGCGTTTGCTTCTCAGCATCGGTCAATTGAGTGGTCATCTTATCCTCCTATAGACCTGACGCCTAAATTTTGCCCAAATTGGGCTACAACTCATTGCTAGCGACTGGCGTTTACCCAAAACCTTGCCACGGATTTCACGGATTTTCACCGATTGGTTTTAAAATCCGTGTGCATCCGTGAAATCCGTGGCTAAAAAGGTTTTCAGCCAGCCAATCCTCAATGACTTGCAGGGTATTTTGCACAAAATTAGGTGTCAGGTCTTACACAAACTCCAATATTCGCGGTTGTGATAAACCAGCGGCATCCTGCCGTTCATGGTCTGCGCCGCAAGCGTCTCCGCGATGAACAGCGTACTGCTGACGGCGTCGAAGGTCTCGACCACACGGCAATCGAGCCACGCCAATCCGCCGACGATTAACGGCGCGCCTGTGACAAGCGTCTCGGTCTGCAAGCCGGCGAAACGGTCTTCGGCGGCGGTTTTCCCCGCGAACAGATCCGCCAGATGGGCTTGCTCCGCCGACAGCATGGTCAAACCAAAGATGCGGGACTTTGAAATCAAGTCATGCGTCCGCGATGTCTTTTGCAGCGTGACGGTCAGCAGGGACGGCTCCAACGAAATGGTCGTAAACGAATTGACGGTTGCGCCGCTTTGCTGGCTTTCATGTACCGATGTCACAACCGATACACCCGCAGACCAGGCGCGCATGGCGGCGCGTAATTTTTCGGGATCGAGGGTTTGTTCCATATAAATTTATAATAATGGGCGGCGAAGGCAAAGTCAAGGCGAAAAATCGTTCGTTGAACGTGTAACGTTAAACGTCCAACGGACTATCAAACGCATGGTAAACTCACGCCCATGTCCAGAAAAATGAAGTACATTCTCATTGGGCTGGCGGGATTGCTCCTGCTTGCCGTGTTGATTTACCAAATCCCGTTCGTAAAATCAGCCGTCTCGTGGCGGGTGGAAAAATTCACCATCTACGCCAAAAACGTGATCGACCCACCCGGTCCCGTGCCGACGGCTTTGCCCGTCACACCCAAGCCAGTCACCCCGACCATCGCTGCGACAGCCACATCGACGCCCGTGGTTGACCTCACCCCGTCCGCCACGCCCACCGTCACCTTCGCGCCCCTGCCCGCACAGGCGTCCATCGCGTCGCCGCCGTTCGAGAAACAAACGCCCAACAACTGCGGACCCGCCACCCTCTCGATGGCTCTACATCTTTACGGTTGGGAAGGCAGTCAGGCAGACATTGCCAGTTTCATCAAGCCCGTGTTGCAGGATCGCAACGTCAACCCCGAAGAGTTGCGTTATTACGTCCGCACGCAGGCGGGCTGGCTCAACATGGAATATCGCGTGGGCGGAAACCTTGAACTGCTCAAGCGATTGATTGCCGCCAATTACCCCGTCATCGTGGAAAGCGTCACCTCGCTCGACCCCAACGACGCCCTCGGTCCCAACGATGACCTGTGGGCGGCTCATTATCTCCTGCTCACCGGCTACAACGAAGACGCGCAGACCTTTACCATTCAGGATTCCTATCACGGCGCGGACTTGACCATCCCTTACTCCCAACTCGAAGAAGAGTGGAAACCGTTCAACAATTTGTACATCGTGATCTACTTCCCGCAGTTCGAGGAGGAAATGAAATCCCTGCTCGGCGAAGATTGGGATGCCAGCCTGAATCGCCAGCGGGCGTTGGACGCCGCCCAGGTGGATACCGTATCCAACCCAACCGACGCCTTTGCCTGGTTCAACCTCGGCAGCGACCTGGTCTACTTCGACCGCTACGAGGAAGCCGCCCTCGCCTACGACAAAGCGCGGGAGATTGGTCTGCCCCTGCGGATGTTCCGCTACCAGTTCGGACCCTTCCTCGCCTACTTCCACTCCGACCGCAACGACGACCTGCTCGTCCTGACCGACTACGCGCGGGGCGTCACCGAAATGTCTGAAGAAGCCTGGCTGTGGTACGGCTTCGGCTTGTACCGTAAAGGCGATTACGACGGCGCGCGCAAGGCATGGGAAAAGGCAAACGAGATCAATCCCAACTTCTTTGAAGACCAGGCAAGGAAGGCATTGCAACTGGTGCAATAGTTTTATAAATGTCATTGCGAGGAGCGCGCACAGCGACGAAGCAATCCCCAATTTACATACGATTGCTTCGGGCGGAAGTACACCGCCTCGCAATGACAGACAACTGACCATGAAAAAACTCATCCCACTCATCTTCCTCCTTATCCTCGCGGCTTGTCAAAGCGCCGTCACGCCTCCCCCATCGACAACCACCCCCGTCCCTGAATACACGCCTGCGCAAACACCAATCCCGCCCACTCCTGAACCCATCAATACCTCAGGTACTTCAGACACCTCAGCCACCTCAGATACCTCAAACACCTCAGCCACTCCCCCAAAAATCTCCCCCAAAGACGGCATGACCCAACTCTTCGTCCCGGCGGGATTGGTCAAAATGGGCGGCATGGACATCCTGATGGAGAACGACGAACTCCCCGCGCACGATGTCACCCTCGACGCGTTTTGGATCGACCAGGTGGAGGTCACCAACGGCATGTACGCCCTGTGCGTGAACGCCGGCATTTGCCGTCCGCCGGTAAAGGTCAACTCGGACAACCGCGGCGATTATTTTGGCAGCCCCGAATTCAAGGATTATCCCGTGGTGTATGTCACCTGGTACGACGCCAACGCCTACTGCGGATGGGCGGAACGCCGTCTCCCCACCGAAGCGGAATGGGAACGCGCCGCCCGCAGCGACGACATGCGGAACTATCCCTGGGGCAACGAACCGCCCAACGCGGAAAATTCCAACTCGAATAATATCGTCGGCGACACAACCCGCGTTGGATCGTACGCCCTCGGCGCGAGTCCCTTTGGCGCGTTGGACATGGGCGGCAACGTCTGGGAATGGGTCGCGGATTTCTATCAACTCAAATACTATGCCGACTCCCCGTCCGCCAATCCAACCGGACCAGACAGCGGCGGATTGAATCACCTGCGGGTCATCCGCGGCGGCTCATACCAGGATGGTCTCATAGAACTGCGGACATCCAATCGCGGCTATGAGGTTGGTCCCGACTCGACAAAGTTTCCAAACGATCCCGCGTACTATGGGCGCAGTTCGGTCAAGATCGGATTCCGTTGCGCGGCTGATGATTGAACAGGATCAACTCACAGTTAAGAAAGAGGCGATGCATTTCATCATCCTGATTCTCTTATGTCATTGCGAGGCGGTTTTTGCCGAAGCAATCCCCCCGTTTTAATATGGAGATTGCCTTGTCGATAAAAGCAAGTGCTCTCCTCGCAATGATACACAATATTTATCTTTACTCATCAACAACCCTATGGTATTATCGCGCCACAATTCAATAGCCCGAATACGGCGCTCTTATCCAGAGAGGCGGAGGGAACGGCCCTGCGATGCCTCGACAACCAGTCAACGCAAGTTGAATATGGTGCCAAATCCGACAGATTGATTTCTGGGAGATGAGAGGGTAGATAAGCATTATGCGATTGCCCTTTCACGCTGAAAGGGCAATTCCATTTTTTCAAGGAGAAACAACAACAATGAGCAACACTTTTATGTCTTCACCCAGCCTGATGTTCACATCGGAATCGGTGACCGAGGGACATCCGGACAAGATGTGCGACCAGATCTCGGACGCAGTATTGGATGCCTGTCTGGAACAGGACCCGATGTCCCGCGTGGCATGTGAAACCGCTGTCAAGACCGGGTACGTCATGCTGTTGGGCGAGATCACCACCAAAGGATACGTCAACTTCGACGAACTCGTCCGCAAGGTGGTGAATGAGATCGGTTATGACCGCGCTAAGAAAGGTTTCGACGGGCATACCTGCGGCGTGCTTTCCGCAGTTGCCAGCCAAAGCCCGGATATCGATATGGGCGTGAGCCAGTCGCTGGAAGCCAAAGGCGGCGACCAGGACGACATCGACAAGATCGGCGCCGGCGACCAGGGCATGATGTTCGGCTTTGCCTGCAACGAAACCGCCACCCTCATGCCGATGCCCATCTACCTCGCGCACAAACTCGCCCTGCGTTTGAGCGAAGTCCGCAAGGATAACACGCTGGAATGGCTCCGCCCGGACGGCAAGAGCCAGGTCACGGTTGAGTATGCTTTCGGCAAACCGAAGCGCATCGACACCGTGTTGATCTCCACCCAGCACGCGCCCGAAATCTCGCAGGAGGATATCCGCGCCGCGATCATCAAACACGTCATCAACCCTGTGCTGCCCAAGGAAATGGTGGACAAGAATCTGAAGATTTACGTCAACCCGACCGGGCGCTTTGTGGTGGGCGGACCGATGGGCGACGCCGGTGTGACCGGACGCAAGATCATCGTCGATACCTACGGCGGCATGGGACGCCACGGCGGCGGCGCATTCAGCGGGAAAGACCCCACGAAGGTGGATCGCTCTGCGGCGTATGCGGCTCGCTATGTGGCGAAGAACGTCGTCGCTGCCGGGCTGGCTGACCGCGTGGAAGTGCAGGTGGCGTACGCCATCGGCGTGGCGCATCCGCTCTCGGTGAACGTGGAAACCTTCGGCACCGCAAAGATCGCCGACGACAAGATTTCCGCTTTGATCAGCAAACATTTTGACCTGCGCCCCGGCGCCATCATCCGCGACTTCGACCTGCGCCGCCCCATCTATCGCAAGACCGCCGCGTACGGTCACTTCGGACGCGACGACATCGAATTCCCCTGGGAAAAGACCGACAAGGCTGCCGCTTTGAAGAAGGCGGCTGGGCTGTAGAAACCCCGGTAAGAAAAAAGGGACTGCCTAAAAAGGCGGTCCCTTTTCGATTCCGATTGTCGTTTTCGTGTATGACCTCAAGTTGGCATGATTAGGTTTGTTCCGCATCCCACCACTTGGACAGGCGTCCGCCCGAACGTTTGGGCTGATCGGTGTAGTGCGAGACATCGTTGAATAACATCAACCGCGCGCGGACAGGGTCTTTGAAGTCGAGCACGTTCAAACAGGCTGGGGACTGGTCAAGGCGGTCGCGATAGCCGCGTGCATCGAATCCGAGCAGGCTGCTGATGAGCAAGCGCAGGGTGGCTTTGTGCGAGACGACCAGCACATTCTGTCCGCGATGCTCCAAAACAATTTCACGGATGACTGGCAGTGCGCGGGCAATTACGTTAACTCCTGCCTCGCCGCCCTGCGGCGCAAAGGTGAACGGATCTTCTTCCCACGCGGCGTATTCGTCTGGGAATTGCGACTCGACATCGGCGCGGCGCATTCCTTCCCAATGTCCATGGTGGATTTCGCGCAAACCTTCGCGATGGATCAGGGAAAGTTCGTGCGGCTTGGCAAGGATGGAAGCCGTCTGAATCGTGCGGGTCATCGGGCTGCAATAAACCGCCGCAATTGAGTCATCCGCCAGGCGCTCCGCCAGTTGCGCGGCTTGAAATTTCCCCTCGTCCGAAAGGTGGACATCCACCGCGCCAGCAAAACGGTCTTCGGCGCTGAGTTGAGTCGCCCCGTGGCGGACCATGTAAATGCGGGTTGTTTTTTGTTCGGGCATGTTTCAATCTCCCATAAAAAAATAACCACAAAGGTCGCAAAGACGCAAAGACACGAAGTTCTTTCTTCGCGCCTTCGTGTCTTCGAGGCTTTGTGGTCAAAAGGCGATGAAGCCGAAAACTCTCACTTGGCGGGCGCTATTCCGAGGTTATGTTCCAGATGAGCGATGAACCATGTTACCACAGTCAATGTGACGCCCTTGCGCGCGCCGAACATCAACTTGCGCTCCACCGCATCCAGCGGAAACGCATCCACCACCACGAGACCACCTTCCTCATCTGCGCGGACTTCGCATGAAAGTTCGGTACGCTCGCCGACGGTTTGTCCCAAAATGGTCTTGGGGAAGCGGGCTGTCAATTTGAATTGTTCGGGAGCAGAGGAAATGATTTTCCCTTGCAGTTTTTCGGCAGCTTTCAACGCCGCCTGAAAAATGCTCGCAGCGTCTTTGGGATAATTCTTTTCCTGATGTTGTTCGAATGGCATACGACCTCACTTTCTGTTTTGGAGTCCAACGACTCCTGTCGTTGGCTGTCAAAAGTCAGGAGACTTTCGACTCCATATTCAGTCTTTCAAAACGAACTTGCTTGAAGAGTTCTTCAATCAACGGGCGGGAGCCGACTTCGGTCCCGCTCAAGCTGGCAGTGGCGGCTCCGCTGGCGACGCCCCACCCCAACGCCTCCTTCAACGGGATTCCCTGCGACAACGCCCAGACCAACCCGCCGACCATTGAGTCCCCAGCGCCGATGGGATTCTTTTCCTGAATCTTCGGGCTGTGAGTCAGCCAGGTTTCTTCGGCGGTATGAAGCAGGGCGCCGTCCTTGCCCATTGAGACCACCACGTTCTGCGCGCCCATTCGGCGGAGTTCAGCGGCGGCAGAGGCAATTTCGGAGGGCGTGTTCACTGGCAAACCAGTCAGCACATGAATCTCTTCCGCATTTGGTTTGACAAGGAAAGGCTTTTCTCCGCAACCGATTCGCAGGGACTCACCCGTGGTATCCAAAACGGCATGTGCGCCGTGTTTGTTTAGCACAGCCACCACGCGGGTGTAAAAATCATCCGCCACACCAGGCGGCGTACTGCCTGAAAGCACCCACCACTCGCCATGCTTTGCCAGCAAATCTATCTTGTCGAGCAGTTCCTGCTGTTTGGCAAAATTCACCAGCGGACCTTTCTCATTGACCTTGATGTAGTGGTCATGCGACTGGGTCACAATGCTGACATTTGTGCGCGTTTCACCTTCGACCCAAACAAAGTCCGTGCCAATGCCGAGGCTTCGCAGACCGTTCTGCAAAAGTTCGCCAGCGCTGCCCGCCAGAAATCCGACAGCAACACTCGAAGCATCCATGCCTTTGAGCAGGCGCGAAACATTGAAGCCCTTGCCGCCAAAATCAATCCGCGACTCGCTTGCCCGCAGGACAGAATCAAACTCCATCGCAGGCACGGTCAATTCGCGGTCAACGGCAGGGTTGGGGGTAAGTGTATAAATCATGCAGGCTTCTCCCACATTTTTTCGATGAGGACTTCTTCGGCTTCGTTTGTCCACATGTTATCGTCGCCCAGTTTGGCGGCGACCTCAGGCAGATGCTCCTTGAGTTCCTTGAGTCCCATCAACGGCAGGTTGTGAATTTGCGGGAAGATGACGACCTTGCCTGGATATTTTCCTTCGATGACGGATTCGATTGCCTCGGCGGCTGTTTCCAACCCGCCGATAGCTGCCACTGACCGACCTGGAGATAGCGTCCCCGCGACTCGGCGTTCCATCACCGAAGCCTGGTCGTCAATGGTCAAGCCCGATGTGCCAGTGTACTGTGCGTTCGAGAGATATACATTGCTGAGATTGAGCGCGCCCATCGTGCCGTTCGGGACACCCGCGAAGAAGACCATCATGCCATCGGGCTTCATCACCGTGTCGCCTTCTTCCATCAAAGCGGCAACAGGCACGCTGACGACGACATCGTCCGCGCCCTGGTTCTGGGTGACTTCCATCACAAAATCATGGAAGGATTGTTTGGAGGTGTTCGGGTTGAAGAAGAACAGTTTGCGCCCGTTCTTATCTGCCAGCGACCTGAACATGCTGTTCAAAGTTTGCAGGCGATCGTCGCTGATTTCGGTGGCGATGACAACCTTTGGTCCGTCGGGCAATTCGAGCGCGCGCTGGACATGCATTTGTCCCATCGGTCCGCCCGCGCCGATGAAGACCGTCGTGCCGCCCGCGTGAAGTTCACAGCGGTTGCGGGCTTCGCCGTAGGAGGCGGCGATGTCTGTGCCGTTCGTGCCAACATAGGCGGTGTAATCGTAGTGCAGGCGACCGAGGTCAATCTGGGGAAGTCCATCGAGCGGCTTGGTGCCGACGAGGTTACAGGTTCCGCGCCGCGCAATGAATCGCGCAATCGCACTGACGGTGGTTGCGGAGGTCGGGTTCAGCACAACGATGTCATCAAAGCCAACGCCGTTCGTGAGTTCCTTACTGAGCGCTTCGTAGTCGGCGGGAGTCAAGCCGTCCCGTTCGACGATTTTCGCTTTGGTTTTGGAAACTGCCGCTCGGACAGAATCAGACACATCGGTCAGGATGATGGTGGCAGGCAAGTCCAATCCAGCAGAAAAAGTAAAGGAGGTCGAGTCGCCTTGCTGACCGACAATCCACATGACCCCGCCCTCTTTGACAGTGAGACGGCGGCGTTGGGTGTAAGCGCCCATCACGCAACCCCACGGTTCGAGCAGGGACGACTCGGCGTAGCCCATTTCTTCTTCGACGGGAAGCAGGCACGCGCCCGCGTCGGTTTTGAGGACTTCATCGCCGATAAGGTGGAACTGGATCATGCCGCCTGGGATGGTGTAGCCGTACGCCGTGCTTTTGCCCTGCTGATAAATATCGGGTTGAACGGCAAGGCGTTGACCAGGCTTGTAGGTGGCTTGAAGATTCTTGCCAACCTTGACAATCGTGAGGGAAACTTCGTGACCGAGGCGGGTGGGTTCGACGGCGAGGTTGCGGTTGTAAAGTTTGGGATGCGCCCCGCCCTGCTTGAGAATTTTGACATCAGAGAAACACACACCGATACTGTCGATGCGGACGAGGAGTTGGTCGTCGTTGGGTTCGGGGATGGCGAAGGCTTCGGGTTGACCCGCCTTGCCCATGTTTTCGAGTCCAGCGCCGTAGAGATTCCAGGTAAAACTTTTTTCTGGGAGGGTGTAGTTCAATTTACGATAGGCTTGATATTTTTCGCCCATGATTTTTTCCTTTTTTTGAACCGCCAAGCAGCAAAGTGCGCGAAGAAAAAAATAAAGGTTTTTCTTTGCGTTCTTGGCGTGCTTCGTGGTGAATCTTTAGCCAAGTTGTTTCTTGACCAGTCCACGCACTTCCTGCGCGGTGGAGCAGTTGAGGGCTTCGCGGGCAATCGGCTGCCAGTCAGCGATTTTGAGCGAGCGTACCTGCGCCTTGACCGTTGGCACGGAAGGAATACTGACGCTCAACTCGTCCATGCCGAGACCGAGCAGAATCGGAACGGCGGCAGAGTCAGAGCCGAGTTCTCCGCAGATGTCGGCGCGTTTGCCGTGCTTGTGAGCCGATTCAATCGTGTGGGCAATCAGCCGCAGGACGGAGGGATGAAGTCCATCATGCTTGGAAGCCAGCGCAGAGTTGCCCCTGTCGATGGCGAGGGTGTATTGAGTCAGGTCGTTGGTGCCGATGGAGAAGAAATCAATTTCGGGAGCGAAGATGTCCGCCATCAGCGCGGCGGAAGGCACTTCGATCATGATTCCAATTTGGACGGGGGGGAGGTTCAACTCGCGGCAAAGTTCTTCGATGATGGCGCGCGCTTGCCGCAGTTCGGCAATGTCGCTGACCATCGGGAACATGATTTTCAAATTGCCAGAGGGCGCGGCGCGGAGGATGGCGCGGAGTTGTTCGCGGAAAAGTTCGGGACGATTTAGGCAGAGACGAATGCCGCGCTCCCCGAGGAATGGATTCAACTCAGGCTTGAGGTGGATGTAAGGCAGGGGTTTGTCGCCGCCAATGTCCAGCGTGCGGACAATGACGGGCAGGGTCTTCATCGTTTCGGCAACGGCGTTGTACACGGCAAACTGTTCATCTTCCGTCGGCGCGGTGGTGCGTTCGAGGAAAAGGAACTCGGTGCGGAGCAGACCAATTCCGTCCGCGCCCATGTGCAGGGCTTCTGCGGCGTCGGCAACCGAACCCGCATTGGCGGTCACATCCACGCGCACGCCGTCGAGAGAAATCGCGGGTTGCGAAGCCTGCTCCTGAGCGAAGCGGCGGTACTCCAGCCAGCGACGTTGGGTGATCTTCGCACGCTCCAAGACATCCGCCGCAGGGTTGACGGTGAGAGTCCCGTCGTTACCGTTCAAAATCACGGGGGTCTTTTCCTCCAGCGCCAGCATGGACTCGTTCACGCCGACAATGGCGGGAAGCCCAAGCGCGCGGGCGAGGATGGCGATGTGTGAGGTGGGTCCGCCTTCGACGATTCCAAAGCCGAGAACAAATTCAGGGTCGAAGGAAGCGGTATCCGAAGGCGACAATTCACGCGCCAAAACAATAACGGGGGTCTTGGGCTTGCAACCTTTTTCGGTCACTCCCAACATCAGGCGCAGAACACGCCTGCCCACATCACGCATATCATCGGCGCGTGCCGCCAACAGCGGATCATCCAGCGCGGCAATCGAAGCGGCTTGTTCGTCAATCGCAGCCTTCCACGCCTTGGCGGGATTCAAACCCGTTTCGATGCGCGCCAGAACCGCCTGCATTAATTCGGGGTCATCCAGCAATTCGGAATGCGCCTCGAAGATGGCGGCTTCGGCGCCCAGTTTTTTCTCGGTCATCTGCTGATGAAGTTCGGCGAGTTGGGCTTTGGCGCGGGCGAGCGCTTCGTCCAAACCGATCTGAAGGGTTTCGATGTCATCGACATCGAGTTCGGCTTTTTTGAAATGGAAAACGGGACCGACTGCAATCCCAGGCGCGGCTCCCACTCCTTTGATGACGCCTGCTTCGGGAGCCTCGTCTACTTTGGGAGTTTCGACGTGCGCTTCGATTTTAACGGGGATGGTCTTGGACTCGTCGTGCGTGAGGTCATCACCAAGACCCGCGCGGATGGCGGATTCGATTTCAGCGATAGCCTTTTCCTCGTCCACGCCGTTGACCTGCACCGTGATCTCGCTGCCGCACACCGCGCCCAAAGTCAACACCGAAACCATGGATTTTGCATTCACCCACTTGTTCTTGTGTTGAAGATGGATGTCTGATTTGAACTGCTTTGCCAGATTGACCAGCACCCTGGCGGGGCGGGCGTGCAAGCCAGTCTGATTTTGGATGACAATCTCGATTTGTTTCATGGCAGACTCTGTCAGTTCTGCATGGAAGAATCAACTCCATGCGAAGGATGCAATTATTGGGAGGATTGTTTTTCTTCCAGGTGCTTCACGACCACATCGGGGTCGGTTGTTTTCAATAGTTCAGCGAGGGTCTCTTCGTTGTCGACCGCATCCGCCAGGTTGGACAGGACTCCGACATGCTCGTCCGACGAGGCGGCAATGCCGATGACCATGAAGACCTTTTCGCCTTCATCCCATTCCACACCGTCCTTCAATTGCAGGACGGAAATACCCGTCTTCAAGATATGCTCGCGGTTTTCGAGGATACCGTGGGGAATGGCAATTCCGTTTCCCAAGCTGGTGGACATGGATTGTTCGCGAGCCAACATTCCCTCCACATATTCGGGCAGGACGCAGCCAGAGGTCACCAGCAAGTCCCCAGCCTTTCGGATGGCGTCCGTCTTATCTGTGGCGGTTGCTTGAAGGGATATTCGGTCTTTTGAAAGAATGGGCATTTTCATCACCTGTTGTTTTCGATTCCCCGTTTGAGACGGGAAGTCACAACCAAACCTTCCGACAGGGTTTGATAACTTCCGTCACCGACAACGAGGGACGGTTATTTATGCGGTTGTTTACAGTTCAGTTGAAGCGATTTCAGTCTTTTCGACAAGGGATTTAACCAGTTTGTCGAAAATGGGGTCATTCAAAAAGTGGTTGAACGCCAGGATCACCGCATTGGGCGCTTTCGCACGGACAGTCTTGGCAAGCCCCTTGTGGACAACAACCACCTGGGCATCCACAGGGATTTCACGGGCGGGCTTGTGAACAACAACCACGTCCGCAACCTGGGCAGCCTTCAATTTTTTCTTCAGAGAGTTCACGCCCATCAGGCTGGAACCCATGCCAGCTTCACAGGCGAAAATAATGGTCTTGACCTGGGCGGCGGAAATTGACTGTGACATATTGCACTCTCCTTACGTATTTTTGACAGGCACGGCAGCGGGTATAATCGTACGCGAAGATGAGGCTGCCGCACCTGCCAATTCGAGCGGACCTGAATTAGTTTCAGCCTAAGCCAGGAACGGAAGCAACGGGGGCGGAAGCCTCTTCTTCACCAGTTTCCTTGACAGGATTGACGCGCAGGATGAAGGCGCCAACGAAGAAGGAAACAACTGCGCCGATCAGAACACCGGTCAAAACCTGGAAGTGCTGTCCGGGCGGGATGACCGCAAGATAAGCGAAGATGGAACCAGGAGCGGGGGTTGCAACCAGACCGGCGCCGGTAATCACAAACCACAAGTCAGCCGCAAAACCACCGGCAATCATCGCCAGTACCATAATCGGGTGAGCCAGCACGTAGGGGAAATAGATCTCATGAATGCCGCCAAGGAAGTGAATAATCATGGAACCGGGAGCGGAATCCTTGAGCATGCTGCCTTTCTTGCCAGCTACATAGTAAGCGACCAGCAAGCCAAGGCCGGGGCCGGGGTTGGTCTCGAGGAGAAAGTGGACAGCGCGGCCAGTTTCCTGTGCAGAGATCACACCCAGCGGAGACAACACGCCGTGGTTGAGAGCGTTGTTGAGGAACAGAATCTTGGCGGGTTCGATAATGATGGCGGCCAGGGGCAGGAGGCGGGCTTTCACCATCGCATCCACGGCGGCGCCGGCGGCATTGCCGAGAGCGACCACAACCGGTCCAATGGCGACATTGGCGACCAGGATCAGGAACATACCCAGAATACCAATCGAAAATGTATTGTAGAGCATTTCGAAACCAACGGGGATTTTTTCTTCCACGGCTTCGTCAAGCTTCTTGAGGCACCAACCACTGAGCGGGCCCACGATCATGGCGCCGAGCATCATGGGAATGTCAGCTCCGACAATGACACCCATGGTTGCAGCTGCACCGATCACACCACCGCGCACGCCGTGAACCATCTTGCCGCCCGTGTAACCGATGAGCAGCGGGATCAAGTAGGTAATCATCGGCCCAACCAGCTTGGCAAAGGTTTCATTCGGAATCCAGCCGACCGGAATGAAGATGGCTGTGATCAACCCCCAGGCGAGCAATGCGCCGATGTTGGGGATGACCATGCCGGCCATAAAGCCCCCAAATTGTTGTAACTTTTCTCTCATCTTGATTTCTCCTTTTAGGATTTTTATGATTGCCTGAAACGCAGGCGCCTGAAAACGTTTATTACAGGCAGCGGTCGGAACGCCGCCGAGTAACCAATTGGGAGAGACGGTCAACTCAAAAACTGGGTGATGGTCTCGATATCCTCCGGCATCAAAAGGGGATGCACCTGGAGCACTTTGGGGTTGCTGGCATATTGGCGGGGGAGTGGAACAGTGGTGAGAATCAAGTCAGCCGAGGAGACAAGGGCTGGCGTCAGGTCACGCAGGGAGATGACTTCAAGGTTGCTCAAATTGGGGAAACGGGCATGCAGGCGGGCTACCAAAAGTTGCGCGGTAGCCATTCCGCTTGGGCAGATGACGATGACACGGTTGAAACGGTAGGAACGGTTACGGATGAAAGCCGCGCGCAGCAACACCACCAGATTGTTGATTTCGCTTTGTGGCAGGGTCACGCCGGTAAATTCGTGAACCAGTTGTGAAATTTCCTGCGCCACCACATACTCTTCATCGTGCCTGTCGGGCAGGCTGGCATTGTTCAAAGCCACGGGGAACCAGAGATTGTAGCGTTGACGAAAACAGGCTGGAACAATATTATTCAGCAAACCATTTTGCAGTGTGCGGTCATGTTTAATTTTTGAAATTCCAAACGACAGACTGATATGCTCCATCAGGCGTTCGATCAGGGCGGAAAAATCGCTTTCGTTATCCAGCTCACCGGGGAAAATCTCATTACGCGGCGCAGCCATCATTTCCATGGCAAGGCAAGCCATGTCGGCTGGCTGCCACAATGAACTTGCTTCCCGCCCCAGCCGCCCAGCCACGTAGGATGCAACCATCCACATCTTGGAAGCGTAAAGGGATGCAAGCAGTTTTTCATCCACCACATGATGATTGCCGCCCTGAATCCGCTTCGACATGACGGCAAACACAAGAGCCAGATGTAACACCGCGTCGTCGGTGAAACGGCCACCCAATTGCTCCTCGGCTTTCGCCACAAGACCGATTGTACGGCGCATGGGAAGGCTTGCAAGATAGTCGCCCACTGCCTGAACGAGGGGCAAATGTTGGGCGTCGCTTTGCAGATTGAAGTTCAAGCCTTCGGCGTGGGTGATTTCGGTCACAGCGTCGCCACTGAACGAAGCCTCACCCCACAACAATTCCGCCAAAGCCTGTTGGTGGTCATGTTCCGCCCCGCTCACCTGGATTCCAAAATGAGGCTTGCGGATGAGTGTGAGCCTTTGTCCCCGCATCCATTTTTCGATCTCATCCAAATCCTTCAGGATGGTCATGCGGGAGACCTGCGACAACTGCTCCAACTGGGTCAGGATAAATGGCTCGGTGCGGGTTAATAAAAACAACGCCAGTAATTGCTGACGTTGACTCACAGATAAAATGATTTGTATTCCGGAATGAATATTAACTTTCTGGTACAGTGCGCGCGCCTGCTCAGATTCAACCTGCACGGCAAAGCCGACACCCGGCAGGACAACCAAATCCTGGTCATGCTGTTTCAGCCAGACCCTGACCCCCTGCATACTGTAGGTCACCTGGCGCGGAGTCAAGTGAAGCTTATCAGCCAGTTCGACTGAGCCGATTGGCCGGTTTACATCGAGAATGACTCGGAGAATATCTCGTTGGCGGGTCGTAAGAGTAATCATTGCCTGCACAGATTCCTACATGACGTGGATGATCGACCAACTTGCTTGTATACATTTTAGGTTAATTGCATATCAATGCCTGCTGATTTAGAGCATCTTTCGTCAAAGGACTAACGACAAAATTATACTATTTCCCAGACCCCTCCCAGAAGCATTGGAATACATTGCGGAGTTGTCGGAGCTCGTTGTTACAATTTTAGTGAAGTAAAATTGCCAGCATTATGGAATTCACATTCAAATCAATAGGCTTAATTCATTCCCCATTTACTGAGAAGGACAAAACGCCCATCCAAGCCTCTCGCTCGCAGGTGGTCGGCCGGGTGGAAGTTTATCCCGAATTCGCAGACGGCTTGAAGGACATCGACGCGTTATCCCACATTTACGTTTTTTACGTCTTTCATGAATCTCAGGGATACAAGTTGCAGGTCAAGCCATTTTTGGATGACACGGAGCATGGAATTTTTGCCACCCGCTATCCGTATCGCCCCAATCCGATTGGTTTTTCCATCGTCAAACTGCTTTCACGTGAAGGCAGCACCCTGACCGTCGAGGGGATCGACATGCTAGATGGCACTCCCCTGCTCGATATCAAGCCCTACGTGCCAGACTTCGATTTACGCACCGGGGTTCGTGCAGGCTGGTACGAAACCCGAAGCAAAAAATAAGGTGACAGTCACTTCCCAAAAGTGACTGTCACCTGTTAGTTTTCAGCAATGATCGGGGTGACGTATTTTTCGAGCATGGCGCGGTTGATCTCTCCGACCCAGGCGAGGCGCACCATCCCTTCGCGGTCGATCACAAAAGAGTTGGGCAGACCGCCAGTCCCAAACGCCCGCAGTGAAGCATTCTTGAGGTCGATCCAAATCGGGTAGGTAATCCCCGCCCCTTTGACAAAGTTCGACACTTCGGGTTGCGGCTCGCCCGCTTCAACGCCGATGATGACAAATCCCTCCGCGCTATGTGCCTTGTAATATTCCTCCAGCGTGGGGATTTCCGCCTTGCAGGGCGGGCACCAGGTGGCCCAGTTGTTGACCAGCACCACCTTGTCGCGATAGTCTTCCAGCGATTCGATCCCGCCGTCTACATTTTCCAACGCAAGTTCGGGCGCGGGATAATTCACCTTGCTTGGCGTGACCGAATAGGAGGATTGAGTATCGGGTGATTCAACTGAAACAGTTTGCGGCCTGGTCTCATCCTTTTTTCCAAAACTCACAAGCAGAAGAACCACCAACAGGAGGAGACCACCGCCCATGAAGACCGGGGCGACGTTATTCTTTTTACGATGGTTGATTTTCCTTGTCATTGTTTTAATTCAATGCCCGTTTGATTTCGGCGATCAGGTTCGGTTCGGGAACTGCGCCCATAACCATCCCACCGCCGGAGTTGATGACGGTATGCGGGACGCCGCGCACGTTGAACTGGTCAGCCAGATCGGGGAATTCGGTGGCTTCGACGCCTTCCGCGCGGATCATGGCGGGGTTTTCCATGGCAATCTGATGAGCGAGCAACACGGCTCGCGGGCAGTGAGGTCAAGTAGGGGTGACAAAGACCTGCAAATGCAGCGGCTTTTCGAGATGTTTCAGGAAGTCGCGCACGGCTTTGCTGAGACCCGAGTCACGCCCGGAGACGAGCAGGATGTCGTTGATGAGGACTCCGAACTCATGCCCGGAGGGGATACCCGCATATTGAACTCCGTAGTTGACGATCTGGTCGCCATCCTTGGCGGCAACGACGATGGCGGGGGCTTTGTCCACGTTGAACTGGGCAGCCACATCGGCATTGTCCTGCAGGTCATAGACGGTGACACCAATTTTTTCCTCCACTGCCGCGAGTTCTTCGAGCAGTTGACGGGCTTCGGCGCAATAATCGCAGTTTTCACGCGAACCGAAAAAGAGCAGTTGCACCGGCTCCTTCATCTGGGCAAATACCTGTTTGACTTGATCGATGACCTGTTCGTTGAGAAGTTTTTCCATTTAACGCTCCTAAATTGACGTATGGAGATTGGATGCGGGCAAATGGAAAAAGATACAACCTATTGTCTGTTTTTACTGAAAGCATTCCCCCACTCGGAAAGCGCCATCCCGCTCAAGATCAATGCGATGCCAATCCCAGCCAACAGCGTAATGCGCTCGTGCAAAACCAGCGCGGATGCGACAATCGTCACCATCGGCACCAGGTATAGATACACGCTGGTCTTTACCGGCCCCAACTGATGAACGGCAAAATTCCAGGTAAAAAAACAAAGCGCCGATCCCCCCACTCCCAGGAAGAGCAGATTCAAAATATTCGGCAGGGTGGTCAACCGCTCCAAGCCAAAACGGAAGCCAAACAAGGGCAGGGCTGGCAGCACGAACAAAAGTCCGTAGAAAAACACCTTGCGAGTGACAGCAAGCACTTCACCTTCCTGCGCGCTCATTCCCTTGATCAGAATACTGTAAAACACCCATACCAAAGCTGCCAGAATTGTGAGCAAGTCGCCCAGCGGATTGAGTTTGAGGATGAAGCTGCCATTGAAAGCGATCAGGATGATGCCCACTATTGCCACGGTGAAACCAAAAAAGAAACCAGCCTTCAGTTTTTCATTCAAGACGACACGGCTGACCAGCGCGGTGAACAGCGGAATAACCGAGAGCAAAACGCTGACGTTTGCAGCCAGTGTATACGAAAGCGCGATGTTCTGGAGCAGGAAGAACAAGGTCACGCCGCATAAACCTGCCGCCATGGCTTTCCATTCACCCCGCAGCGCAGACAGGTCCAACCGGGGCAAAGACAAGCGCGGCGGACTGACAATTGTCAGCGCGAGGAGCGCCAATATCAGGCGGTAGAACATGATTTCAATTGGGGAAAAAGAAACCAACAGAACCTTGGTGGATATGAAAGTCACACCCCAAACTAAAATGGTGAAGATTGCGGCGAGATGTCCCAGAAGTTGTTTTTGTGATGTCATCGAGGGGGTGTTATACCACAGTTGGAATAGTGGCATAAAAAAATCAGCCCCGACAACAAATGTCAGGGCTGGGATTCATTTTGCCTGTGGCTTCAAGTACTCGGTCAGGTCGAGACGCTTGAAGAGGCGACTCCGCACCTCGTCTGGCAAACCACTGTCAGCAGGGTTCGAGGCGTGGACCAAATCTATCGTGCGGCGGGTCGTATCCACCACGATGCGGCAGTTCTCACATTCTGCAATATGCTTTTCGATCTCGCGGCACAGCTCCGCTTCCAGCTCGCCATCCACATAATCGGACAGCGTACCAAGCAGCGACTTGCAATCTGAATGGGTGTGAATATGTTCAGTCATTCGTTTTCTCCTGAAGCATCCGCTCGCCGTAATAAACCGATAATTGCTCCCGCAGGGACAGGCGCGCCCTGAGAAGGCGGATCTTGACGTTTGATTCGGTCAGCCCAAGCGCTTCGGCGGTCTCCTTGATGGAGAGTTCCTGAACATCTCGCAACAGGAAAACCATGCGCAGGTTTTCGGGCAGGTTTTGAATGGCGCGGTCGAGCGCCTGTTTGCCCTCGGAGGAAAGAAGCATGTCCTCGGGCAGGGAACCCCAATCCACAAATTGGGACTGGGCAAGGTCGTCGGTGTCGTCGTCACTGGTGTCGGCGTCATCGATGTTGACTTCGGGTTTGCCACGCCGCATGGTCATCAGCGATTCGTTGACGGCGATGCGGTAGAGCCAGGTCAGGATGCTGGAACGTCCCTCGAAACCGGAGAGATGCGTCAGCGCGCTGAGGAAGGTGTTTTGCAATACGTCCTCCGCGTCCTGTTCGTTGCCGAGCATCCGCAAGCCGAGGTGGTAGATGGGAGCGGAGTACGCGTCCACGAGTCGGGCGAACTCGGCGCGGTCACCGTTGCGCAGGGCTTCGATGGAAATATCAGGTTGGTTTGTCGATTCGACCATTGATTGTGTCCAGTCCAAAAGTGTATGGGGTTAGTATACACGATTGACTGGAGACCCTAAAGGTTTCGGAAACCTTTAGGGTTTTTCTGGTTCGACAACTTTGGTCGTGACGTCGAACTTGGGCGGGTTTTCAAGGTGCTTCTTGACCGCGCAAAGCTGGGCGGTGTGAATCAGCGAAGGGCGGTATTTTTCGGGGAAGCTATCGGGGACCTGGATTTCGAGGTCGATCTTTTCGACCATGCCGCTCATCGGGCTGCTATGCATCCGTTGGACGATGCGGATGCCGTCGGTGGGAAGTCCGCGCTGTTTGCAAAAGCCGAGGACATAAATCCCGGCGCAGGTTCCGATGGATGAGAGAAAGACCGCGAAAGGTGTTGGGGCGCTGGCAACCGGGGGTTGGTCGGTCATGACAGTATGTGGTCCAAAATGGGCGTCCACGCGGGAACCGCCGGGAAAATCAATTACCATTTCCATTTTTGAAATGCTCCTGTTTTTTGTTTTGCCAATTGGATGTAATTATCCGCAAAAGGTTACAACACAAAACCATGATTTTGACACGCAAACCCTTTGCGCGGATGCAAAAAAGCGATTAAGATAATGCCATGCCACATTTGCAAATCAACTTTCGACGCGTCGCCGTCTTTGCTGGGATCTTCATTTTGATCCTGCTGGTCATCGAATTCAACTCCCGCCTCGAGGAGTTGAACCGCCTGAACGACCAGCGTGACCAGGTCCGCATGGTGGCAACGCAGGCGGCACAAACCGAAATGGCGCTGCAAACCCAAGTCGCTTATGCAAGCTCCACGGCGGCTGTGGAGGAATGGGCGCGCACCGAAGGTCATTATGTTTTGGAGGGCGACCAGCCCGTTGTGCCGCTCGTCCAGCCCGGCAGCCAGCCTGTCATTGCTCCAACCGTACAACCCACGCCAACTCCCATGCAGAATTGGGAAGTCTGGTGGGGATTGTTCTTCGACGAATAGCAAGAAAGTCGGGACCTCATCCCGACTTATTTTTTGAAAAGAACTCCTGTGAACCGCCTTCCGCTCTTCCCCATCACCACAAAGACCGAAAATAATTTGCTGACCATCGCCGGCCATGACCTGTCTGCGCTGGCGGAGGAATTCAGTACGCCGCTCTATCTTTACGACCGAGCCACGATGGATATCGCCGCCACGGAATACAAATCCTCGTTGACTACACGCTACCCCTCTCCTGCCTTCATCACGTATGCGGGAAAGGCGTTTTTGAATCGCGCCGTTGCCCAGTGGACTCAAACTCACGGCCTGTACGTGGATTGTACCGGCGAAGGCGAGATCGCCATGGCGGTTGCGGGCGGCGTTCCCCGCGAGCACATCCTCGTGCATGGCGTCAATAAGTCCAGCGCGGACCTAGCCGCCGCCGTCAAACACGCTGGCACAATCGTAGCTGATAACTTGACTGAGCTCGAACGCATTGCAAACCAATTTCCAATTCCTAATTACCACTTACCCAACCTCTGGCTTCGTCTGCTACCCGGCGTATCTGTCCAAACCCATCACGCACACACGCAGACTGGTCAACACGACAGCAAGTTCGGCATGACCAGCGCAGAGATCATGGAAGCGGCACAGTTTTGCAAAGCGAAGGGATTACCTCTCAACGGAATTCACTTCCATCAGGGATCGAACTTCCGCGACGCCGGTCCGCTTAAGGTAGCAATCGAACTGGGGCTTGACCTTGCGGCGGAAATGGGTCTCGCGGACGGCTGGCACTTCAGCCCCGGCGGCGGCTGGGGCGTGGCATATCACGAGGATGAACTTCCCCAACCCAATGCAGACGATTATGTGCGCGTGATCGCAGAAAGCATCATCGGTGGCACTCAGGCACGCAGGTTATCAATGCCCCATTTACATTTGGAGCCGGGGCGCAGTCTGGTGGCGCGTGCAGGCGTGGCAGTCTATCGCGTGGGAGCGATCAAACATCGCGGCGAAAAGGTCTGGATTCTCACCGACGGTGGCATGACCGACAATCCGCGCCATGCGATGTACAGGGCAAGATATTCCTGTCTGGCGGTGTCAAACCCAGACGGAGAAAATGTTGAGAAAGTCTCAATCGCAGGACCGTACTGTGAGTCTGGAGACGTGGTCATCGAGGATTTGCCGATGCCCAAACTCGAGGTTGGAGATTTAATCGCCGTCCCCGCTTCCGGCGCGTATCAGCTTAGCATGTCATCCAACTACAACGGTTCGCGCAAACCTGCCGTTTTGTTGCTGGAAGAAGGTCAGGCGCAGCTTATCCAGCGGCGGGAGACCATCGAAGATTTACTGCGACGTGATCTGGGGTTGTAGCTAAATTTTTTCCACCCATTGCGCGCGCCATGCGGGAGCCTCAAAAGGTCCAGGCCAGAACTCGACCTGCTTCCAGATTTTTCCATCGCGGATGGTTGAAAACGTGATAGCTCGGTCATGGCGAGTGCCGTCCGAAACGCTGACATCGGTCACCACTATGTCAGCTTCGGCTGCGATGTGATTGATGTGGAAAGTCCACTTCCCATCGGCGGGATAAAAAGTGTTGATAGCGGCAAAATTATCCCTGCCACGGGTACGTTCACCCGATTGCGGCCATTCCAAAATATAGTCATCGTGCAAAAGCCGCGAAGCGGCGTAGAAATCATTGGTCGCCATCGTATGCCAAAAGTGTTCAAGGATTTGTTTGTTATCCATTTTCGGTTCCAGTTAATTCCTTCAAGACACGCAAAGCGCGTTTCGCATCTTTCACGGGGACAAAGATATGGTCATGATAAAACGCAGCCACCACGTTGCAACTGATGTTCGCTTCCGTCAGGGATTTGGCGACTGCCGCCGTCAAACCAACCGCTTCCAATGAGGAGTGAACTGTCAGTGTGATCCACGCGCAGATTGTCGAATAGGGGATTTTCAACGTGTCGGCTTTCTCTCTTGGCAGGACGACGGTCACGCCTTCTTTTTCAAGAAAATAACACAGCGGGTCGAGCACAACTGCCTGCGCTTTTGTGTCCGCAAGGCAATACACATATTCGCCTTCGTTCAGTTCCGGCTTCATGCCTTTGATGAGCCTGGATAAATCCGTCTCGCCTATCATTTTCGTTTTACATCCAAAACGACAATCTTGGTCGAATGGTTGAACGGCGCGGGGTCGGTGACTGATTTGCCAACTGGACTGTATCCCGTAAAATCCTGCGGCACGGGAATGAGTTCGCGGATTTTCAAATAGCCGTCCTTGCACAGGGATTCAAGCACCTGCATATATTCCCCACCACTGACAAAAAGCGCGTTGTTGACCGCAACCAAATATCCCCCGTCATTGATCAGGGGACGGACTTTGTTGATCAGTCGCGCGCTCTCGTGAATCTGGTCCACTTTACCTTTTATAGTGGTCGAAAAAAATGGCGGGTCGATGAAAACGCAGTCAAATATGCGGTTCATACGCTTCATGTTACCGACCTGCTCAAAGAAATCCCGTGAAATGAAATCACCTTTTTGAATCGGGAAACCGTTGAGGGTATATGATTCTTTTGCAATATTGAGAAAATCGCGATTCAAATCCACCTGCACCACCTGACTGGCTCCGCCTTTCAGCGCGGCAACTCCAAAACTTCCCGTGTAGGCAAAAGTGTTGAAAACGGACTTGCCCCTCAAATTCTCAATTGCCCACTTGCGCAGATTCCGCGTGTCGAGATACAGGCTGGTGTCGCGGTTGAGGGTCAGGTTGACGGCGTACCAGGTTTCATGCTCCTTCACCTTGCGGTCCGCTTTTGTCCCAAATAAAAATGTGCCGCGCTTTTCATCCTGAGTTTTGCCGTTGCGGGTTTTGACTATCCCCGCACCCAACCAGCCAAGCGAAGTTTTCAAAAACTGAACTACTTCCTCCACCAGAGCCGTGCCCTGTGTCGGCTCGTCGGCATAGTTGTGGATGACAGCGGTTGCCGCGTAAATATCCACCACAATTTCGGGGCAGCCTTCGACAAATCCATTGAAGAGGCGGAAGGCGGATTCGTGAGCGGGGTCGATCAACGCCTCGCGGGCGGCAAGAGATTTTTCAAGCAGGGAGGTAAGGGAATTGGTCACAGACTGATTGTATCGTATTCCCAAAATCAAAAGTCTGGAGACTTTAAACTCCACCCTTGACAAATAGATAATTATCTATATAATAACACATAGAAAGTTATCGATATGAAAGTCAACCCTGTCCTATTTGCCAAAGCCATCGCCGACGAGACGCGCCAGAAGATTATGAGCGCGTGTTGCTGTTGCTGGCTGTCGGTGAACGAGATCGTGGAGAAGATGAACGTCTCACAGCCCACCGTTTCGCATCATCTTGCCATCCTGCGCGAGGCGGGCTTGGTCAACGTCCGCGAGGAAGGCAAGCAGACGTTTTATTCGCTCAACCAGGAAAACATCGCCGTCTGCTGCGGGCAGATCATGTTGAAGTTTGCACCCGAAGAGGAAGCCACCGAGGCCGTGCTCAAAGTCGTCAATCAATAACTGCCTCTTTTTTTAAGACAACCCATAGATAAACATCTATATAAGGAGAACCAAATGACACAATCCCCCACCCCAATTCATGACGCTGTCCGCGAGCATTATGCCGAGCGGATCAAAAGCAGCGCTTCGTGCTGTGGATCTGATTCCTGCTGCACACCCGAAAACAATCTTTACCCTGTGGACTTGCTGACCACTGTCCCGTCGGACGTTGCCAACACAAGCTACGGCTGCGGCGACCCGATCACCCTCGCCTCGCTCAAAGCTGGTCAGACCGTCCTCGACCTTGGTTCAGGTGCTGGCTTGGACTGTCTGCTGGCGGCGCAGAAAGTCGGCGCGGAAGGACACGTCATCGGCGTGGACATGACTCCCGAAATGATCGAACGCGCCCGCGCCAACGCGAAGCGGGTCAATGCAACCAACGTGGAATTTCGTCAGGGTTATCTTGAAGATTTGCCCGTCGAACCAAACAGCGTGGACGTGGTCATATCGAACTGCGTCATCAACCTCTCGCCTGATAAAGCCAGGGTATTCGCTGAAATCTTCCGCGTGTTGAAGCCCGGCGGGCGACTCGCCGTCTCCGACATCGTCACCGATGGCCAACTGCCCGAGGAAGTGCGAACCAGCCTGAGCGCGTGGGCGGGTTGTGTGGCTGGCGCGGTGGAGGCAAAGGAATATATCGCCATGATGGAAGCCGTCGGCTTCGCGGATATTTCCATCCAGCCTGTGTATTTCGACAAGGAAACGGTTGACGACGCGCTGCGCGACATGAAACTGGATTTGAGCGCCCATCCCAAAGAGGCAATTTACAAGGCAGTGTACAGCGCAAAAATTACGGCACACAAAAAATAGAGTTCCCTGCTCCATCGGGGGCTAAGCCCTCGATGGAGCAATCTAAAAGGAGCAACCATGCCCAACGATTCCCAAACTTATTTTTCCAACGTGGCAGGACAATGGGATGAAATCCGCGAAGGATACTTCACCGAGCATATGCGCGACTCCGCCATCACCAAGGCAAAACTCCCTGCAAACGCCGCCGTTGCAGACATCGGAACAGGCACGGGGTTTGTAGCTGGCGGGCTTGCTCCACACGTGGCAAAGGTCTACGGATTCGATGCCAACCCCGACATGCTGGAAGTTGCCAAACAAAATCTGCTGGCATTTTCAAACGTGGAGCTGCGCGTTGCGCCCGGCGACCAAATTCCCATGCCTGATAATTCCCTCGATGGCGTGTTCGCCAACATGTACCTTCATCACGCACCCCAGCCTGAAAAAGCAATTCAAGAAATGGTGCGTCTTCTCAAACCTGGCGGCGTGCTGTGCATCACCGACCTCGACACGCACGATCACGAATGGCAGCGCGAACAAATGGCAGATCTCTGGCTCGGCTTCGAGCGGGACGACATCCGCAAATGGTTTGAAAATGCTGGACTGCGCGAAGTGGATGTGGACTGCGCTGAAGGAACCTGCAACGCCTGCGGTCCAGATGGCAAAACAGACCCATTGAGTATCTTTGTCGCCATCGGAAGAAAAGGTTAGGAAAAAATTTTAGGTCACGCATCGTCGTGGCCTAAATTATCAGACAATACATAGACAATCATCTATTTGAAAGAGAGACAAAATGTACATCATTGAAATCCTTCAATATGCCCTTGGAAAGGCAACTCAAACCTTCCTTGAACTCTGGCCCCTATTACTCCTGAGCATCGTCATCAGCGTGGCGCTCAAGTTGTATGTCGACCAGGACAGCGTTGCAAACTTCCTGCGCCGCAACCAGCGCAACAGCGTCGTCATGTCCACCGCGCTCGCGGTTGGCACGCCGTTCTGTTCCTGCGGCACCACAGCCGTCGTCCTCGGCATGATCGCATCCACCGTCCCGTGGGCACCCATCGTCGCCTTCATCGTCGCATCGCCGCTCACCTCTCCACAGGAAATGATCTACAGCGCAGGACTCTTCGGCTGGCCCTTTGCCATCGCATTCATGGCGGCGTCGATCATCCTCGGATTGGCGGGAGGAGCCGTTGCGGGATTTGCCGACTCACGCGGCTGGTTGAAGAATCAAACCCGCTTCGCGCCCAAGCCCGCGCTTGATCTGCCGATGCCCCAGCCTGTTCCTACCCCAGGCAGACCGAAAGTCACAGCCAAAATGATCGCGAAGGAATCTTTCGATGTCAGTTGGAAACTGGTTTTGATGTTCTTCGGCTTTTCATTTATTGGCTACTTCCTAAACGGGTTGATCCCGCAGGAATGGATCAAGAACATCTTTGGCGCGGGCAACGTCTTCAGTGTGCCGATTGCCGCCATCCTTGGTATTCCCTTCTACCTCAACACCGAAGCCTCCCTGCCACTCGTCCGCGCTTTCATTGACTCGGGCATGAGTCAGGGAACGGCGCTGGCATTCCTCATCACAGGTGCGGGGATATCCATCGGCGCATTGACGGGAGCGCTGACCATCGCCCGCTGGCGCGTGGTTGGCATCGTGCTTGGCACGCTGGTTGTGGGGGCAATCGTCATCGGTTTTACCTACGACCTGGTTGTCCCATTCCTTGCGTGAGAAGCCATCGGAAATCTTCGGGCGGAAAATTCCATTTCGCCCAATTTTTATTTAAGGCGGCTGTCACTTGACAACCGTTTCCTTTGGGGGTAAAAACAAACCGACCAGTCGGTTTTATTTCAAAAAGGATGAATATGCAGCAACGCAGTGAAGAGACACGTTCACAAATCATCAATTCGGCGATCAAGATGTTTTCAACGCACGGCTACACCGCCGCCAGCGTGGACATGATCTGCAAGGACGCAGGCGTCAGCAAGGGCGCGTTCTATCATCACTTTGAAAGCAAGCAAGCCTTGTTCCTTGCCCTGCTCGACTCGTGGCTGATAACCATCGATCAAAGCATCGAAGCATCGCAAGGTAAAACCGTGCCAGAGTTGTTCCTGCAAATCGCCGAAGCCTACCCATACATCATCAAGACCGCCAGCCAGGGTCTGCCGATGTTCCTCGAATTCTGGCTGCAAGCCAGCCGTGACAAAAAAATCTGGCAGGCAAGCATCATCCCCTACCGTCGCTATCACAAGGATTTCACCACACTGATCAAGAGAGGCGTTGACGAAGGTTCGTTTGTCGAGGTGGACCCCGAGACTGCTGCACGGTTAATCATTTCCACTGCAATGGGCTTGCTGCTTCAAAGCCTGCTCGATCCCAAAGGAGCGGATTGGGAAAAGGTTGCGAAGGAAAGCTCGGATATGCTGGTCAATAATTTTCTGAAGAAATGAGGCGACCATGTGGCTGGTAACTGGCGCCACGGGACACGTTGGGAACGTGTTGGTGCGAAAACTTTTGGAACGAAGAGAAAAGGTTCGGGCGATGATTCTGCCCGGCGAATGCCGCGAATCAATTTCGGGCCTGGAGGTCGAAGAGCTCGAGGGTGACGTCCTCGATTTGGATTCCGTCTTCCAATCCATGCGCGGCATCCGCGGAGTCTTCCATCTGGCGGGTGCGATCTCGATCATGCCGGGGGCAAATCCTCTTGTGAGAAAGGTCAATGTGGAAGGGACGAAAAATATCTTGTATGCGGCAATGAAAAAAGGAATCAAAAAGCTGGTTTACACGTCTTCAATTCACGCGATACGACGGGTGGAGGAAGGGGTCATTGACGAGAGCGTGCCGTATGACATGAACAATCCCTACGGGGCATATGACCGCTCGAAGGCAGAGGCGACGCTGGAGGTTTTGAACGCAGCGGAGTCTGGGCTAGAGGCTGTGATCGCCTGCCCCACTGGCGTGATCGGACCCTATGACTTTCGCGGTTCAATGATGGGGTCCCTGATCCACGACGCGGCGGTTGCTAGGCCGACCCTGTACGTGGACGGCGCGTATGATTTTGTGGACGTGCGCGACGTTGCCGAAGGTTTGATCTCGGCGGCGAAAAATGGCAAACGCGGCGAGAGTTATATTTTGTCGGGACAGAAAATCAGCGTGCGCTACCTGCTCGAAACGATACGGGAAATCACGGGCAGGAATTTCTTCCAGATGAAAATCCCGTTCGATCTGGCAAAGTTCGCGGCGCTGTTCACACCGACCTATTACAAACTGGCACATGCTACCCCACGCTTTACCCCCTATTCACTGGAAGTACTGCAAAGCAACTCGAACATCAGCCACGCAAAGGCAACACAACAATTAGGCTATTCGCCACGCACACTATACGAAAGCATCAAGGATACAGTGAAGTGGTTTATGGAAGGAAGAAAGTAAGAAGTGACGAGTCACAAGTTCTCGTCAAAGGCAAGACCAAACATAAAATAAAGAGGAGTTCACATGAAAATCGTAACCGACTGCGCGGCAGATATACCCAATGAAGAATTAGAAAGGCTCGGCATTGTGCAGGCCCCGCTTTTTATTCAGTTCCCCGAAGGCGAGGTGGACGCTACTGAAATTTCCGCCGACGATTTCTACAACCGTCTCGAAGCCATGCGTCCGCAAATTCCAACCACGGCACAACCTTCGGCTGGCATCTTTGCCGAGTTGTATCGCAAACTCGCTGAGACCGAGAAGAATATCTTTTCGGTTCACATTTCGTCAGGATTGAGCGGGACCATCAACTCCGCCCGCGACGGCGGCGAACAGGTCAAGACTGAGGCAAATGTCAACTTTTGGGATACGTTGACCCTCTCCGGCGGCGAGCGATTCCAGGTGATAGCGGCAGCGCTTGCCTCCAAGGCAGGCTGGGCAATGAATGCCATTCAAGAGCGGCTGGCGCAAATCCGCGAGAAGACTGAGTTGATCTACACCCTCGACACGCTGGAATACCTTGCGCGCGGGGGACGCATTGGACGGGTGAAGGCAATCGCGGGAGCATTGCTCAACCTGAAGCCAATCATCCGCGTGGACACCGACGGCAAGTACACCACGGTCAAGACCGAGCGGACAATCAACAAGTCCATCACCTCGATTGCGGATCACATCAAGGAAAAGTACGGCAATACGCCCGTTTGGGTGAACGTGCTGCACGGACGCTTTTCCGAAAAAGCCGATTTACTGGCAAAGGAATTGCAGGAGAAGCTTAATATCGCCAAGCTTGAAATGATGCGCATTTCGCCAGTACTGGGAGTCCATACGGGACCGGGCATCGTCGGCGCGGCAGTGGTGCCGATGGATTTGATGAGCGATTTGGCGTAATGACACCGCACTCCGAAAGAGCATCGGGACGATGTGACGCACGGTGCAAGTGTTTTGGATTGGCGATTGGCAGGGTGGGTTTCTGATCAATGTCTCCGCCAGCCATTCAAAAAACAGGCGACTCAAGTCGCTATTAAATTATTAAGAAGAGAGATGTAAATGAAAATAGTTACCGACTGCGCGGCGGACTTGTCTGCTGAAGAAATGGAACAACTGGGTATCGTGCAGGCGCCGTTGTTCATTAACTTCCCTGAAGGCGAAATCAGCGCCACCGATATTTCAGCGGACGATTTTTACAACCGCCTCGAAGCCATGCGACCCGCCATTCCCACCACGGCGCAGCCTTCCGCCGGGATTTTTGCGGAGTTGTATCGCAAAGTTGCCGAAATAGACAAAGATGTCTTTTCGATCCACATTTCATCGGGGCTGAGCGGGACGCTCAATTCGGCGCATGATGGCGGCGGACAGGTTGCCTCCGAAGCAAACGTCAGTTATTGGGATACGCTCACCCTTTCAGCGGGCGAGCGTTTTCAAGTAATGGCGGCGGCTCTGGGAATTAAAGCAGGCTGGAGCATGGATAAGATTCAGGAGCGCATGAAAAAGATCCGCGAAAACACAGAGCTGCTCTACACGCTGGACACGTTGGAATATCTCGCGCGCGGCGGACGCATTGGGCGGGTGAAGGCGCTGGCGGGCGCATTGCTCAACCTCAAACCTGTCATCCTGGTGGATGCGGACGGCAAGTACAGCACGAAGGGCAATGCGCGCACGTTGAACAAAGCCATGAACATGATCGTGGAAACCATGCATGAAAAATTTGGGGATACTCCAGTTTGGGTTACCATGATCCATGGCCGCTTTGCTGAAAAAGCAGATGCGCTTGCCGCCGACTTAAAGGGAAAACTGAACGTCAGCAAAATGGATCTGGTGCGCATTTCCCCCGCTTTGGGCGTGCATACGGGTCCCGCCATTGTCGGTGCGGCGGTACTGCCGATGGAGTTGATGCAGGATTTGGTGGGGTAAGGGGAGTAAAAAGTTACAAGGAACAAGTAATAAGTAAAAAGGACTTGCGGCGTTGCGAGTCCTTTTTTGTTTCCATACAAATGATTGCATTTTTATGGAATCACCCTACAATATACAGTAAAGAACTCGCATTCTGGGAATTCGCCTGGGAGGGCTCGATGAACAGAAAACTCGTCTTCGTTACCGTTTGTGTTCTGATTCTTTTACAAGCTTGCGCAAGTCCTTCTCCCGCACCAGCCATTGAACCGACAAAGACAGTTACGGTGGCAAGTTCCACATCAACCCCGATGCCCACAGCAACGCCGACCAGCGCACCCACACCCATTCCGCTGGCATGGACACAGGTTTACGATGGGCAGGATTTCGAGCGCGATATGGTCACTGCCTTTGCCACCGACAAGACAGATGCGAACATCATCTACGCTGGCATGAAGAATTCTGGGGTCTATAAAACGATTGACGGGGGACTCTCGTGGTCGCCTGTCAATCAGGGACTAACGAGCACGAAAATGAGTTCGCTTGTAATCAGTCCGCAAAACCCACTTGTCTTATATGCCGGCACAATGGATGGCATTTTCAATACCAATAATGGCGGCGAGGATTGGTTAAGAATAAACAATGGCAGCCATGTATTGATGGATATGCAGGATGGTTCACATTTATATGCCCGTGATGAGACAAACATCTATGAAACTACCAATCAGGGAAAAAGCTGGAAGACAGTTTATTCGTTCAAAGAAGGTTGCCCTGACAAAATTCGCTCGTGGGCCATCCACCCTTTGGATGGTAAGACCTTATTTATTGGCGCGGGAGAAGAGTGTGAACCAACTATATATCTGTCCAGTGATGGTGGGAACACATGGGTACTGGAAGAAAAGGGAAATATCTGCCTTGATGGGCTTGTGATCGGATTGGACAGGCAGGGAAATTATTCCATTAATAGTTCTTGTGAAGACTGGTCTGTATCCATACCAACATCAACTTTAGATACAGAATATTATTTTGTGGATTCTAATTTTTACAGGCAAAATCTGAATGAGGAACAAAAACTGATCCTGGGAAATCCGGGCATCGGTTTTGTCACGGCCATCACCATCTCGCCTGATGATCCAAACACGATTTATGTGGGGGGGGAGGGCATTGCAGTTTCAAGAGATGGGGGTCTGACATGGACTGAATTAAATAATGGATTGGGTAGCGCCCTGCTTCATTTGGAAGCAGGAAAAGGAATTAAGAGAGCGTTATATGGATTGGCAGGGAAATGCCAGGGAATTCGTATTCCTCTTCGCGTCCCGCGGTCGGGGAGCCACGTCCTTCATGAAATTGAGCAATCGCTTTTTAGCTCAACTGACGGCGGTAAAACATGGAAATTTATTGACCAGCCAGGTTGTAACCTAATAAAGGATGCGGACGGAATGACAGTTTATCGAGTTGGAGGAAGCCCAGGTGGTGTTTCCGAAGGGTGGATATGGCGATCAAAAGACGTGGGCAAATCATGGGAAAAGCTACTTACACCAGACAGGGTCATTGCTCTCACAGCTGACCAAAATCAAAGCGGGTTGTTGTATGTCAACTTGGTAGAATGGGATGTTTGGACCAACAAACAGAAGGTTTCGACAGACTATGGGCATCGTTGGAAGTCAAAAATTCCGACAGAAGATATTAAGATCTGTTATGGTTCGACCCTTCACTTCATTGACGCATATCGTCCCATGGCAATTGACCCGCAGGATGGAAATCATGTCCTCGTCATTGACAATGGTGTGCTGCTTGAATCACATGACAGTTGTGACTCGACTGGGGTATTTTCAACGGCGCCAAGCACAAATATGAATTCCATCGCATTCGATCCCAACAACTCCGACATCCTTTACGCAGGCACAGACGGCGGAGCTTACATCACCTTCGATGGCGGCGCGACATGGGGACAGGTCAACGACGGGCTGGTTGGCTCAGACATTGTCTATTCCATC
>JACRBJ010000025.1 GCA_016234555.1 Chloroflexota bacterium | reverse complement strand
GGACTCTTGGCGTGTGAATACTTTGGCAATGCCTGTTTGGTCAGGCGATATGCAATTTTGGCGACTTTTACATAGCGGCTCTCTCGTTGGTTCATGCCCTTAAATCTACCAGCTCACTCAGATGTTTGCAACAGAGCATTGCAAATAGAGCAATTCGTACAACTTTACTGCACGGTGAATTTCCTCGTCGGATAAATCCTTGCCGTTGATTACCTCGTAGCCGTTCTTTTTCAGCACGCGCAAATCTTCCTTGCACTGACGGGTCTTCAACGCCGCAACAGGGTCCATGTACCAGACTTGTCGGCTTAAGACCAAATCATAGCCAAGCCCTTCCAGCGTTTGGTACACATGCGGATTCTTTTTCTGATCCACGGAACGGAAGACAATTGCCCGATCTGGGAACCACTCGATGAGCGCTTCGCTCAACGCCGACAACTGGTCGCTGTTTACTGACGGATACAGGTTCGTCGAGACGAGGTAGTTGTTGACAAAGACCACCTTGTCCAATTCGGCGTAACGGAAGTACCACGCAATGGGCTTCATGATTGCCTTCACCAACAATTCCGCCAACGGATTATTGAGATGCTTCACTTCCTCCAATCCGCCGTAGGAGACGTAATGACTATATGGCGAAACGGTGTAGGTGTTTTGCGGATGAAAGTCTGTGACCGTGATGGGGATAACCGTCTCACCGACCTTGACCGCCATCAACTGCGTGTTGTACACGTTGCGGATGTACTTCTGCGGGTTGTCGGTCATCAAGGGGATGAGGTAGCGGCGGGCATAGTCGCCGTCTTCCGTTTGCGGGAAGGAAAGGGTGTGGATATTTTCTTTGGTAAAAAGTAGGGGCGACCCTACAGGGTTTTCATAGGTCATGGTTGGAATGGGCGGGTCGCCCCTACAGAAAATTGTGAAATCGTCTCTTCGCAATGCGACGGGATAACGTGTGTGTCGGGATGGGTGAAATAAAAGGTCTGCAAATCTTTGAGCGTCGTTCGGTAGGCTTCGGGATTGGGGAAGAGGAAGTTTGCCACCTTATGCGGCGGACGATTCTCGACGATGGATCGTTTGAGCCATGCGGCATCCGCCACGAAGAAGAAGACCTGTCCGCTCTCGTCGCGGGCGAAAACTCCCATTTGTCCAAAAGCATGACCAGGCAATTCGACGCCGATGATTGAGCCATCTCCGAGTAGGTCATAACCTGTCTTGAAGGGAGCATACTCCTCCGAAAGCAAAATCGACTTGGACATGTCTACCACCTGCGAGCGGGAATCGAAGTCTGAGGGAATCAGTCCGCGCAGGAAAGCGTGTTTCATATCTTCGGCGGGGGATAGTCCGCGCAGGTGACCGAAGGCATGGGGCAGGTAAACAAACCGCGCCGCAGAGAAATCGTGGAGGGCGGTGATATGGTCCGCGTGAAAGTGGGAGATGAAGACGTGGGAAATATCCTTTGGTTGAAGGTTGAACGTTGAAAGTTGGTTGATCGCCAGGTCTTCTTCGCGCAACGTCACGGGCGTCACCCAGCGATAAAATCGCTTGGGGAATTTCTTCGTCTCGTCGAAGAAGCGGTAGGAATAGCCTGTGTCGAAAAGCATCGCCCCAAATTTTGGGTGACGAAATAGCGCAAACATGGCGGGAAAGCGAATCGTCCGCCAGCGTCCGCCGTGGATGGCGATGTGTTCGGGGGCGGTGCAATAACCCGCGTGAAGGATGTTGATTTTCATAATTGGCAGAAAGACCTAACAGGTTTCATGAGAAGGAATATCAATCAAGGTTCTTGTGAATCGAAATCTACTTGGTCGATCAGAGTTGCGTGGAAACCTGTCAGGTCTGCTGTCTCCACCATTTCAAGAACCGTACCACGCCTTCCTCCACCGAGACACGCGGCTGATAGCCAAGTTCTTCTTTTGCAGCGGAAATATCCAACGTGGTGCTGTGCGCCAACATGTTAATCGTCAGTCTGGTCAATGGCGGTTCGGGACTGTAGGGGATGAGTGAATACACAAATTCAATGGCGGCTGCGGCGGCGTTGGCAGTTTTGTATGAAATCCTGCGTGTGGGACGTGGCAGGTTCAATTCGTCGCAAATGCGGTTGACCAACTCCCAGATTTTGACAGGCTCGCCGTTGGAGATGTTGTACTTTTTGCCCAACGTGTTCGACGGCGACTCGGCGCACAACAAAAGCGCATCCACCACGTTTTGGATGTAGGTCAGGTCAACGATGTTCTCCCCGTCACCGAGAATGGGCAGCCGACCCGATTTCAGCCGCGAGAGCAAGCGCGGAAAGATGACCGTATCGCCTTCGCCAAACAATGCACGCGGACGGATGGAAACCACCGCCAGCCCCTTCTCAAAGCCTTTGTTCACTTCCTCTTCGGCGAGGAGCTTGGTGGCGGCATACGCGCTGATGGGTTCGGGCAGCGGGTCATTTTCTTTCACCCCCATCCGCGAGTTGTAGTCAAAATAAATGCTTGGCGTTGAAACATGCACCAGCCGCTTCACGCCGTTTTCCATGCAAGCCTGCACCACGTTGCGCGTGCCGATGACGTTGGCTTGATAGAATTTTTCATAGTTACCCCACGGCGAAGGCAGGGCGGCACAATGAAAGACAACTTCCTGATTTTCACATGCGGCAAATACATCATCTTTTTTTGTGATATCCAGCCGCAGCGGACGAATCCCTTCATCTTCCAGTTCGTTCAAGCGAAGCGGATTGCGCCCAAGGGCGGTCACGTCCCAGCCCATGCCGTGAAGCCTGCGGACAAGTGCACCGCCGAGAAAGCCTGTCCCGCCAGTGACCAATGCCTTCAAGACAGCCTCTTCTTTGCAAGCAATGCCAATTCCTCGCGGATGATTTTGGAGTTGTGACGCACGTCGGTGGGGAATTTTTTCATAAACAGAAAGACCTTTATCTTTGAAGCCTGCGGGTGTTCCTTTGCCAATTCCATTAACTCGCGCCTGATTTTATCCTTGTTTGCGCGAATTCCCTTTTTGAGTTCAATCCACAGAATGGGTTCGCTGTCCATACCGACCAGCGCGGTGCGATATACCGGCGGATGGACGTTGAAAATCCCTTCGATTTGCTCGGTGAATAGCACATCATCTTTCGTCGTGACGCGGTGAGATTTTCGTCCGCAATACCACAGCCGACCTTCTTCATCAAAATATCCCACATCTCCCATGCGGTGGATGATTCCGTCTTCATGCTGGATTTTTGACAGCCGATTTGCCTCTTCTCTTACGATGTAGGATTTTGTCACCGCCCCGCCTTGAACTGTGATCTCTCCGACGACATTTGTTTCCACCTCAAGCGAATCCTGCCACCGCTGAATCGCTGACTCGCTGATTCCTATGATCCTGACCTTCGCCCCGTTGACAGGACGTCCCAAACACACACCTGCGCCTTTGGCGGATTTCTCCCGCGCCTCAAAAATCTCACGGCTCTCCACCTTTGCAATCGGCAAAACTTCCGTCGCGCCGTAAATGCCAAAGAGGTCGGTTTTGTCATCCAGCAGTTTTCTAAAATCCTCCTGAAGTTGAATTGTCGCAGGCGCGCCCGCCGTGATGACCCGCTTGAGACTCTGGAGTCCAGCAGCTTGCTGCTGAGAATTGCGAAAGCAAGCTTCCGCATTCCAGAATTTTGCCAAAATATCCAACACCACAGGCGACGCGAACATATTCGTTACACTAAATCGCTGAATGGCATGAAACACCTTTGCGGGGTCGGTCTTGCCAGGCACAGGGAAGGAAATATCGGGAATGACCGAGGTGACGCCGAGCAGCACGTCAATCAGCGCGTAGAGCGGGAAGGCAGGCAGATCGATCTCATCGGGCTCAATGCCGAAGGTCTCAACCAACATATCCAGTTGTGTGGATAAATTCTCGTGCGTGAAGACAACGCCTTTGGGAATGCCTGTGCTTCCGCTGGTGTAGATAATTGCCGCCTCGGAGATGTCGCTCGTCGCCAGCGGTTGAACGTTGAACGTCAAACGTTTAACGGATTCAATCGTCAGATTATGTTTGACCGAACCCTTCCCCCAGCCAAAGAGAATCCGCAAGGCATGGGTCATCCCATTGCCGATGAAAATATCGGGCTGGGCTTCGGCAAGACATTCGCCGACTTTCTTCAAGCCAATCGCCGGGTCGAGGATGATGGGGACGACTCCAACCTTCAGCAGGGCAAAAGCCAGGGCAAAGAAATCAGCCGAGGGCGGAGTCAGCAGGGTGGCGGTCATGCCTGGGGTGAGTCCCGAGTCTAAAAGCCCGAAGACAAATCGTTCGGTCGAATCCGCAAGTTGACGATAGGTCAGCGTCTGCCAACTGCCGTTTTGAAAAAAGATGAAGGCTGGTTTGTCGGGATTGAGTTCGGCAAAACGGTCAAAGCGGGAGGTGATGTTCATGCGGCGATTGTATCGCGTCATCAAGAACCATAATGAGCCAAATGTTCACCAATAAGGTCTTGTCTCTCTGCTTGGGAAATTTGTCACAATAAAGCCGTGACTTCCTGTACTGGTTTTCCAATCTCGAAAATTAGATACTATTATGTATTAAGCAAATATCTGCTGACGTTCCTGGTTGAAACCTACATGTATGGAGGTGCCTCTTGGAAGTTACGCTTTCCCCGTTGTCTCCGTCTCAAAGCAAGACCTTTTTCAAAAGCCTGCTTGAACTAAAGGAAGGGGAACGGTTGCGGACCTGCCTGCAATGCGGGACGTGCAGCGGCGTTTGCCCCTTCGGTTACATCATGAAGTTTCCGCCGGGGAAGATTATCGGCGCGCTGCGGGCGGAGATTTTCGACTATGTCCTCAAAACCGACACGGTCTGGATGTGCATCTCCTGTAACGCCTGCACCGCGTTCTGCCCGTCGAATATCCCGATCACTGAAGCGCTGATGACCCGCACCAAGGAGGAATTGCTTCTGGCGGGGAACGTGCCAACTGAGTTGCAATCAGCCCTTGAAAACACACAACGCTACGGCAATCCGCTGGGGGAATCGCCGCGCAAACGAGCCGACTGGACAGCCGGCATTCAGCCCGAAGTCAACATTTTAGGGAAGACCCGCCAGCCTGTGGACGTGCTTTGGTACGTCGGCGACTACGCCTCCTATCACTCGCGGATGAAGTCTGCCACCCAGGCGCTGGCGAAAGTTCTGAACGCCCTCGGCGTCAAGTTCGGGATTCTCGGTCCCGAGGAATTCAGCGACGGCGATTCACAACGCCTTGCCGGCGAGCGCGGTCTGTTCGAGATGATGGCGCAGAAGAACGGGCAGGCTTTCCGCAAGTACAAGTTCAACGAAATCATTACCACCGACCCGCACGCGTACAACGCGCTCAAAAACGGCTACCCAGCCCTGGGCGTGGAATATCCCGTCAAACACTATACCCAGTTTTTGGTCGAACGTCTCGAGCAGTTGAAGCCGATGCTGAAGAAGGAAATCAAAGCCAAGGTCGCCTATCACGACCCCTGTTATCTGGGACGTGTCAACGGTGTCTTCGACCAGCCCCGTGACCTGCTGACCGCCATTCCCGGCGTGGAACTGGTGGAGATGTCGCACCAGCGGCTCAACAGCCTTTGCTGTGGCGGCGGGGGCGGCGGCATGTGGCTGGACGGCTTCCAATGGGAGAAGGCTCACACGCGCGTTTCCGAATGGCGTGTGCGCGAAGCCGTGACAGCCGGAGCCGACATCCTTGCGGTTGCCTGTCCCTACGAGCCGCCGCGTTTCGAAGATGCCGCCAAGAACGTACCCAACGCAGGAACTTTAAAGGTAAGGGAGATTGCCGAGCTACTCGCCGAATCCATGAGTTTGTAAGAGGAGGATGAGATGAAGATTGCAGTGCCCGTTAAGTTCGTGCCTGATTTGGTCGAAGAACTGACCATCGATGCAAGCGGCGCGGCGCTCGATACCGCCTGGTTGCGCCTCATCATCAACGAGTTCGACGACCATGCCGTTGAGCAAGCCGTAATCCTCAAGGAACGCGGCGGGGGCGAGGTGACCGTCCTCTCCGCCGAAGCCGACGGCGTGGACGATTTCCTGTTCACCGCCGTCGCCAAGGGCGCCGATAAACTCGTCAAGTTGACCGGTGACTTCAGCGCCGTCAACAACCACGCCCTCGGAAAAGCCTTTGCCGAAGCCATCAAAGCCGTCCAGCCTGACCTCGTCCTGACCGGCGTGCAGGCGCACAATGACCTGGACGGTTCTCTTGGTCCGCTGCTCGCGGAATATCTGGGAATGCCTTTCGTCGGCTATGTTGCCGGAGTCACCGTGGCAGGAGACAAGGTCATTGCCCGCAAGGAATATTCCGGCGGGCTGATTGCCGAAGTGGAAGTGAAACTGCCCGCCGTGTTGGGTATTCAGGCTTCCGAGACTCCCCCGCGCTACGTGGCGTACAGCAAGATCCGCCAGGTGATGGGCACGGCGAAGATCGAAGAACAAGCCGCCGAAGGCTTGGACGCCGCCAGCGGCGTGACGGTCAGCCGCATGTTCCAGCCTGAGTCCGCAGAACGGGCGACCATGCTCGAAGGCAGCCCGGAAGACGTCTCCGACAAGCTGATCGGAATATTTAAAGAAGTGGGTGCTCTGTAAGGAGGCTACCATGAGTCAGGATATTTTCGTTGTCGTCGAACACCTGCGCGGGCAGGTTGCGGACATTACCCATGTGATGCTGGCGGGCGCGCGCGCCTTGTCCCAGAACAGTGGTGGCGAAGTCGTCGCCGTTCTGTTGGGGAAGAACGCCCAGAGTCTGGCTTCCAATCTCGCGGCGGACCGCGTCCTGTATGTGGATTCACCCGCGCTGGCAGAGTTCACCCCCGATGCTTATCAACTCGCGCTGGCAGGCTTGATCCAGGTCCAGTCGCCGCGCGCGGTTTTGTTCGGACACACCTCCGTCGGCATGGACGTTGCGGGCGGGCTGTCAGCCAAACTCGGAATCCCGGTCGTGAGTTCCTGCCGCAATTTCACCGCCGACGGAAAATTCGTCAGCCAGATTTGCGGTGGAAAGATCATGGCGGAAGGCGACCTCCCCGCGCCGACCGTGCTGGTGACTATGGTTCCGGGTGGCTACAAAGCCGAAGCCGGCAACCAGCCTCCCGCGGTGGAAGCAGTCGCCGCTCCTGTGTTGGATTCGCTCCGTATTTCCATCAAACAATATATCGAGCCAGACACGTCCGATGTGGATATTTCCAAGGAGCCGATGCTCGTCTCGGTGGGACGCGGCATCCAAAACAAGGACAACATCGAACTCGCAAACGAATTGGCGGAGGCGCTCGGAGGGCAGGTCTGCGCTTCGCGTCCCGTGGTGGATCAGGGCTGGATGCCCACCACCCGTCTGGTGGGGAAATCGGGCAAGCGGGTCAAGCCGAAGGTGTACCTTGCGCTCGGAATCAGCGGCGCGCCGGAACACGTGGAAGGCATGGGCGAAAGCGACATGATCGTGGCGGTCAACACCGACCCCAATGCGCCCATCTTCAACATCGCCAAATATGGCACCACCATCGACATGTTTGATCTGCTCCCTGTGTTGAGCGAAAAGGTTCGGCAGTCCAAGTAGGGCTGACGGAGGGCAACATGCCAATTCGAGACACCTTCTGGAACATTCCGCATTGGGCTGAAATCGCCCAATACGTTGCCGCGTTCCTGACGATGGCGATTTTCGTTGCCGGGGTGGTTCGTCGAATCATGCGCTGGCGTCAGGGTCGCCCCGAAAAACGCGGTGGTAACTTCTGGCAGCGCATCTGGTTCATGGCGCTTCAAGTTTTTGCCCAACGCCGCACACTGGATGAAAAATTCCCGGGGCTGATGCACTTTTCGATTTTCTGGGGAATGCTGGTGCTGGCAATCGGCACGGCGTTTGCGACGATTGACTGGGACGTGACCCACCTGTTTTTCGGATTCCAAATTCTGACGGGCTGGTTCTACATCGTCTTCGAGTTGATGCTGGACATCCTCGGCTTGCTGGCGGTCCTCGGCTTGGGGATGGCGATCCAGCGTCGGTACGGGACCCGCCCGGAGCGGCTGGGCAACTTCCCGGTGAAGAAACTGGCAGGCGACGACTTGTACGTCCTCGTCATGCTGTCGTTCATCGTCCTCAGCGGCTACCTGACCGAAGGTCTGAGGCTTGCCGTGACCCAGCCCGATTGGGCTGTCTGGTCGCCGATTGGGAATGCCATCGCAAAACTATTCCTCTCGATGGGCGATCCCACCAACCAGACGCTTCATCTGGTGATTTGGTCGCTGCACATTTTGACGGCGTTTGGCGCATTGCTCAGCATTCCGTTCACCAAACTGTTCCACATCCTTTCGGTTCCGCTCAACGTTTATTTCCGTTCGCTGGAGCCTGCGGGCAAACTCCCCGCTGCCGTGATGGAAGGCGGAATGGGTGTGAAGGAGTGGAAGCAGTTCACCTGGAAGCAGCTGCTCGACTTTGAATCCTGCACCCGCTGCGGGCGTTGTCAGGATGTCTGCCCGGCGTATGCCAGCGCGAAAATCCTTTCGCCGCGCAACATGATGTCCAAGCTCGATGACCACCTTTGGAGCAACGGACGGGCACTGCACGGCGAGGTGATTTCCTCCGACGAGTTGTGGGCTTGCACCACCTGCCGCGCCTGTGTCGAAGTCTGCCCGGCGTTCATCGACCACGTGACGACCTTCGTGGACATGCGCCGTCATCTGGTTGACCAGGGCAGCATGGACAAGATGCTTCAGGATGCGCTTGCCAATCTCGGACGTTACGGCAACTCCTTCGGTCAATCTGACAGGATGCGGGCAAAGTGGACTCAGGGCGTTCAGCCTGCCGTCAAGGATGCCCGCCGCGAAGAGGTCGAATACCTGTGGTTTGTCGGCGACTACGCCTCGTATTCCGCCACGCTGACGGATGTCACCCGCCGCACCGCCGAAGTCTTTAGCAAAATCGGGTTGAGTTTCGGCATCCTCTTCGATGCCGAGCGCAACGCGGGCAACGATGTCCGTCGCGTGGGCGAGGAAGGTCTGTTCGAGATGCTGGTCGGTAAGAACCAGCAGGCGTTTGCCAAAGCCAAATTCCGGACCATCATCACCACCGACCCGCACACCTACAACACGCTCAAGAACGAATACCCCGAAATGGGGAGGGTTCTGCATTACGCCGAGTTGATCGACCAGATGGTTGCGTTGGGTCAAATCAAGTTCAGCAAAAAACTTGGCTATAAGGTCACCTATCACGACCCGTGCTATCTGGGACGTTACAACGGAATCTACGACGCCCCGCGCCGTGTGCTGGAAGCGACGGGCTGTGAAATCGTCGAGATGCCCCGTAACCGTGACCGCGCTTTCTGTTGCGGTGCCGGCGGCGGACGGATTTGGATGGACGAAAAGGATGTCAAGGACAGACCCAGCGAATCGCGCGTCCGCGAGGCGGCCGCTTTGTCGGGTGTGCAAGCTTTCGTGGTCGCCTGTCCCAAGGATTTGACGATGTTCAAAGACGCCGTCAAGACCACCGGCAACGAACAAACTTTGGTCGTGAAGGATTTGATCGACCTGGTTGCCGAAGCCCTGTAATCGGTTTCCGGGTCGAGAGGATTTTGCCAGGCTTTCATGAACAGGATCAGGAGCATTTTTCATCGGATCGAGTCCGCTCTTTTACATGCTGTCAGGCTGCCCATCGCTTCCAAGTTGATCCTGAGCTTTCTGTCCATCATCATTTTCAGCAGCCTGATCTTCACGCTGCTTGGCGCGCAAATCATTTCCAGCTTGATCACCCTCGAAGCTGAGGAGCGGGTCCGCAACGACCTGAACACCGCCCGCATGATATACGCGGATACCCTCGGCAATATCCAGGAGAAGGCTGAGTTCACGGCGGTCAGGACATTTCTGGCGGACATCCTGAAAGGCGATGTCAACCAGACCTATGTGGACGAGCTGCGGAACTTCAAGATAAAGGAAAGTCTCGATATTCTGACCATCACAGACAATAATGGCATCGTTGTCCTGCGCATTAACAATCCAGAATCCTTCGGCGACGACCAAAGCGGGCTGGAACTGGTCAGCGCGGTCCTGACGACAAAACAGCCCGTCGCCCGCACAGTCATCCTGCCTGCGGAATTTCTCTCGCTTGAATCGCAGGCTCTTGCCAACAGAGCGTATTTCAAATTCGTCGATACGCCCCTGGCAAGACAGCGGCTCGAATCCGAGGAAACGAACGGCATGGTCCTGATGGCAGCTGCGCCGGTGCTGGACAAAAACAACAACCTGATCGGCGTGGTCTATGCAGGATCCCTGCTGAACCACGACTACACAATCGTGGATGAGGTAAAGCAGACGGTCTTTCAGGGCGTTGTCTACAAGGACAAGGACATCGGCACCGCGACCATCTTTCAGGACGACGTGCGGATTTCGACCAACGTCTACAACGAAGACGGTGAGCGGGCGGTTGGCACCCGCGTCGCGGAGGATGTGTACGAACGGGTTGTAGGCGACGGCGAGCAGTATCTTGGTCGCGCCTACGTCGTCAACAACTGGTACATCGCCGCCTACGAACCCATCCGCGGCTACGGTGGCGACATCATCGGAATTTTATACGTCGGCATTCTGGAACAAAAATACACGGACATTAAAAACCAAACAATGCAGGCATTCCTGGTCATTACTTTCTTTGGCGCGGTCGTCTCGGTTTTTATCGCGTTGTACATCTCGCGGCGCATCTCCATTTCGGTCAGCACCCTGGCAAAAGCCTCGAAACAACTGGCTGGCGGCAATCTGGAAGCCAGGGTGCCGCGGTCGTCGAACGACGAGCTTGGCGACCTGGCTGACAGTTTCAACTTCATGGCTGACGCCCTGCGGGAGCGCGATGAAAAGTTGAAGGAGTTTGCAAAAAGGAAGATCATGGAATCGGAGCGGCTGGCGCTCATCGGACAGCTTTCCGCCAACGTGGCGCACGAGTTGAACAACCCGCTGCAGGGAATTGTCACCTACTCCAATTTGCTGCTCGAAGGGGAGGCTTGCAACGAGGAGACCAGGTCCAGCGCGGAGAAGATCGCTATTCAGGCAAACCGCTGCCGCGACATCATCCGCGGCTTGCTGGATTTCTCCCGTCACAAGAATCCCGACAAGACTCTGTGCAGCGTCAACAACCTTTTGCGGCGCTGCGTCTCATTGGTGGAACGACAGACGATCTTCCACAACATCGAGATCGTCATGAACCTCGACGAAAGCGACCCGCTGGTGATCATCGACCCATCGCAGGTGGAGCGGGTCTTCCTCAACCTGATCATCAATGCGGCGGATGCGATGGAGAACGGCGGTCAACTCACACTTGTCACCGGACGCGACCGGGAGGGGAAGTGTGTGGAGATCAAGGTGCGGGATACCGGTCACGGTATCACCGAAGAGAACATGGAAAAGATCTTCGACCCGTTCTTTACCACCAAGGAGACCGGTCATGGCGTCGGGCTTGGACTGGCGATCAGTTTTGGGATTGTCAACGAACATAACGGAGCGATCAATGTGGAAAGCGAACCGGGCAAAGGCACAACCTTTACCGTAAGTTTTCCGCTCAGCAGGATAAAAGATGACACAAACAACGACTGAAAAGGCAAAAATCTTAATCATCGACGACGAGGAAGTCGTTCTGGATTCCTGCCTGCAAATCCTGAAAGGCGGCGCGTTCGAGATTCAAACCGCCTCCAACGGAAGCGACGGATTGCAAAAAGTCGAAGCCTTTCAGCCCGACCTGGTTTTCGTGGACCTGAAAATGCCCGGCATCTCTGGCTTCGAGGTGCTGGAAAAAGTCCATACCCTCGACTCAACCATCGTGGTGGTGGTCATCACCGGGTTTGCCACCGTCAGCTCTGCCGTGGACGCGATGAAGAAGGGCGCCTACGACTTCCTGCCCAAGCCCTTTACACCCGATGAGTTCCGCCTGATCACGCGCCGCAGCGTCGAACGTCGCAGGTTGATGCTGGAAGCGATTGCCCTGCGCCGCGAAAAGGAGTTGCTGCGCGAGCAGTTCGCTTCGATTGTTTCGCACGAGTTGAAGACCCCGCTCAGCGCCGTCCAGCAGAATCTCTTTGCCCTCGAATTCGAACTCGAAAAGGCGATGACCGAAGACCAAAAAGGCAAATTCGAGCGCATCAAGACCCGCATTGGCGACATGCTCAAACTCATCAACTCCTGGCTGCGGGTGATAACGGTTGACAGTAACAAATTGAAGGAAGGTTTCAAGCCGCTTTCGATTGCCGGACCCATCAACGCCGCCATCGAAAACCTTGCCACGCTTGCTGCGCGGAAGGGAATCCAGGTCGAGTTTTCGGCTGGCGACCCGCCCCCAGTCAACGGAGACAGTCTGAGCCTGTCGGAGGTCTTCATCAACATTATCGGTAACTCGCTCAAGTACTCGCCGGATTTCACCCGGGTCTCAATCCAGATTCAGGTGGAAGAAAAGCAGATCAAAGTCTCGATCAGGGATGAGGGGATTGGCATCCCGCCCGAAGACCTTCCGCACATCTTTGACGGTTTCTACCGTGGAAAGTCCGGGCAGGAGGCAGCCGCCGGGCATGGCATCGGACTCGCCGTGGCGCGCCAGATTGTCGAAGCCCATGAGGGCACGGTCTCTGCGGAAAGTGCTCCGGGCAAAGGCACCACCTTCATCGTCAGCCTGCCTATTTTGAGTGTATGAATCCCGCAAGGGATATTCTCTCGCAAACCCTAACGGAGGCGCAAAATGACCAAAAAGTTATTGATGATAGACGACGATCCCGATTTCGTCTCAGGGATCAAGGCAATCCTCGCTGCTGCAGGTGATTTCGAGGTGGACGTTGCCTACAATCCCAAGGACGGCTTGCGCGCGCTCGAAGCCAAGCAGTACGACCTGCTGTTGCTCGACATCATGATGGGGCGCGGCGCCGAGGGAATCATGATCGCCCGCAAAATGCGCAAGGATCCCAAACTGCGCGAGATGCCGGTGCTGATTATGACCGGCATGCGCGAGCAGATTGCCTTCCTGTTTCCGGGCGAGCCGGTTCATCCCCGCTTCGTGGATGTGGACGAACTGGTCGAAAAGCCCGTGGAACCCAAGGTGCTGCTGGATAAGATAGACACCCTGATCAAGGCAGCAGCGGCAAAGAGAGCAGGAAGATAAACCATCCTTTGGCTGTCATTTCGGCTTGACGGCCAGGAGAGACTCAACCTTATGTCAGATACCATTACTTTTAGCCAGGAGATTTCCAATCTCCTCCATGCCGCGGAAGGGGAACCGCTCAAGACCTGCATCCAGTGTGGGACATGTTCCGGCACCTGCCCTGTCGCCGGTTACATGGACCACACCCCCCGCTTGCTGATTTCCATGATCAACCGCGGAATGAGGGAGGAGGTGCTCGAGAGCAACACCTTCTGGTACTGTGCTTCGTGTTATCACTGCTCGGTGCGCTGCCCGCAGGACATCAATATCACCGAGTTGATGTACGCCCTGAAACGGTATTCGATCTGGAAGAGCAGGTACAAGGAAGGCTTGATCGGACCGACCTTCTCGGAATCCTTCGTCAAGATGATCATTCGCAGCGGGCGCTCCTACGAACCGATTTTGGCCCCATCCTACATCTTCAGTTTTGGGATGCGCGATATGCTCCTCGAAGTACAGGGCGCGACGGAACTCCTGCTTAAGGGCAGGCTTCCCGTTTTGCCTTCGCGGATCAAGCGGCTGGACAAGTTCAAGAAGATGCTTGGTCGCATCATCCCGATGGGAGGTCTCGAATGAAGGAGTTTGCCTATTTCCCGGGATGCTCATTGGAAAAAATGGCGTCCAGTTATCACATGTCGGCGATTGAAACCACCAGGAAGCTGGATATCAATCTCAAGGAACTCGATGACTGGAACTGCTGCGGCGCTACCACCTACTTCTACATCGATGAACTCCTGGCGTACACGATGTGTGCCCGCAACCTTGCGATTGCCGAAAAGACCGGGCTGGACATTGTGGCTCCGTGCAGCGCCTGTTACAAGAACATGTATTTCACCGCCGCCCATTTGAAAAAGGATGCCGACCTGGCGGAACACATCAACTTTGCGCTGGAAGAGGATAACCTGGAGTTCAAAGGGACGGTTGGTGTGAAGCACCTGATCGAGGTCTTTGCCAACGACGTCGGTCCGGAGGAACTCAAGAGCAAGGTGACCAAACCGCTCGAAGGAGTCCGTGTGGCGCCTTATTACGGCTGCCAGATCGTGCGTCCGCAAAAGGAAAAAGAGGATGTGGAACAGCCGCAGTTCTTCGAGGAAATTCTCTCTGCCATTGGGGCGACGCCGGTCAACTTCCCGTTGAAGATGCGCTGCTGCGGCGGTTCGCTGATCATTTCCAGCCGTACCGCGGCTTTGAGCATGGTGCGCAACCTGCTGCAATCCGCAGTGGATAATCAGGCGACGGTGATTGCCACCGCCTGCCCGATGTGCCAGGTCAACCTGGAGGTGTACCAGCAGCAGGTCAACCAGGAGTTTGGCACGAACTTCTCGGTGCCGGTGCTTTATTTCACCCAACTGGTGGGACTCGCGCTCGGCATTCCTCAGAAAAAACTGGGCATCGGCAAGGAGTTCGTCGATTCGATGCCCGCATTACTCCAGACGTCCGGATGATGAATTTTAAGGAGTGAAACCTATGGAAAAGAAAGAGAAGATTGGCGTATATGTCTGCCACTGCGGCACGAACATCGCCGGCGTCGTGAACGTGGGCGAGGTGAGCAAGTGGGTCGAGGAAAACCTGAAGGATCAGGGCGTGGTCGTTTCGCGCGATTACAAATTCATGTGCTCCAGCCTGGGGCAGGAACTGATCCAGAAGGATATCAAGGAGCAGGGTCTGACCCGCGTGGTGGTCGCCGCCTGTTCGCCGCACCTGCACGAAAAGACCTTCCGCAATGCCTGCAAGGGCGCGGACTTGAACCCATACCTGTGCGAACTGGTCTCCATCCGCGAGCAGGACTCATGGGTTCATACCGATAAAGTTGCCGCCACCGAAAAAGCCAAGGCGATTGTCTCAGGCGGTGTTGCCCGTGTGGCATATCACGAAGCGCTCGAACCCCTGCGCGTGCCGATCCACCCCGCCACGCTGGTCGTTGGTGGCGGAATTGCCGGCATTCAGGCGGCGCTCGAAATTGCGGATGCGGGCTTCCACGTTTACCTCGTCGAACGCGAACCCTCCATCGGCGGGCACATGGCACAGTTCGACAAAACCTTCCCCACTCTCGACTGTTCAGCCTGTATCCTCACCCCCAAGATGGTGGACGCCGGCAATCATCCCAACATCACCCTGCTGACCTACTCCGAGGTCGAAAAGGTGGACGGTTACGTCGGCAACTTTGCAGTCACCATCCGCAAGCGCGCCCGCTCGGTGGTCGAGAAGGATTGTACTGGCTGCGGCATCTGCTGGGAGAAATGCCCCAAGAAAGTGGTTGACGATGTGTTCGAGGTCGGCATGGGCAACCGCAAGGCGGTCTATGTGCCGTTCCCGCAAGCCGTCCCCAAGTACCCGGTCATCGACCGCGTGAACTGCACCTACTACATCAAGGGAACCTGCAAAGCCTGCGAGAAATTCTGCCCGACCAACGCCATTGATTTCGCTCAAGAAGACGAGGTCATGACCGTCGAGGTCGGCAACATCATCCTTGCCACCGGCTATGACCTGTTCGATGCGCGCCGTATTGGGCAATACGGTTACGGACGCCTGCCGAATGTCTTCACCAGTTTGGAATTTGAACGCCTGAGCAACGCGGCTGGACCCACCGGCGGCAACATTGTTTTGCGCGATGGGAAGACGGTTCCCAAAGCGGTTGGCATCGTCCACTGTGTTGGCTCACGCGACAAGAACTACAACGAATACTGCTCGGCGATTTGTTGTATGCAGAGTCTGAAATTTGCCCACCTCGTGGAGGAACGCACCGGCGCGGAAGTTTATAACTTCTACATCGACATCCGCACCCCCGCCAAGGGCTATGAGGAGTTCTATCATCGCCTGCTCGAAGAGGGGACTCACTTCGTGCGTGGCAAAGTGGCGGAAATCAGCGACGCCACCCGTCTGCCCGGCGAGGAAGGCAAGTTGATCGTCCAGGTGGAAGACACCCTGACCGCCACTCAACTACGCGTTCCGCTGGATATGGTCATCCTCTCGGCTGGATTGGAACCCCGCGCCGGCTCGAAGGAATTTGCCAAGACTTTTGGCATATCCTGCTCGGCGGACGGCTGGTTCATCGAGCGGCATCCCAAGCTCGACCCCGTCGCCACCATGACCGAAGGCGTGTACATCGCCGGCTGCGTGCAGGGACCGAAGGACATCCCCGCCAGCGTGGCGCAGGGAGCCGCCGCCGCCGCCCGCGTGCTGGGCAAGATTCAGCAGAAGGAGATCGCCCTCGAACCCGTCCGCGCCACCGTCCACGAGGAGCAATGCTCCGGCTGCCGCATCTGCAACAACCTGTGCCCGTTCAACGCCATCCTCTTCCACGAGGACCGTATGGTCAGCGAAGTCAATCCCGCGCTGTGTCAGGGCTGTGGAACCTGTGTGGCAGGCTGCCCGGCGGGAGCCATCAGCGGCACGGGCTTCTCGAACATACAAATCCTCTCCCAGATCGAGGGATTGTTGCTGGTCAATCTTTCCAAGGAGGCAGCCGCTGTGTAGGGCTGAAAAACGACCATGACTGAAGAACAAAAACCCTTTGAACCTACAATTATCGGCTTCACCTGCAACTGGTGCAGTTACCGCGCCGCCGACATGGCTGGCACGGCGCGCATGAAATATGCTCCGAACGTGCGGCTCATCCGCCTGATGTGCTCGGGACGTCTCGACCCGACCTTCGTCTTCAAGGCTTTTGCCAACGGCGCGGATGCGGTGCTGGTCTCCGGCTGTCATCCCGGCGACTGTCACTATGTCAACCAGAATTACAAGATGCTGCGCCGCTTCAACCTGATGCGGCGCGTGCTGGGGCAGATGGGCATCGAACCCGAACGCCTGAAACTGCTTTGGGCAAGCGCGGCGGAAGGCGCCATCTTCGCCGCAGAGATCAATAAATTCGTCGAACAGGTGCGCGCGCTTGGTCCGCTGAACTGGAACAATAAAAATGGCGCGACTGTCGAAACCCCCGTTCTCGAGGAGGCAGCGGTATGAGCAAACCCAAATTCGCAATGTACTGGGCGGCTTCGTGCGGCGGATGTGAGATCGCCGTGCTGAACATCCACGAAAAGATTTTGGACGTGGACGCCAACTTCGATGTGGTCTTTTGGCCCGTTGCCATGGATGCCAAATACAAGGACGTGGAGGCGATGGAGGATGGCTCCATCCTGTTGACCCTCTTCAACGGCGGCATCCGCAACGACGAGAACGAGCACGTTGCCAAACTGTTGCGCCGCAAGTCGCAGATTCTGGTGGCGTTCGGTTCCTGCGCCAACGAAGGCTGCATCCCCGGTCTGGCAAATTTCTCGCCCATCAAGGAAATCGTGGACACGGCTTTCAGCACGGTCTCGACCGACAACCCGGATAACTTGCGCCCGATGACTTCTTACGACATGCCCGAAGGCAAACTTCACATCCCAACCTTGTACCCGGTGCTCAAGACCCTCGATCAGGTGGTGGATGTGGATTACTACATGCCCGGCTGTCCGCCCGAATCGCACCAGATCGCAGCGGTCATTGATTTGGTGATTCAGGTTCTGCAAGGCAAGGCGGAACTACCTCCCAAAGGATCAACCATCGGCGCGGGCAATTCAACCGTGTGCGATGAATGTACGCGCAAACGCAACGAGAAAACCATCAAGCAGTTTGGACGCATCCAACTCATGCACGCCGACCCTGAACTCTGCCTGCTCGAACAGGGAATCCCCTGCAACGGTCCCGCCACCCGCAGCGGATGCAACTCCCGCTGCCCGACGGCTGGGGCGCAGTGCATCGGCTGTTACGGTCCTGCTGAGGGTGTGGTGGACTACGGCGCGAGACTGGTCTCCGCCTTCGGTTCGGTTATCGGCTCGGACGATCCGCAGGAAATCGACAGGATTCTCGACGGGCTGGTTGATCCCGCCGGACAGTTTTATCGCTTCAACCTGGCAGGCTCCCTGCTGCGCGCCGCCAAACCAGCCTGGAAATCGGGCGACTAATTTTGGAGGTAGACATGACACAACGAATCACAATTGACCCGATTACCCGCCTCGAAGGACACGGCAAAATCGAAATCTTCCTCAACGACGACGGCGATGTCGCCAACACCTATTTCCAGATCCCCGAACTGCGCGGCTTTGAGCGTTTTGTCGTCGGACGCCCCGTCGAGGAAATGGCGCTGTTGACCAACCGCATCTGCGGTGTCTGTCCCGAAGCTCATCACATGGCGGCGGCAAAAGCGGCGGATGCCGTCTATCACGTGGAAGTTCCCCGCACCGGCAAGATGCTGCGCGAACTGCTATACAGTGCATTCTACGCCACCGACCACACCACCCATTTCTACGCCCTGGCTGGACCAGACTTCATCGTCGGACCCGATGCCCCCGTCGCCGAACGCAACATCCTCGGCGTCATCCACAAAGTTGGACTGGAAATTGGCGGCAAGGTCATCCAGATGCGCAAGTACGGTCACACGGTGGTCGAAATCATCGGTGGACGCAAGGTACATCCCTGCACATCCATCCCCGGCGGTCTGACCAAAGGCATCACCGAGGAACAGCGCAAGGAAATCGAAGAGATGGGACGCTGGGCAATCGAGTTCGCCCAGTTTAGCCTGCAAGCCTTCAACGATATTGTCCTGAGCAACAAGACCTACCTCGACCTGATCGTGGGCGACATCTACACCCATCAGACCTACTACATGGGCATGGTCGACGAGAACAACAAGACCAACTTCTACGATGGCAAAGTCCGTGTGGTGGGACCCGACGGCAAGGAACTGGTCAAATACGAGGCGAAGAATTATGCCGACCACATTGCCGAACATGTGGAACCCTGGACTTATTTGAAGTTCCCGTATCTTAAGGCAGTTGGCTGGAAAGGTTTCGTTGACGGCAAGGATTCTGGCGTTTACATGGCGACCCCGCTTTCCCGCCTCAACGCCGCCGACGGGCTGGCAACCCCCCGCGCGCAGGAACAGTACGAGAAGATGTACTCGACCCTGGGCGGCAAGCCGGTGCATCAGCGTCTGGCGATCCACTGGGCACGTCTGATCGAGTTGCTCTACGCCGCCGAACGCTGGGTGGAACTGGCAACCGACCCGGAGATCACCTCGCCCAATTATCACGCCATCCCGACCGCCACCCCCACCGAGGGCGTGGGCATCGTCGAAGCGCCACGCGGCACGCTCACCCATCATTACTGGACGGACGAGCGCGGCGTGGTGACAAAGGCGAATCTCATCGTCGGCACCACCAACAACTATGCGCCCATCACCATGTCGATCAAGAAAGCCGCGTCGAATCTCATCAAGAAGGGCAACGTCAACGAAGGTTTGTTGAACATGGTCGAGATGGCGTTCCGCGCCTATGACCCGTGCTTCGGTTGCGCCACCCACTCCCTGCCCGGACAGATGCCGCTTGAGGTCACCGTCCGCAAGTCGAACGGTGAGGTGCTGGATGTCTTGAAGCAATTTGTAGATTAGTGTATAAAATAGGAGTGGGTAGAAAATACCCGTCACGGTGTCTTTGCCCACTCCAACCGTTTCTTCCAACACAAACCTGGAGGTATAAACACATGAAAACGACAGTCGAAGAAATGCTTCAGCAAAAAGGTCCCGATGTATGGACGATCTCGCCCAATGCCACCGTGATGGACGCGCTGAAACTTATGGCGGAAAAGGGTATCGGCGCGCTGGTTGTCACGCATGATGACGAGGTGGCTGGCATAATTTCCGAACGCGATTATGCCCGCAAGGTCGTTTTGAGGAACAGGACATCCATTAATACGAAAGTCAAAGAGATCATGACCGAGAAGGTTTACTATGTGGGTCCCAAAACCACCGCGGAGGAATGCCTGACGCTGATGACCCAGCAAAGTATCCGCCACCTGCCGGTGCTCAAAAACGGCGATCTGGTCGGGTTGATTTCCATCGGCGATGTGGTCAAAGCCGTCATTGGCGAGCAGGAAACGGAGATCAGGGAACTTTCCGATTACATTACCGGAAAGTACATTTAGCCTAAGCGCCATCGTCGCCTTGGGCAGATTGGAAAATGAGGCGGATAACCCGCAGGGTATCCGCCCTTTTAATTAACAGGAGTTGACATGCCTTTCGAGAAGATTTTGCTGATTGGGTTGGGGAACCCGATACTGGGCGACGACGGCGTCGGTTGGGTGGTCGCCCGAGAGGCGGAGGAACGCATCCGCGCGGAGGGTGGCGACCTCGAGGTGGATTTCCTCTCCCTGGGCGGACTCAGCCTGATGGAGCGGCTGATCGGCTGGAAAAGGGTCATCCTGGTCGACTCGCTGACGACGGGCAAACAGCCGCAGGGTGAGGTCATCAGCTTTACGCTGGAGGATTTGGTGGACATCACTTCGGGGCACACCGCCGCCGCCCACGACACATCCCTCAAAACGGCGCTCGCCACCGGCAGGCAGTTGGGCGCGGACCTACCCGACGACGCGGACATCCACATTGTTGCAATCGAATCACAGCACGTGTACGATATTCAGGAGGGGTTGACCCCCGCCATTGCCTCCGCCGTGCCGACGGCTGTTCAACGGGTGTTCAGCCTGTTCAAAGACATGCAATCCACCTGATTTCATTTGGGAACTGCCCTGTTGTTTTGCGGCCGGCGGTTATCCTGTCAGGTCCCGATACTCTGGATGTCGTTGAATGTATCCGCTCACGAACCAGCACAAAGCCTTCACTTTCAGGTTGTTCCCCCGTGCGTATTCCAGCCCCGTTCTTACCAGCAGGCTGCCGATGCCCCGTCCCTCCAGCGCGGGCGGGACTCCCGTGTGCGTGAAAATGATGGTCTTGCCGGTCATCTGGTAATTCAATTGGGCGGTATGACCGTCGAGTTGCGTTTCAAAGCGGTTTTGTTCCGTGTTGTGAATGATTTGGGGGGTGCTGTTCTCCATGATATTTTCCTCCCCCCAATTGTACCCCCCAAAAAAACGCATTGACCCGCTTTCCGTTTGCTTTTACAATGCTAATATGATTCAAAAGTTTGCAGGCTTTTTTCGCCCGGATCATGACCCTCCAGCCGGCGCTGGGAATCCGCGTTGCCCGTTTTTTTGCCTGCTGTGGAGCCCCGGAGATTTTCCAATGCAGACAACCTCCCGGTCTGGCAGTTTGTTAACCTTTTTACTGGTATAAATTCGGAGGATAAAATGCCCACCCCCTTTGTTTCGAAACGCGCAGCGGTTTATGCCGATGTTCCCGATGAAAAGTGGAACGACTGGCGCTGGCAATTGAGCCACCGCCTGAATTCGGCTGAAGATATCGAAAAAGTCATCGCCCTCACGGAGAGCGAACGCAAAGCCCTGCAAAAGCAGGACCTCTTCCGTGTGGATGTGACGCCTTATTATATTTCGTTGATCGATCCAAACGACCCGAACGATCCCATCCGCAGGCAGATCATTCCCACCTCGGATGAGATGAATGCCTTTACCGCCATGATGGAGGATTCGCTTGCGGAGGACCGTCACTCCCCCGTGCCGGGGCTGGTTCACCGGTATCCTGACAGGGTCCTCATGCTTGTGACAACCCAATGCGCCTCGTACTGCCGTTACTGCACCCGCTCGCGCATCGTTGGCGATCCCGGTCAGACCTTCAACCGCCAGGACTTCGAGATGCAGATCGAGTACCTCAAGCGGACTCCGCAGGTGCGCGATGTGCTGCTCTCCGGCGGCGACCCGCTGGTGCTGGCTCCCAAGATTTTGGAGGAACTGCTCACCCGCCTGCGCGAAATCCCGCACATCGAAATCGTCCGCATCGGTTCGCGTGTGCCGGTCTTCATGCCCATGCGCGTGACCCAGGAACTGTGCGACATGCTTTCCAAATTCCATCCGCTGTGGTTGAACATCCATGTCAACCACCCGAATGAAATCTCGAAGGAACTCGACGAGGCTTGTGACCGCCTGAGCCGCGCGGGCATTCCTTTGGGCAACCAGTCCGTCCTGCTGGCGGGTGTGAACGACTGTGTCCACCTCCAGCGCGACCTGGTTCAAAAATTGACACGCATCCGCGTGCGCCCGTATTACCTGTATCAGTGTGACCTGGTCGAAGGCGCGGGACACTTCCGCACGCCGGTGGCAAAGGGCATCGAGATCATCGAAGGCCTGCGCGGACATACTTCCGGTTACGCGGTTCCCCAGTTCATTGTGGACGCGCCCGGCGGTGGTGGTAAGATTCCCGTCATGCCCAATTACCTGATGAGCATGTCGGACCACAAGATCATTGTCCGAAATTACGAAGGCTATGTGACCACCTACGAGGAGCCGACCGAGTACACGTCACATGACCCGAAGACGTGCAGGTTCTGCCAGAACAAGAGACCCGAACCCGGTCAGACCGGCTTGACAGGTCTGTTGGATGGCGACCAGATGTTTATCAAACCCGAAGGCTTCGACCATCTTCACAACCGCGATGGCATTCAACACCGCCTCAAGGATGAAAACAAGTGGAAGCCGCTCGGCATCGGTTCGGGCGAAACAGATTAGGCTGTAACCCGATTTCGGAAGCCTGTCCTCGTTTAGCCTCATTGGCGGGCTTCCGAAATCCATCACGGATGTTCGAAGGAGATAAAATGAAAAAACTAACTCAATTGGCAGTCGTTATGTCGATGCTGGCGCTGTTCATTGGAGCCTGCCAGCCAGCCACGTCGGCGCAGCCACCGGAACAACAGGTTCAAAATACGCCGACCCTGGACTCCCAGTCGCAGATCAATACCGCCGTGGCGCAGACCATTGAGGCGAATAACCAGATTGGCACCGCCGTCGCGCTAACCACCGAAGCCCAGTACACCGCCACTCCCACCGCCACGCCGTTCACGATTCCCACATTGACGCCGTTTGTCATTTTAACTCCCACCACCAAGCCGAGCGGCGGTGGTGGGGGCGTTCCCGCCAAGGCAACCTATGCCTGCGACATCATCCGCCTGCGCCCGACGGCGTACACCGAGCTAAATCGCGGTCAGGACTTTGACATCAAGATGACGGTTGTCAATACCGGCACCATGGCATGGTATCAGGGTTTCGATCTCAAGTATGCAGGTGGGACCGTGATGACCGGGACCACCCATATCGAGCTTCCGGCGATGGATCCGGGCGATAAATATGAAATGGTGCTCGACGCGACGGCTCCCGAAGAATATGGCGAGCACGCCATGACCTGGACGGTGGAGGGACGGTTGTGCTTTGGGTACGTTGTGATCACGGTCAAGTAGTTCCTGAATTTGGAGGGACCATGTTGAAACGAAGCCACCGAATGCCGGCAATACTTTTGGTCGTTGTGTTGGTACTTGCCTGCGCGCCCATTGCTGTTGCCACCCCGCCTGCTCCTCCAACCTTCAACCCATTGTCCATCAACACCATCATTGCCCAGACGGCGGGAGCGGCAGCCACCCAGACCTTTGTCCTTCAGCCGACGCTCACACCCACGGTGCCTCCCACCAAAACGCCGACCGAAGTCCCAACATCCACCCCCACGTTTCTTTGGAATATCTTCACGCCCACCGTGCCTTCGCCAACGGAGACCCTGGAAATTTCTTCAAATCCATTCGCCTGCCGGCTCGCCTCGCAAAGCCCGGCGGATAATTCCCTGGTCGGTAAAAACGTGGATTTTGCCGCCCTCTGGCGGGTGATCAATGTGGGCGCCAATGCTTGGGATGGGAACAGCGTGGATTATCACTATTTCAACGGGGAAAAACTTCATAAATCCTCCGTATATGATCTGCCAGAATCCGTCCCAACCGGTGGGCAGATCGACATTATCGTGAACATGAAGGCACCCAAAGAGGAGGGTGTCTACACCACCACCTGGTCGCTCCGCGTTGGCAGTCAGGATTTTTGCAAACTGCATTTGACCGTCGAAGTCAGATAAACTGAAGGATTGAAACGAAAAAACTCCCTCGAAACTTTTCGAGGGAGTTTTTGTTATTTTTGCTACGAGGCGGGCGGCAGCGGTTCGTCGCTGACAATTGTCTCGGGTTTCTTGCGGAGTGTAAAAAAACCGACAGCAATGGGAATCAGAATAAAAATAAATGACAGGCACAGAAATACAAGTCCCATGGTCATTGCCGAGGCAGGATCGCTGCTGCCCATCACGTCAATATCCGCACCAGGCACCTGGCTGGCAAATACAGATGTTGCGCCCAAACAACACATAATCAATCCGGGACATCCGCATAATACAACCGCTGCAATTGTGGCAATCATACCTGTTGATTTCTTGTCCATTTTTTTATCTCCTCATTAAGTTTTTTAAAGTATACAGGAAACAAAAACGGGATGCAAGTTTTTTGCATCCCGTTGGTGCTGCTAACTTCTCAACTTCGCACCGACTTCGCGCTCGAGCCGTTTGACGATCTTGTTGCGGATCGTGGCGGCTTCGGCGTCGGTCAGCGTTTTCTCGGCTTGATAGGTGAGACTGTACGCCAGCGATTTTTTGCCTGCGCCGATCTTTTCATCGCGGTAGACGTCGAATAGCTTGACGGCGGTGACGGTCTTTCCACCCGTCTGCCTGATCAGTGCTTCGATGGAGGCGGCGGCAACGGATTCGTCCACGATGACGGCGATGTCCTCGTAGATGGGCGGAAACTCGGAGACAGGCTGAATGCCATAGGACGGAGTCATTGCCCGCAGTTTCTCCAAATCGAATTCCGCTACGATGACAGGGGAGTCGCCGAACTCAAATTTTTCCTTCGCCAGCGGATGCAGTTCGCCGAACACGCCGACGACTTCGCCGCCGATCTTCACCTCGGCGGATTTACCCGGATGCAGGTATTCCACGCCAGAGGCTGGAGCGTAGACAATGTCCCTGAAACGCAATCCAGCCAACAGGAGTTCCACCCGCCCCTTCATGTCGAAGAAGTCAAAAGCGGGGGCGTCCTTCACATCCCACGCAGAGGCAATCCTGGCTCCCGTCATCGCCATCGCCAGTCTGCGCGGCTCGTTGGGTAAATCGTTTTTGACTGGTTCGAAGACTGCACCAACTTCGAACATCGCAATGGATTCCGCTTTGGCGTTCTTCTCCGCCACTTCCAGCACGGAGGTCAGCAGGCTGCGACGCAGGACACTTCGCTCTGGCGCGATGGGATTGGCAATGCGGACGTATTCCCGATCCATCGTGGGCTTAGCCCCCGATGAAACAAGCAGACGCGTCTCACGTTCGGGCGAGGTCATGCGATAGGTGACAACTTCCTGCAAGCCGATTGAGACGAGCAAGTCACGCAGGTGTTCCTCCCACTCGTGGATGGGGTTGCCGATTTGCGGCGGGAGGGCATCCGCCATCGTGGTGGTGGGGATGTTTTCGTAGCCGTACGAGCGCGCAACTTCCTCCAGCACATCTGCAAGACCGACGACGCCTTCACCAATGTCCATGCGGTGCGGCGGGGCGGTTACTTGTAACTTGTCACTCGTTACTTCGCACTTGAACTCCAAACGGGATAAGAGGCTTGCGATTTCTTCAAGTGTCAGGTCGATGCCGAGCAGGCGCTTCACATCCCTGGACGTGACCTCGACGACTGAATCCTTCGGCGGCAGCGGATATTCATCCACAAGCCCGGGCGCCACTTTACCGTTCGACCATTCCGCCATATATTTCAAGCCAAGGTTGACACCATGTTCGGCGACAGCGGGATGCACACCACGCGAAAAACGAAACGAAGCCTCGGAGGGAAGGTTGTGCTGTTTTGCCGTGCGGCGGGTGTTGATGAAGTTCCATCCTGCGCCTTCAAGCAGGATATTTTTTGTGTTGTCAGTCACTTCGGATTCAGCGCCGCCCATCACGCCTGCGAGTGAGAGTGAACCTTTTTCGTCACAGACCAATACATTGGTTGACGTCAGCGCGCGCTCCACACCATCGAGGGTGGTGAGCTTTTCGCCATCCTTCGCAGTGCGGGTGATGATCTTGACCTTTTTGCCGCCAGCGCGTTCTTTGAGAACGTCATAATCGAAAGCGTGCAACGGCTCGCCAAGTTCGAGCATGGCGTAGTTGGTCGCGTCCACGATGTTGCTGATGGCGCGGATGCCCGCCAGTTTGAGCCTGCGCTGGATCTGGTACGGGCTGGGTTTGATTTCCACATCCCGAATGAGCCCGATCACAAAGCGTGGATTCAATTCAGGGTTGGTGATTTCGATTTCGACCAACTCCCGCACCGACTGACCTGTCGCATAGTTCTTTAGAAAGTCAGCATTCTGCTTTGTATAATCTGGCTGGCGCAAGGGTCTTCCAGTGAGTGCAGACAGTTCGCGTGCAAGCCCGATCACATTCGCATTGCGCGCCATGTTCGGGTTGATTTTGACATCCAAAACCGCATCGCCCATGTAATCGGCGAGCGGCATTCCCACGGGAGCATCCTCATCGAGCAGGATGATCCCATCGTGGTCTTCGGCGATGCCGAGTTCCTTTTCAGAACAGACCATCGAATAGGAATCCACGCCGCGGATTTTGGCACGTTTGAGCGTGGTCAGCACAAGTCCGTCCGCGTGACCGTCATAGATGGTTGAGCCTTCCTTTGCATACGCCACCTTGATCGGTTTGGGCAGCCGTCCCGTGCCTTTCAGGTGGAAGATGTTCGGCGCGCCTGTCAGCACCACCTGCTCCTGCTGGCCGTCGAACAGGTCGAGCAGGGTCAGTTTGTCGGCGTTGGGATGTGGCTTCACCTCGCGGATTTCCGCCACGACGATTTTCTCGCGGTCCCATGCAATGCCTTCCGTTTTGAATTCATGCTTTTTATCGGGACCATAGGTTGGCATTTGCCAGCCAGCGTAGAGGATGCCCTCCACTTCAAGCCCCGCCATGGTGAACATGCGGGCAATGTCTTCAACCGCAAGTCCATCGATGTCAATAAAATCTTTTAGCCAGGAAAGGGGTAATTTCATTCCTGCCTCCTAGAATTGTTCGAGGAAACGAATGTCGTTTCCCCAGAAATAACGAATGTCGCTGATCTTGTTTCTCAGCATCAACTGGCGTTCAGGTCCCATGCCGAAGGCAAAACCCGTGTAACGCTTCGGGTCGTATCCGCCATTTTGCAGGACGACCGGATGCACCATGCCACAGCCCAAAATCTCGAGCCAGCCTGATTTCTTGCAGACAGGGCAGCCTTTTCCGCCGCAGACAAAACATTCCACATCCACCTCTGCCGATGGCTCCGTGAATGGGAAGTGATCCGCGCGGAATCGGACCCGCGCATGAGCGCCGAACATGCGCCGCGCAAAATCGGTCAGTGTGCCTTTCAAGTCGGCGAAGGTGATCCCCTCGCCGACGGCGAGTCCTTCCACCTGGTTGAACTGAATCTCAGAACGCGCCGTGATCTGCTCGTAGCGATAGCACATCCCAGGCAGTGCAATGCGGATGGGCGGGGGATTCTGTGGGTTGGTCGCCGCAGCCTCACGCATCGCGCGGATCTGCCCCGGCGACGTGTGTGTCCGCATCAGGATCGGGTTGTCCCCGCGTCCTTCCGCTTCCACATAAAACGAATCCTGCATTTCGCGCGCGGGATGGTGCGGCGCAAAGTTGAGCATCTGGAAATTCATCTCGTCGCTTTCGACCTCGCGCGAGGTGTAAACCTGAAACCCCATCTCGGCGAGGATTGCCAACACGCGCCGCAACTGCTGCGTGGACGGATGCAACCTGCCGATGTTGACCTTGCGCCCAGGCAGGGTCACGTCCAGCACCTCTTCTTCGAGGGACTTTGCCAACACGGCTTCCTTCACCGCCCTGGACCTTTCCTCCAAAGCGGCTTCGAGCGCCACCTTGACCTTGTTCGCTGCCGCGCCGACGGCTGGTTTCTCCTCCTTTGAGAGTTTACCCAGCCCTGAGAAGACCTGCATCAGCGGTGAGCTGCGTCCCAGGTTTGCCACGCGCCACGCGTCTACTGCGGACTGATCCTTCACATCCGCCAGACTCTCCAGCGCCGATTTCTCGATCTCATTCAATTTATCCAACATACGACCTCCGTTTTCGGTGAGGGCGGATCACGATCCGCCCCTACGCATGATACAAAATAAAATCCTCCCGTCCACAATGGGACGGGAGGGAAATTCCCGCGGTACCACCCAAGTTAATCGCACTCGCCGTTTGAGGCTTGCGATTCGCTTTGCGCTGACCAACATCAGCCTCTCGTGTAACGTCGAGAATACGGTTCAGACTACTGGGAGATCGTTCACCTGAACGGCTCGAGAGGGAACTTCAACGGGTTTCAGTCGGGCGCAATCTCACCGCTTGCCTTGCGCGTCTCTGGCGGCTTCCGCCAGTCTACTTTCCTCTGTCACTGCCTTTTTAGGCTCGCCTGTTGCGCTTATTATCTGCAAAAACGGGGGGATGTCAAGGTGTACGCCAGGCCTTGAACAGGCTTACGACAAATAGAATAAACCCCAGCGGGGTGGTGATGAGATAAAGAATCCAGTTGGTTTGCCATTGCAGATTGAGAGTCAATGCGGCGGCATAAACGGCGATGGCGACCAACGGCATGACAAGCAGGCTGATGTAGTTCAGCGGACTGGCGCGACTGGTCAATGTGACGAGGAGCGAGTCGTTTTGTTCAACCTGTTTGTTTTTTCTCAGCCCAAGATAAATCAGCCCGAACAGGGGAAGCAAAATGAGAATTGCAATGGGCGTGGCGGGAACGGTGACAAAAGTAAAATAGAGAACAAACAAGCTGTAAATGATCCGTGTCACCCAGCGATTGGGAGCGAACGGTTCGGATGCGCTCCAGTTCCCAAGCCAAAAAGCAAGGATGACAAGGATGGATGTGGTCATCGCGAAAGTGGAAAACTCGCCGAGGGTTGCCACGCCGCCATCGGGTTCGAGCCACCAGCAAATTGCCCAAAGCCCGTACCCGGCTCCAATGGTGGCTGCCAGCTTTAGGGTCGGCAGGGGACTGAGGGCGGATAACCTTTCGCGCAGCGCATACCATCCAATCCAAATGGTGATCAGTGCGTGCCAGGCAAGTCCGGTGAATGAAATCGAAAGCGGAAGCATTTCATAAGCTGTTTGCACGACGATGCCTTCCGCCATCCAGCCGAATGCTGCGCCTGCCAGAAAGAGCGACCAACGATTGGCAACCTTGAAATGGGTGACAAGGTGGAGAAACACAAAAGCCATCAGCGAATAGGCGATCCATGTGCTGACCCAGTTCGTGATTGAATCATCAGGACGGATGTGCGCCCAGAAAACATGCTCGGAAAAAAAGACGAGGATGTATCCTGTGGAAAGAACAAGAAGAATATGCTTGAATGTTTTCATAAAACCAATGCAGGTTTCTGGTGAACAAAGTTGCAGAGATGCAAAATCATAACTTGAGAAAACAGTGACATTTGTCAATTATCATGAATGTTGTATGTGAGTATCATATTGGAATGAAACCAGTTTCGTACGACCAAATCATCAGCGAAGTTTTGCATCACGTTCAAACCGACCCGCACAAAAGGGGTTCGGGACTTTCGGATTTTATTTTAGGCGCGCAGGATGGACTGGTCAATGTGTTGGGGGTTGTGCTGGGAATTGCCGCTGCCACAAATGACGCCCGCATTGTTTTGGTGGCGGGGCTGGCAACCACTTTCGCAGAATCCATCTCGATGGGCGCGGTTGCGTACACCACCACCCTGGCAGATGCGGACATGTATCAAAGCGAGCGCGAACGCGAGTATCGTCATGTGATAGAAACGCCCAATCTGGAAATAAAGGAAGTGCGCGATATCTATGCCAGTAAAGGCTTTCAGGGGGAGTTGTTGGATCGAATTGTGGAGACGATCACTGCGAATCAGGATGTGTGGGTGGCGGTGATGATGGCGGAGGAGCATCGCCTCGCGCCAGTGGATCGAAAGACTGCGATCCGTGCCGCGCTGGTGGTTGGGCTCTCCGCGATCATCGGCTCGTTGATTCCCCTGCTGCCGTTTATGTTTTTATCCGTCTCCACCAGCATGTGGCTGGCGGTGTTGATCACTGCGCTGGCATTGTTTGTCATCGGCGCGTACAAAGCGCGTGTGACTGTCGGCAAGCCCGTGCGGAGCGGAATTGAAATGGCTGTCATCGGGACGATCAGCGCGCTGGCTGGTTATCTGGTTGGTTACCTGCTTAAAGTCCCCGCCGTGCCGTGACTCCTAAAGCAGCTTGCTGTAATTGTAAGTTCTTTTTCAAACAAGAGGGTCCAGCGGTTTTCCGCTGAACCCTCTTGTTAGTAACTATGCGGACTGGGTTCGCAACGGGGTGGTCTTTTGCTCGAGCTTTACCATTCTATTCTCAATGTCTTTTGCCGCTATACGACCCATGCGGTGGGAGATGACCAGAAGGACAACGGTTAGCCCGACATAGATCAGGGTTTGGTTGTCCAGTGGAAGTCCATACAAGGGGTCGTTGAATTGAATGCCGCCGTAAATCATGTAACCGACAAGTGCGAGCAATGGCAGGAGGCACATGTAATACAGGGTGTGGAAGACCCATCCGCGCGCGTTATATGGTGTGTACACCAGGAGGAATCTTTGCAGCCCGTTGGTCTTCCTGTATTTGGCTATCGCCTCCTGTCTCTGTTTTGTGTCTTTATCCGGGTCCAACACGACGTCCATGAATAACTCGTATACGTCGCCCAGTTCATTGTTGACTATTTTTCTGATATTTGTGAGTTGGTCCGAATTGGTCACTTCCTTTTGCAGGTTGTACCAGGCTGTCAGGAACTCGATCCTGTTGTTGACCTGACCCAATATGGAGTTGATTCTAGAGGCTTGACCACGTTTCTCCAGCCAATTGACGATCAGGGTGAGCACGACGGGAAGCAGCCCCACCATCGAAGATGCAAGGGCAATTATCAAGGGGTTGTCTTTGAGATCCATGTCTTTTTCCTTTTTGGATTGAAAAAAATAATGCTCAAATTCTACATTCCCGGAGTTTAAAGTTCAATGCTTGGTGTTGACAAAAATGTTGGTTGCCTACTTTTTTGAAAGTTTCGGTTTTTGCGCACTAAGGATCCTTTCCACGAATGGAACTCTATACAATCAAAAGAAGCGCCAGTCCAATCAAAGCAGGCAATGCCTGAATATAAAATATCCGCTTGCTGACCGTGAACGCGCCAAAGATTCCCGCGATGATTACGCAACTAAAAAAGAATATCTTGACCGCATCACCCGCAAAGAGTCCCCAGATCAAACCTGCCGCAAGGAATCCGTTGTATAAACCCTGGTTTGCCGCCAATGTTTTGGACTGTGCTGCGAATTCTGCGGTGGTGCGAAAGGATTTACGTCCCGCTGGCTTGTCCCACAGAAACATTTCAAGTACGAGAAAGTAAATATGCAAAAGCGCCACAATACCGATGATAATATTTACAACAATGTTCATTTTTTCTCTCCTCATAACAATAAAATGATTGAACGAAACACTTGCATTTACGATAATACACCACAAAAAATAAAAGTCGGAACCAATTTGGTCCCGACTTTTGATTTAAGCAGAAAACTATTTTTTCCTGCCGGGTTTCTTTACAACCTTCTTTGCCACAGGCTTCTTCGCCACGACCTTTGACCCTTTGGTTTTTCTCAGGGCGGGCTTTTGACTTGCGACTTTCCTTGTCACAACCTTCAGCTTTGAACTTTCAACCTTGGGCGTCTTGTCCATCCACTTGATGATCGCATCGCCAAACTCCGAGCATTTGATCTCCTTCGCTCCTTCCATCAGGCGGGCGAAATCATACGTGACGGTCCTGGCGGCGACGGCGCCTTCCATGCCTTTGACGATCAAGTCGGCAGCTTCGGTCCAGCCCATGTAGCGCAGCATCATCTCGCCGGAGAGGATGACCGAGCCAGGGTTGACCTTGTCCAGGTCGGCATACTTCGGCGCTGTCCCGTGCGTGGCTTCGAAGATGGCGTGACCCGTCTCGTAGTTGATGTTCGCGCCCGGAGCGATTCCAATCCCGCCGACCTGGGCGGCAATCGCATCCGAAATGTAGTCGCCGTTCAGATTCATGGTGGCAATCACATCATAGTCGCGTGGACGGATCAACACGAATTGCAGGGACACGTCGGCGATGGAATCCTTGATCAGCAATTTCTTCTTCCATTGTCCGTTGCCGTGGGTGTCCCAAATTTTCAAGGCTTCTTCCACTTCCCGTTTGATGTCACTTTGCTGGGCGGGACTCATCATGTCGAAGCCGGGGTCGATCATCTTGGCGTTCTCTTCCACGCTTAGGTTGGGATTGGCTTCCTTGTTGCCCAGGATCCAACTCTCGCGTTCGGTGACGATCTGGTTGCGGAATTCGCGTTTGGCAAGGACGTAGCCCCAATCCTTGAACGCGCCCTCTGTGTATTTCATGATATTCCCCTTGTGGACGAGATTCACGTTCCTGCGGTTGTTCGCCAGCGCCCACTTGATCGTGTCGCGAACAAGGCGCTCGGTGCCTTCCACCGAGATGGGCTTCAAGCCGATGGCTGCGGTTTCGGGGAAGCGGATCTTTGCGTATTCCTTGGGGAAGGCTTCCTTGTACAGCGCCTTGAATTTTTTGTTTTCCTCTGTCCCGTATGGATGTTCGATGCCGGTGTAGATGTCCTCCGTGTTCTCGCGGAAGACCACCATGTTCACGTATTCAGGATGCTTCATGGGTGAGGGGACGCCGTTGAAATAGCGGATCGGTCTCATGCAGACGTACAGGTCGAGCAGTTGTCGCAGTGCCACGTTCAGGGAGCGGATGCCGCCGCCGATGGGTGTTGTGAGCGGACCTTTGATTCCGACCAGAAATTCCTTGAACGCTTTCTCGGTCTCATCCGGCAGCCAGCTTTGGAACATCTTGAACGATTTTTCGCCCGCGTACACTTCCATCCAGTGGATTTTTCGTTTGCCGCCGTAGGCCTTTTCCACCGCCGCTTCGATCACACGCACCGAAGCGCGCCAGATGTCGCGCCCGGTTCCATCGCCTTCCACGAACGGGATGATTGGGTTGTCGGGAACGTTGAGCTTCCCGTTTTCGATTGAAATCTTTGCCCCGCCCTCGGGGACTTTGACGTTTGTGTATGACATGCCAACTCTCTCCTTTGGTTTGTTTGCTGCATTATAACAGCGGAAAATTAGATGCAAGCTCTTTTAGGCACAAGGGACGTTTTGGGATTAAAATGAATTCATGACCACCGTTCAACTCTTCGTCACCTGCCTCGTTGATTCCCTCTTCCCGCAAACGGGTGAAGCGGTCGTGGATATCCTTCACCGCCTCGGCATCCGCGTGGAATTTCCCCGTGAACAAACCTGCTGCGGACAACCAACCTTCAACGCGGGTCTCCGCAAGGATGCGCGCGCCATCGCCGAACATACCATCAAGGTGTTCGAGAAAACGGAAGGGGATATTGTCACGCCTTCAGGTTCCTGCGCCCACATGTTCCGCCATAACTATCCCGAACTGTTTGAAGGGGATTCTGCCTGGCTTCTGCGAGCCGGGGCGCTTGCGGCGCGAACTTACGAATTCACCGAATATCTGGTGGACAAGCTTGGCGTAACCGACCTCGGCGCACAGTGGTACGGCAAGCTGACCTACCATTCGTCCTGTCACACCCTGCGCGGAATCAAAGTGGACAGGCAACCGCGCGTTTTGCTGGCGCACATCAAAGGCGCAACGCTGGTCGAATTACCCCACGCGGACGAATGTTGCGGCTTCGGCGGCATCATGTCGGTGGAGCATCCTGAACTCTCTGCGGAATGGTTGAAGCGCAAGATCAGCAATTTCGAAGCGACGGATTCCCCGACCCTGGTCGTGACCGATGCGGGCTGTCTTATGCACATCACGGGCGGACTTCATCGTCAAAAGAAAACGCAGCGTGTGATGCACATTGCGGAAATTCTGAACCACAAATGACGAGGGAATAGATCATGAGTTCCAATGCAGCCAGGTATTACGACGATATTTACGCCGCCAACGGCAAGGATTACCGCGCCGAAGCGGACATTGTGCATAAGTTCATTCAGCTATACAAGCAATCGAAAGGGAACACATTGCTCGATGTTGGATGTGGGACAGGAATACATGTAAACCTGCTGAGCAGGAAATACCGCGTGGAAGGGTTGGACCTTGACAAAGGTATGATCGCAGTTGCCCGCAGAAATTTCCCGCAGATTCGATTTCGACACGGCGACATGGTAGACTTCAAGCTCACCCGTAAGTTTGATGCCATTGTCTGCCTGTTCAGCGCCATTGGATATGTCAAAACGAAATCCCGCCTGCAAGGCGCGATAAAGACCATGAGCCGTCACCTGCTGCCGGGTGGCGTCTTGCTGGTCGAGCCGTGGTTCACACCGGAGGAATGGCATCCGGGACGGGTTTACGTTACCCAGGTGGATAAAGATGACGCGAAGATTGTCCGCATGAGCCATAGTTCGCGTCAGGGTAAGGTTTCGATCATTGAGTTCCAGTATTTATTTGGGACTTCGAAGGGGATCAAGCGCGAGACTGAGATCCTCGAATTGGGCTTGTTCACCAAACAGGATTACCTCGACGCGTTTCGTTCAGCAGGCTTGAACGTGATCCGCGACGACAAAGGGTTGGATGGGCGCGGTTTATATATTGGTCAAAAATCACTGGGTGCAAAATGAGTGCAACTTCCTTCCGTCAAAGAATTCAAGAATCGATTGATAACGAGACTCTCCAGACCGCGCTGGATAACAACTCCGAGCGCCGTTTGAAGGGACGCGCCGCCGCCATGCAGTCCATCCCCAATTTGGAGGAGAGACGCCAGCGCGCCCACTCCATCCGCGCGGATGTGATCGACCATCTCGACAAATATCTCGAGCAGTTCATCGCAAAAAACAAGGAAAATGGCGTCATTGTCCATCGCGCAAAGGATGCGGCGGAGGCGGTGCGGCTTGTCCTTGAAATTACGAAGCGCGCGGTGGGTACAAAATCCCCGGACCGCAAGCCCCTGGTTGCCAAATCCAAGAGCATGGTTTCGGAGGAGATCGAACTCAACCATGCTCTGGAAAAAGCAGGTATTGATGTCGTCGAAACCGACCTCGGCGAATACATCGTGCAGCTTCGTCACGAGAGACCGAGTCACATCATCACGCCCGCCGCGCATTTGACAAAGGAACAGGTGGCGGAACTCTTCCACGAAAAACTTGGCATCCCCTACACGGTGGATATTCCCACGCTGACCGCCACCGCTCGAAAGGTTCTGCGCGAAGTCTTCCTCACCGCCGACGTTGGCTTGAGCGGTGTCAACTTTGGGGTGGCGGAAACGGGCGGCGTGTGCATCGTTACCAACGAAGGCAATGCCCGCATGGTCGCCACCCTTCCACCAGTTCACATCGCGCTCATGGGCATGGAACGTCTTGTCCCAAATCTTGACGATCTTGCCCTCCTGCTTTCGCTCCTGCCGCGCTCAGCCACCGGACAAAAACTCACGGTCTACACTCAACTGCTTCACAAGCCATTCCCCAACCAGCAGCGTCACCTGATTTTGCTCGACAATGGGCGGAGCCGCCTGCGAAATTCCCCGCTCAAAGAGTCGTTGTACTGCATCCGCTGTGGCGCGTGTCTCAATGCCTGCCCCGTTTTCCGCGAACTCAGCGGACACGCCTACATCGGCAGCGACCTGTCCATCGCGCCGTATCCCGGTCCTATTGGCTCGGTCATCTCGCCGGGTTTGCTCGGCAAAAATTATGTCCAACTCGCGCAGGCTTCGTCGCTTTGCGGCGCGTGCAAGGATGTCTGTCCGGTGGATATCGACCTGCCGATGCTGCTGACCCGTGTGCGGGCGGGACAAAGCCCGACGGTGGACGATGGACCACAGACCGCCGGTGCGGGACTTTCTTTCTCGACCAAACTTTTTCTGCAAATATTTGCCCGCGCTGCGACTCACCCGTGGCTGTTTGCCCTTTCACAGAAATTTGCCTCGCTGGGAACTTTTTTGCTTGCGCCGCGTTCGGGCTGGGTTCGTTTGCCCGCATTTACAGGCTGGGGCTATAGCAAGGACTTTCCGCGTTTTACAGGGAAGACTTTCCGCGAGAGATATCAAAGTGGGGTGATGGACGTCCGTGCGGTGAATTTGCCGGCGCCCAAACCCGCCAAGTCCCGGGGCATGTCCGAGAACACTGTTCCGCTTTCCGATGTCCAATTTATGACCGAACTCACCGCGCTTGGCGGGCACGTCGTTTCGACGCACAATCCCACCCAGGCGGTGGTCGAGTTTCTAAGATCGCGCGGCGTGAAAAAGATTCATCTCGAACCGGACACGCTGGACGAAATGATTTTGCACGTGGCAGGAATCGAATTCACCCACATGTCTGACCCGCAGGTCCTTGTCGGCGTGACAAAGGCTGTTTGCGGGCTGGCAGATACGGGGTCGATCCTGATCACGGATGGAAAGGGGAGTCCGCTCAAGGCGTCGCTCCTGCCCGAAATCCACATTGCAATCCTAAAGAAGGACGATATCTATCCTTCCCTGCCTGATGCGATGGGACTGGTAAAAAATTCGAGCGCGGCGGTCTTCATCACGGGACCTTCGCGCACCGCCGACATCGAAATGACGCTGACCATCGGCGTGCACGGTCCGAAGGAGATTCACGTTTTTTTGACTTGACATCCGCCCGTCACGGACATATACTCGTCACACAATTGAACGGGGAGTCCCGCCATACGGGACTGAGAGGAGCTGAATGCTCGACCCGCATTACCTGATCTGGTTAATACCAGCGGAGGGATTCTGAATCTTCTCAAAACCATCCTCCGCCCTCGGAGGATTTTTTGTTTCAAAAGCGCATCATCATCTTTGTCAACGGCGACCTGCCCGACCTGGAAAAAGCCCGCGCCCTTCTGCGTGACGACGACTTCATCATCGCTGCGGACGGCGGAACTCGCCACGCCCTCGCGCTTGGCAAAATCCCAAACGTTATTGTCGGCGACATGGATTCTGCGACTTTCGACCTTCGACCTTTGATTGAGAAGGGAGCACAAGTCATCCAATTCTCCCATGACAAAAACGAAACCGACCTCGAACTCGCCATTCAGCACGCGCTGACCTTGAACCCTGAACAGGTCATCATCCTCGCCGCCCTTGGCGGACGCCTCGACCAGGCCCTCGGCAATATTGCTCTTGTAAGTAACGTTGAACGTTTAACGTTTAACGTTGTTCTTGATGACGGCATCGAAGAAGTCTTTTTCTGCCACGACAAATGCAAAATCAACGGCAAAGTTGGCGACATCGTCTCGCTCATCCCCTGGCAGGGAGAGGTGACAGGCGTCGTCACAACCGACCTCAAGTGGGTTTTGCAAAACGAGACCCTGTATTCCGACAAAACACGCGGCATCAGCAACGAAATGCTTGGAGATACCGCCGCTGTCCAAATTCGATCTGGTTCATTGCTCGTTGTCCACCGCCGAACCAATATCTAATTACTTTTCATGGAGTCCAAAAAATGAAACACATCCCCTTTTTTCTTTTGCTTTTTGCTGTCCTTCTCACTGCCTGTGCTTCATCTGCAGCGCCCACCGCCGCGCCAGCACCTGCCGAGCCGCAAACCGTCACAGTCGTCACTCACGATTCCTTTGCCATCGGTGAGGAGACGGTCAAAGCTTTTGAAGCCGAGAACAACGCAAAGGTTGTTTTCCTCCAAAGCGGTGACGCGGGTTCCGTGTTGAATCAAGCCATCCTCACCAGGGATGCCCCTGTGGCAGACGTCCTCTTCGGTGTGGACAACACCTTCCTCTCACGCGCCCTCGACGCCGATATTTTCGAGTCCTACCAATCGCCCGTGCTGGCTGACATCCCTGACGAATTCGAGCTTGACCTGTCCAGCCGCGCCCTGCCCGTAGACTACGGCGATGTCTGCATCAACTACGACAAAAAATACTTCGCCGACAACAACCTGCCCGTTCCGCAATCGCTTGAGGATTTGGCAAAGCCCGAATACAAAGACTTGCTGGTCGTGGAAAATCCCGCCACCTCGTCGCCTGGGCTTGCCTTCCTGCTTGCCACCCGTGTCCACTTCGGCGACGGCTATCTCGATTACTGGAAGAGTTTGAAGGCAAACGGCGTTGTCGTGGTGGACGGCTGGGAGACAGCGTACTACACCAACTTCTCCGCCTCCTCTGGCAAGGGGCCACAGCCGATGGTCGTCTCTTATGCTTCCAGCCCCGCCGCGGAAGTCTTCTTCGCCTCGCCAGCCCCAACCGAATCTCCCACCGCTTCCATCGTCGCCGCGGACATGTGCTTCCGTCAGATCGAGTTTGTCGGCATCCTCAAGAACGGACAAAATAAATTACTTGCCCAAAAATTTGTGGACTTCATGTTGAGCCAGAAATTTCAGGAAGACATGCCGCTCAATATGTTTGTCTATCCCGTCAATCAAAAGGCGCAACTGCCTGAGGTCTTCGTCAAATATGCCGATGTCGCTCAAAGCCCCGCCGCGATGTCTCCCGACGAGATTGCCTACTACCGCGACGCGTGGATCGAAGCCTGGACAGCGGCGATGAAGTAGGTCGGGTAGATAGCCAAGTACACAAGGTAAACAGGTAGCATGAATTCTCGAAACGCTAATTTTTTCACGAGTATACGTGTCTACCTGTTTACCTGTTTACTCCCCCGCCTTTCGCTCTGGCTCGCCCCCATCCTATTTCTGCTCGTATTTTTCTTCCTCCCCCTCAGCAAAATCCTCGTCCTTACCTTTTCTCCCGCCACCCTCACAAATCCAAACAACCTCCTCATTACTCTTAACTCATTACTTTTTACTTTCTATCAAGCCACTCTCTCCACCCTCCTCACATTCCTCCTCGGGCTTCCCGCCGCCATCCTCTTCTCCCGCTTCGATTTTCGCGGCAAATCCCTCCTCCGCGCCCTCACCGCCATCCCCTTCATGTTGCCCACTGTTGTCGTTGCATCCAGCTTCACTGCGCTATTTGGTAATCATGGCTGGCTCAACGTTGAACGTTTAACGTTTAACATTTCCCCCTCCCCTTTTCTTTTGATTCTTGTGGCGCACGTCTTCTACAACACAACCATCGTCATCCGTATTGTGGGGAATGCCCTCTCCCGCCTCGACCCCAAACTGGAGCAAGCCGCCCGTTCCCTCGGCGCGGACGCCTTCCGCGTCTGGAAAAACGTGACCCTGCCGCTGTTGCGACCATCCCTGCTTGCCGCTGCATTGTTGGTCTTCATGTTTGATTTCACCAGCTTCGGCGTGATTCTCCTGCTCGGTGGCTCCAACTTCTCCACCCTCGAAGTGGAAATTTATATCCGTGCCCTTAAACTTCCCAACCTGCCACTTGCCGCCATGCTCTCGGTCATTCAACTTTTGTTTACGCTGATCTTTTCCATTCTCTACACCCGTACCATCAATCAGTTCACCACCCAAACCGCCCCCCGCTTCTCCGCCACCCGTCCGCCCAAAACCATCAAAGAAAAAATCTTTGTCTTTGCGCTTGGCATTCTGCTTTCTGCATTCTTCCTTCTGCCTTTACTTTCCCTCCCCATCCGCTCCCTCACCCGTCTCGAAGCGGACCGTGGGCAACGCGGCGAAGTCCAGTACGGATTCACGGTAGACTACTACAAGGAACTTTTTATCAACCGACGCGGATCGTTGTTCTACGTCCCGCCGATTGAAGCTGCGAGGAACTCGCTGGGCTATGCCGGGCTGACCGTCATCCTCTCGCTTGTGTTGGGTTATCCCGCTGCGTACGCGCTTGCCAAACCAACCCGTCTCGAAAAATTTCTCGACCCGCTGATCATGCTTCCGCTGGGCGCATCGGCTGTCATGCTTGGGCTGGGATTTATCCTTTCGTTTGGGCGCATGCTTGCCTCGCCATGGTTCGTTCCCATCGCGCACACGCTCATCGCATTGCCCTTCGTGATTCGCACGCTCCAACCCGCGCTGGCATCCATTCCCGAAAGGCTGCGCCAAGCCGCATCCACTTTGGGCGCGTCGCCATTTCGCGTCTGGCAGACGGTTGACTTTCCCATCCTGTCCCGCGCCACACTCAGCGCCTCCACTTTTGCCTTTACCGTCTCGCTCGGCGAATTCGGCGCAACCCTCCTGCTTACCCGCCCCGAATATCCGACCATCCCGATTGCCATCCAACGCTTCCTCTCTCAGCCTGGCGGACTCAACTTCGGGCAGGCGATGGCGATGGCGACCCTGCTGATGGCGCTCACCACGCTTTCGATTTTGCTTATCGAACGAACCCGCCTTTCCGACTCTGGAGAATTCTAATGCTCGAAATCCGCGACATTTTCAAAACCTACGAAGGCAAACCGCTCCTGCGCGGTATCTCATTCTCTGTTGCAGAAGGGGAGACCGTCTGTCTGTTGGGCGCGTCCGGCAGTGGCAAGTCCACGCTTTTGCGGATGATTGCTGGACTGGAGAATCCTGAACGCGGGCTGATCCTGTTCAATGACTTGGACCTCGCCCATACCCCGACCCATCTCCGCGACTTTGGGTTGGTCTTTCAGGACTACGGGCTTTTTCCACACCTGAGCATTTTTGACAACATCGCGTTCGGGCTAAAGATGAGAAACCTTCCTACCCTTGAAATCTCCCCGCGTGTAGCCGCCCTTTTGGAGAAGGTCAATTTGACGGGGTTTGAAACCCGCAAAGTGACCGACCTCTCAGGCGGTGAACAGCAACGAGTAGCACTTGCCCGTGCCCTTGCCCCCCAACCCAGACTTTTGATGTTCGATGAACCCCTCGGTGCATTGGATAGAACTTTGAAGGAAAGTCTCTTGCAGGAACTCCGCTCCATTTTGCATGAGACGAAGATTCCCGCCATCTATGTCACCCATGACCAGGACGAAGCCTTTACCATTGCTGACCGCATCCTGCTTTTGCACGAAGGCGAAATCGTCCGTGCGGGAACGCCAGCGGAAGTCTGGTCAAACCCAGGCTCGGTATGGGCGGCGACATTTTTGGACGCAGGAAACATTGTTGAGGGTGAAATACAGAATACAGAATTCGAAACGCCTGCACTGGCGCGCGGCGCAAGTGTGATGAATGTGAAAACAAGGTTCGGCGTGTTTTCTGTGAAGTGCGGTCACAAACATTCGGCGGGAGAAAAGGTCTCGTTGCTGTTAAGGCAGTCGGGTGAAGGGAAGGAAATAAAACTCAAAGTGGAGGATGTGCTTTTTAAGCGGGACCAGTTTGAGGTCAGGGGAGAGGGCCTTGTTTTTCAGGTGAAGGAAGCGCCTGTCGTTGATCAAGTCATCAAGGTGAGGGTTGAGGTCAAATGTCTCGCATAAAAGTCTTGAAAAAGAATCCCGCTGACGAGGTCGTCTGGCAATATGAAGGAACGGTTTTACATCGTGGGGAAAATCAAATCACTTTGGAGGCGTTATTCAACCGCGACGACATGCCTTTCATGGACATCACGCTGAAGCGCAACGACCGCTTTGTCGAGACCTTTTATTCCGACCGATGGTACAACATCTTCGAGATTTATGACCGTGACGATGGAAAATTCAAGGGTTGGTATTGCAATATCGGCATGCCAGCCATCATCGCCAATGACTTTGTTTCCTATGTTGACCTTGCCCTCGATTTATGGGTCTCTGCCGATGGTAGACAAACCGTGTTGGACGAGGACGAATTGGAGGCGATGAATTTGGATGACGAGTTGAAGCGGAAGGTGTATGGTTCTCTGAAGGAGTTGCGAGAGGAGATTGCAAAGCGCCGCAACGGCGGTGAATCAAAAAATCCCCCGAATTGACTCGGGGGATTTTTGTTGATACGACTTGTTTACATACCCAGCGATTGCACGACCGCGTCGCCAAACTGCCAGGCAAGACCAAGTGTAATACAGCAGCAGCAAAGCAGGACAACGACAACAATGCCGATTATGAGACCTGTGTTGCTCTTCTTGGGGGCTTCGGGACTAACGGGCATTTCGTTCATTTCGCTCATGATTTCTTCTCCTTTGTGATGGGGCAGATAAAAGGGTTGAGATGAATAACAGACGACGGGGCAGATTATATCAGGCAGTACGCGCCTTGTCTGTACGTCGCCAGAGCCACCAAAGTACTAGCGCCAGCAGGATTATTAACAAAGTTCCCATGACGATGGGGATGAGGATTGCCAGCACGGATGTGACGAATGAAACAACATCCTCTGCAATGGATACGGGAACATTGCCTGCGCCGCCCGTGGTTGCCGTCACTGCGGGACGCAACGCCGCCGCTTTGGCAACGTGGACCGTTCCAGCCATGAGCAAACCGCAAGCCAGGGCCAGCACAGGGTTGATGTCCGTGATGACTTTTGCGCTGGCGGCGAAGGCAATCGCTCCAGCTGCAGGGCGGACGATGGTTTGAATTACATCGTTGAGGTGGTTCACTGCTGGAACCTTATCCGCAATCATCTCGATGATGACCAGCACCCCGAGCAGGATCAAAATCCAGGGGTTGGCGATCAGGTCCCAGGGCTGGGCAAGTTTGAGCGTGTCGGGGAAGTAATGCGCGATGACGCCGATCACCAGCAGGGGAATGTAGGCGTTCAATCCCGCGCTGGCTGAAAGCCCGAATGCTGAAAATATACCAAGTAACATTTCCATTCTTTTCTCTCCTTTCTTCTCTTTACAAGCTTACGTTTAAATCCTATCAAAGTTTTATCCCGACAGCCCGGGGAATCCGCTCCAGGTTCCGGTCAATTGCAGGCGGAACAGGTCGATACCGAGGATCATCAGGATTGCCAGCGTAAATCCCGCCAAAAGTGGAAGCCAAAGCTGACGCGGGCTTTCGAAGGTGTTGTCCTGCCGCATGATCATGATCCACAAGATGGCGAAGACAATCACCAGCAGGGACAACGTCCCAAGCGCACTGAGGTAGGCAACGGGATAAAGCACGATCAGGCTGCCGGTCAGGATGAGCAGGTTGATGGCGGCAACCAGCGCAGTCAGAATGCCGAGCGATTTCCATTCCAGCGCGGGACGGGAGTCCAACTCACGCCACAAGGTCTGGTTGACGATGGGATACAAAACTGCCGCGAGCGCAATTCCCATGCCGCTGCCCGTGAAGAGTCGCAGGATATTGTTCGGAGTGTACAGGTTGGGGATTTTATCCAATACCCCGTGCGACGTTTGCTTGAGCAGGTAAAGATAGGAATTGCTTCCGTCGATGCCAAAGGCGAGGAAGAAGAGTACCAGCACGGCGATAATTCCGCGTGAGGGGAGTTTGCTTCGCTTGCGGCTGACAAAAAGCTGGAAGATCAGTCCCGCGCCCGCCGCGTAGAATTCACCAGTGCAGCGCGCGCACAGCGGGAGTTGTCGGTCATGGATGTGAAAGGAGCGCGCATCGATGCGATGACAGACAGCGTAGCCGACCGCATCCAGTTTGCCGAGAGCGCCTTCGGGCGAAATATACATCCATGCCGCGAAGGCAAGGACGGCTGCCGCTGGCACGAACCAGCGCAGGACGAGTTGCAGTTTTTGCCTAAAGAGTTGATTTTCCATTTGGGTCATTATATGGGGTGGGTGAGTGAATTGCAAGAAAAATAAAAAGGTTGAGGTTTCAATCCTCAACCTTCAAGGTTCAACCTGTAACCTTAACTCATTTCTCGAACACAAACTGTCCGTTCTTGTAGAACAGTTCACCGTCCACCAAAATTTCAGAATCCGTCCGCAGGTCGCAGATCATGTCCCAGTGGATGGCGCTCTTGTTCGTGGAACCAGTCTCGGGGTAGCCCGCTCCAAACGCCATGTGGAATGATCCACCGATCTTTTCGTCGAACAGGATGTTACCCGTAAACTGCTGGATGTCGAAGTTGGTGCCGATGGCGAATTCGCCGACGTAGCGCGAGCCTGCATCGCTATCCAAAGTTTTGACGAGGAAGTCCTCGTTTTTCTCCGCTTTGGCTGTGACCACCCGCCCGTTGGAGATGGTCAACTCTGCGCCTTCTACGCTGACCCCGTTGTAGTTGGCGGGATAGGTGAACTTCACCCATCCGTTGGCTGAGTCCTCGACGGGACCGGTGTAAATCTCGCCATCGGGCATGTTGAAGGTGCCAAACGAGTTCATGAATTTACGTCCCTTGACAGAGAGGGTCAAGTCCACGTTGGGTCCGCGCAGAACGACCTGGCTTTTCCCCTTCATGTAATCGATGGCGGACTGCTGCTTGCTCTCGACGGTCTTCCAGAACGCAACAGGATCATCTTCGTTGGCATGGACTGCGCCAAATACGAAATCCTCGTATTCCTTGAGACTCATGCTGGCATCCTGAGCGTAACCGTCGGTGGGGAAGAGGGTGGTGACCCACTTGAACGAACCTTCGCCGCCGCGTCGGAATTGAGTCTCCGTTATGGTCGCGATTCCCTTGTGATAACGTTGTATCTTTGCGGGGTTTATGTTGTTTGCGCCGCGCGGGTTGGTCGATGAATGAACCCGAATGCGCCCCTCGAATTGCTCGTATGCCAGTTTGTAGAACGTCGGCACAAAATCCAGTTGGGCGTCGTTGGCATAGGTCAGGTACATTTCCTCCTGACTGAATGGCATCAAGCCGGGCAGGGTCATCATCAGATGCGGATGTGCGCCCTTCCCCAGCATTTGGATGTACAGTTCACGCAGCAACGGTTCTGCGGCGGTCGTACCTTCGAGCAGGAAGCGGTCGCCTGGAACGACGCGGGCGGAATGTTCGATCAGTACCTTTGCAAATTTAGTTACACGCGGGTCAGCCACTGATTTTCTCCTATTGTGATGGAATAACGAAATTATACCGCGTTGACTTTCTACCTCATCCCCGAAACCGTCACCATCCCACTGCTGACGTTGATGTTCATGATTTCCAACCCTGGCGCCTGGTTTTCGATGTTTTCCAAAAGCATCTGATTGATCCAGGATTCCATCTGTGAAACCAGGGGACCTGGAATGACCTGTGTCCCAATTTGCATGGACTCGATCTCGATGCTCGGCTTCTTGTTTGAACCAATCATCAGGTTGCCCACAAGCAGGGCAGAAGTGGAATCCGCGCTGCCGGTGACCATGCCCCAGATTTGTATTTTCCCATCCCGCATGTAAACCTGCACATCGCTCAACGGTAGGTCGGGATTTTCCTTCATTTCCATTGCCAGCCATGAGGTCAGTTCCCGCTCTGTCAGCGAGATGGATGAAAGCGAGCCAGGCGCAGGCATTGAATTTTCGAGCGTGAGTTTGACTTCCATCGCCGTTTCGTCGGACGGGATGATTTCCGCGCCAGGACGTTCAGGAGCACCTTCCATGCCACCCTCGGCATTGTTCACCGCAAAGCCGATCAACGCATCCAACAACGCTGCGTATTGTGGGTATTTCGCGCTCATCTCGGCTCGGGTCTGTGAAGCGACATCGCCAGCGCTGGAGATTTCCGTGAACATGGTCGGGGTGGGGATGATGAGCATTTTTGCCACCGCTGATTCTGGATTCCGATGTGCCACAACGTAGGAGGTTGAAGCGAAAAGAATTGTCAGTGCCGCAAAAACACCACCCCAACGTAACGCCTTTTTGTACGGATGCGGAGTCTGGAACTGGCTTGGGGGATTGTTTCTGGGCAGTGGTTTGGTGGGGGACTCGATGCGGGCGATCCAGATTTTGGCTTCGGTGTTGTTGGGATTGATCTTGAGTACCCGTTGAAAGCATTCGATCTTTTGCCCCGGCTCGTCCACCATCTTCGCCATCAGCATCCAGGCGGATTCCTCCTGCGGATATTTGACGAGGAAATCCTGGAGATATTTCTTCGCCAGATCGCGGTTTCCGCGTTGGAAGGTGTAATCGGCTTGTTTGAGAAGTTCTTGCTTTGTCATATTGCTCGTAGGGGCGGGATGACCCCGCCCCTACATGGTTGATTTTATAAACTTGGCTCGGGAAGCGGTTCTTCGAACTTCTTGAGAACCAGCTCACCGTCTTCGTTGACATCCACCTTCACTGAGTCGCCGTTGACGAATTCGCCAGCTAGCAGCCTATCGGAAAGCGGGTCTTCCACCTTTTGCTGGATGACACGGCGCAGGGGGCGCGCTCCAAATTCGGCGTCGTAGCCTTGCGCTGCCAGCAGGGACAGGGCTTCTTCGGACGCGGTCAGGGTCAACTCGTGATCCTTCAAGCGTTCCGCCACCTTGTCCAGTTCGAGCGAGACGATGTTCTGGATGTCTTCCTTGTTGAGCGAGCGGAAGATGACCACTGAATCCATACGGTTGATGAACTCGGGGCGGAACGCGCGCTTGAGCGATTCGTTCAACTTCTTGCGCATGTCTTCGTAGGACAGGCGTTCCTCGGTGGCTTCGTCGCGTTTGAGTGCAAAGCCGAGTGAGGTCTGGTTCTTGATCATGTCCGCGCCGATGTTGGAGGTCATGACGATGATGGCGTTGCGGAAGTCCACCTTGCGTCCCTTCGCATCGCTCAGGTGACCTTCTTCCATGATCTGCAAGAGCATGTTGTGGACTTCGGGGTGAGCCTTTTCGATCTCGTCGAAGACCACAATCGAGTACGGACGGCGGCGCAGGGCTTCGGTCAGTTGACCCGCATCCTCGTAGCCGACGTATCCAGGAGGAGCGCCCACCAGACGGGCGGCGGTGTGACGTTCCATGAATTCGGACATATCCAATTGAATGGCGGCTTCCTCGCTGCCGAACATGAACTTGGCGAGCGCCTTGGTCAACTGGGTCTTGCCGACGCCTGTCGGTCCGAGGAACATGAACGAACCGATGGGGCGCTTCGGGTCTTTCAATCCAGCGCGGGCGCGGCGCACGGCACGTGAGATGGCAACGATGGCATCTTCCTGACCAATGATGTCCTTGCGTAATTCATCTTCCATCTTGAGCAGACGCTGCGATTCCGCTTCTGCTAGCTGCATCAGCGGGACACCCGTCCACATCGAGACGACTTCGGCGATGTCTTCCGCCGAAACGACGGGACTGCTGGCTCGGTCCCAACCAGTTCGCAGACGTTCAATCTGCTGGTTGAGATCGATCTCGCGCTCTTCCCATTCCTTGATGTCTTCGGAGTTGCCTTCCTCTTGTGCGAGGGTGCGATTTTGGCGCGCAGCGCGCAATTGACCGAACAGGTCTTTGGCGTGTTTCGCGGCGGGGCTCTTGTACATGCGCACGCGCGAGGAGGATTCGTCAATCAGGTCGATTGCCTTATCGGGCAAAAATCTTTCAGTGACGTAGCGTGACGAGAGGTGGGTTGCCGCTTCGAGGGCTTCATCTGAAATCACGAGATGATGATGGTCTTCGTACGCGCTGCGGATTCCTTTCAGGATGGCGATGGTTTCCTCTTCCGAGGGTTCATCCACCTGAACGGGTTGGAAGCGGCGTTCGAGCGCGGCGTCCGATTCGATGTGTTTGCGGTATTCATCCAGCGTGGTCGCGCCGATGACTTGCAACTCGCCGCGGGACAGCGCTGGCTTGAGGATGTTCGCCGCATCGACAGATGATCCAGCCGCTCCCGCACCGACCAGCATGTGGACTTCGTCGATGAACAGGATCGAGCCTGACGCCTTTAACTCATCGATGATGCGCTTGAGTCTTTCTTCGAACTGACCGCGATACATGGTCCCTGCAACGAGCGAACCCACATCCAATTGAAGGACGCGCTTGTTCATCAGCGGGGCGGGGACATCGCCGTCAATGATGCGCTGTGCCAGTCCTTCGACGATGGCGGTCTTGCCGACGCCAGGCTCGCCGATGAGGGCGGGGTTGTTCTTCGTGCGTCGCGCCAAAATTTGAATGACGCGCTCGATTTCCTTTTGACGACCGATCACAGGGTCGAGTTTTTTATCTTCGGCCTTCGAGGTCAAATCCGAGGCGAGTTGGTCAACGAGGGGAGTCTTGGGGTTGTTGGCGCCCTGGGCGGCGCTTTTGCCAGGTTGGGGAGCGCCGGCAGGCGTCGGCGAGGAGGGCGCGGATTCGTTCAATACACGCCGCGTCTGACGGCGAACCTGATCGCCCGTGATTCCCAGCCGGCGCAAAACTTCCATCCCTGTCGATTCGATGCGGACTAATCCCAGCAAAATATGCTCGGTGCCGATGTAGTGATGTCCAAGCCTGCGGGCTTCTTCGATGGCATATTCAAGCACTTGCTGGGTTTCGGGGGCAAGTTCGATTCGGTTGGGGTCGAAAATTCCTGATGTGCCTGAAACGCGTTGAACCATCTCTCGCACGCGGTCAGGGGTCATGCCGAGGTCGCGCAGGACACGTCCTGCCACGCCGCCTTCTTCATCCATTAATCCTAGAATAAGATGTTCGGTTCCAATGCTGCTCTGGCGAGCGCGTTCTGCCTCTTGATGGGCGAGACTGAGAACACGCCTTGCTCGCTGTGTAAATCTTTCCATACCAGCCATAGTTTTAGTCTCCTATAATCAAGGCATTGTACCAAAAAGGCGGGTCTGTCCACGTTGGAAAAAGGTTAGAATTTCTTGTTTAGACAATAAACCTCGGTTTTCAGCCTTTAAACCTGCAATTTTGAACCTTGAACTGACTACCTGTTGTCTCCATCCCCTTGAATCTTACCGCGCGCCTGCCTATCCAAAAGTTTAGTTAAGTTGGATTCCGCCACCTCGTCGAGGGAGACGCCCAATTCGGTACAGGTTTGAGCCAGATACCAGAGCACGTCACCCAATTCGGCTTTAAGCGCTTCGCGGGTCTCGGGGCTGATCTCGCCGCCCTTGTCGCGAAAGACCTTTTTGATTTTGCCTGCCACTTCGCCCGCCTCGTTGACGAGTCCCAACGTGGGATAGACGACGCCATGTCCGATGGCGGGGTATTTTGCGGTGACGCGGGATTTGGTCTGGTAGTCGTTGAAGTCCATGAAAGGTTCCTTTATTCGGATAGTTTGTGTATGGATTGTACATTACTTTTGGAAAAACAAACATGATTACCCCCGAATTTAATCTGGACGCAGATGAACGCTGACACCTGTACTTGCGCCAGGTGCAAGTGTTTTCGCTGATCGGGAAGAAAAATCCGCGTTTTCAGCGTGAATCAGCGTCCCAAATGCCTTTAAACAAACTCACCCGAGAAACCTTAATTTCGGGGTGAGTCATGTAAAGATGAAAATTTCGTTTCTAATTTTTCACTTGCTTCTCGAACCACAGGTTCCTGTTTTCCAAATGGAAGCCCGCAGACTCGCCTGCCTTTTGCATGGAGATGTTGTCTCCGCTGGTGGTGAATTGGGCGGACTTCATGCCGCGCTCCTTGAGGAGTCCCAACCCTTTGAGTAGCAATGCCTTTGACAATCCCTTGCGCTGATGGCTGGGATGTACGGCGACGGGGTCGGTGTAGCCGCCTCCGTCTGGGTCGGTGGAGCAGGTGCAGTAGCCCGCAATCATCCCATCGGGCGCGATGACGAGCAGGTCGAGCGTCGGGTCGTATTCGCTGGAGTTCATGATGATCAGGCGGTTTTCTGTTGTCATGTAATCCGTCCCAAAGGCGGCGCGATGGGTTGTGGCAATGGCTTCGGCTTCCTCGATTCCTTTCACGGGGCGGATGACGTATCCCTGCGGTAGTTCAGGCTCAAGGATGGGCTTCGCGTCGCACAAATCCCGCTTCATTTGGACCGAAAAGTTTTCCGTTTGACGAAAACCGTGCTTGCTCAAAAAGTCCAATCGCTCTTTGTAGTCCTCCCGACAACTGGCATCCAGCGTGGAACTTTCTCCCGCCGCGAGAGTCTTTTGGATGCAGTCCTCGCCCCAGGCGACCATCTCCGCGCCGACGGTGTCGGTGTAGGACTTTTCTAATTCCCAGCGCAGGTTGTTGCCATCATCCACGTATGCCCAGCCAATGGGATGACCATCGTCGAACCACAACTTTGTGCTGGCGCGGATTTCTTCAACTGCCAGGTTTTCCTCGATGTCCACTTTGGAGGGGTAGTCCCTGGCGTGGGCAGAGGGACGCACCCTTGCCATCAGGTCGAGCATGGTTTGAAAATCTTTTTCGCCTTCGTAAAGGCGGCTGGAGATAGTCATGATTGAACTCCAATGTTTTCTGATGTGTTAAATTAATCCAGAACGAATTCAACGACTTTTGGACGATTATCTATTTCATCAACAAAGATTGAGATTTTTGTTTTCCCTGGTCGCCATTGAATTTGGTGTATGTCCCCTGTTAATTCGTTTCCTACAAGCAAACCATCTACTCCAATGTTGATGTTAGCGGCACCTAGAAATTGCATGTTTAGGGGCGATTCAGTTGAAACGACAACATGAACTTCCCTGTCAGTCTCTGTAGCGACAGCAATGCCCATATCATTGGAAACAAACTTTTCTTCGCCAGTTTCCCATTGGGGATAATCAGCAGTTGCTTTGTTAGTTAGGGCAACTTGAGCATAATGAACCAGAATGTCTTTCTCAAATAATTTTGGCATGTTGTTCTGAATAGATGCCTAAGTGAATATTACGAATTAAACGCCTTTGCCAACTCTCTCCACCAATCATCCTTTTCCTTCGGGACAAAGGGCGTGTAGAGCGTGATTCGATCCGCGATGCCTTTGTAGCGCTTCTTCAAATCGTCCGCGAGGTTTTCCTGCATCGTGACAAGGCAGAACGTGTGCAGCATCTCGTCAGTGATGAGCATGGGCATTTCAGCCCATTCACCTTTGGCGGCGTAGCCCGATAACTGCTGGGCGGTCTGGCTCCAGCCGTGCAAGTCCATCACCGCGTGGTAGGACGGCGTGGATGCGTAGAACGCGATCTGCATCCGCGCGAAGGATTCCTCTTCGGGAGAGGTCGCCACGAACGGCGTCATCGAGACGGTGATGTCCTTGCGGGTTCGTCCGCTCTTTTGCAGACCATCTTCGATGGCGGGCATAATTACCTCATTCATGTAGTGTGGACTGTTGAACGGGTGCGCATGGAATCCTTCGCACAGTTCGCCTGCCAGCTTTGCGAGTCCCGTGTTGACGCCGGCGATGTAGATCGGAATACCCCCACCCTGCCCTCCGCCATTTTCCTCGAAAATGGCGGAGGGTAAGGGAGGGGGTTGAAAAAAAGGTGACATCAACGTGGCTTTGTAATACTCGCCACGGAAGTTCAACTTTGTGCCGTTTTGCCAGCAATCCCAAAACGCGCGGATGACCTGAATCTGCTCGCGGAGTTGACCCGTCACCGACTCGGGCCAGGTCATGCCGAAGCGGCGTTCGATGTGCGCCTTGACCTGGGTGCCAAGCCCAAGGATGAATCTCCCCCCGGACTGCGCAGCCAGGTCCCATGCGGTGTAGGCAAGGTTGGCGGGTGAACGCGCAAACGAAACCGCGATGGCTGTCCCGAAGTTGAGCGTCGCCGAATGTTCAGCAATCAGCGCACAGGGCAGGAAGGGGTCGTGCTGGGTTTCCTGAGTCCACAAGGCGTCGAATCCGATTTCCTGCGCGGCTTCCGCAATCGCGGGGACATCTTTCAGTTGAACGGGGGGAAGTGCGGCATCAAGTTTCATAAATCAGTCTCCAGTTATCTACTCGCTCAACAAATACGCCATAACCCAATGAGTTGTTGCGTTCAATCCATCCATGTGGGCGCGCTCGTAATTATGCGAGGCATCGATGCCGGGGCCAATGAGCGAGAGCGCCACGTCGCCGCCAGCACGCCAGAAGGATTCGCCGTCCGAGCCGTAGAACGGGTACACGTCCGTTTTGTAGGGAATGTTGTGCTGCTCGGCAATCGCGCGTAATTTTTTGTTCAGCCCTTCGTGATACGGACCGCCGCTGTCTTTGACGCACAACGTCGCATGGAATTCATCCGACTCCTGCCCCTCGCCGACGACTGCCATGTCGACCGAGACCAGTTCCACAACCTCGGCTGGGATTCCCGCCGCCGCGCCGTGGCCAACCTCCTCGTAGTTCGAGATATGGAAGTAGGTTGTCCGCTTTGGGCTTTGGCCTGCATCCGCCAGCGACTTGATCGCCGCGACGAGATTTGCCACGCAAGCCTTGTCGTCGAGGAAGCGCGAGCGGATGAAGCCGTCCGTCACTTCGACGCGGGGATCGAATGCCACGCAATCGCCAACGCTGATTCCCAGAGCGCGGGTTTCCCTTTCCGAGGTGGTACGCACATCGAGCCGAACTTCCATGTGGTCATCGTTGCGAGGAGTTTCCTCCCCCTTCGTGCCGTAAACGTGACCCGATGCCGTGTCGATCAGCACCGAGCCGCGAATCTTTTCGCCCTTCAATGTGACGACCCACACGCCTTCGGTCTCGACAGTATTCCATTGGATTCCGCCAACACGGCTCAGTTTCAACCGCCCGTTGAATTTGATCTCCTTGACCACCGCGCCAAGCGTATCCACGTGGGCGGTCAGCGCGACGGGTAGCAGGTTCGATTCAACCGACCATTTTGCAATCAGCGCCCCCTTGCGTGTGCGCGAAAGTTGCAACTGTTTGTATTTGGAAAATTCCTTTTCCACGAAAGCAATGGCTGGCTCCGCAAAACCAGTGGGCGAGGGGATGTTGAGCAGGTCAACGAGGAAGTTGATGAAATAAGTTTCGTCGATAAGGGGCAGGGACATGATGTTCTCCGGAACGTTTACAGGTTGGCAAGTTTGCAGGTTTGAACATTCAAACTTTTAAACCTGCGAACCTTCAAACTTGCTGATTTTCTTTTTCCAATCTTCAGGTACATGAATCGGCTTCAACTCCCTATAATCGTATGCCACCATCACCACCGTCCCCGCTGACATGATTTCGCCCGTGTCTGTGTTCATCACGCACTGTTCCACTGTCATTGACTTGTTGCCGATCTTCGCAGTTTTCACGCCGACCTTGACGTTGTCGTCATAGTGGATGGGCGACTTATAGGCGATGTGGATGTCCGCAATAACCACACCGATTTCCATGAAAGACTGGTCGCGGCTGAAAAGCCCAAGCTGAATCAAGTAGTGGACTCGCGCCTGCTCGAAGTAGGTCAGGTGCTTGGCGTTGTTGACGTGTCCCTGCGGGTCCAAATCTCCGTAGCGGACTTCGATGGGATGGAAGAATTTGTAGTTGGACATGGCGGGATTATACAGTAAACTAATGCGCGTTCGGCGTATAAGCCGGCGTAAACAAAAAGAGCGCTCCAACTGGAACGCTCTTTTGCTCGTAACTGGACAAAAATTAATGTTTGGCTTCGATCTTGCTGGCAACCAAAGTCACCGCGTTGTACTTGACTTCCGCCTTGTCGCCCAGTTGAAGGTCGGCGAGTGTGGCGGGCTTGCCATTGCGTTTGATCAACGCGCTGGCATCGACAGTGACCGTGACGGTCGTGCCATCTTTGCGGGTGACAGTGACGATGCTGGCGGCAGAATCCAGGGCTGAGATTACACCCTTCAGTTCAGATAAATTCAACTTGGCTTCGATCTTGCTGGCAACCAAAGTCACCGCGTTGTATTTGGCTTCCACTTTGTCGCCTAGTTGAAGGTCGGCGAATGTAGCAAGCTTGCCATTGCGCTTGATCAACGTGTTGACGTCAACAGTGACCGTAACGGTCGTGCCGTCTTTGCGGGTTACAGTGACCGTGCTGGCGGCGGAATCCAGGGCTGTGATGATTCCCTTCAGTTCAGACAAATTCAGCTTGGCTTCGATCTTGCTGGCAAGCAAAGTCACTGCGTTGTACTTGACTTCCACCTTGTCGCCCAGTTGCAGGTCGGCAAGCGTAGCTGCCTTCTTGTTGCGTTTGATCAAGGTGCTGGCGTCAACGGTGACTGTAACAGTTGTGTTGTCCTGACGGGTGACAGTGACCGTGCCGGCGGCGGAATCCAGGGCGGTGATGATGCCCTTCAATTCAGACAAATTCAGCTTGGCTTCGATCTTGCTGGCAATCAAAGTCATCGCGTTGTACTTGACTTCCACTTTGTCGCCCAGTTGGAGGTCGGCAAGCGTGGCTGCCTTCTTGTTGCGCTTGATCAAGGTGGTGGGGTTAACGGTGACTGTGACAGTCGTGCTGTCCTGACGAGTGACAGTGACCGTGCCGGCGGTGGAATCCAAGGCTGAGATTACACCTTCCAATTCGGACAAATCCAACTCAGCCTCGATTTTGCTGGCAACCAAAGTCACCGCGTTGTACTTGGCTTCCACCTTGTCGCCCATTTGCAGGTCGGCTAACGTGGCGGGTTTGTCATTGCGTTTGATCAGGGTGATGGCATCCACGGTAAGAACAACATCCATACCGCCACCCTGAGGCGTGATGGTAACTGTGCTGGCTGTGGCATCCACAGCTGCAATTATGCCTTTGACTTCATTCCCATCCCCTTCGCTGTGTGCCAAAGCCGGGGATGTTGCCATGAACATTCCAAGGGCAACAGATATTGCGGTAACAATGCGAACGATTTTTCTGAACATATTAATCTCCTTTTTGTTGGTTTCTCACTCCAATGGTCGTAATTCGCGCTAAAAAGTTATTGGCTGGGAGCTTAGGTAGTGCCAAGGTACTACTCAAATCCAGTAATTCCCGAGGCGTTTTCGACATTGACGTTTCGTGCGCGAATTCACGAATAAGAGCCTATCCGATTTACTCCGGAGTCTCACAACTCACTTGCCCTGTGGGCGCTGTCGAAATTACGACAACCAGCCACCCGCCCCAGAGCCGAACCTGCCAAATGAAAAAGTCGCCAGTTGAAAAATCAACCGGCGACCCAATTGCTACTTGCCAATCAGTCACAAAACCTTGCCAACCCTTCCCTGTCATGGACGACGAACCGTCCATTCGTGTCTGTGCTGACCAGTCCACGCTCCTTGAAGAAGACCATTGTCTGGTTCACCCGCTTGCGCGATGCGCCCACCAGGTCGGCAAGGTCGCCCTGCGTCAGCACAATGTGGATTTGCACGCCTTCGGCTGTTTCGTGCCCGTAGCGCTCGGCAAACGCCAAAATTTGACGCGCCACCCGCCCGTTCACATCCAGCGTGGCAAGGGACTGAATCACCTGGTCCGAGAGGCGCACGCGCGCGGAGAGAATCTTCACCAAATTTCGCGCCACAGGCGGAAAGTTGTCCAGAAGGTGATTGAACGTGGTTTTGTCCATCCACAACATGAGCGAGTTTTCCAGCGTCAATGCGCTTGCGGAACGTCCCACGCTGTCTATCAGACTCATCTCACCCAGCAGGTCGCCGCTGCCCAAAACGGACAGGATCACGTCGCGTCCGCCCTGCTCGATGTGAATTTTGACCGTGCCATGTAAAATGATAAACACAGCTTCGCCGGGCTGTTCGACCGTCATCACGTTCATCCCCGCGTTGAAGATTCGGCGATGCGCGTGCTTCGAGATCCAGTCCAGTTGGGTGGTGGTCAATCCCTCGAACAATCGGATGTCCGAGAGCAGGTGACGGGTATCGTCCATTCTGAGTTCGGTCATGCGCTTCATATTTTACTTCCATCTCGCAGACTTCCGAAATCCGGTTTCGTTTTTGCAACACTTTTCAAAAGACTTCGGAAGTCGAGTCTTAATTTGATTTCCAATCCTTCGTGCGCCGCGCGCGAATCGGGGAACAACTTCTGCGCGGCGGCTTCCTGCGCGGCGACCAAATCGTCAGTGTAGGCGGGGTCGTGATGAAACAGGATCAACTCTCCCGTCTCGGCGGCGGCGGCAACTTCCGCAGCCATCGTCACCGTCGAGTGTCCATATCCCTGCGTGGACGGGAATCCCGCCAGTTGTCCGCGATAATGTTCCTCGTTGTATTGCGCGTCGTGGATCAACACATCCGCATTGCGGGCGAAGGCAACCAGTTTACGATCCATGCCGACGTAGCCTTCGGTATCGGTTGCGTACACCACTGACTTGCCGCGCCAGGTGATGCGATAGACGTAGACCCCGCCCGGGTGGGCATACGACTTGTGGATGCGGATGACCACCGCGTCGGGACTTGCGCTCGAAGCTGATTCGCCGACCCAGACCTTTTCCTCGTCCCAAACGATGACCTGCGACTCGCGCACCGACTCGATGGTCTTGGCGGCGGGCATATCGCGCAGGCTAAGCGGAAAAGTCTCTGACGACTGATTGCGTTCCAGGACCTGCTTCAAGGTTTCAGGCGTGCCGCCGGGACCAAAAACGTGCAGGCGGGTGTTTGGGAAATAGGCGGGCGTGAAGAACGGAAAGCCCTGTGTGTGGTCGTGATGCAGGTGACTGAAGAGCAGGAGCAATTCCAGACCGCGCTTTTCTTGAATGGCGCGTTTCGCCAATTCGTGCCCAAGCGGAATGATGCCGGTGCCGGCGTCGAGAATGATGGTGTGTCCGCCCGCGTTGATCTCCACGCAGGAGGTGTTCCCGCCGTATTTCACGGTCCCCGCTCCGGGTGCGGGATAACTTCCGCGCACACCCCAGAATTTGATTTTCAGTTCATCGTTCATGGCACAGTCTCCTTTCGTCTCATTCATCCTGCACCCTCATTATCTTCGATATGAAATTTTCCTCAAGGAAAGTTTTCGCAGCGAGGCTGGGAAATATTTCACACGCCCAACAGGTAATGGTCGCTCGCTTTGCGAAAGTAACCTTCACCTTACTGGCGGTATAATCCCCTCCATGCTTCCCGATTTGCAAATGAATGATTTGCTGCGCTTGCGAAAACCGCATCCCTGCGGTTCCTATGAGTGGACGGTGATTCGTCTTGGCGCGGATATTGGGCTGGAATGCAAGGGCTGCCAGCATCGTGTCATGCTCACCCGCCGCGAACTGGCAAAACGCTTGAAGGCAAATCTGACGAAGCGCGAAGAAAAGCAGGAAGAAACCAACGCAAGTGACAGTCACTTTTAAAGTGACTGTCACTTCACAACACAGGAGAAAACGCACATGTCAGGAACCACAGGAGGACTCAATCCGCGCGAAATGGGGTCGCTGCGCATTGGTTTATTCACCGATACCTATGCTCCGCAGGTCAACGGTGTTTCCATTTCCCTGCAATTGATCTCGGAGGGATTACAAAAAAGAGGACACAATGTCACGGTCTTTGCGCCGAAGTTTCCCGGCTATACGGATGACCAGCCCGGCGTGGTGAGGCTTCCCTCCCTGAAATATTTGAACGACCCGCCCATTTACGTTGCCGTGCTGGGGACTCCGCGCAGCACCTGGTCCCTGTCTCGAAAGCATTTCGATGTGCTTCACGCGCACAGCCCGCTGACGGTGGGCCTGCTGGCATACCTGACCGCGTCCACCAAAAATCTGCCGCTGATCTACACCTATCACACGTCCATCATGGATTACACCCACTACCTGAAAGTCATCGGCGGGACTGGGGTCATCCGTCACGCGGCGCGCTGGTTCAGCGCCACCTCCACCAATCTTGGCGATCAGGTTGTCGTACCGTCACCCAAGTTCCACCGCCTGCTGCTGGAGCAGAAAGTCAAGAAGCCCATCAAGGTCATCCCAAACGGCATCGACCTGAGCCGTTTCAAGGCGGCAAAAAGTCCCGGCAGTTTCAGAAACAGGCTTGGGTTGGGTCCCGATGCGCCGATATTGTTGTCCGTTGGCAGGGTCGACCCTGAGAAGCGGCTCGACTTTTTGATCGATGCCTTCGCCCTCATCGCGGATCGAATCCCCGACGCCCGCCTTGTCTTCGCCGGGGACGGAAGCGCGCGCAAAAAGCTGGAGGAACACGCCGCCGCCACAAACGTCAGGGACCGCATTCATTTCCTCGGCATGATCAACCGCGCCGAATTGCCCGACATCCTGCATGATGCGACTGTCTTCCTGTCCGCATCCACAACGGAGGTGCATCCCATTTCAGTCATCGAGGCGATTGCCTCGGGATTGCCTTTGGTGGCGGTGCAGGACGAAGCCTTCGAGGGCATGATCGTGGAGGGAGAAAACGGACACCTGACCCCGTTGAATGTGGCTGCCTATGCCGATACGCTGGCATGCCTGGCGACTGACCCCGGCAGATTGGCGCGCTATGGAAAACGTTCGCTCGAGTTAAGCGAGAAATATTCCATCGAAAGCCAGGTGCGAACGCTCGAACAGCTTTACATGGAAGCCATCCTGCAAAACTGGCGCGGAAGTTTCGTCTCGCGCATTTCCGCAAGATTGAAGCTTTGAACATCAAGTTTCTGTGAAATCCGACCGCCATATGCCCGCTAGGTATATGGCGGTTTTTCGTTGAAGCGCCCGGATCGAACTTAAGTACCAGAGGCGCCAGGAACCTTTTCCGTACCTTTCTCGTCAATGGAGGGCAAATAATATGAGAGGTATGAGATGAAACTATCAACCAACACAATCCTTATTTTCTTTGGAATTTTAGCCCTCGGCATGATGGCGCTGTTCCCCATTTCACTTGTGGCGGCTCAGGTCCTGGGTCGCCAGCCTGACAAAAATCCACAGACGGACGTGCAAGCCATGGTCACGCAGACCATGCTCGCGCTGACAGCCAATGCCCCAACCCAAACCCCGGTCCCACCCACCCCGATTGTGGTTCAGGTGACCAGTACCCCTGTCCCGACAGCCACATCACTTCCCGCGGCGACGCAGGTCACGTACTGCGACTGGGCTTTCTTCGTCAAGGATGTCACCATCCCTGATGGCACGGTTCTTGCTCCCGGTGAGACCTTCACCAAAATCTGGCGTTTGAAGAATCGCGGCACATGTACCTGGACGTCCGATTACATGCTGGTCTTCAGCAGCGGGTCCCAAATGGATGGCAAAACAGTGGTTACTTTCCCCGGCAACGTTGCTCCCGGTCAAACGGTGGACGTCTCCATTCTCCTCACTGCGCCATCCGTGCCCGGTTCCTATAGCGGCTACTGGATGCTTCGCAATTCCTCGGGTGCGCTCTTTGGCACAGGTGACAAAGCCAACATCCCATTCTATGTGGATATTCAGGTGAAGCAGCCTGCCAATCAAATCCCACATGGCACGGTGGGTGGCAACCTCTGTTATCCGAGCGAATTCAATCCTCCCCTGACGCTCTACTTCGAAAACGCGCATACGGGCGAGAAGATTCAGTTTGCCATCCCGGAGAATGAGAATGTCTACAGTGTCCTGTTGCCCGCTGGCAGGTACTATGTCTATGCCTGGGCGCCTAATTACAACCTTGAAGGTGCGTACACCGACTCGAACGGCTTGATGAAAACCTTCCTTGTCGAAGGCGGACTCACCACCCCGTTCATCAACCTGTGCGATTGGAGTCCAAACCCGCATGGGCGTGAGCAATAAATAAAAAGGCGACTCACTTGAGTCGCCTTTTTGCTTACTTCATCATCCTTGCGGCTTTTCTTCCAATTTCCACCGCGAAGTTTGTTCCCCTGTCCCACGGGTAGACCTGGCTCATCGAGGCGAAGTACAGGCCCTTGATCGGCGTTTGAATGTCGGGAATATTTTTCGAGTGATTCAACAGCGGCACGGGCTGGGCGTAATTGGTTTTGTAGACCCAAATCTTCTTCACCCAATCGCGTTTGAATTCGGGATTGAATTTTTGAAAGGCGGGAACAAATCTTTCCAGCAGTTTTTCATCGCTCATCGAGAAATACTCGTGACCCAGTTCAAGGTAATCGCCCGCATACACGATATAGTCGCCGCCAAAGTTTTCCTTTGGCACAAAGTTCGTATGCTCCACCAGCGCCAGGAACGGGTAGCCCTCGTCCTTCGGCACGTTGAACCAGTAAAAACCTTCACTTGAGAGCGGCTGTTTGAGCGCCAGCGTCATCACCACTGCGCCCATCGACTTCAAATCGAGCAGACCCTTCAAATAATTTTCTGGCAGGTCGGGACATAACTTCGCCATCACGTTGGGGGATGACGTGACCAGCACCTTGTCGAAGGATTCGCTGTCCACGCTGAGTCCACCCGCAGCTTGATTCTGTTTAATGGATTTGATCCCAGCCCCAAGCCGAATCTCGACTCCCATCGCCCGCAGTTTATCCGCGAACAGATCGGCGAATTTCTGGAAACCACCCTCGAATGTCCCAAGCCGTGTAGTGCGGGCTTTGATGCGCGCCCACATCCACGCCATGTTGACATCCTTGTAAAACGGACCAAACTTTCCGACCAGCAGCGGCTTCCACATCTGCTCGTAGACTTGTTTGCCCGCGTACTTCATCATCCACTCGTCGGCGGTGACTTTTTCCAGCGCGCGCCAGTTATTCGTCAGCCGCAGGTACAAGCCGACAAACCCGAATCGGATTTTGTTTATTCCCCACCCCAAGCCAGGGAATAAAGCCATTTTGAAAATCGAGTCGAAGGGATACCATTTCTTTTTGTAGTACATCACCGTCAGCGGGCGCGGAAAGCGGACTTTATCCTCCAGTCCCAACTCGCGGATGAGTCCCAGCATTTCGCTGTCCGATTGAAACCAGTGGTGATAGAACTTCTCCACCGACCAATCCCAGTGCGGCTCCTTGAAGCCGCTTGCCAGTCCGCCCACGTAATCTGCGGACTCGAAAATGACCACGTCATGTCCCGCTCTTTTTAAATCCCACGCGGCAGCCATGCCGCCATAACCTGCTCCGATAATTGCGATTTTCATAGACTCTCCTGAGGTTCTGATGCGTTATTTTAAAAGATATCCGGTATTCCCGCGCGAAGCAAAAAGAACAACGTGACGACTGTATTTGCCGCGACTGTGGGGACAATCATATCGTTAATTCTGTCACTGAACGATTCCCGCTTTTTAATATAATCCCAAACATAACCAGCGGTAAATGCCAGACAAATATAGAAACTGAAAAACAGATCGATGTCCGTTTTAGGACCAAGCCTGGGCAGCATGAAAACAAAATAGAACAATTGCCAAGCAAAAAGTATAACCAAAAGTGGGGTGCGCGACGAGGTAATGAATTTCATAAACACCTTGTTTGTTGCCAGTCGATAAACGCCCATTCCCAGCAGAATGGCGGGAATCATGCTCCCAGACCAAAGGAGCATGTAGGATAAATCGCCGAAGTGTTTCCATGTTGCCGCATTTTGCGGCTTGAAAAAAATCGAAGCGCTTGCCGCTTGATCCCAATACCGCCCAAATAAAAGGCGATGGTTGCCGGTGTTGATTGTGGAAACCAGATTGGAAACGTAATCACCCCGTTCGCTATTCCAAAACAGAAAGACCAGAAGGATGTAGGAGGATAAAAAAGCGAATACAAGTTCAAGACGTTTTGTGCTTTCGAAAAGAAGGTAATAAGCCAGCACAATCAAACTTGTGACAATGAAAGGCGCATAGAAAATTGGCAGGATTGCCAGCAGAAATCCCAGCGAGCGGACATTTTGACGGAAGGAATCAGTTTCAACAACGATCAGCAGGAAAAACAGGAACATTCCCGCGACGTAGGGATAATACTCGTCGTATGCTGTGGACAGCATGAGATAGACGGGACTCGATAGCGCCAGCATGACGCTTGTGCGGTCAAGTCGTTTATATAATGCCGCGGCTGAAAAGAGAAGCATGACAATGCCGCCCGCAACTCTCGTGAACATCAGGACAGAATCGACATCCTTTGCGTATTGATTTAGCCCTGGGATCATCTGCCATATCCTGTATCCATATAACAGGACGGCGGAACCGCCCAGCCAGCGCGGGAAAACCTCCCCTTTCATCATCAAGGTTGCTAATTCGCCATGGTCACCGTATCCAAATAATTCCAGATGACCGGATGCTTGCAGCGCAATGCTCCCCAAAATCAAAATTCCCAGGTGCGCCCACCATGTCAGCACGTGTTGTTTGGGCGTGAACTGGAAGGTAACAACAAAAGCATATCCCAAAAGGATTACAAGCAAAAAACGTACATATGGAAAAGGCGCGACTCCCCAAAACCATTTGTAAATCACAAACAATACCAGCATGGTTCTTGCGTATATTAAAAGCCTTTTTCCATTGAGATTCACACCCGCCATTTGACTCTCCCAATTAGACGTTGATATCATTCCTCAGATCGTCGCTCCACTTCAGCCCCTCACGCGCCATGTAGTATGCGCCAAGCAAAGTGATGGGGAGCCACAATGCGACATGCAATGTGAGTGTGTATCCAGCCGCCGTTGCCTGATCCACGCCGTAGGCGGTGAGGACGGCGATGCCAGGCGCGTCGAATGTGCCGATGTAACCCGGTGCGGACGGAATGGTGGTGGCAAGGTTGACGATGCCATTCATCAACATCAGCGCGAAGAACGAGACGCTAAAATCGAAAGCGTGCATTACGAACCAGTATTTGCCCGTCTCCAAAAGCCAGATGATGACCGAGGTGAAGAAGACCATCAGCACGTTGAACGGGGAACGTAGCGAAGCCAGCCCGTCCAAAAACTTGTGCATGATTCCCGTGACCTTCTCGCGCAGGCGCTGCGGCATGAAGCGCTCGATCATCCATGTGCCGATTTTTGCTGTCACCAACGGGAACATCGCCGCCAGCAGAAAGACAGCCAGTGCGCCGAGAAATACCCCTGTGCCGATCACCGCCAACTGTTGAATATTTCCCACGAAGCCAGATGCGCCTGTCAGTTTTGCCAGCTCGGACAAATTAACAAAGACGAACGCCAGCATCACCACACCATCGAAGATCCTTTCCACGATGATGGTGGCAAGCGACGCCGAGACCGGCACGCCTTCCTTACGTTTGAGGATTACCGCGCGTAATACTTCGCCCGCGCGTGCGGGATAAATATTATTTCCCATATAGCCGATAGTTGTAATGGGAAACATGGTTTTGGTTGGGATTTTTTTGATCGGTCCCAGCAGGTAATGCCATCTCCATGCCCGCACCCAAACACCGACAAAATACACGCCGATGCCGGGCAAAAGCCAGAAATAATTTGCTTTTTGTACTGTCTTCCAGAAGTCGTTGAGATGAAGTCCCCGCAGGGAAAGCCAGATGAATACGACGCTAATTAACACGCCAAGCCAGAATTGCCAGTTTTTTATTTTCATAGAGCGTGATTGTACCAAAAGAGTGACAGCGAAAAGTAAAAAGCAAGATAAGGTGGAGCGCCAAACTCCTTCGGCTATAATGATTTTGAGATCGAACAATAAAAAGGATTCATCATGAAAAAATATTGGACAAACATTCAGGATTACGTTCTCATCGCGCTTGGCGCGTTGATTCAAGCGGTCAGTTTGCGGATATTCTTTGTCCCGGCGAACCTGGCTTCGGGCGGGGTGAGCGGCATTTCGCAGTTGATCAACCACTTTACGGGCTGGCCCATCGGTTTGATGGTGCTGGTTGGCAACGTCCCGCTCTTTTTGCTCGGCTGGAAATTTCTCGGCGGGCATCGCTTTGCCCTGCGGACCATTCTGGCAATTGTCATTTATTCCCTGTTTACCGACCTGCTGCTGAAACTGCCGGTCTTTCAAGCGGGTGGCGCGGCGGATATCCTCATCAACGATTTGAAAGGCGATATTTTCCTTAACTCGTTGTACGGGGCGATCACAAGCGGCGTCGGCTATGGGCTGGTTTATCGCGCGCGCGGCACAAGCGGCGGATCGGACATTCTGGCGCGCATCCTCAACAAGTGGCGCGGCGTTTCGATGACCCAGAGCTATCTCATTGTGGATACGGCTGTCATTCTCGGCGCTGGATTTATCTTTGGCTGGAAACAGGCGTTGTACGCGATGATCACGTTGTATGTCAGCGGCATTGTCTCGGAGACGGTGCTCGAAGGCGGCGAGACCGTCCGCGCAGCGATGATCGTCACGGGGAAGCCAGAGGAGATTTCCAGTCGCGTGCTAGAAGATTTGGAACGCGGCGTGACCTACCTCGAAGGGCGCGGCGCGTACACAGGTAACTCGCGCCCCGTTCTGTATAGTGTGGTCAACCGCACAGAAGTGGCGACGCTCAAAGCTATTGTCCATGAAATAGACCCCGAAGCATTCATGGTCATCGGGGTTGCGCACGAGGCTTTTGGGGAGGGGTTTAGACCGTTGAGTGGAAAGTGATTGAATGACGAGAAATGAGTAACGAGTGATGGACGTACTCGTTACTCATTTCTCGTTACTTTCTTTTGATATACCCAAACTGATTCAACATATTCTGGTTATCTCGCCAGTCCTTCGCCACCTTCACGCGCACTTCGAGGAAGACCTTGCGTCCGCCCATGTCTTCGATTTCCTTGCGCGCGGCGCTGCCGATGGACTTGAGCATTTTGCCGCCTTCGCCGATGACGATGCCCTTTTGCGATTCGCGCTCCACGAAAATCGTCGCGGCGATGTATGCCATGCCGTTTTCACGTTCCTTGAATTCGTCCACGCGGACGGCGAGGCTGTGCGGCACTTCGTCGCGCAAAATTTTCAGGCAGGATTCGCGGATGAGGTCGGCGGCGATGTCGCGCTCGTATGAATCTGTGACCTGCTCTTCGGGATATTCGGGCGGACGTTGCGGAAGCAGGCTGACCAGCCGCTCGAGGAGTTTGTCCATGCCGATTTTTTTCGTCGCCGAGATTTTCACTGCTTCAGCCTGATTCAGCAATCTGGCATATTCCTCGCTGCGGGCGGACTCGTCTTCGGGTTTGACCAAATCCATTTTGTTCAGGACCAGCAGCCGGGTGGAGCGGAGCGAAGTCCTGTTGAGCAGGTCAGAGATGCGGGTGTCGTCCTCGGTCGGTTGAGTCGAAGCATCTACCAGCCAGAGAATTATATCCACCTCATCCAGCGCTTCTTCCGCTTCAAAATTCAGGAATTCGCCAAGTTTGTGGCGCGGCTGGTGAATGCCGGGTGTGTCGACAAAAACGAGTTGGGCGTTTTCGAGGGTGAGGATGCCAAGCTGACGGCGGCGCGTGGTCTGCGGGCGCGGCGAGACGGCGGCAACCTTTTGCCCAAGCAGGGCGTTGACCAGGGTGGATTTGCCCACGTTGGGGCGTCCAATGATGGCGATAAAACCGGAACGATGCGCTTCGCGAGTCATGATTTTCCTTTCCAATTGACAACGACCAGGCTGGCGACGACCAATATCCCGCCGACAAATAATTGCCACGAGAGTTGTTCACCGAGGAAGATGACGCCAAGAATCACGCCGCCCGGAGGGAAGATATATGTGACCATTGTGCTGCGGGTTGGACCGATTTCGTGCAGCAAATAATAATTCAAAACCATGGCGATGCCGGAACCGAGGACTCCAAGCCACAAGATCGCAACCCAGGTGATGGGCAGGACGGGAAATGTGAAGTTGGGTTCGACGAGAGGCATGAGCGCCCACATAAAAATGGTGGAGGTCAGCAGGGGAGCCGCTCCGCGCACAGCGCCTTCGACATGTTGTGTAACCCTTCGCGCCCAGACGGCGCTGCCTGCATAAAAGAGCGCAGCGAGAATAACCGCCGCTTGTCCGATGGCAGAGTTGTGGGCGCTGCCCGCCAGGTCCTTGCTAAGCAAGATGACGATGCCTGCAAAGCCCGTCAACAAACCGATGACTTTTTGTGGGGACATTCTATCGTCGTGAAGATAGAAGTGGGCGATGATCAGCGTGAACAGCGGCACGGTGGCGTTGAGAATGGACGCGACGGCTGAGTCGATGGTCTGCTCGCCCCACGAGATGAGGAAGATGGGAATGGCGAGGCTGGTCGGTCCGAGGATGGCGTAGATGCCCCAGGTCTTCCAGTCGCGGGGAAATTTGTCTTTTTGATACACAGCAATGACAGCGGCGCTGATGAAACCGAATAACATGCGAAATGCAACGAGGACAGTGGGACCTGCCTCCTGCACACCGATCTTGATCCACAGGAAGGATGAACTCCAGATGATGCCGAGGGCAATGAAGGCGATCCAATGTTTTGTTTTCAATCAAACTCCTTTAATTTTTGCCGCCAGGAACGCGATGATTTTTCTTCGTGATCTTTGCGGTTCGTTTTTCTTTATATTTACGCGGTAGTGAAATTTCGATTGGTCGAGTTTATCATTTATTTGCCCCATCCTATCCAGTGGTAGGGGGACATGCTGCAATAGTTGTAATAAGATGGTTCCAAAATATGGGTTTGATGGCTGTAAAATAGTCTCTCGAACCGCAAATCTTTTAGAGGCAAGGTGTTTATGGAAAACCCAAACAATAATTGGGCAGTGCGTTTCTTTACTTTGTGGACGGGGCAGGCGCTTTCCCTGCTTGGCAGTCAACTGGTGCAGTTTGCCATCATCTGGCACCTGACCAAAACAACAAATTCAGCAACCACGCTCGCCATAGCATCCATGATGGGGTTATTGCCGCAGGTATTACTTTCGCCGTTCATCGGCACCTGGGTGGATCGTGGAAACCGCCGCCTGTTTCTGATTGCGGCTGATGCAACAGTTGCTTTTGCGACTTTTATCCTGGCGCTTTTATTTGCTTTTGACCTGGTGCAGGTTTGGCACATTTACCTTGCCTTGCTGATTCGCGCTGTGGCAGGCGGATTTCATCATTCAGCTTTTGGAGCGTCGGTTGTGTTGCTTGTGCCAAAGGATCAGCTTGCGCGTGTGCAGGGATTCAACCAGGCTTTGAACGGCGGGCTGAACATTATCTCTGCTCCGCTCGGGGCATATTTACTTTCTGTTTTGCCCATGCAGGGAATCCTTGCCGTTGACGTGAGCACGGCGATCATTGCTGTTTCCATTGTGATCTTCACCCAAATCCCACAGCCTGAACGAAGCGAAGAAACAGCCGCAGCTACTTTCTGGCAGGACTTTGCCGCGGGCTTCCATTACATCATGGCTTGGCGCGGACTGGTGATTCTGCTCGGGCTGGTGATGGTGATTAACTTTTTCTACAGTGCCACCGAGCCGTTAACTCCGTTGCTCATCACCAATCACTTCAACGGTGATGCTGGCAAGCTGGGCTTGTGGCTTTCGCTGTTTTCGGCTGGCACCCTGCTCGGCGGCGTGATCCTCGGTGTGTGGGGTGGCTTCAAGCGGAAAGTGGTCACCGCTCAATTTGGCTTGATTCTCATGGGGTTGAGTACGATTGTCGTGGGGCTTGTCCGCTCGGACATGTTTTGGGCTGGGGTGATTGCAAACACTGTCATGGGATTGTTCCTTCCGATCATCAACGGCTCGTTTGGCGCCACGCTGCAAGCTGTGATCGTGCCCGAAATGCAGGGACGTGTCTTTGCGTTTGTTCAAAGCGCGGCGATGCTTGTTTCCCCGATTGCTTTGATCATCGCAGGTCCGTTCGCAGACCGCTTTGGAATCCAGCCCTGGTTTTTCATCGCGGGACTTTCGTGTGCGCTGATGGGTGTGGCGGGCTTCTTCATCCCCGATGTAATGGGAATTGAAAACCGATCAATTGAAAAGGCTCACCACGCTGTGACGGAAATTTCCTGATCAAATGGATTTGACTAAATAATATTCCCCGCGCTCAAAGCCGCGATCCAAATAATAGTGGCGCGTGCCAATTGCCGAGATGACTGCCATGCGCGAAAAGCCATGTGCGCGTGCAACATTGTCCGCTTCTTCGAGCAGACGTGTGCCGAGACCGAGATGCTGTGCCGCCCCGGTCTGCTCCTCGCCAAAGGAAAGCGACTGACCGTAGACATGCACTTCGCGGATGAGCGCCGCGCCGTCCAGGTCGGACATGCCTGTCAGCGGGGAATCCTTTGCGGGCAGTGACAAGCGGATAAAACCCGCCAGCCCGTCATCGGGTGTGACGAAGGAGATGAAATGCTCTTCGACTGTGCCAGCTTCATAAACGAGATCGTCCAGCCGCAGGGAGTCTGAGTCAACGGGTTTGCCGCGCACTTCACGACAGCGCACACATTGACAGCGCGTGCCGCGCTTTTTCATCTCGCTTTGAATGTCCTGCCGCAGGCTGGTGCGCGTGTTGCCTTCGACCACGTTGTTGCCGGGGATGTCGCGGATGACGCGGTTGACGCGGCAATAGCGCGGGATGGTCGGTTTGATGTCCGCGATCAGGTCAACCAGTTCGGCGGTGGTATACGGATGGAATTCGCCGCGCTTCCAATATTCGTACAACTCGGCATTGGCAAGCAACTGATTCGGGTAGATTTTTATCTCGTCGGGACAGAACCCGTTCCACAGTTTGGCAAAGTCGGCGCGGTCACTTTGCGGGGTCGCGCCAAGCAGGTTGGGCATCCAGTGCAGGACGATCTTGAATCCAGCAGCGCGGAGCAGGGCAGTGGCTTTTCGCGTGGACTCCACGTCATGTCCGCGCTTGTTGATTTCCAGAATGTGGTCGTCGAGACTCTGCGCTCCCATCTGCACCTTGGTCACGCCGAGGTGACGCAGCCAGCGCAGTTCGTCGGGATTGATCTCGTCGGGGCGGGTCTCGATGACCAATCCCACGTTGCGGTGGGCGGCGGTTTCGTTTGCAGTTTGGGCGGAGTCCAACGACTCCAGTCGTTGAGGTTCCAAAGTCGGGAGACTTTGGAGTCCATTCATGGCATCAAAACACCGCGCAACAAACCACTCCTGATAATCGCGCCGATACGACGACCATGTGCCGCCGAGAATCAGCAACTCGATCTTATCGGTTGGATGACCGAGATTTTGCAACGCGCGCAAGCGGGAATGTACCTGATCGTACGGGTCGAATTGGTGTTCCAGTGCGCGCATCGCGCCCGGTTCGTCGGGCAGGTAGCTCTTGGGCATGCGGACATCTGTCGGGCAGAAGATGCACTTGCCGGGGCAGGGATAGGGCTTGGTCAACACGGTGACGGTGGTCACGCCCGAAAGAGTCCGCATCGGCTTCATGCGGATTCTTTCCAGCAGGCTGCGGTCTGGTGCGATCTCGCCCGACTCCACCATCTGGTTGTATGCGCCGACCAGCGCGGCTTTGGTCAGGTAGCCGCCCTCCTCCAGTGGATAATTTCTCAGCGAGCGCATCACCTCACCCCCGTCCCGGATTTCATCCAGCACAAGACGCGCCTGCGCCAGCTTCTGCGGCGTCAGCGTGTTGAATTGTCTCCAGCGTTGTTGTCTTTCAGAAAGTTTCATTTACCAATAACCGATCACGCCCTACACATTGTTCGTAATGTCCAGCCGAAATTCGTCTTTCGATTCCGAGATATCCTTTGTGCGGAACATGCTTGTGTGCAGACCGCACTCCACCTTGCCGCGTCCCGCCCAGCGCCCGGCGCGCTCGTCGTCGTTTACACCGATGGCAATGGTGCAGGGAGCGCAGCCCACACTGCGATAACCCTTTTCATATAGCGGATGATGCGGCAGGTTATGCTCCTCGATGTAACGGTTCACGTCTTCCTTTTTCCAGTTTAACAGCGGATTGATCTTGAGCAGACCGTTCTCCTGCAACTCCAGGAAATGCGCCTTCGCGCGGATCGAGGTCTGGTCGCGGCGGATTCCGCTGATCCACGCGCGGTAGCCCTTCAAGGCGATTTGCATGGGTTCCACCTTGTGCAGGTAACAGCACAGGTTTGGGTCTTCCAGCGGCAGGGTACGCGCGTTCTGCCGCGCGAACGAGTCCCATCGCGGGGTGCGGCGCAGGTCGATGATGTTCAGGTTCCACTCATGAGCGATCTTCTCGCGGAACATGAGCGTATCCCAAAAGTGATAGCCGGTGTCCAGGAACAGGATTGGCAAATCGGGAATGATGCGTGTCGCCATATACAGCAACGGCATGGATTGTGTTTGAAGCGACGAACTCATGGCAATGTAAGGAGAAAACCTATCCGCCGCCCATTCGATGATCTCCTGCGGAGTCCATGTCTCGAATTGCTGTGAATACTTTGCGATCTTTTGAGCCGATAACATGCTGGAATTATACCGTTATGTCATGCCCGAATGGGTATAATGCCGTCATGAATTCAAGCACAGCCGATAAATTGCTTGTCGTCAACCGCGAGTTTTACAGCCGCTTTGGCGGTCAATTTTCCGCCACACGCCAGAGATTACAACCCGGTGTGAAAAGGATTCTCGATTCGATTCGGGAGTATGAAACCGTTTTGGATTTGGGATGCGGCAACGGGAATTTCCTGCGCGAGTTGGCTCGGCGTGGTCACAAAGCGACGCTTTGCGGCGTGGACTTCAGCCTGCCCCTGCTTCGAGATGCGGAGTCCAGTTCCGGCGTGGAGTTTCATGAAGTTGATCTGTCGCAGTTGTCAGTGAACAGTGATCAGTTATCAGTGGAAGGTGGCTGGTCACTGATTACTTGTTTTGCCACTCTTCACCACATCCCTTTCGCCGAAATGCGGCTGGATATTTTGAAGGTCGTCCGCGGGTTGCTCAAGGACGATGGAAGGTTCATCCTCTCAAACTGGCAGTTTTTGAACAGCGCCAAACTTCGGGCGCGGATTCAGCCCTGGGACAGGGCCGGGCTTGATGAAAGCGATGTGGACGAAGGGGATTATCTTTTGGACTGGCGCAGCGGGGGAGAGGGACTGCGGTACGCGCACCAGTTTTCAGCGGAGGAATTGTCCGCGCTGGCTGAACAGGCTGGGATGCATGTGGTCGATTCTTTTCTATCCGATGGAGAGGGCGGAAACCTGGGCTTGTATCAGGTGTGGCAGGTCAAGTGCTAACCGCCACGCGATTCCGCCCGTTGTGTTTGGCGACGTACAGCGCCTGATCGGCTCGCGTAATCAATATTTCCAGGGTCTTTGTATTCTCGTCCCTGTTGGCTATTCCGAGGCTTGCGGTGACGTTTAATTCCAATCCATCTCCTGCGACGACAGGCTTGTCTGCCATCACCTTTCGCAGGCGTTCCGCCACGATCCGGGCGGTGTTGAGATTTGTTTCCGGGAGTACCACAAGAAACTCCTCGCCGCCGTATCGCCCCACGTAATCCAATCCCCGAATGCAATTCTTGAAACGATTTGCCGCCTCGCACAATACCTGGTCGCCGATATCATGCCCGTAGGTGTCGTTGACGTTTTTGAAATAATCCAGGTCGATCATGATTCCAGAAAATGAATATCCCCGGGCAATCGCCTTGGCAAAATCGGCTGCCGCCATTTCCAACAAACCCCTTCGGTTGTATACGCCGGTCAACGGATCCGTGAGCGCCTGGCTCTGTGCCTCCTGGAACATGCGCGCGTTTTCGAGCGTGATGGAAACCTGGTTGGCAAAGGTCACGGCGATGCTAATATCGTCGTCGGTGAAATGACTCTCCTCGGAACTGTCTATTGAAAGCAGTCCGATGAGTTTATTTTGGGCAATGAGCGGCACCCCCAGCCACGATTTAATATGGTTGTGCGGCGGTTTCTTGAATTCGCTGTACACGTCCCCCACATTTCTCAACAGGTATGGTTTTTCCGTTTCCACCACGACCGAATTCGGGTTATCGCCGTGGACTGCAAAGCGAATGCCGATCACAGCCTTCGGGTCGGCAAAACCGCTCCCACCCACGATCTCCAGTTCGTCCCCATTGATCAACTGCACCGAGGCGCTGTCGTATGGAATCACCTGCTTCAATTGTTCGAGAATACGGGTGACCGCCTCATCGGTTTCCAGCGTTTCCGCGATGGCGACACCCGCCTTCCGCAGGGTTTCGGAGGTGTCGGCGCGCCGCTGTGCCTGTTCCATCGCCCTGAACTTTTCAAAGGCAAGCTCGATCAGGTGTGACGCCTGCTCGCAGATCGAGATTTCCTCGGGCTGGAATTGGTGGTATTCCTTGAACGCCAGGATGATCGCTCCCAGCTTGTTTTTTGCCGCAATCAACGGCAGCGCAATCAGGGAACGCGACGGGCACTGAGCTGCGATTTCACGGTCAAGGTAGGGCGAGTTGTGCACATCGTTCACGATCAGGGCGTGACCCAGGCGCAACGCCAGCTCGGTGAGTGTATGTCCGCCCGATACGGGTTGCAGGGAAAGGTAGGTGTCGGAGATCCTTCCCTGGGATGCCAGCGGGGATGCCTGTGCGCCGGCTTCATCCCAGAGGGTGATGAAACAGTCACTGGCACCGATCAAACTCACCAGCCGAACGGCGGCATCCGCCGCCATGTGTCTTAATGTCTTTGCACGCAGGGCCTCGCTCACGATCTCCTGGAGGAGTGTCAAAGCCTGCTGGCGGCGGACCAGCCGCAGTTCCGCACGGGCGCGGACTTCAGCCGAGCCGAAAATACTCGCGACAATGCGCAGCGCCTCCAGTTCCGAATCCTTCCAGGGACGTTCATGCCTGCATTCGTCGAAGCCGATGAATCCCCACCACTGGTTTTCGACGAAGATCGGCACGACCGCCAGGGAGAGGATGTTCTGGCTTTGCAAAATATCCCGCTCGGATGGGGGGAAGTCGCGCAGGTTGCCGTGAATGATGATTCCTTTCGAGAGTCGTTCCTCCCATCGGCCAAATCCCGCCTCACGCAGGTTAATGTGTTTCAGACTGGGATTATCGATCTGGGGCGTAATTCCCGCCGCCGCCCATTCGTAGCACTGGCTGGTGTGAATGACGCCTTTTTCGTCGGCATAATTCATGAAAACGTACACCCGGCTTGCGTCGATTGCCAGCCCGATCCTTTCCAGGGTGGCCGGTATATTGTGCTCCCAGGCGGCTTCCCTCAAAAAGCGTTCGGCGGCAAAACTGATGGCGGACATGATGGATTCCCGCCTGCCAAGGTTGATCTCGACTTTTTTCCGCTCCGTGATGTCGTGCAGGGTGATCATGCTGTCGGGACCGATCAGGTTCTGCGCTCCGCTGGACGACAGGACGGGGGAGATGGTCACTTCGAATATTTGCGCCTGTTCGCCCGTGCCAATCGTCATCTCGGATCGGCGCTCGTCCCCGGCGAGGAGGGCTACCAGCATTTCCCCGTGTTTCTTCGAGATGTGACTGACCGGCTGTCCGATCACATCCTTTTCCGCGCAGCCCATCAGGCTCTCCGCCAGCGGATTGACATACAGAATTCGTTTGTTGAAGTTGACGACGATGATGCCGTCTTTCATATTCCTGAGCACCGACAGGTGTTCGAGCGGCAGTATTTCCAGCAGGCGATAGCGCATGATCGCCCACGAAAGTCCGAACGAAACGGGCAGGAGCAGCAATGGGGTGACGTCGAGGTATGGGATGGGGTTGTACCTGCTGTTGTGTAGCAGGCTTCCCGCCAGCGGCGCCAGTATCGCCAGAATCATCACGCTGATCTGTACACGGTAGATGCTGCCCGGTCTTTGCATGAATTCCATGACCAGCAGGGCGCTGGCAAAGAGTGCCAATCCATAGGAATAAATGGTGGAAATCCGGTACAGCAGGTTGTAATCGAGCACCAAATGGATAAGTCCGTGCGCATTGATCAGGGTTTCCCTCTCCCACATCAAGCGGTGGAACTCGTTGCTCCACATTAGAACCATGCCGGCAATGGGAAGCGCCCATGTCAGCAGTCGAATCCCCCAGGCAAGCAGTCGCCTTTTCCCAACATACTCGAAGGAAAAGAACAGGAGAAAAACAGGAATCGACAGGATTGCGGTGGATTCGACTTTTGCAAAGAATATTTTCAGGGGGAGGGCTGGCAGAAGTAGTTCCAGACTGTAGGCAGAGGACCAGATGGAAAGCCCCAGCATGGTCCACGCAAACGGGGTGACCGCCACCGCGGGACGCTTGCGCCAGGCAAACAGCCCCAGCCAGGCATAGGGAACTGCCGCCAGCAAGTAGATGAAAGAAACGTAAAAGTTTGGACCGGTTTGCATGAAAATTTATGGATACCCTGCCGGGGAAGTTCTGCCTCGGTTCCAAATCATTTCATAAAATCACCTGCTGTGGATTGACCACATACTGCCACCAGTTGTTATGTATTCCGTTTTTGCGTCCCGCCACGCGCGGGAAGCGGGTGAACCACCATTTGTGGTGTTCGCGGATGTCGCCGCTGCCCCACTCCGAGGAAGCCACGATCCGTTTGTCGCCCTTGAAGTTCGGGAAGTTCAACAGCCAGTCGTAGCATTCGCTGATGACCGGCGTCGGGTTGCTCCAGTCGTAATCCACCTGGCTGTTGGGCGCGAAGTGGATGTTGCCGCACGCGGATTTGCCCGGTGCAGCCTTTTCGTAGCGGATGAACCGCTTCCACAGGTTGTCGTCACCGCTGACCTTGCTGAATGTTTTTTCCATGATGGACTCGGCGCGATGCCCGTAGGCTTCCAGCATTTCGCCGATGTACCGCTCGAAGGAGAAGCCCATCACCACGAAACGGCGTTTGCCGGCTTCGGTCTCTTTCAACGCCGGCGCATTGCACCAGAACGCGCCCGGTCCACCCATGGTGGATTCGTAGAAACCTGCGTGCGGGAAGGCAAAGATCCAAACCTCGTCGATTTCATTCCGCGCCACACGCTGCAGGACCTTGTACTGGTTCAGGATGGCGTGATAATCCGCGCCGGAGGGTGTGTGGGGAGCAGCCTTGCCCTGCAAAACGTCGAGATAGCCCTGCGGACTATAGCGAAAACCGTCGGTCTTGACCGGGAACTCGTTCACGTCCACGCGCTGGACGATTTGGTAACGCGCCAAGCCGTTGCTGACCTGTGCCAGGTCCCCGATAAAACCGGTGACCAAATCCGTCGGGCGATGCCAATTCATCTTTTGGGAAAGGGTTGTACCGGCACCGTCTATGACCGGGTCGTACACGATCAACAGGACCTTGCTGTGCGTGATCTGCGCCGGTTCGGCAGCGCTGTCGGCTGGGTACTTTGCCGGCTTGAAAAGGCTGATGAGGAAATTGAAAAAGTTGTTCATGGAACCTCCTCGCTATGGCATGTTTGTCGCAAAATAAACCTGTCCATTGACTGCCAGGTACAACACGTGATTGAGCCCGATGGCAAATGCGCCGGCGGGACCGGATGGGATGGGGTTGGCGCTGCCGGTTACGGGTCGGAATTGATTCTTCAATTCCATCGAATTTGGCGAAAAACGAAAAACGCCCTGTGAATCCGCGTCAAGCAACAGGATCGACTGGTCGGGCAGCGCGGTAACGAGCATTTGCGTAAAATTTGCGCCCGTAAACAAATCCATTCCCTCGTATGCCGGGAAGGGGTTTTTCATCGGAACCGGGTCTTCATAACGCGGTTTCTGAACTTCGATGCGGCTGTATGTGGTGCTGGAAAGATGACTGTCCGCGTGAAGCATGTAAAGGTCGTCTCCAAACACAACCAGATCGATCACATCCTGTTTTTCGGGAGTCCGGTCTCTGAAGAAGAAATATGGGCGGTCGATGAAGTTGCCGTCCATGCCGTTGTATACCCACACCGCACGCGCGGGCGCATCCAGCACGTAGAGATTGCCGTTGCTCAGGGTGAAGGCGGTCACGCGCCCCCAGTTGGTATCAGGCGGCGGCAGCGGAATCGCCATTGCCACCTGTCCCGGCGCGCAATAGAGCAGGTTGCCAGTTGCATCGATGCCGAGCAATTCGGCTCTGTTCGAGTTCTGCGGGGGCAGGGTCATGATGTCCACCAGCGCGCCGACGGTGTAGTTGGCATAAACACCCGGCTTGCAGGTGAACGTCGTATCGATTTGGAAACCCCGTCCATTGGGCGAGGGCTGTGCGCGGAGCGCTTCGCCGGTTTCGGCGTTCAACACGAAGAGAGCCGTTTCGCCGGCTGCCATGCGGCTGATCTCGATGCCGGGGTTGCTGCTAAAAGCCGGGTTGAACTGGAGCCGCGTGATGCCAAACAACTCATCGAGTTTGGCGTTCGCCTCCTGCCTCAACAGGATGGTATCCGAGGTTGGGTGGTATATCCCTTCAGCGCTGTCAAGAATGGTTAAAACAGCCTCCCACGACTGGCGCTGTTCGATGGGATTTGTAAGGCTTGCCGTCTGGGCGCTCTTCTCCCTTGCCTGCGCGAGGTAGATCTCGTATTGCGGGTTCTGTCCATATTTGGACCACACAACCACTGTAACCACCACCACGATCAAGGGGATGACAATGGCGATGCTCGCCATGGCGAAGTTGGACAGCGTCAAAGCCTCGCCCGTCTCGGCGGTGGGCAGCAACCGTGGCAGGAAGACCTTGAGCCTTTCGCCGGTGACTGTGTTGACGCGCCGTATGAGTTGGATTCCGCCGGCGAGCGCCTTTGCAAGCTGGCGGGTCCATTCGGGATATTCGCGCCGCCGCGGGCGGGGACGCTGCTCCTTGATGGGTTCGGCTGCCGTTTCGGCGCTGGGAGTTTCCACCAGCTCTTCCATCATGGGCGGAGCGGGTTCGACCGGCGCGGGCGGAGTTTGTCCCGGCTGCAATCTGGGAATGGATGCGGGGAAGTCGCGCGGCGCGGTGTTGCCCGGCGCGCGCTGCTGTGGCGGCGTTTCCTCTTTTTTTTGTGGAGGAATGGCATACGCCGACGGCTGGACGACGTGCGCGGGCAGGGGAGCGGAATCAACTGCGGGCGTGGATTCCGCCGCGGGCGGCTGAGCCAGCTGCGGGGGCGGAGTCGCAGGGACAGCTTCCGCTGCCGGGTTGGACGTCCCCAGCAGGTTCAACACGCCCGTTCCCTCCGTCGCCTGAATCAGCACGGCATTCAAATCTGCATTGGAATTTGCAACCAGCCGCCGGCGCATCGCATCCAGCGAGCCGGGCGCGCGGTCTTCGATGACATCCTTCCATGTATCGGGCGACCTGCCGAAAAAGAGCAGGCGGTCGCCGGCGTCGAGCGAGGTTTGCGAGTAATGGATGGTTGTGGTCTGGTTGGCGCCAAGCCCCTTGCCGGAGACGGCTGGCTCGTGGATGTGGCGCGTCTCGTTGTGACTGAACCAGTAAACGTGCATGGGTCCGCTCAACGCGAGGGTGCATTGATTCTCGCGCACTGCCGCGAGGGTCAGCCAGCCGATTGCGTACTGACTGTTCTTGCTGGTGGCGATGTTGCGTTCGAGCAGGAATTTGTTTGCCGACTCGGCGGCGACGCGCAGGGCTTTGGTCTGCGCGCCTGTGGTTTGGTAAAAGGCATTCGCCGCATCCTTAACGACCTGCATGTATTCGCTGCTCGAGAAGGTGGCGTTGCCGGTCAGCAACAGGTAGGCGATCAGTCGGTCTTTTTCGCGCCCGCGCGCCGCGGCGTATGGCGGAGTGAGCGCAACCAGACCCGGCAGGCTGGCGATTTCCTGTCCGCCGATGCGATAGATGGGTGAAAGAGTGAGGTCGATGGTCATGTAAGAAAAAGCCTTGAGCGTATGTCAGACCTGACAGGTTTTCAAACCCTCTCAGGTTTTCCTTCAACATTATACTGGTAAAATCATTTGGCAATGAAATATACACTTCATAAACACTTCACAGAGATCGCTCCACAGGAGTGGAACGATCTGGCGTCGAATTCGATTGCAGATACCCCCTTCTCCCGTTACGAATATCAAGCTGCATGGTGGGAACATCGCGGAGGCGGCGAGTGGAACGACGCCCAACTGGTTCTGGTAACTGCCTGCGAGGATGAAAGACTCGTCGGCATTGCGCCGCTCTTCCTTGCAGACTACGACGGACAGTCCGCGTTGATGCTGGTCGGCAGCATCGAAATATCCGATTACCTGGATTTGGTCGTGCGGATGGATGACCACGCGCGATTCGTTTCCGGGCTGTTGGATTTTCTCCTGGATATGCGGGCGGGGGAAATCCGCCTCTACAATTGGTCCGGTCTCGATTGGTATAACCTCCCCGATAGCTCTCCCACGCTGGCGGCGCTCAAAGCGGAATCCGCGCAACGCGGCTGGTCCCACCTCGAAGAGATGTACCGTCCCACGCCGCGCATCTCCTTGAACGGCAGCTTCGACGAATACCTCTCGCGGGTGGACAAGAAGCAGCGTCACGAAATCCGCCGCAAGATGCGCCGCGCCGAAGAGAGCGGACGCGGAGTCCGCTGGTTCATCTCAGACATGAACGACGCCGAAGCGGAGATCGATGCCTTCCTGTCGCTGATGGAGCACGACGAAGGCAAGGCTGAATTTTTGCGGGATGCCATGCGCGGGCAGATGCGCGCCGTCATCCGTGCCGCACACGAGAACGGCTGGTTGTGGCTCGCCTTCCTCGAAGCCGACGGAAAACGAATCGCGGCATGTCTCAACTTCGATTACGGAAATAAATTATGGGGTTACAATGCCGGCGTCAACCGCGATTTTATGGAGCTTTCCCCCGGCTGGGTCCTGCTGGGATACGTCCTGCAATGGGCTTGTGAAAACAACCGCAGCGAATTCGACTTCATGCGCGGCGACGAGGAATATAAGTACCGCTTTGGGGCGGTCAACAAGTACGTGATGCGGGTGAAGCTGATCCGCAATTAGACCTTGAGATTTGTTTTATCAATCTGCTGCTTTTTGGGAGATCGAGGGCTTATAATCTGTATATAGGGTGTTATACAAGCTTGCGCTGTATAACACCCCGCACAGGGATGTTTAACAACAAATCTTGTCTAACACGTAGTTGAGCGGCAGGAAGAAAATGCAAGTGGTTTGATTGAAGGCGAAGGAGTCTTGTCCCAGTCAACACGCACACACTGCGCCTCTGAAATGGAAATATCCTCCAAGTTATAATGGTGGCGCAGAGTGTGCTTCCTTATGAGTTTGTCTCGACCCTGCCTTACAATTGCGGCACACACGTTATGCAGGGCGTGAGAGTCTTCCAAAGCATAAAAGACTTTTTCATCCGTGCGCCGCAAATGTTTCGTTCTGAGGATTCAAAGGTGTCTTGCCCGCAAAGTCAGCTGCCGCCCAACACCGCGTGCACCCGACGCTGGGGATTCTGGCGCGATTCCAAGCATTTTTCTACGCCTTATCATTTTTCCAGTCGGACGGCGTTCCGCCGCCCGCCCCAGCGCGGGTAACGCAAACCGTTGAAACTGTCGAAAAAGTGGGAGAAT
>JACRBJ010000024.1 GCA_016234555.1 Chloroflexota bacterium | reverse complement strand
ATGCGTTTCGAGAACAGTTTCGCAAAGGCTTCAAGGATCGTGATATATTCTGCGTGCAGGGTCGGCATTGGCTACCTCTTGGTCGAGTGTTTGCCTTAGCTTACCCTGCTTTTTGTTAATGTCCAAATGGATAAAGTCTAGCTGAGCAGAACGCCGAAAAGCTACAACCTGATACTCCTGTCCCCGATTTGGAAGCCGAAAGCGATGAACTCTTCCAAAATGCGGGGGAAAAAAGGTCAAAAGTGCATTAGTCCGCACCGACCTCCCCGACGGCGAGCGAACAAACGGCGTGGCAGAGGCACGTATGCCAATGATCGTCCGCCTGTGCTGGGCACGATTGAGCGTTCAAGTGGACAGGTGCGGTTGCAGGTGGTGCACACCACACAGTCCAAAACTTTGGTAAGACACGTCCATCGCTTCACCTTGCCTAATTGCCACGTCTTTACTGATGAGTTTGGCGCCTACCAAGGTATCCAACGTCTGCATTCCACAGTCACTCACAGTGTCAAGGAATGGGCGCGAGATGACAATGACGACGATGTCTTTGAAGTCCACACCAACACGGTTGAAGGCATGTGGACAGGCTTGCGAAATTTCCTTCGACCATTTCGTGGTGTCAGCAAGCGCTTCTTGAGCGGATATGTGGCGATTTATGAATTCCGTATCAATCTCAAGCGTGTCTCGCCTGCTTTTATCTCTCGTCTCGTTGCTGTTCACTCTTTCTTAACATGAGCCTAGAAAAAATAGAAACAGGCAGATGGAAGAGCGTATTAACCCCGGGAACAAATGGAGGATTTGGGACATCTTTGGGAAAAAACGGGATCGCAACTAAATTCTTTTGACAGCAAACAGGTCTTCGGATTTCAATAATCACCGAAGACCTGTTTATTTGATCTCAATATTTGTTTGATTATGAAATTATGTACATCCAAAAGCTGTTGACTGGATCGAGAGTTTGACCCGTCAATACCTTCCATGCTAGCGTCAATTCCAGGTCAAACAAATGACCTCCATTCAAGACAGACAATTCATGGACATCCACACCCTTGGGGAGAAGCAACAAAGGATTATGCCCTGCGAATTGTGACAAACGGTTTTGTTTGCCACTCTTAATTCGACGAATATCTGCGGGTGAGATCGGCGAAAAGACAACCCTGACACTGCCGTCACCAGATGCACAGATCAGGGATTGCGGCTCTTCAAACATTTCAAGAACCTGCAATTTCAGGTCATAGCCGCAAATTTTTGATGCGACCTTATTGAGCCAGCCCAAGGGATCAGGGACCTGCACAGTCCGCGCCAGGTGTTCGCGTTTGATCTTCAAATCCTGCACCGCCCAAAGGATAACCTGCTCTCGCAGACCATCAATTGCCTTCCTTTGTCGTTCATTCCCAATACTGATCAAAGCCCCAAAGAAGATCACGGCGGATGCCACTACAATGGCGAGAATTATTTCCATTTTTATATATCCTTTTCTGTTTTCCTAATTTTGTTTGTTATCGAACGAATCTTTTTTCGCTTGGGCAGGGATTATCCTGAACGCCTCGCCTAAACGATCCAACGCCTTGGGACGTGGATCCACCACACTGGCCGACGCAATCACCATGAACAAGCCCAATACACCAAGGATTTGCCAGAACGGAATTGAAGGACGGATAGATTCAGGAGGCTCTTCTGGCAGAGGGGTTATAAAAGCCAGTGTTGGTGTCGGTGGTATTTGCGTCGCGATAGATGTTGCGGTAGGCGTCAGAGTGGAAGTCGCAGTTGGAGAGAGTGTCGGGGAAGGGGTTGAGGTCGCCATTACTGGGATCACGATCCTACCTGAATCCTGTCCGCACAATTCGTTAACATCACAAGCAACAGCCAAAACAGGATATTCCCCAGAGGGAGCAAGGGTTCCATCGGCAAAACGCCGATCCCATTTAACAAGAGAAGAAGCTTTCCCGTGATCGAAGTTCATCACCACCGCCGGCCAACGGTTCTGAAGGTCACGGATCGTTACCTGTATACTGGCAATTGGGAAGTGATTGGGAGACACCTTCAATTGACCCGACTCCCAAATCCACCAGCGTTCGGTAATCGACACAGCCGGCGGTCCGTTATCCACGGTCAGTGAGACGGAAACCGCATCACCCACATTGCCAGCTTGGTCCATTCCACGCATGTGCAAGGTGTACTCGCCATTCGGCACTTCATTGGAGTGCCATAGATAAGACCAGGTATCCTCCGTACCCAAAGACGCTGCCTGCCAGGTAGTTCCATCATCAATGGAAATTTCACCGCTTGCAGGACCTGACATTTCATCTCCCAACGATCCTGCCAGATACACCTCTCCTTGTACCAACCCTCCATTTGAATGAGAGGTAATTTGAGCGCTTGGGGGAATGGTGTCCACGCGGATCACTTTAGATACCACCACTTCATTTCCGGCCACATCCTTTGCGTGAACCAAGACTGGATGAACACCATCTGCAAAGTGAATGGGAAGCAGCAACCAGGATGCACCTTCATCTGTGCTTGCAGACAGAGAGGAAAGTCCTGAGATAGCATCCGATGCAGATGCCGACAAGTCCACTTCCGAGACATACCAGCCATTCCTGCCATCCACTGGAGGCAGGCTGATATCGAGATCGGGAGGAGTACCATCCCGCTGCCATGTGGATACCCCACTGGCTGTGCGACCACTGGTGGAGGTGACAATGTAATTGGCAGTGCCCGTTCCCTCTGGCAGAGGTAGATTGCAGGAACTTCCACACGTAAATGGGACACCATTCAAGTCGCCGCTGATCGTCACATCAAAGCCCTGCGGATCGCTGGCGGTCAATTCGAGAGTCTCTTCTCCTCGACACCAGCCGGCCTCCCCCCACAAATCGCAGACCACCAATCCAATGATCTGGGGCGGTAAAGGGGTTGGCGTGGGAGATGGCGTATTGGTATACGTTGCCGTTGGAGTAAAGGTCAGGGTCGGCGTAAACGTCAATGTAGGTGTAAGGCTTGGTGTGAAAGTCGCAGTTGGAGTGTGAGTTACCGTAGGGGTAAGTGTGGGTGTCTGCGAGGGAGTGGGTGTAGCTGTGGATGGAGGGCCAATATAGTTCACATCGATGGAACGAAAATCCACATACCCGCCCGAAGCGGACAGGGACCAGGTGCGGCAGCCCGCCGGCACCGTCAAGGCCATGCTCACAAAACCGGGCAGACTGCCACCACTGCTCAGATTCCATGAATCAACAGCCGTGCAAGCCCGAAGGGTAGCCGTCCCCACGCCCGAGTTGGGACTGAACCCCACCATCGCTTCAAAATAGGAAACGTTGCGGTCAAAGGATCCACTCGCTGTGCCTCCGCTCCCAAGACGGGTCACCCACTCAGTACAACTGGAACCACAGTAAGCTCCGCCTTCCTGCGGCGGCAGATAAGACCCATCGCGGTGGGTAATGTATACATACTGCGCAGAACCGCTCCAATCGATATAACCTGCATCATGCGCCTGGTCATACGTGCGGCCTTCCTGCATTGCAATGGCGGCCAGTGGAGCTGCATGTGTGGAAACTGTCATCCATAGCAGGAGGACAGGGAGAAAAAAGTAAATCAAACCGATTCGTAATCGTTGCATACCAAACTCCTGCATGATTAATATTCCTAAAAATCACGCAACCCAAGATGAAACAAAAAGAACAATAAAACTGCCAGTGCGAAGAGCGCCAAACAGGTGATCAAGAAGAACTTGACCGGGATCACAAGTCCCAGAAGATAGCCCGCAAACACACCAGCCAAAAACCCGATGAAAAGTTTGAACATCTCACTTCCCTGCTTCAGACCTCAAGATCATGACCAGCCTGCGGGGATCGAGATCGCGCCACCAGGCAATTTCATTCAGGATGAGGTGATATTCCCAAAGCAAGCCCTGCATGGACAGAGATTCAAGCCAGGGTCTCAAACCATTCTTGAGACATTCATCCACCCTTCCATCACTATGGAACTCGATCCGTTTACCAGGTTGTCCATCAGATTTGGTAATGGTTTTAATCTTGCTGCCATGAGCGCCTAACCAATTCAGGAACATACGCAAACGAAGATCATCCAACCGTATTGCCTGGCCGGAAATATCCGAGGTCATTTGTTCAATCAGAACATGCATATCATTCATCGGTTCCATCCATTGTCCCTGCGGGACATGATCCAGGCTGTATAAACGACACCAATACCAGCGAGCACAAAAACAAGCGAGCCGCCACAAAATACCAACAAGAAACGCAGAAGGATCGCGATCATCAGAAACCCAGCCTCCGTTCATCATCCTGAGGTGCAGGCTGTGAAATCTTTGTATTGTGTTGTTCTTCCATCCTCACTGCCAGGAATTCATCCAAAAGTTTGGATAAAGCCGGAGGAAGCATTTCCTCCAATACTCGTGAGGCTTTCTCCTGCCAGCCATCTGCAGGCAGGTAATCGGCTGGATGCCCCGCAATCACTTCCTCGATTAATGCCTTCACCCGATTCCCATCAGCGCGCGGTAAGGGCTTGATCTGAGTCAATGTGGGCGGCTGCCAACGACCACCAATACGAGCACGCAACCAACACTGCAAGGAAGGTAGGTCTAGAGTCATGTTGCCATAACGCACCGTGGAACTGAGTGTGGCGCGGATCAGGTCGGCATCCTCTGGATCGGGTGAGAAGAACATCTGCGTGGAGGTGTTGGCCAGCATGGCTTGCACGACCGGTTCCATGCCCTCTACCTTGCGCATCATGGATAAGGACTGCGCCAGTACGAACATACGTGCTCCGAACTTGGCGCCCTCTGCCAGCATGGACTCGAGTCTCATTCCTGACCCAATCTCCTGCGCTTCATCGACGATGAAATAAAACGGTACAGGCTTTTCCAGGGTGGCGCGACGATAGGCGGCATCGAAGACGTTGTATAGAACAGAGGCGGTCAGGCGTGCTCCTTCACGTCCCATTTCACCCGAAGGCAGGCGCAGCACAATCCAGGCACGTTCATTGATCCATTGGTTCATATCGACAAAGCGTTCTTGGTGCATGGCGGAGAACAACCAGGGCGAGAGTTCCAATGCCATAACCTTCGAAAGCACAGGGCTGATCACCTCCGTGACCCAACCCTGACTCCATTTGTCACCATCACCCGTCTGTCCCAGCAAGGCATCCAGGGCGATTGCGCCCATACGTTCACCGGGCGGCAATAGAGCCATTGCCTTGTGCCGCCAATCCTTGTTGAAAGCCATAAAGACCACATGCAGGAGTCCAAGCCCGGCATCCGGGTGATGTTGGTTCCAGACATGCGCCAGGCGAAACAATCCAAGCAGCGCCGCCTGCATGCGTGGGCCCCAGTAGTCATCCCAGATGCGCCGACCGATCTGCACGATGGCATTGCCCGCCCAGGTGAATTCAGGAACTGCCAGAAGATTCAAGGGAATTACATACGGTTGATCAGGTGTGACGATCCGCAAGCGCTTGATTGCCTTCTGACGTTGTTCTTCCGGCAGCTGTGCAATTGCATCCAAAAATGCATCCGCTAATGAAACATGGGGATCGGTCAGGAATATGCCTGGCGCATCATCGCCCCGGGCAATCAATTGTTCCAGCATGGCATATACAAAGGATGACTTGCCACTGCGGCTGCCGCCCGTCGCCAGTCCATGTCCATCCGGGTCCACACCGACCATTTCACCTGTGGCGACGCTCTGCCCGATCTTGAATCCAGCTTCTAATAACGGTTGGGATGGTGGCGGTGCCGGCACTTCCTGCCAGACGGCGCGGTCCAACAATCCTGATCCTTCGCCAAGTTGAAGTGGAGCGATCAGCCCGGCGAGTTCGCCTGCCGGCAGAGGAAAGCCATATTTTTGAATTCCTGGCCAACCTGTTTCATGTTCCAACCAAGACTGCTCTCCGGCTAATAAGGAGAGATTGATATGTAATGACATGGAATAGGCAACCTTCAACAGAGGTTCCTGTATCCGTCTTTCCACGACTTCCTTGGGGATGGATCTCCAGGCAAGCCAGTCCCGAATGCCCAATGCAGAGGCAACACAAATCGAGATGCCTGCGATCACAAATATGGACACCCCAAATGGATTGAACCAACCCGCAAACAAAATCCCGCCACTAATGCCTGCCATAATCATCCCGGAAAATAAACCGGCACGCAGGAAATCCAATTGCAAGCCCCATGAATTGGGCGTGTCATTTCCGACGCCGCCTTCCGTGCCGTAGGAATAGGCAGACAGGCTGCGTAATTTTTCCTGCAGTTGATTTTCATTCCCAAGCAACCAAAGACGTAGACTCGCTTCCTTTCCTTCACGCGCGGCGCTGATCAGCCGGCTGCCGATGGCAAGTAAAGGATCGCTATCCTTGGCAGAGGCAATGAGCGACGGCAAGCGATTGGAAGTATGCAGGGCATATCCATCGGATTGAACCTTCACGATGCCCAAGCTGCGCCATCTGGAATGTTGCCCGGTCATGGCAGACCAGGATTGAACGACTCCTTCTGCCACATGCTGAGGAAGATACAAGCGCACGCGCAAGCCTTTGGGCGAGGCGATCCATTCCATGATCGTTGGAAATGGCAGTTGTGCGATCCAGCCCATGACCTGCGCGCGTAGATCGTCCAGGGCGTGCGGAGCAAAGAGAAGTTCCCAGCCCTGCCATTCACCTTTGCACAAGGGACATTGATCTGGAGCCATAGCATGTTCGTAGCCACAGTTTATACAAATCATCGCTGTACTCCTGTTGCGCCAAGTTGCTTCCAAAACTGGATCCACGCCGGTGGAATGGAGACCAACACCGGAAACAATGCGCCACGTCCAGCAGAAGGAGCTGCCAGGAATACACGCGGTGGCAGACGTGAGGTGGTCTCGGCATTTTTCCTGGCTTCGCTTTCCGGAACGCCGAGGGAACGATAAAAAGCAAAGGCTTCATCCGGTCCAAGCCGACCGATGAAGGCGGTGGATGCAAGACTCAGAGATGTGGGGTTCTTCATCAGGTCGGCAGGCAAATGCGTAATGAGAGTCACGCCGACGCCACGTTTGCGGGCGCGCCTTCCCAATTCATCCAATAGATCCGTGAAGGGACCGCTGCGCAACAAACGCCAGCCTTCATCGATGAAGATGTCCATTGGCTGCTTCCCGACCGTGACCGCATGATATAGAAACCAAGCCAGCACCGAATGCACAATGGCGCGGTTTTCTTCACGAAGGGATGAGAGATCGAAGTTCCACCATTGTCCAGATGGGAAATGGGGCGATAACAACGCCTTGGGTCTGTCGAAGAACCCTTCGAAGAGTCCGCCACGCATGAACGGTCTGAGCAATGCCAAGGGCATGGCGGCTTCCGGGACATTGATGGTTCCCAGAGTCTCCACGAATTCTGCGATGGTCATGGCGCCAGGTCTGCGATCCCAACGTCTCTTCACGGCTTCGTGCAAGGCAGCTTGTACACTAGGAGAAAGTACAGACTCGCCAGCTAGGGAGGCGATCAGGAAGCGGACTGCGAGTAGTAATTCTGCCGGATTCTCACCTTGCAGGGGATGAATGAGGCAGGTTTCCTTATCTTCGGGAATGCCAGCCGGCACGACTCTTCCACCCACAGCTTCACAGAGTTTGTTGTTCTCGCCTTCGGGATCAATGGAGATGACCGTGCGTCCCTGCAACAAACGCTGCAACATGATCCAGCGCAAAAGGCTGGTCTTGCCGGCACCGGGTTCACCGAGGATCAAGGTAGTGGCATGGGGCGGAGGCGGGACAGCTGGATCGAGACCCTTGGTGAAAGAGAAATGGATGTCACGCCCATCTCTGGCATGGGTTCCGATCCAAACCGAATCATCGACCGGCATGACCTGCCTGGAGGGTGCGGGTATCAAGGGTAGAGTCTCTTCGAGAAAGAGTGTCGGCTCATCCAATCCAGGAAATAACTTACCTCCCGGCTGGAAATGATGCAGGGCACGTTCTGCGATGTAGAAGAGTCTTTGTGCTGTGAGACCTCGGGCGCGGAGGTTGGACTCGATCACTCGACGTGCAGTCTCTGCTTCTTCAAAGCGATTGCGCTCGACAAACAGCGCCGACATCAGGGCGATCTTGAAGGCGGGCTTGCCGAAAGTCAACTCCGACTCAGCGGCATCCATCGCGTAATCGGCAGAACGTTCCGCCATCGAGGGACGGCGACCGGTCTTCTCTGCCAGCGCCATCATGAAACCTTCGAAGAGCGTGCGGCGCGCGCGTAAAGACCCACGCAGAACATCCGGCGGTTCGCGACGCATGGATAAGGAATACATCACCGGCAGGTTGGGATAGAAGACATCCGCTGACAAACGCGACCAGGGGCGATCTGTCATGCCCGGCACACCAGTGCCACGCGCAGAAAGCGGCAGGAGATACCCACCAGGAAAGAGCAGATGATCTTCCAGTACTTCCACGGCTTCGGAAGCGATGGAAGCAGCAAATAATTCTTGAGGTTCAGGCATGGGCGGCATGATACAAAAAGACACGGATGGGTCTTTCGTCCGTGTCGCTAATATCCCCGATGAAACGTTTACAATTGTCCTGATGTACCTCCACCTTACCACCCACTCCGCCTTCTCATTGCAGGAAGGCTTGATGCCTCCAGCTGATTTAGCGCAGGCGGCGAAAGCCTGTGGCATGTCTGCACTTGGCTTGACCGATCACCATTTGCTTACTGGAACAGTTGAATTCGTCAAAGCCTGCAAGGAAGCCGGCGTTCAGCCCATCATCGGACTGGAGGTCGATCTGGAACAGGGTCCGTTTCAATTATTGGCAACCAGCACCGAAGGCTGGTCCAATCTCTGCCGGCTGAGTAGCGTGTTAGCTCTGCGCGATAATCCGGACGCTCCCTGTTCGTTGGATATATTGTTTCAATATTCCAAAGACCTGATCGCCATGAGCGAAAACCCGCAGGGTCTTCAAGATGGATTTGAAGATCACCTGTATGTGGCAATCCGAAATGTTACCGTCGCCAGCTCGTTATCCGAACAGGCGCGTATATTCGGTTTGCCGACCGTGGTTGCCCATCCGGTCTATTACCAAACCCCTGAACAAGCCAGACTGCAAAAAACGCTGGCAGCCATTCGACTCAATCAAACCGTCACCACCATTCCCCAGACTGCCCTTGCGCCGGTAGATGCCTGGTTCATGACGCCGCAACTCATCGAAGAACGCTTCGAGGATTTCCCCAAAGCATTACGTGCCACAATGGAAATCGCCGAACGCTGTCGTTTTGATCTACCGCTTGGCAAACCCCAAATGCCTGTTGTGCCATTACCGGAGGGCATGACCGTCTCCCAGCATTTACGTGATAAAGCCACAGCTGGAGCTATAGAACTCTATGGCGGGATCACACCGCAGATCCAGACGCGTCTCGATCATGAACTGGATGTGATCGAGCGCATGGGGTTTGAACCGATCTTTCTGATCGTCGAGGATATCCTGAACTTCGCACGCGAAACGGGAGTGCCCTATTCATCACGCGGTTCAGCAGCCTCATCACTTGTCGCGCATTGTCTGGGGATTACCAGTCCCGATCCACTGCGGCTCAACCTGTACTTTGAACGCTTCCTCAATCCTGCGCGTGTCACACCTCCGGATATCGACACCGACTTGTGTTCACGCCGGCGTGACTCTGTTATTCAGCATGTCTTCGACACTTATGGCAATGACAAGGTGGCAATGGTGGGAACGATTAACCGCTATCGCCCACGCTCCGCGTTCGGGGATGTCGCCAAGGCATACGGATTGGAACCTGCGAAGGCCCGCGAACTTGCCAGTCAACTGCCGCATGCCTGGTGGACGCGATTTGAAGACTCCGAGGATGGTGAAGATGCACCTTCTCCATTTGCAGAACTAAGAATAACCCATCCCAACTATCAATCCATCTTTGATGACGCCGAAGCCATTCTGAAACTGCCGCGTCATCTTTCCATGCATCCAGGTGGTGTCATCGTCACACCGGGAGTATTGACCGATCTCGTCCCAGTCATGAACTCGGGCGGCAAAGGCGTGGTCATTACCCAACTTGACCTCGATTCCGTGGAAGCCTTGGGGTTGGTAAAGATTGATCTCTTGGGCATTCGCGGGCTGACTGTCGTCGGCGATGTGGCGGAGTTCGTGCAACAAAGTAAACCCGAACAATACGCAACACCTCTAGCAGTTCTGGACTCCACGCCCGCCGTCGATAGTGCCACCTCCACTCGCATTGAAAAGGGTGAGACCATAGGCTGCTTCCAGATCGAAAGTCCAGGGATGCGCGCGACCTTGCGCGAGATCCATGCCCGCACCGAAGATGACATCATGGCGGCTCTGGCGCTGTATCGTCCCGGTCCACTCACTGGTGGACTCAAGGACGCTTTTGTGAGGCGTTTCAAGGGCGAGGAACCAATACGCCATCTTCATCCTGCACTTGCACCCTTATTGGACGAAACCTTCGGGGTCATCCTGTATCAAGAACAGGTGTTGCGCATCGCCAATGAACTGGCGGGCTTCAGCCTGGCCGAAGCCGACCTGCTCAGGCGGGCGATGAGCCATTTCGATCCGGGCAAGAAGATGCAGGAGTTGGAAAGAAAGTTTGTCAACGAAGCACAAGCCCGCAGCAGTATTCCTATTGAGATCGGTGAACGCATATGGGAAATGATGGCGGCTTTTGCCGGCTACGGTTTCCCCAAAGCCCATGCCGCTTCGTATGCCAGGATCGGCTGGCGCTCTGCCTGGTGCAAGGAATATTTTCCTGCAGAATTCATGGCGGCGGTGCTTGCCAATTGGGGCGGGTACTACAGCCAGCGCGTTTACCTGAGTGAAGCCAGACGAATGGGCTTGAAGGTTCGTCCCCCGCATGTGAATTATTCCAGGCATCAGTTCTCGGTACAAAGGTTGATTGACTCTGAAGACCGTGCGCTCTTTATGGGACTCGGTCAGGTCAGGGAATTAACCCAGCGTACCATCGGAAGGATCATCCAATCTGCGCCATTCACTACCCTGGATGATTTCCTTTCCCGCGTTGATCCACGCAATCAGGAAGCCGAACACCTGGCGAAGATCGGGGCATTGGATGGCTTTGGAAAAATTCCCGCAATACTGAGTCGACTACAGACCGGTGGTTGGCAACGCGACCAGATGAGTCTTTTTACCTGGTCGGACACAAGCGATGAAGCTTGGAATCTGCAACAAAAGGTGGATGCCCAGTTAGAAATTCTCGGTGCTAGCCTCGAAGCGCATCCCCTGGAATTGGTGCAGAAGAAGATCGTCGGAGCCATCTCTTCAATTGACGCCGTGGAGAAAATCGGACGCCGTGTGACCGTCGCCGGCGTGCGTCAGACCTCCTGCCGCAGTCGCACTGCCAAGGGCGATCCGATGCTCTTCCTGACCATTGAAGACCTGCAGGGAACGTTGGACGTCATCCTTTTCCCGGATGTGTACCGGGTCGCAGCATCTTTCCTTGATTCAAACCCGCCCCTGTTGATTACAGGGATGATGGAGATGGACAAAGAGCGCGGGGAACCTTATTTACGGGCAGAAAAAGTAGCTTCCATTCCCTAATTTGACTTATAGTTTGTTTCTAATCATAAGGCCGCCTGGTTGATCGGCATTTATTTAAAGACTTCAACGGTATGCATCATCGCCCTGATAGTGGGTAACTATACTGGATCGGGGATGGCGAAGATGTTCAGCCAGGAAAAAAGACCAAGGCATAGAAAACTGCTTAGGATATGCACAAGCGCTATGGACAGTCACCATCGTCAGGTAGTATCTTGTGCTCCACGCTTTGTTAGCGGCCTTTTGTCTTTCTCAATGTGTCTTCTAAAAGGGAAAGAGCCTGTTCTAACAAAGGCAGTGGAAGAAAACCAAACCCTAGCCGAAAGACTCTTTTTTGCTCACCAAACCATTCACCGGACGCAAGTTGTATTTGTGCGTTACCAGCCTGATAATAAAAATTATTAACTTCTGAGTCGTTGAATACATCTGGTCTTAAGCGAACACAACACAACGCACCAGCATTTGGACGTACCCATTCAACAAATTCTGTATTTTCTTGAATCCAGTTCTCGACAATTGTTACACCTTTTTGAAGTAACATTTTTCTATCACCAAGTATGTTCTGACTGTTTCTCAATATGTGAAATCCAACTATCTCATCCAAAACAGAACAGGAGATGACAGTATTCATCTTTGCCAATGCTAATTGTTCTAGCAGTTCGCCGTCATTGCAGGTCAACCATCCTAACCGAATTCCAGGTGCGCCATGACATTTTGATAAAGACGTTGTTGTAAGTGTACGCTCGGAAAACCCTGCCATAGAAAGGGCGGCTTGATTATCTCCATAAGTTGCTTCACGGTAGGTTTCATCAATCAAAATATAGGCTCTGGGGCTTTTTTGTTGGATAAGACTCATAGCCGTTTCAATGGTCTTTTGTGTT
>JACRBJ010000023.1 GCA_016234555.1 Chloroflexota bacterium | reverse complement strand
GGTCAATTCTGTGATCAAACGCAAGTTTGGTGATACCATCCGTTCTCGAAAGACACAACTTCAGAACCGCGAGCCGATTATCAAGGCCTTGGTCTACAACATTCATCGCTAGTTCACATTATCTTTGCAACAGAGCAATTTATAATCCAAACGGACGTAGGTTGAAATTGCCCGCCTGTGGGGCAGTCTCAACAATGATTAATAAGGAGATGTTTGAATGAACAAAATCCACAAAAAAGCCATTTTTACCGGTTTGCTTTTGATCGTTGTCCTCTCGTCTTGTAATTTGGAATTTTCACAGGTGGGTCCCGAAACGTTGACTCCGCCCGTCACCGCCACGGAAACCGCGACGCCGGCGCCGACCATCACGGCTGCCCCATCCTCCTCTCCGACGCCTGAGTTTGCGCCGTTTTGCCAGGCCGCGGATGCCGCGAGCGTTTCACCCGTGCCCCAGTGCCAGCTTCCATCCGCGACGGAGAGCAGTACCTTCTGTTCCGAGAAGAGGCCCTATAATTTGATCCTGATCGATGCCGGCGCGACCTATGAGGTGCTGACGAAGGGTTTCAGGTGCTCGGATGCGGGCATGAAGGGCGACAAGCAGATGATTACCTGCACGGGGCAGCTGGCAGCTGATTTTGTGGTCAACGTTTGCAACCCGGCTTGTGTCGTGCCGACGGTCCAGGCGGCGATCACGGAATGTCCGCAGGGCTATAACTACAACTCGTTTCAAGGCTGCTGCACCCAGGAAATTCAACAGCTCAACCAGAATTGCATGGGATACAGTTTCAAAACCACGACCTGTGTGATCGGGTGTTCTGAATTCAAGCGGGAGGCAAAGTGCAAGAGAAACTCCTGGGCTTGTGTCTGGAACGACAAGGAAAAAGTATGTGAGGTGAGAAAATAATGGCTTGACTGTACAGCGGTTTGTGACGATTCAGTCACAAACCGCTGTTGTGTGGGATCGAGGTGCGGAAATCTATTTATTCTTTTTTCTCCAAAGGGATAGAGCCAAAACCACGGACATTGGCAGGGCAAACGCGCCGCCGCATGGAACGGTGGGCTTTTTCGGCTGATCGGTCGAGGCGGGCGTGGATTCAGAAGGCGCGCCGGCTGTTGTGCCCAATAAAGAAAGATCGTCCACCCAGATTGTGCCGGCGCTGGACGTGTCGGGTGTTGTGCCAACTCCAAACGCCATGCCCGTAACCTCGCCTGCTTTTGCGAAGGCTTTGCCGGGGTTTTCCTCCCAACTGGCGCGGCGGAAATCATCCCATTGAAGTTCCACTGTCACCCATCCGTTCACGCTTTCCTCGGTGGATTCGACGGTGTACAGGTACGTCTCGCGGTTTTCATCGGAACCGGCGTGCAGGTCCACGTCGAAGTAAATCTCCGGCTTTGAGGCGCGATAGGAAAACGTTATCCCCTTGCCCATGTCCCAAACCTGCGGGGATTCGTACATGAGGGCGCAGGTCCCCCAACTGTTTGTGGCGATATTGAAATCGACCTTGAGCGCGTTACTGCTGCGACCACCGGTCTCCGCTCCGCAAGCCATAGTTGTGTCGGGGGATGCGTCGTTGCGGAAGGCTTCCCAGCCGTAGGAGCCGGGGACTTGCCCCGAGTCGAAGCTGTCGATCACACCCGTTGCGGGGGACGACGGCTCGGGCTGGGATTCGGCTTGGACGGTGGGTTCAGCTTCCTGGGCGGTGGGACCAGCTTCGGGCGCAGTCGGAGGCGGAGCGCTCTCCTTCCAGCGGTGGTAAAAGACGTTCAGCATCGGCACGAATTCCTCGGTCGCCTTGAGGCTTCCTTCGACGGAGGGATGGTCGTCGCCGTCGGCGGTCGGATAATAAAGCGTGTTGCTTTCGCCGATGAGGTGTTCGATCTGCCCGTTGTTGACGCGGTGATGGGCGTTGGGGTCGGTGAGGATGTTGTAGAAGTCGAAGACCGCCACGTTGTTGAGGGTGTAATTGTTTTCACGCAGCCAGTCGTTGACCAGCCATTGATTGAAGGCGCGCGCGTTGTCCGCGTACCACCAGCCTTTTACCCCGCTCATCGGCGGCGCGGTGATGACGACAAATAGTTTGTCGGGGTGGGATGCGAAGAAGGGAAGGATGGTGTTGTAGACATATTTCGCGCCGCTTACCGTGAGTTCCTCGTACGTTCCCGGCGGATCGTCGGGACTGCCGCCCAGTTCCGAGTTCGGGAAGCAGGACTTTAACATTATGATTTCATTTTCACCGCCGGGGTCGGCGAGGGTTCGCGTGTACGAGTCAGAGTTCTGTCCCGATTCGTTGAAGAGCGCCTCCATGTAGGTTGGCGTATCTCCGCTGGCGAACCATTCCGTCCAGTTCGGGATGTCGGTGCGGTCGCCGATTGCGTTGGGTCCCCAGCCGTAGTTGGTGTCGCTGACGAAGTAATTGTTTTCCCCCAACGTGCGACCGAGATCGCCGTAGCCATCGATCAGCCAGTTCCTGCCGGTGGAGTGGTGAATGAAGATGAGCTTCACGACTTCATCCGGCGGATTTGGGTTGTCGGTTTGGGGTCTGGGGGATGGTTGGGGCGCCGCCGCAACTGAGAGCAGCGTAAGAAGAGCGAGAAGGTTGATAAAGTTTCGTCGTAGGTTTTTCATACAGCCTCCTGAATACTTGAAACGGGTGGATGTTTTCCTGTTCTTATTATAAAGGGCTGGCGATGAAAAACAATAGTGCTTCCGGTTACAAATTTCCCCGGATTGAATTCGCGGCTGGATTTCTTGTTACAATTCGCCCGTGACCAAGCCCTATGCCGTTCCCCTGACCGAAATCCGCCGCGAGCATGTGGTGGTGAACTCGCGTTTTATTGCCACGCTTGCGCCTGCTTTTTCAATCGACGAGGCGCGGACTTTCATCGGGCGCATAAAAAAGGAATTCTCAAATGCGACGCACAATGTCCCCGTGTACGTAATCGGCGGCGGGAATACGGTCACGGAATATTTTTCGGACGATGGCGAACCCGCCGGGACGGCGGGCAAGCCCGCGCTGGCTGTCCTGCGCGGCAGTGGACTCGGCGACGTGGCGCTGGTCATCACCCGGTATTTTGGCGGGACCCTGCTCGGCACCGGCGGACTGGTCAAGGCGTACACCGAGTCGGCGCAGTTGGTGGTCAATACCGTCGGGCGTGGACAGCGGGTCTCCGTGCATGTGGTGATGCTGGCAATCCCTTACAACCTGCTGGAGCGCGCGCGTCTGTTGTCCACACGCCATCGCGGCGAAATCCTCGGCGAAGACTTCGCGGCGGATATCACGATGACCCTGCAATTTCCGGTCAGCGAATTTGACGGCTTTCAATTGGGTCTGCGCGAACTGTCGGCAGGGAAACTTCAAGCCGAGGTGATCGAGACGAAGGAAACGGTCGTGCCGGTATAGGCGGGTATTTTACAAGTTCTTCATAATTCTTTCGCAGTTTGTACACCCATAAAGTTCTTCCTGTTCATAGAATCCAGGTATCAATGAACAAAGGAGAACATATGTCGAAACAAAACGTCACAAAACTATTGCTTGACCTGGGCGCGTTCGTTGCCCTTTTGATAGCAAGCGCGCAGCGTTTTACCGGGGAAGTCATCCACGAATGGCTGGGGATTGCCCTGGGCGGCGTGGTTATTGTCCACCTGCTTCTCAACTGGAACTGGATCGTTGGGGTTACCCTCCGCATCTTTTCAAAGGGCGCAAAGGGGCAACGCTTCAACTATATTTTGAACTGGGCGCTCTTTGCCAGCGGAGTGATGATTCTGCTTTCAGGTCTGATGATCTCCAAGACGGTGGTTCCGTTCTTCGGGTTGACCCTGCCGCAAAACATGTCCTGGAAGGAATTGCACGAACTGTCCACAAATATCACCATGATCCTGATGGGTTTGCATATGGCTATCCACTGGGGTTGGATTACGGGCATGTTCAGAAGTCTGTTTGCTCCGCGCGCCGCCTCACCTGTCGCGTCTCCCGCCCTGTCCGCGCAAAGAAAGGATGTCTAATCATGAAGACTATTTTCAGAATCGTTGTGATCCTCGTTGTCGCATTTTTGGTTGGAGGATTGTTCTATGGCGCCGTGACCGCCACTTCATCGGGCACAGACCAGTCCTCCATGCCTGAGAGATCAACCGACGGGGAATTCCCCCCTGACGGCTTGAGACCCGAACGCGAGGACGACGGCGCGATTCAGTTTCCAGTCGATGCAGTCAAGAACCTGGTCATCATTTCCGTGATCGCGGCAATCTACCTGAACGTGGGCAGGTTGTTTGGCGGGAAAAAGTCGACGGCGAATCCACCATCGTGACAAATATGAAGCATCAAAAAGAGGCGGCTCCAACGAGCCGCCTCTTTTTGATGCTCGTGTGAGAGTTATATTGCCGGCAGTTGGATGACGATTTTCAGCCCGTTATCCTTTTCACTTTCAGCCCAGATTTTTCCCTTGTGCATTTCGACAATGGATTTGGCGATGGCAAGACCAAGCCCCGATCCGCCCGCTTCGTGGTCGCGCGTGCGGGATGGGTCGGCGCGATAGAATCGGTCGAAGAGATGAGCAGCTTCTTCGGGCGTGACTCCGTCACCGCTGTCTTGAATGGTGATCTCGATTTGCCCGCCGCTTTGTTTTGTCGAAATGAGGACTCGTCCGCCTTCGGGGGTGTAGCGCAGGGCGTTATCCAGAATGTTGGTCAGCACCTGCGAGAAACGCACCGGGTCGAGATTCGCTCGCAGCATAACCGAATCAGGTTCGAGGTCCAGGGTGATTTGCTTCTGGTTGAACGGGACCAGGTAATGGGACTGAATCTCGCTCAAAAGTTTGTTCACGTCCACAGGCTGGAAATCCGCCGAAAGTTCGCCGGCATCCGCCAGCGATAAAGTCCGCAAGTCGTTGACCAGTTGCGCGAGCCGTTCGGCTTCCTCGCGGATGATCTCGAAATTTTCCTTCGAGGCGGGCAGCACGCCGTCGTGGACGCCTTCGGCATGACCGATGATCAGGCTGAGGGGCGTGCGCAGTTCGTGGGCGATGTCGGCGGTCATCTGCTTGCGGAGGTTGAAGGAGCGCGCCAGGTCGTCGTTCATCTTGTTGAAGGACTCGGCAAGTTCGCCGATCTCGTCGCGCGAGCGCACAGGGACCCGCTGACCGAAATTTCCGCCAGCCATTTCATGTGTGGCCTTGGTCAACTCGCGGATGGGGCGGGAGATGGTGCCTGAAAGAATGGCGCCGAAAATAAAGGCAAGGATGAGCGTGCCGATGGCACTGAGATAAATCGATTGACTGAGGCGGTGGATGAATTCATCTTCGAGCGGATTCCTGTCGGGCGGCTTGTTGAAAAGCAGGATGCCAATCGTTTCATCGTTGATCTGGATTTTTGTGCCCGCGTTGAGTTCATCTGCGCGGACGATTTCTCCGGGACGGCGCCCCATTCCAGCGACGACGATCTTTCCGTCTTTGTCTGCAATCGAAAAGAGTGGCGGCGGACGCCCGTCGCCTTCGTTGCGGCTAAATACTTTTTCGACACCGTTCCAGTTTTGGTTTTCAGAATAATGGCCCGCCAGTTCCTCCACCATTTCAGCCTGGTATTTGTCGTTGACGAATCTATCGAATTCGCGGTTGGTGGCAACGCGCGTAAAAACGACGATGATGCCGGTGCTGAACAGGCTGACGAGAAGAAAGGCGAGGATCAACTTGGTGGTGAGTCTCATGCTCAGGCTTTTCTCAGGCGATAGCCGACGCCGTACACGGTTTCGATATGACGCGGCTGACGCGGGTCATCCTCCAGTTTGGCGCGCAGATTTTTGACGTGGGTGTCGATGGTGCGTTCGTAGCCTTCGTAGCGGACGCCTTGAATCACATCGAGCAGGTCGAGGCGGGAAAAGACGCGCCCGGGCGTGGTCATCAGGGCGGCGAGCAGGTCAAACTCGGACGGGGTCAGGTCGATGCCGCGTTCGCCGATCAGCACTTCGCGGCTGTCGTGGTCGAGGACGATATCCGCCACCTTGAGGGTCTTCCCTGTCGGCGAGGATTTGCCCGCGCGGCGCAGCACATTCCGCACCCGCGCCATCAGTTCGCGCGGCTTGAACGGCTTGACGACGTAATCGTCCGCGCCGAGTTCGAGACCGATGATCTTGTCGTCGTCCTCCACTTTGGCGGTCAGCATGATGATGGGGGTGTCGCACCTGGCGCGATGTTCCCGCATGAACTCGTAACCGTTCATTTCGGGCATCATGATGTCGAGGATGATGAGATCGGGCTTTTCCTTGTTGGCAACCGTGAGTGCCTCCCTGCCGTTGTAAGCGGAGGCAACGCGGTAGCCTTCCTGTGTCAGGTAGCTTTCCACGAGGGAAACAAGACGTTTTTCGTCATCGACGATTAGAATGGTTTGTGGCATGTTATTTTCTTTCCATTGAAATTGTATCAGATTGCTATTCATCCTTCGACGCATTGTCGGTCTGGACGACTATTTGTACATAAAAGACATTTCCAAAGGGAGCGCCGCTGCTGTTGGTCATGACCCAATATCCGGTGTAAGTGCCAGGCGTATCGGGCGCGGTCAGTTCAACTGAGATGTTGCCTGCCCCGTTGGGTGGGATTGCCCTGCGAAGAGCAGTGGCCGTGCCGGACATATCGTCCCCGCCCGAAAAGGCAATGGCATAAGACCTATTCCAGGCGCAGGCGCCGGTATTTTTGATCTTCCATGTCTTGGTGAAGGTCTCGCCCGGTGCGAACACGGTCCCGTCCGGGATATTCATGTCGTCGACATAGGTGGAGCCGTCGCAGGGAGCCGAACTTTCCGTGTTGTATTGTCCTGCGGTGGCAGAGGGTTGCGCCAACGAAACTGTGGCAATTGCCGGTAGGGACGGCAGCGGGGTCAGGTATGGATTCTCGAAATCATGGGTATAAGAACTTGCAGATGACGTGTTGGTAATTGAGGGCGTTACCGTGATGATTGCTGGTGTTGCCGTAGGCTCCGCAATGGGCGTGTTGGTGACAATCTGCGTCATCTGTAATTGAGCCATGCTGGTTAATGCAACAGCCGTGTATGCGCCAGATATGATTTCCTCCCTCGAAAGCTGCGCTGCGCTTGCACGCCCACTGCAGGCGCTCAATGCAAGCGTAATCACCGCCATTATCAGGAGAAATCCATTTTTCCTCATCGAAATCGATCCTTGTTATTGCAGTTTCTTTTCCAAAAGTTCAATCACAGCGTCGAATAATGCCGAGGGGGTGCTGGTGCCCATTACGGGGGGGACGCTCTCGTCTACGCTTGTCGTCCCGCTGGATGTTGTCCCGCTAGGCATCCCGCCGGGCATCCCTCCGCCACTGGGCATCCCGCCAGGGACTCCGCCCATGTCGGGCGGACCACCCATCCCATCGCCTGAGGTTGACGATGATTCCGACGCGCCTGTCTTTGCGCTGTTCCCCCCGCCTTGCACAATGGCGAAAATATCCTGCCGCGAGAGGGTCATGGTTTCAATGGCTTGCGTCTGTTCGGCAGTCAGCGTCTCTTGAATTTGCTCCGTCAACCCGTCTATCTCTTCCTGCGCGGCGGTGTCGCTTTCGTTCAAATCCTGCAAGACGTAAAACATCGGTACGAGTTCCTTTGCCTGTTCGGCAGTGACGGCGTTTTCCGTCTCTTCGAGGTTGATGATGCCGAGGACGAGTTTGGTCTGCGCCGGCAGCTCCATACCGGCGGGAGCGCCGCCGCTCGAAACGGAACCAATTGTCCCGAAGTTGAAGGAGCAGGCAGTCAAGGTCAGGAGGGGAAGAACTATCCAGAAAAAATTTTTGTTCATGATGTGTCCTTTTTGGAGTCCGTTTTATTCGTATCTCAACGCTTCAATGGGATCGAGTTGCGCCGCCTGGTCTGCAGGGTAATACCCGAAGAACGCGCCAACGATGGCGGATGAACTGAACGCCAGCAAAATGGAACTGGGCTGGACAACCGTCCGCATGTCGCTGAGCGCGCCGAAGATGTACGACCCGCCCACGCCGACGACGATCCCGATCAGTCCGCCGACGATGCTGAGCATGAGGGCTTCGGTCAAAAATTGCAGGCGGATGTCGTTGGGGGTCGCGCCAACGGATTGGCGGATGCCGATCTCGCGGGTGCGCTCGGTGACGCTGACCAGCATGATGTTCATGATGCCGATGCCGCCGACGATGAGCGAGACACCTGCCACCCACGCCAGCAGGGAACGGAAGGCGGCGGTGGTTGATTCCTGGGTGGAGATGATGTCCTGTTGTGTGGTGACGGTGAAGTCGGCTTCATCCAATGTGACATCGTGGCGCCTGGCAAGCAGGATTTCGATCTGCGTGATGATGTCTTCGATGTTTTCGTCGGGATCGACTTCCACGTAAATCATGCGGATGCTGTCGCCCATGATGCGGGCAAACATCGACGGCGTGAATTTTTGGAAGACCACCGTGATGGGCATGAAGACGTAGGAGTCATAGCTTGTGTTGCCGACTGTGCCTTTCTCCTCCATCACACCGATGACGGTCATCTTGGTCGAGTCGACGGTTACGACCTGGTTGATGGGGTCGTCCTCGCCGAAAAGTTCCTCTGCAATCGAGGAGCCAAGCACGATCACCTTCTGCTTGCGGTCTATCTCCTTGTCGGTGAAATAACGTCCGTCGGCGAGTTCCATGTCGCGCACCGAAAGGAAGCCCGACGTGGTGCCAAGGATGGAAATACTTTCAAGAATGACGTCGCCCGAATATTTGACGGTTTCACTTGCATTTTGTTCGACCACCACCGAGGTCACGCCGCTGACACCTTCCTCGATTGCGGCGGCGTCGTCAAAGACCAGCCCGCCCTGCGGAGGCTGACCGGGTCCGCCACGCTGCATCGAACCCTGAACAAAGATCAGGTTCGACCCCAGTGAGGTGATCTGTTCTTGAATCGTGGCTTCGGTTCCCGCGCTGATGGCGACCATGATGATGACCGCCGCCACGCCGATGATGATTCCCAACATCGTGAGAAACGAACGCACCTTGTTTTTTTGAATCGCTTCCCAGGCAATGCGCGCGGCTTCAAACGGTTTCATGGTGTGCCTTCCCGTTGTGGTTGATGAAGTCCACCTTGCCGTCCAGCAGGCTGATGGTGCGTTGGGTGTGTGCGGCGATCTTCGGGTCGTGTGTGACCATGACGATGGTGGTGCCCTGCGCATGGAGCGTGTGCAGGAGATTCATGATTTCTTCGCCGGAGCGACTGTCGAGGTTGCCTGTTGGCTCGTCGCCGATGATCAGCACCGGGTCGTTGACTAGCGAACGGGCAATGGCGACGCGCTGCTGCTGTCCGCCGGAGAGTTCATGCGGCTGGTGTTGAGCGCGATCCGCAAGTCCAACCAGCGCCAGCAGTTTGTTGGCTTTTTCATCCGCCTCTTCCATGGTGCGCGGGTTGGCATGGTCGTAGAGCAATGGCAGGGTCACATTTCGCAGGGCGGATGTCCGCGCCAGCAGGTTATAAGCCTGGAAGATGAATCCGATCTTGCGGTTACGGACTCCCGCCAGTTCGACCTTATCCAACTGGCTGACGTCCTCGCCGTCGAGAAAATACTGTCCCGACGTCGGTTTGGACAGGCATCCCAAAATGTGCATCAACGTGCTTTTTCCCGAACCGGACTGCCCCATGATGGCGACGAATTCGCCCGCTTCGATGGTGATGCTCACACCGTTGAGCGCCGCCACACTGATATCGCCCATGCCGTAGATTTTGGTAATGTCCACCGTTTCGATGATCTTGCGCCCGTCGCTCATTGTGTCTCCGCGATGCCCGTCGTCACCACGTCGCCCGGGTTCAAACCGGAGATGATTGCCGCAGTGGTCAAATCCTGGATGCCGACTTCCACCAGTTGCAGGCGGGGTTCGCCGTTCGTCATCACAAACACGCCGTATTGACCATTGCCCGCATCGTGCAGGGCTTCCACCGGAATGAGGATCGCGTCCGTTGCGTCGCCGGCGATCACATCCGCCGCGGCGCTGGTGCCAAGCGGGAAGTTGAAACTGTCTTCGTCCACCTCGTCGATCTGGACGATGGCTCTCACGGCTGAAGTACCGGATTCGCTGTACAAGCCCGGATCGACCTGAATGACGGTGGCTTTGAAGGTGGAATCGGGTAGGATGTCGAACACCACCTCTGCGGGATAACCAACTTTCACGTTTTCCCAATCCGACTCATCCAAAAATACTTCGAGATATTTTTTGCTCAAGTCCGCGATGGTCATCGAGGAGTTGTCCTCCGGATAGTCGCCGACGATAATGTCAATGGACATAACCGTGCCATCAATGGGCGTGATGAGTGCTGTGCCGTCCAGTGTTACCTGCGCCGCTTCGAGGTTGAGTTTGGTTTGCTCCAGTTCAGTCAAGCCGGAGCCGGTTGCGTCTTCGGGTACTTCTCCACCGGTCAACGCGGCATAAAGATACTTGGCTTCCTGAAGTGTGGCTTTTGCCACCGTCAGACCTGCGCGCGCCTCCGCAATCTCGGCGTCATTGGGTGGGGAATATGTCTTTTTGCCGCTTTCCGAATCCCAGGCAACGAATTTATCCTTCACATAGTCATGGTCGTAATACCACCAGGCGTCCTTGAGCCTTTCTTCGGCATATTCCATGTAGGCTTCCGCCTTTTCCAGCTTCTCTTTTTGTTCCGCGTTGTTCGGGGATGTTTCCAGGGCGGCTTTTGCCTCGTGAATTGCCGTGTCCGTTTCCGCAACCTTCACTTCCCAATAATAGACCTCGGAGCTGATCAGGTACGACAATTTATTGATTGCGGTAATCAGGTCTGTTTCCGCCGTGGCGACCGCTTCCTCCGCTGTGGCAACCGCCGCCGCCGAGGTCGACTCGAGCAAATCCCGTTTCGCCTGTTTGTATTTGATCTGCGCATCCGTGTCGTCGATCCTTGCCAGCACGTCGCCCGCCTTGACCTTGTCGCCAACTTCCACATTGATTTCCTTTACCTCCCCGTCGGCAGTGAAGCGCAGGTCCACTTCGCGCACGGCGATCAATGTCCCGGTACCGCTTGCGTAAAGCGTCAGGTCGCCTGTCCTGGCTACCGTGGTTTGCAGGGTTTGGGTCTCGGTGGTTTCTGTTTCTCCGGTGTTCACCTGAAAATAGGCAACGCCGCCCCCAATTGCGAGGACGAGGACAAGGGCAATTCCCCACCAGGTCTTTTTCCCGAACCGTTTGAATAGTTTTGATTTCTCCAGTTTTTGGACTCGTGCGGTGAACAAGGAACTGATTTTCGATGGCATTTTGTCTGTGCGCCTTTCCTTTGCGTGATTTATTTTTCGGTGTTTGCAGTATAAAAAACGGATGTAAAGAAGCCGTCATGGAATTGTGGAGAGATTGTGTAGATTAAGCAAAAGACGCCCACCTCTTTCGAAGTGGACGTCTGATTCTGCTCAACAGATTTTTCCTACTCTGATTCCTTTTTCTCCTCCACTCCCACGCTGGAGGTTTCGACTGCGACAGGGGCAGGAGTGGGAGTCACCTTACTAAACGAAAGCCGCCAGCCGCTCTTTTTGACGAGGACGTATCCGAGCCAGACCAGCAATCCCAACACAATCAAGGGGATCAGGCGGAAGGCAGGGAATCCCCCGTCCCGACGGTCGAAGCTGCGATCCATACCCGGCATTTGCCTTTGGAAATCCTGGGGCAAGCCGTTGCTCTGCGGGTTGACGCCATCCTGCAAAGCGCCCTTCATTCCCCGTGACGTGTCCCTGACATCATGCGCGAAGAACAGGCGCGCGCCATTCGCATTTCGCAGGGAGGAGACGTTCTGTATCATTCCCGCGCGGAAGCCCGCTCCCGCCACAACGGTCAGTACGACCAGGGTGAGCAAAATGCCGAGGGTGTAGTTCAACCATTTTTTGTTTTTCATGTTTTTTCTCCGATAGTAAATTTTGACGTTGGTTTCCTCTTCACAGATGAAAAGGAAGCTCGATGGTTGTATTTTCCCAGCGGGGAATTACATGGCGGTGAAGGAATTGTGTGGTGTTTGTGTGGTCGTAAATTGTCGGCGGGGTGTTCGCTTTGGTGCTTTAGTTACAAAAGCCAGATTCGACGTTCGCAAATTCCCTGTTTGTCAGAAGATTATACGGGAATGAGTAAAACGTTTGATTGACATCGTCTGCTGTTGCCACGCAGTTTCGTCCCATGCCTTTTGCCCAATATAGCGCCCTATCTGCCGCCTTGATGGTTTTGGCAAGCGTATCCCCATGTTCCGCGTAGCTGGCGATGCCTGCCGTGATTGTGATGCGAATTCGCCCGCTCTGATGAATGATTGGGCTTTCCTCCACTGTCCGTCGCCACTCTTCGACGCGTTTATATGCCGTCTCACAACTGACGTTGTAAAGGAAGACGATGAATTCGTCGCCGCCGTAGCGACATACAATATCCTCGGCCCGCGTCATTTGTCTGAGTTTCTTGCCCAGGGTTTTCAGCGCCAGGTCGCCGACCACATGGCCAAAGGCGTCATTGATCCCTTTGAAGTTGTCCATGTCCAGCATCACAATGCTGACAGGGGCAATGCCCCATCTCGTTGGAGCATCGTCTGCCGCAAGCATGAATTCCACCCGCCGACGGTTAAACACACCCGTCAGCGGGTCGAGTGATGCCTGTTCTTCCAATTTGGTAAGTAATTGTTTGAGACGGATAATCTCGGATTGAAGATGTTCATTCTCGCTGCGAAGTCTTCCTCCCCCATGTTTGTGACAGGTTGTGATGCGTTTGTTGTGATGCCGACGGATGGATTCCTTGTTAGCCATGTTTGTATTCCTTTTGGCTAATTCTCCCACCGGTGTATCGAGAAGCTGCAAAGAAGCTGTGTGGATTTTATGTCGGATGAGCGCGCCCGCGCGTCGAAATGCAGTTGAACTGTCGTGGCGACGACGAGCGGCTCATCTTTTTCCTCTATGTGCGGCAGACAGTTTGTCGAAGTGGTCGAGTAACTGGTGAAGTTCCGGCTTCGTAGAGGGTTCAAAGAGGAATCCGAGCCGGGTATTTTCAGATAGCTGGATGGACAGCGTCAGTAGATTGTTGTCCATGTGGGTCAGGTTCAGCGCAACGATTTTGTTTAGGGGGATGTAGTCCCAGAAGCCACCGTATCTTCCGATATCCCTGCTCTTTAGTTCATCCTCTCGAATCATGATGAGTTCCCTGTCTGTCAGGATGCTCATGTGAGTGGGGGAAAGGATTTTGTAATAGGTCCAGCCCGGAAGCGTTATGAGCGGTGTCTGAATTTCGGGCTGTAAGACGAATTGGAGAACCTTTTCTCCAGCCAGCAGGCTGCGCTGGGCATAGCTCATGAATTTGAAGTTCAACCTGGAGAGATGGTCGAACTTGCCCTCTTCATTGTCTTGTGAGGTTTCCTCGTGACCGGTCGCAGCGAGGCGTATTGCCTTCAGGATGGGCGTGAAAAGGTGATCGGTTACCGAGTTGAACTTGATGGTGATCGAATCGGGGTTGCCCTCACTTGTCACCCCGCTGATTTTGATATAGGCATCCAGCAGGACGACGCCGACTTCCACGTAGCTGATCTTTTCAAAGGGATAGACATACAGCTTGTATGCATCCCCCAGGTTTTCCAGGATGTTGATTTCCCGTCCGGAATGGACGACCAATTTTTCGGTTGTCTTGTGAAAAAAATCATTGCGGACAGGCGCGAGAACCGTATATGGGAATGGCATCCCACCCGTGAATCGAGACTCGAAGAATTCCCTGTAAACCGCGGGGATGCTGGCATGGGATTGGATGGCTTTTGCCCAAGTCAGCCTGGTTTGTTCCGCCGCACTCAACGCTGGCTTCCAGTGAACGTCCCCGTTTCGAAGTTGTTTCAAAGCTGTTGGAAGGAGATGGCGCATTTTGGTCAACATTTGCGGTTCCCTTGTAATAATGGATCGACAGATGGATACTTCCTGTTGTTTAAAACAGTATATAGTTTTTTATTTCTTTGCGGTATTTAAAATATTTGAATTTTGTTGGTTTTCATTCGAAAGTGACGGTTGTTTTCTTTCGGTTTTTCTTGACCTCGCCCCGTTTCTTTTTCTCCTTCAACCTTTCCTCCCGCGATGCCCTTGTCGGTTTGGTCTTGTGACGCGCCTTCGGCTTCTCGCTGGCTTTTCTCACCAACTCGTACAGACGGTTGACGGCGTCCTCACGGTTTTTCTCCTGCGTGCGGAACCTGCCGGCTTCGATAACCAGCGTTCCCGAATCCGTCATGCGTTTGCCCGCCAGTTTAACCAGCCGCGTTTTGACATCCTCCGCCAGAGACGGGGAGTTCAGCACGTCGAAGCGTAATTGCACCGCCGTCGCCACCTTGTTGACGTTCTGTCCGCCCGGTCCGCTGGCACGGATGTATTCAAGTTGGATTTCATGCTCCAGAGATTTCATGGGATGGATTATAAGATACACGGGTAAACAAGTACACAGGTAAAAATGAAGAGCGTGGAAATGCTGTCCGCAAATCCACGCTCTTGACTTTTGACTTTCGACCTTTGACCCGCCCTAGAACATCAACGCATTCACCTTGTCGATCATCGAGCGGTCGGGGCGCAGGTCCGCTTCGGTCAGGCGGTTGAGCGGGGTATCCACCAGGTTGTACATTTCGGTCAGGGCGGGCTTGCTGGTGTCCACGTACAGGAGACCAGTCACCAGCCATCCGTTTTGCTGGGCTTCCTCCATCACGCGCAGCGCCTCGAAGCGGTTGGCGGGGTCGTATCCCTTTTCGAGATTCTTCAAGACAACCACCGAACCGTCGTGCATGGCAACTTCGCGGATTTCACCCTCCTCCATTTCGCGTTCGAGGACGATCTCGTTGCGCGGCGCGATGTAGGAGATTTCGTGCAAAGGCTCCTCGTGGTCCTTGCCCCACGAATAGGAATGGAAGGCGTTTTCCTGGTTGTTGAACGTCACGCAAGGGCTGATGATGTCCAGCACCGCGATGCCCTTGTGCGAGAGCGCCGCCTTGAGCAGTTCCTTCACCTGTTTGGCGTTGCCCGCAAAGGAGCGGGCGATGAACGTCGCGTTCGAGACAAAGGCTTCCATGCAGATGTCAACCGGCATGTAGACGTTTTGTCCCTGCTTTTTCAGTTCCAGTCCCTTTTCGGCGGTGGCGGAGAATTGTCCCTTGGTGAGGCCGTACACGCCGTTGTTCTCGACGATGTACAGCATGTTCACGTTGCGGCGCATGATGTGCTTGAATTGCCCCATGCCGATGCTGGCAGAGTCGCCGTCACCGGAAACGCCGATGCCCTTGAGACTGTGGTCGCCGAACAACGCGCCGGTGGCGATGGCGGGCATGCGTCCGTGCAGGCTGTTGAACCCGAAGGAACGGTTCATGAAATAAGTCGGCGACTTGGACGAGCATCCGATGCCGCTGAACTTGACGATGGTTTCGGGGACGATGTTCATTTCGTACATCGCGCCCACGATCTGGTTCGAGATCGAGTTGTGTCCGCAGCCCTGACAGAGGGTGGTCGGTGCGCCGCGGTAATCATTCTTGGAAAGACCGGCGAGATTTAAATGTGCAGGCGCGCCAGCCATGGGAAGAGTTTCAGTCATTTTTCATTACTCCTTTTATTTCTTCGCCTTCTTGACCGCCTTGCCCTTCACGGCTTTCTTTACGGGCGTTTTTCTGGCGGCACTGACTACTGGCTTCTGTTTACTGGTCACTGATTTCTTTTTACTCGTTACTTTCTTTTCGCCAGCTTCATACTTTTCCAGAATGCCTTCCAAAATCCACTTCGCCGAAGCGGGCAGGCCGTCACCGACCGCCACCGACCTGAACTTCACGGCAAATTGCGGATACTCCACCTTGAGGATTTGATCCATCTGCCCGTCGCGGTTCATTTCCACGATGAAGAGCTGGTCGTACTTTTTGAGGAAGGCGTCCACTTCCCGGGTGAAGGGCAGGGCGCGGATGCGCAGGAAGTCGGATTTGATCCCGTGATCCCTGTTCAACAGGTATTGGGCTTCGAGTACAGCGGCTTCCGTCGAGCCGTAGGCGATGATGCCCACCGTGGCGCCTTTCATTTTGTGGAGCGCCGGAGCGGGGACGTATTGCTTGGCGGTTTCCTGCTTCCTCTTCAAGCGATCCATGTTCGCCGTGTAGGTTGCGGCTTCCTCGCTGTACTTGGCGTACTCGTCGTGACCGGTACCGCGCGTGAAATATGAGCTGAGCGGATGTCTGTTGCCGGGGAATGTCCGATAGCCGATGCCGTCGCCGTCCTTGTCGAGATAACGTCCCCAGTTGCCTTTGAGTTCTTCGATGTCTTTTTCGAGCAGGATTTTGCCGCGATCCATGGGTGTGTCGGGATATTGGAAGGGTTTGCTCATCCACTGGTTCATGCCCATGTCCAAATCGCTTAGCACAAAGACTGGTGTTTGAATCCGCTCGGCAATGTCGAGGGACTTCCAGCCGAACTCGAAGCATTCGTACACGTCGCCGGGCAGGAGGATGACGGATTGCGAATCGCCGTGCCCGATGAAATATGAAAAGGTCAGGTCGCCCTGCGAGGTGCGCGTGGGCAATCCCGTGCTGGGACCGATGCGCTGCACGTCCCAAATGACCACGGGAATTTCCGCGTAATATGCGAGACCTGCAAACTCAGTCATCAGCGAGAGACCCGGTCCCGAAGTGGAGGTCATCGAGCGCAACCCAGCCCAGCCCGCTCCAACCGTCATGCCCAGCGCGGCGAGTTCATCCTCGGTTTGGACGACGGCATAGGTATGTTTGCCATCCTCCCGCTGACGAAGCTGCGGCAGGTATTCGTTGAGCGCCTCCGCCAGCGATGTGGCGGGTGTAATGGGATACCATGCTGCAAACAGCACCCCGCCGAAGATGGAGCCAAGCGCGGCGGCTGTGTTTCCATCCGCCATGATCATCCCCTCGGTCTTGTTCATGGGCTCGATGTGGAACGGGTCCTTCTTTTCGAGGTTGGCTTTTGCCCATTCCGCGCCAGCCTTGACCGCGTTGAAGTTCATGTCGATGGGCTTTTGCTTGCCCTTGAAGTGGAAGGTCAGCGCGGAGTGGATGACGTCCATGTCGAGGTCGATCATCTGCGCCAGCACGCCGACGTAGACCATGTTGCCCACGAGGTCGCGGAAGCTGGTGGGGATGTTCGCGTCTGCGCGGACGATTGCCTTGATCGGCATCGGGTAGACGGCGATATCGGTGCGGTTGATCGGCAGTTTGATGTCGTCGGCGTAGTAAAAGGCTCCGCCGGGCACAACCGACGCCAGGTCACGGGTAAAGGAAGCCGGGTTTATTGCGATCACGATGTCGCGTCGTTCATGGTGGGCGACGAAACCATCCTTGTTTGCGCGGATGATGTACCACGTCGGCAGCCCCTGAATATTGGAGGGGAAGAGGTTCTTGCCCGAGACTGGGACGCCCATCTTGAAGAGGGTGCGCAGGATGGTGTTGTTGGCTGTGGAACTTCCTGAACCGTTAACTGTGCCAACTGTGATCGAGAAATCGTTGATGATTTTATTCATGAGACTCCTTGTTTTTTATAACGGGCGGGATGCAAAGAGGTCGATGTGCGTCATCAAAGCCTTGCGTCCAGCCGCGTAATTACCGTTGCAAATGCTTTCGACCATTGTCTTGTGATACCCCCAAATCGTTTCGAGGTAATCCACGCCGCCTGCGTACATGTTCAAGCCCACTGCTTCGTAGGCGTTCCAGTATGCCTCCAGCAAGCCCATCACAAAGGGATTGTCGAGACGGCTGTAGATCAGCAGGTGCATCCTGCGGTGCTCCTCGTGCGGCACCTGGATGGGGTTTCCGCGCAGCTTGTCGAATGCGGCGGCGATGATGTCTTGCAGTTCGCGCTTGTCGTCTTCGGTCAACAGGGTGACCGCTTCATCCCAGTAGATGTTCTCGATATGGGTGCGCAGTTCGGAATATTTCTGGAAATATTTCTGATTAAGGGTCAGCGCGTAAGTCAGGCTTTGCTTGACGGCTGGTGCGAAGGAATAGGACAGGCGTCTGGTCCCGGTGCGCGGGCGGACCTCGACCAGCCCAAGCGCGCGCGCCACTTCGAGTTGTTCGCGCAAGCCTGCCACGCTGATGCCAAGCTCACGGCTTAGCTCGCTGAGCGTGGGCAGGTTGGTTTCCGCTTCCGGGTGCAAAGCCAGGTAGCGCAGGAATTCGGAGATTTCGGGGGAGTTTCGGTCGCGTAATATCATATAGTTATCCGATTAATCAGATTAATATGATTTTACGCCCGGCGAGATGGAAAGTCAAGAGAAAAAATCCCCCTTCATCAGACCTGACAGGTTTCGTCAGACACCCGGTCCGTCAGAATGACTTGCGGTGGGCAAGAGTCTGGCGGACCAGATCGATTGGAAACCTGTCAGGTCTCAGTAGTGGTTATTCGACGATCACCCAATCGCTGCCACTGCGACCAAAGACTTCGGGCGAGTACATCTCCTCGGCTTTTGCCGGCGGGACAATGAATGTGCCGGGCGTGGTGGCGCGGGCATCGTAGCTGTACTCGTAGACGCCTTCCCAAAGCAATGGAGTGAACGCCTCGGCGCGGTTGTCGCGCATGTTCTGGTGTTCGTACCACGGACCCCACCACCACCAGCCATATTTATAGTCGGGACTGGTCGGGTCTTGCGGAATGCTTTCAGAGACTGCCAGCGCCGGGTTGATGATTTCCAAGCCAGCGGGGAGCGGGTCGACCAGGGCCACGTGATAGCGGCGGTTATCCGCCTCCATTGTGATTCTAACCCGCACACGAGTCCCAGCCTTGATATGCCAGACGCCGTCGTTGTCCTGGTAAACATCCTCGGGGTCGTCCAAAGATTCGTAGTGGCGCTGGACGACAAATCCCATCTCCAGCGGATCGAGGTTCAAGTCGGTTGGGGCGTATTGCAGTCCAAGCCGGTAGTAGAGTCTGCCGGGACCGTCCTTGCTGAGGATCAGATCCTGCGTTCCGCCGCCAGCCGACGTTTCGCTCAGCACGTACTCCATCGGGACGAGCGTCTTGTAAATATCCGTCGTGCGTCCGCGGAACTCGTTGCTGCCGGCGTAGGTGTCTCCAAGCCAGATGCGCGCCACGAAGTCCGGTGTCTGACTTTCGTAGGTGTTGAAGTAGCGGTCGAGGGTCAGCAGGACGAAGACGTTCTCCTGCGTGCTGCCCCAGCGACCTTTCGTGCGGTGAGCCAGCAAGCCGTTGACCACCTTGGGAATCAAATCGCTTTGCGGATTATCCTCGATCAGCGCGTCCAGCAAAATGGCATCGGTGCGGCGGTCGGAGCTGAGCAGCAGGTAGGTCTGGTCGGAGTAAGCTGTCGTGAAGTTTGCCGCGCCGGCCGTCTCGACCACGTGGTTGTTGATGAAGCGTCGAATCGCGTCCAGTTGGGTTTCGTCGTCGATCACCGACCACAACCAGCCGATGGCTTCCATCGAAAGGTTATCCAAACCGGCCTCGTCCAAAAGGGCTTCAGCTTTTCGCGCATCGCGGTCACCCGTCAGGTTGCGGACGTAGAGCGCGTACGCGCTGAGCGTCCGTCGGGTGTCCAGGCTGTACCACGATGGGTAATGGCTTTCGATGTCGCGCAGATATACCAGCGCGTTCTGCTGCATTTCAGTGGGGACATCGAAACCCTTTTCCTGCGCGCGGAACAGGGCATGGGCGACGTGGATGGTGTTGAAGGGACTCGACTCGAAGCCGCGCCGCCAGTAGGGGAATCCACCGTCGTAGTTTTGCATCCCGCGCAGGCGTTCGATGTCGCGGCTGACGGCTGATTCCATCTCTGTTGGCGAAGGCAACCCGTCAGCTTTGAACGCGGTCAGCACATCGCGCAGGGAGGCAACAGCCAGAATCCGCGAAGCCAGTTGCTCTGAACATTCGAACGGATACGACACCAGATACAGAACGGCATCGGTTAACGACTGCAACGCGGTTGACGACGTGCTGACCTCCAGTCCGCCGTATTGCGGGAAGACTCCCGCTGGGTATTGCACGGGCTGGGCGGTGGAGCCTTCATCAATGACGCCATAGGTGGCAAAGGCTTCGGTGGTGGCGGGCGTGTAAACCGGCAACTCAACCGTCGCGGCGTCGGCGTAACTTCCAGAGGTCGCCACAATCTGCACGCGGACAGTTCCCGCCTTGACCGTTGCCGCCGGGAAGCGCACTTCCACGCGGTCATTGGCTGGGACGGTAATCCGCTGACCGGCATTCCCAAGTTCAAGGTTTGTGGCACGGGCGGCGACATCCACCGTCATCGGCAGGTCGGTCTGGTTTTGAAGCACAACCGGTAATTCGAATTTATCGCCAAAGTTGAGGAAGCGCGGCGCGGATGGACGCACCATCAGCGGCAATCTCGCCGTCAGGTTTGACTCGCCGGTGCCGAATTGATTTCCGCCATCGTCCACCGCCACCACCATGACGCGGTAGCGGGTGAGGTTATCGGGGAGTTTGATCGAAACACGCGCCTCGCCGTTGAAGCCAGTCCGCACGGAAGCGGCAAAGGTTGCCAGCGGGTTGAAGTCCGAGCGTACGGCGATTGTCGGTTGTGTCGTTTGACTAAAATCCTCTCCTCCATATTCACCTACCACTGTCATGGTTGCCATCGGCGCTTCTGTAGCGGCAGGCGCTTCTGCTGCGGCGGGAGCCGCCGCCATCAGCATATCCGCGCTTTCGTTGGCTTGCCTGGCTTGTTTTGCCAGTTCCTGTGGAGCAGCCAGAATGATATTGGCGCGGCTGTAAATGCTCGACAGGTATGGAGGACGCTCGGCGTAGAAAACGCTCAACGGGTCGCTCAGTTGATAATTGGTCAACGCGAGGATGGATTCATCCACCACGACGACAGCCAGTTCCGCATCCGCCATGGGCAGACCTTTTGAATCCTTTACCGTGACATTCAGCGTGGTCTCGCCGCCAGGCTCCAGCGCGGATTGATCCGGAGTCACTTGCAGGGACAGAGTCCGTTGCAGCGGCGGAATCTTGAGATTCAACTGTCCGCTGGCAAAGGCGGGACGCGGCGGGACATCTTTGAGCGTCTCGCCGTTATCGTCGGTGCGCGGGGCAGAGCCGACGAGGTCAACTTGAATATTCAAGTTGGGGATGTATTTCTCTTCGATGGGGATTTCAAGCGTGGTCGAGCCGTCCTTGATTTCGAAGCGTGCCGTGTACAGAATTCCGTTGCGGTCAACGGTCAGCATCCCTTCGGCGGGAGTGAATGGCGACTGGACGAGAATCTTCGCCGTGTCACCGGGCTGGTAGGTTTCCTTGTCCGGAATCAGCGTGACCTTTTCCTGTTCCACATTTCGGGCGGGGGGTCTTTGTCCGCCGCTGACCCAGCGCGTGAAACGGCTTTGATTCTTGCGACCTGATTCATCCGTGACGACGGCGGTGATCTGGTAGCTTCCACCGAGGGGTGTCTCGAAGGAACACGTCCCAGGCTCGGGCGCGGATTGCTGCGAGCAGGTTTGGACGTCGACCACCTGCTCCGTCCACTCGCCCTTGATGTACTTCCAATCCAGCCTGCCGGCGGTGATTTCGACGGGACGGTTTCCAACCGGTTTGCCGTCCAGATCGGTGACGATGAAATCCACTTTGATGGGCGTGCCTTTTTCGACGAAGTAGCTGTCGCTGCGGATGCCGACGTACAAATCCGCTGGGTGGACGAGTAGGTTCGTCGTGCTGCTCCACGCCTGGCGGTTGACGTCCATCACCGTGGCTTGCGCCGACACGCTTTGCGGCTGCGGGTCTTTGCTGCCCTGTTGTTTCAGGACGACGTTCAAGTAGTGCGTGCCCGAAGCGTCGGTTTTGCCTGTAAAGGTTTGGTATTGGGGTTCCTGACCTTGCTGGTAACCGAAGTCATAATAGAACCACCACGGCTGCCACGAGCCAAAGGTAAAGTCGGGCCAGTTGGGCGGAGAATAACTACCCGGCGAAGTCGAGACCTGCCAGGTCACTTCGGCATTGGGTAACCCGCCGCCGGCGTAGTATTTCGCCTCCACTGCCAGCGTGGCATGGTCACCGGCAAAATAAGGTCCGCTGGTTTCGCTGCGCGCTGTCACCTCGAATTCGGGGCGGCGGAATTCCTGTATCTGGAATTGATGATAGAACTGGGTTTCGCTCAAATTGCCCAAGCCGCCTTCGGCTGTCAGTTGGATTTGGGCAGCCCCAAGATTTGTGGCTTGCGGAATGGTGAAGACGAAGTCGAATCCACCGAGGGCGTTTACTTCGACGCGCCCGTTGCCGAGTTGGTTTCCGAACGGGTCGATGACCTGATAGTTGACCCCGCTCAAATCGGGTCCGACCAACCCGACGTCACCGTCCTGCCTGTTGCCGATGCGCCTGAGCCAGCCTTTGACATGAACTTCCTCGCCAGGCTTGTACATCGCGCGGTCGTCGAAAACATACCAGCGCAGGGAATCGATCACCGGCATGGGAGACCATGCGTCGTCGTACCAGAAATAAGCCGAGCGCGGCAGGATCGCCAGGTCGTCGCCTTTGCGGGCGGTCAGGTAGGTTGCGCCGTTGGGAATGTCGAAACGGACTGTGCCATCCTTGCCGCTTGTGACCGTTGCGCTGCCGTTGTCCGCTTGAATTTGGATGCCCGCCAGCGGCGCGCCATTTTTCAGGTCGGTTGCCCAGGCGACCATTTCACTGTGGTCGGTGAAGGCGTCCAGCCCGATCTGCGTCACCTGCACCCAGGTGATGACCGTCTGCGAGAAGCGCTGCCACTTGGTATCCTGGCTTTCAAAAATCCCCGCCGGCGGCTCGACGATGACCACGAAATGCCCGAACTTCCCGTCCATGTACTGCCTCAGGTCGATGTCCACCTGTGTCAGCGTATCGTCGGGAATGTCCAACGAGAGCGCCTTGTCTTCTACAAGTTTGCCCGGCATTTTGGACGGGACATCGGTCTGCTGCCAGTCGCGCAGGTATTGTTTGTATGCCTTCCAGTCCGAGGGCTGGACGGAATAAACTTTCAGGTTGAGTCTTTTGTAATTGATGGCATAGACCGAGAAGACCGCCTTGCTGGACGACGGGTCGAGGGTCAGGAAGTTTTGCCCGGTGTTGACCAGCATCGACTCGGCTTTGCCCACCTTGAACTTCAGATCGGCGTCTTTGCCAAGCTGCTGACCGAAGACATCCTGCACTTTGCCCGAGACCGTGACCGTGTAGGTGGTTTGTCCGCTGGTTTCGCCGCTGATCTCGATGGCGTTGCCGAAGACGTTGGCAGACACGCCCGGTATCTCAGGCTCAACCTTCAGCATATCTTCGCTGAAAACGTCCATATCCAATTGGTTGTTGAAGCGGATGTAAAACGGCGTCAACGGCGGGCATTTGTCATCGTACCACGAACAGCGATGTTCCTCGATGCGTAGGGGCGAGTAGGTTGCGAATCCAAAGGACTGTACATCTGTTGCGGTCAGTGGTCCTTCGGCTGATGGCGTCCCCGGTCCGACGATCACAGAAACGCCGGTTGCCGGTGGAAAAGGTTTCGTGGCGCGAAACGCAAACCAGCGTCCCTCCGGTGCGTCCTTTGCCAGTTGACTGACCTGTTCATCCCCGTCAATTTCAGCCTGCGTTGCTTGAACAATTTCGACGGTCTGGCTTTCCGCCGTGACTTGAACGGTTTTTAGCACCGCGGCTGGGTCGATGCGCTGGTCGAACAAAATGAAAAAGATTGGTTCGAGTGGTTGTGGCACATCACCGCTCGGGTAAAATGTGACAATTTTTGGCGGGGGCGTCGTGAACGTCCACGTGACCGCCTCAGCCAGCGTCTCACCCGAAGCCGATTTTGTCCCCGCAGGCACGGTGGCGCGATATTCGGTCGCCTTGGGCAGGCGGTCGATCAATTCCGAATCATATTCAAAGGTCAGGGTCTTTGTCCCAAGCCAGCGCCAGGTGCCGGGCATGGATGGCTCGATTTTGACCGGGACGTCTTTCTCTGCGAGGTCGCCCAGAGTCCCAAGCGGTACCATGGGCTGGTTGAACGTCACGCTGACGAATGGCGCAACGGGGATTTCACCTTCGGGGGAGAATCGCAACACCTGAAGCGGACCAGATTCGACCGCCTCCGGGGTTGGTCCCGTTTCGAGGGGAGGGAACGACTCCTGGAGGATGTTGCCCGGTTGCGGCGGGGGCAGAATCTCCACTGGCAGCTTGAAATCCGTCTGGTCGTCGGGATCAGGCGTCAGCGCGGGCAGACGCGAGAGAATCGCATCGACCTCTTCCGCGGAAAGCGGCTCACCGCTGGTCGCCGGCAAAACTTCCGCCGCCTGCGGCTGGGACTGTCCCTCGCTCAACTCAACGCTGATCGAGTATTTGTCCGCAGTATCTTCAGGGGACGGGGTTGTATTTATTTCGATGGTCACAGGGGTTGCCTTGACGGGGGTAAAAATATCGGGCTTTTTCCACTTCGTCACCAGAATTACACCGCCAATGCAAACGAGCAGAATGACCCCGAATAAAACGAGGCTGCGTTTCGTGCCGAGCGAAGGCTTTTGATTTTCTGTCATGGGAGGAGCCCTCCTTTCCTCAATTATAACGTTCGAGAAGGCGCGGAGGTTCCCATGAAAGTACTACGATGTCAGCAGCTTCTCACGCTCCTCTGCAATTTACCATTTGGCGTGATGCTCTTCCGCAAAACCGATCAGGTCCTTGATCTGGATCTTCTCGCCGTCGTCGGCAACCGCAAAACCGTTGTAACGCCCGAACATCTGATGGACGAGGCTGGTGATGATTCCCAAATTGGTTTGCGCGGTGCGGTCTTTGAACGGGGTGAAGGTCAGGTCGAGGCGTCCTTCGCTGTCGGTGAATTTCCACGGCTTCATGTAATCGCCGGAGACATAGTCGAACTTGACCTGCTCCAGCTTGTGGATACGGTTATTCAAAATGACGGCATTCTCGCCAGCCTTGGAAAGGTCGCCAAAGCCGCAGCCGAGGTTCAGCCCGATGGTCCGACCATCCGCGAGGAAGCCGGAAGCGCTTGCCCAATTCCAGTAGGATTGATATTCCCACACGCCGCGTCCCCAATCCAGCGAGCCGAGGCAGGTCTTGGGGTCGAGGGTTTCGGTCAGGTCGCCGTATTTGACAAATCCGCTGGCGGGCAGGCAGTTGATCTTGCGGTTCCAGTAAAAACGCTTTTGCCCGATGGGGATGACGATGTTCATCGACTCGTAACCTGAAGGTGTTTGCAAATTGATCTCTGCTTGAATGCCGCGCCCGTCGTGGAAGGTGTCCCAAGCGACGGACAAATGCCGATGGTCGGGTTGGACGGTGAAGTCCAGTTTGAGGTTTTTATCCGCAAAATGGCTGTGACCTTCCGTCGAGTTGCGCGGCAGTTCCACGCCTTTGCCAAACGGGACGACGATTCCCTCCTCGTGCAGGTCGCCCGTTTCAAAGTCCATCGTGTAAACGAAGAGATTGCCCGCGTAGCCGAGATCCGCGATGGTGGCGGAGAAGAATCGGCGCGGACTGAACACGGCGTAGTAATCCCAGCGTTTGATGCGGAAGCGCTGCAACGGCTTGATGGTATAGAAGTTCGCAGACTCAAGATTGCAGTCGAGAATGGGTTGTCGCGCCCAGCCGACTTGGGCAAGGCTGCCGTCGGCTTGAAGCAGGGGACTGGGATGGGTGAGTTCGGTTTGCATGGGATTTTCCAGAAAGGATGAATTTTGAAGGATCGAGGATGAATGTTTCTTGTAAACGTGACGACTGAATCGCGCAGGGAGAGTCGCCCCTACGGTTCATTTCAATTGTTCTTCCAATTCTTCCACCTCTTTGTCGCGGCGATGATAGCCCATCTTGTCGATCATCTCTTTCGCGATTGCTACGTGCTTCCTTGCTTCGGCGCGATAATCGGTTTGAACGTTTTCGGGTTTGAAGGTTGACAGGTTTTCAACTTTCAAACTTTTCAACTTGCTAACGTTCAAACGGGCGTAGCCGAGGTGGCAATCCGCCAGATACAACCCCATCCCACCGCGCGTGGCGATGGAGAAGGCTTCGTCCAAATCCTTTTGCGCCTTGACGATATCACCGACGGCGCGGTAATACTCTGCCCGCGCCAGTAAGCCGAGCGGAAGACGTGATTGGTCGGCTGCCTGCCGCAAGCCATCCACCGCGCGGGTGAAGTAGACAAGCGCGTCATTGCGAGGCGAAGCCGAAGCAATCCCCGACTCGGATGGGGAGATTGCTTCGCCGCCTTCGGCGGCTCGCAATGACGAAAGGAATTTCGCCCGCCCAAGCGAGAGATGGTCAAGCGCAATACTCAAAAGGTCACTTAATGCACCTTGCTCGTGCATTTTCAATCCATTCCTTGCCCGCCGTTCCACCTCCGCAACCTTCCCCTGACTCAACAACAGGTCGCAGTATTGAAAACCACTCATAGAATAAAGAAGTGGAAACGTAGGTTCATGTTTCTTTTGCATTTCTTCTGCTTCACGAAACATGGTTTGTGATTTTTCCAATTGTCCTGCTTGATGTAGAGCATCGCCAAATCGCACTCGTCTGTGCATTCTCTGAAACTCATCCCCACTCTTATCCGCGAGACCGACGCTTCGCTCGGCGTAGGCAAGTGCCTGCTGCACGTTGCCGATGGTCAGGTAGAGTTCGCTCAGGATGCTGGCTTGTATTGCTGAATTCGTCCAATCTTGGCGCGTGATGTTATTTTCAAGCCCTGCCTGTATCGGTTGAACCGCCTCTACTAGCCGACCAAGTGCGCGCAGGTGAAAACCAGCCCCAGTCAGAACAAATGCCTTGTCACTTTCTCTTAACCCATCAACAGGTTTGCGCCATACTGACTCAAAGAAACCAGAAAGAGCAGCAAGGTCAGCACCAAACGCGCCAAGATTTAGCACACTAAATCCTTCCTGCCCTCTGCGAATTCGCTTCCACAACACTTCATCCAACGCCTCTTGGTGTCTCCCCGCCTGACAGCCGTGCAGCACCGCCGCAAAGAGCGGCGTCATCTCTTGCAAGGTGTCGGGCAATTCTTTTGCGCTGGTTTTGTAATATTCATATAAGCGGTTGTTGCCTTCGCGCCACGCGGCGGGGTTGCCTTCTTTCAATTGCTCGCCAAAGTGCTCGCGCAAAAGCGGGTGGCAGTCTAATTCGTCTTGAGCGTTACTTGCGCCTGCGCGCAGTGCAGGTGAGTCGAAGGACGAGTGTGCCAACAAACGCAACTTGCGTAAGTTTTCCACCGCGTATTTCCATTGGGCTTCGCCCAATTTTTGTAGGGCATCGGTGAGACCTACAATGACAGGTTCTTTTCGCAAGGCATCCACTGCGCCTTTTTCCGCAGGTCGGTCAAATAATCCCATCAAACGTAAAATATCTAATTCGGGTTTGCCTTGTAACCAGCGTTCATAAGATTCCAATACGCGCCGTGCATGTGACCCCTGCTTTTGGTCATCGGTCAGATGAGGAATCTCGTTCCGCTTGCGAATGTCGCCGCGATGAACTGTTTTGAGATAGCTGCCCATCAACGTCAACGCTAGCGCGTGCCCGCCAAAATCGTGAGAGGCTTCTTTGCGTTCATCTTCGGTTCCATCAACGCCGAGATGTTTGAGGTATTCTGCGCCTGCCTCATCTGAAAGTGCTTCAAGGTCTCGCTCTATGGCTGTGCTTCCGATGCAGTCCTTCAAGTCATCTACTGCCAGCCGCGTGGTGATGAAGACCAATCCAGGATTCTGACGTGCCAACTCACGCAGGAACGCCACCAGCGCAGGGTCTTTAATTCGTCCCGTTTCGACAGGCGGCGGATTTTGCAGCGGTTCGAGTCCATCTAGGATGATCAGCGCGCGCGACTGCTTCACCAGTTCCGCCAGCCGCTCGCCCTTGTCCCAGGGAGAACCGACGTTCGGGTCGGGGTCGCCAAACCATGCCAGCGCCGATGCGATGAATTGGTCAGCCGAGACCTGCCGTCCCTCCGCCGCGCCCTGGCTGTAAAGCGACCAGCCGTAGACCCGCTCTGCGCCACGGTAATTGTCCAGCGCCATTTGCGTCAGCCACTTGTTGACCAGCGCACTCTTGCCAACTCCGCCCCAGGCGACAAGGGTCATCACGTTGATTTGCGGATTTTCCCAAGCCTCGTCCATTTCTTTCAATTCTTTTTCACGACCAAAAAGGTCAGGTGATGTGGAAGGGAGGTGGGCGAGGGAGATTTTGTCGGGTGGTAACGACACACGTAGGGGCGATTCATGAATCGCCCCTACACGCCGAAAAATTTTTGCGATTTCCTCCGCCAATGCAGCAAGGTCGGTATCAATTTGATTTTCGTTCCCCGCTGAAAGCGCCCTGCCGTCTTTGGGTCGCGCCTGAATCGGCGAGAGCCATTTGACCTGAGTCCACGCGCAGGGTTTGACGATGATCGGGATGACGCGCACACCTTCCTTTTCGCGGCGTGTGAGCAAACGCGAGACTTCTTCGTCATGAATGAATTTGGAGGTCAGGAAATTTGCCGAGATGAGAAAAACGGCAATGCTTGCGGCGTTGATCGCCTGTTCGATCTCTGTGAACCAGTCATCGCCCGCTTCGATGCGGCGGTCGTCCCAGACATCGAGCATGCCTTCCATTTCCAACACGCGCAAATGCGTGACGACTCGGTCTTTCCATTCCTCGTCCTTGTGGCTGTAGCTGATGAAGATGCTGGGGTTTGTCATGTGTCCCTCGCTTTGGGTGGGTGACGGTGCTTTCAGTATACAGAATGTTGCCCCTCGTGGCAAGGAAACTTTCAAAAGTCAGAGACTTTTGACTCCGTTGCTCAACGCGGACGTTTCTCCGGATAGAGTCCCAGCACCCCTTCGCTGGATGCAGCGCAGATTCCGCGCTCGGTGATCAGCCCGCTGATCAGGCGGGACGGGGTGACGTCGAAGCCGAAATTGGCGGCGGGGCTATCCGCCGGGGTCAGGCGTACCTTGTGAACTGTTCCATCCTCCCAACCTTCGATGAAGCGCACTTCCTCCGAGGTCAGGCGTACCTTGTGAACTGTTCCATCCTCCCAACCTTCGATGAAGCGCACTTCCTCCGAGTCGCGTTCCTCCACGGGGATTTGCTTCACGCCGTCGGTCATGACCCAGTCAAAGGTGGAGGAGGGCAGGGCGACGTAAAACGGGATGTTGTTGTCTTTGGCAGCCAGCGCCTTTAGGTAGGTTCCAATCTTGTTTGCGGCGTCGCCGGTGTAGGTGACACGGTCCGCGCCGGTGATGACCAAGTCCACCATGCCGTGCTGCATCAGGTGACCGCCGGTGTTGTCCGCGATGACCGTGTGCGGGACGCCGTGCTGTCCCAACTCCCAGGAGGTCAGTCGCGCCCCCTGATTGCGCGGACGGGTCTCGTCCACCCAAACGTGCACGGGAATCCCCCGCTCGAAGGCGGCGTAGATCGGCGCGGTTGCGGTGCCGTAGTCCACGAAAGCGAGCCAGCCGGCGTTGCAGTGGGTGAGGATGTTGACTGTCGCCCCGTTCTTTCGGCGGGTGATTTCTGCGATCAACTCGACACCATGCTCGCCGATGCGGCGGCAGTAATCGGCATCCTCGTCTGCAATTTCCTGCGCGGACTGGCGGGCGGCGGATATCTTCGCCGGGACGGAATCCCTAGCGGTGTGCATCGCCGACAGCACGCGGCGGACACCCCACTCGAGGTTGATTGCCGTCGGGCGGGTGGCGGTCAACTCCCTGCCGGCTTGTTCCACTGCCGACGTAAAATCGGCTGATGGGCGCTGCGCGGATTCCAGCGCCGCCAGATACATGCCGTAGCCAGCCAGCGCGCCGATCAGCCCGGCGCCGCGCGCGTGCATCTCCTTGATGGCGATTGCCGTCTCTGCGGCTGTGTGCAGGTCTTCGATCACCAACTCAAAGGGTAGAAAACGCTGGTCGATGATCTGGACAATCGTCGTGTCGTCAGCTTTTAACCAGACGGTTCGGTAGTGTTTTCCTTGAATATTCATGTGCCTTTTCCAATCAGCCAAATAATGCTCCTGCCGCAGTCCCCGGCGGCAGGGATACCGCGAGAGCGGGTAATCGATTTTACTACCGCATAAAAGCAACATGGACGGGCATGCCCATCCATGTTGGAATTCGGTTGAATCCTGCGGAGCGCCTTATTTGATGCGTACCCATGCCTTTTCAACGTCACCATTTATCACCAGCAAATCTCCCTCGTTGCCCAAATAAAAGCTTTCGGTGGATTTGTTGTTATTCTTGTCAACGTAATAGATATTGCCCTGGTCGTAGGTAAGCGTCCCGCTGATGCTGGAGATCACCTCGTTGGTGCTGTTTTTTCTGGCTTCGATGGAATAGCTGCCGTCGCTTTGAATGTTGAAATATTCCGTGACCTCGGACGAACGGCGCTCCCATGAGCCAACGATTGTTTTTACTGGTAGAACTTCGGTGGGGGTGGGAAGCGCCTGTGCCTGTTGAGTTGGCGCTGCTGTGGGAACTGCCAGGGTGAACTTTGCTGGCAACAGCCCAAAAGCCTTCTCAGCCAGGGAGGTGGAAGCCGCCAGCATTGCCTCTTCCGTCTGGGTGTCGGCAACCACCAGGTTGATGTTGACCGCCGTCTGACCGCGCACCGCCACAAACGCGCCCTGTCGCCGGCTTTGGGCAGTGATCCACGCCCAATAGACCAAATCGCTGTTGCCATCTTCAACCAGCTTTGCCTTGAGCGTTGCGGAACCTTCAGCGGCTGCCACCAGCTCGGTAAAGAAACCTTTGTAATCCAAAGCCGCCGCCATCATTTTTAGCTTGTCCATGCGCGCTTCGTCCAACTGACCACCGGCAAAGCCGAGCAGCATTGCCTGTCCCTGCAAAATACCGCTCGTTTGTTGATCCTGTGCCGCGGTCGCCGAAACCGTATAGAGTCCATCGCTGCTGCTGTAGATGCAGGCTCCGTTCATGGCATTCGGTGCGCCGGCTGTTTGGGCGAGGATGGCTTCCGCTTCGGCTGCCGTCAGCAGTGAACATGGGTCCAGCTCACCAACTGGCTGGGATACGTCCGGAACCTGTGTTGGTGAAGGTTGAATTGCAGGCGGGGTCTCGGAGGCTGGCACAGCCTGTGGGGCTTCGGTAATTGTTGGCGCCACCTTTCCCAGGTTGCATGCTATCAATCCAACACCAACTACAATCAGAGCGAGAATCTTGTTCATCCTTTTCATGGCAGTTACCCTTTCTTGGATTTAAAAGAAGTGTGGACGGTTGAAACCGTCCACACTGATGCTCAGCCAAACTTTACAGGTTGAGGTAGGCTTCGCGCATCTCGACATTTGCGCTTGGTATAAAGGTGAAGCCGGTCTTCTCGCACAACACCTTCATGGTTTCGTTTTCCTTCGACATGACCGCGATGATCTTCTTGATCTTCTCCTGCTTCGCGACCTCGATCAGGCGTTTGGTCAGTTCCAGACCGAGTCCTTCGCCCTGGAAGTTGTCGCTGACCAGCAGGCTGATGCGGGCTTCCTCGTCCTCGCCGCGGAATTTGCTCAGGCGTCCGACGGCGGAAATGCAGCGTCCGGCGTTCTCTTCCGCTTCGACCACTAGCACGATTTCACGTGAGTAATCGCTATGGCAGACGCGCGCAAGGCGTTCGTGTGTCACGCGCTGGCTGAGGAGCATGGGCGAGAGGTAGCGCAGGTAAACGGAGCGGTCTGAAAGCGTCTCGTGGAAGCAGCGCATCAGGGGTTCGTCTTCCGCGCGGATCGGGCGGATGGTGACTTTCTTGCCCTTCTTGGTTGTCCACTGGGTGACATATTTATTCGGGTAGGGACGGATGGCGAGTTTCGGCAGGGAGCTTTCGTCCTTGACGTTGTGCAGGACCACGCGACCGTCCAGAGCCATCAAGCCGTCGGGTGAGGCGATCAACGGGTTGATGTCCAATTCCTTGATCCAGCGCTGCTCCACTACCAACTGGCTGAAACGGACCAGCAGTTTTTCGAGCGCATCCATATCCACGGGCTTGCGTCCGCGCACACCCTTGAGGGCTTTGTAAATCTTGGTGCGTTCGATCATGCGGCGCGCCAGGGTGGTGTTGAGCGGGGGCAGTCCGAGGGCGCGGTCTTTGAAGACTTCGACCAACTGTCCGCCGGTGCCGAAGAGCAGGACGGGTCCAAACTGCGGGTCGATGCTGGAGCCGATGATGAGTTCATAGCCTTCTACCTTGACCATCGGCTGGACGGTCACGCCGAGGAAATGTTCCGCGCCGGCTTTCTCCGTCACCGACTTTTGGATTTCCTTGAAAGCATTTTCCACTTCGGCTGCGGTTTGCAGGTTGAGCTTCACCCCGCCCACGTCGGTCTTGTGGGTAATGGTCTCGGAGTGGAGTTTGACCACCACAGGGAAGCCGAGTTCCGCCGCCATCTTGCCAGCCTCTTTCGCTTTGGTCGCGATCAGGGTCGGGGTGGTGGGAATGCCGTAGGCAGCCAGCAGTTGCTTCGATTCGGCTTCAGTCAGCAGGTCACGCCCGGTCTTGCGGACATGGTCGATGATCGCCTTTGCCTTTTCGCGGTCGGGTCCGCCGCCTTCCTCGTCAGCCAGGCTGGGGGTTTCGTAGAGCATGTTCAGGTTCGACATCGACTGCCACATGTAGGTGAATGCCTGGGCGGCGTCGTCGGGATATTCGAAAGTGGGGATGCCGGCTTTGTTCAGGATCGCCTCACCCGCGGCAACTTCCTTGCCGCCTGACCAGGATGCCAGAATCGGCTTGTCGTATGATTTTGCGTACGACTTGAGCGCCTCGGCGGTGGCGGTCGGGTCGGTCATGGCTTGCGGGGTCAGGATGACGAGCAGCCCGTCGCTGTTGGGGTCCTGTGCCGCGACTTCGAGCGACTTGGCGTAACGGTCGGGGCTGGCATCGCCGATGATGTCGATGGGGTTGTTATGGCTCCAGGAAGCGGGCAGGAACTCGCTGAGTTTGTCCATCGTTTCCTTGGAGACTTCCGCCAGTTCGCCGCCGGTGGTCAGCAGGGTGTCGGTGGCAAGCACGCCGGGACCGCCTGCGTTGGTCAAAATGGTCAGGCGTGGACCTTTGGGTCTGGGCTGGCGTCCGAGAACTTCCGCCATCGAGAAGATTTCGCTGATGCGTTCCACGCGCAAAACGCCGGCGCGACGGAAGGCGGCTTCGAGGACTTCATCCGAACCGGTCAACGAGCCGGTGTGGGAGGCGGCTGCGCGGGCGGCGCCTTCGGTGCGTCCGGGCTTGATGACGATGATCGGTTTGCTGGATGCCACTTCGCGGGCGGCGGAAATGAAGGAGCGGGCGTCGCCGATGGTTTCCATGTAAATGACGATGCTGTCGGTGTGCGGGTCATCGCCCAGGTAGTAGATGAGGTCGCCCCAGTCCACGTCGAGCATCGAGCCGACGGAGACGAAGTGGGAGAAGCCGACATCTTCCTTGAACGACCAGTCCAGCACGGCGGTGCAGAGTGCGCCCGACTGACTGATGAAAGCCACGTTACCCTTGCGAGCCATGCCGGCGGCGAAGGTGGCGTTAATCCCGCTGACGGGGCTCATCACGCCGAGGCAGTTGGGACCAACGACGCGCATTCCGCCTTTGCGGGCGTTTTCGAGCAGGCGCCGTTCCAACTCCACGCCTTCGGGACCGATCTCCTTGAATCCTGCCGAAATGACGATGGCGCCCTTGATGCCCACTTCCGTGCACTCAGCAATCAGGTCGGGGATGCTGGAGGAGGGGGTGACGATGACCGCCAGGTCGATTTTGTCCGGGACATCCTTGACACTTGGATAGGCTTTGATGCCCAGCAGGCTGGGTCGCTTGGGGTTGATGGGGAAAACTGCGCCGCCAAACGGACTGCTGATCAGGTTCCAGAGAATGGTGCGCCCGACGCTGCCTTCCTTTTCGGTTGCGCCGATTACAGCCACGTTCTTCGGGGCAAAAATGCTCTTCAACGGGCTGGCTGTATATTGGTAGATGTCCTGCGCCGGGTCGAGGCTGGACCATTTTTCCTGTTTTTGTGGGGTATCTTGAGTCATAACATTCCTTTTGATATACCGTTTTGCGGTTGAGATAATGAAGGTGGTTTGTAGAAACTGGTTTTGAAACCCTGTTCAAACCTGTTGATTATAAGACATAAAAAATGGGCAACATGTTGTATGTGTCACCTATTTTGCGTGTGAAATATCATGAATTGTACAGAAAAACACATGCGAAAAGATATGGCAGAATGCCTCTGTGAAAATCCTTGACAGGTGCGGGCGAGTGGCATAAAATGACCGCCGTTGTAAAAATCTCACAAAGAAAGGAGGCACGACCCAATGGTATTCGATTATTCAGCTCAATTCGGTTTCTATTTTTGCGCGCCTCCTGCTGGAGTTGATTAAGGACATCCTTTGTGGCTGTTCTAGATTATCAGAAGTCCAACCGCAGGCGCAAAGCCTGCGGTATTTTTTTATCCGTCCGCAGGCAGCGATTTGCCTGCGGTTTTCTTTTTACGCCGCCCTGTGATTCAACAAGTGAGAAACATCATGAACGCAAACCATAACAAACACATTGTCCGCCGTTATTTTGAAGAGGTCCTGCTGGATGGCAGATGCGACCTGGTTGACGAACTGTTCGCGTCCGAAATCTGCGAACTGGTGAAACGTTACGCCTTTTTTGAGGCGGAATTATTCTCCATCAGCTCTGTGATTTCGGAGGGCAACACGGTGATGGTTCACTGGCACAAGTCCCCGCTTGCGGATGAACAGGCCAGCCAGAACGGATTCGCCGTCTTCCACCTCGCGGACGGAAAAATCATCGGTCTCGAAATGATCGACTTCAACGGCATCCTGCGCCAGATCGGCGAGGAAGTCCTATATTAGCATCGTGCTCCTTCGGGGACTTAGCCCCCGAAGGAGCCATTTCACGAACCTTACCATGAGCAAAAATCAACTACTCGAGTTCTACGATGAACTCGATGATTCTGTCCTGGAAGAAACGCCCGCTTCGCAAAAGCATCTCTTCCAAAAACGCGAGTCGAAAAAGCAGGTGGCGGACGCAAAATTGTTTGTCCGCGCCCAGGAAATCTCGCGCGAATTTCAATTTACCTACAAAGCCGCCCGCTTCGAGGAAGCCTGGCTGCTGGATTCCCTTGTCGAGATTGCCGAACACAAATGGATTTCGGATGTCCTCCGCAAGGTCAAAGGCGGCAAGGAGGCTTCAGTCTATCTCTGCACCTCTGGCGTGGCTGTGGACGCGCCCCTGCTGGCGGCGAAGATTTACCGTCCGCGCATGTTGCGCAACCTCAAGAACGATGCCCAATACCGGGAGGGACGGGAAGACCTCGACGAGAACGGCAACGTCATCGTGGACGACGGCGCATTGCATGCGATGAAAAAGCGCACCGCATTCGGCGAGGAGGTCAGGCATCAGTCGTGGATCGCCTACGAATTTACGACTCTTGAAATCCTGCACGCGGCGGGCGCGGACGTCCCCAAGCCGTACGCGATGGAGAAGAATGCCATCCTGATGGGCTACGTTGGCGACCAGTCGAATCCCGCGCCGATTCTCAACGCCATCAACCTTGACCACGATGAAGCCAGGCCGCTTTTCGAGCGCGTCGTCCGCAACATCGACCTGATGCTGAAACATGACCGCATCCACGGCGACCTATCCGCTTACAATATCCTCTACTGGAACGGCGACATTACCCTGATTGATTTTCCGCAGGTGGTGATTCCCAGTTCCAATCCCTCGTCGTGGAATATCTTCCTGCGCGACGTGACCCGTATTTGCCAGTATTTTTCGGCGCAGGGCGTGACTTGCGACGCCCGCGCCCTCGCCGCCGACCTGTGGACTTCGCATGGGCATAAGATTGTAAAGGAAGTCCACCCGGAATATTTGGATGCCGAGAAGGCGGAGGACAGGCGGGTATGGAAGGAAGTAATGAGTAGGAAGTAACGAGTGAGAACTGAGAAACGTTCCCTGATTTTGGATAGTCAGGGAACGTTTTTTTTGCTGCCTAGGGAGTACAATCAGTCTATCCGTAATTCTGGAATGTGAAAAACTTGCATTGGGAGGGCTTTCAATGAAAAAATTTCATAAATCCATTTCAGCATTTGTCCTGCTGGCGCTGTTGCTGTTTACCACTAACGCTTTGGCTGCTCCTGGCGATATCGTACGGGTTTCTGTGGATTCTAATGGCTCGGAGGGAAATAGTTATTCGGTCCAGCCCTCAATTTCTGCGGACGGGCGCTACGTAGTATTTAATTCTAACGCCAGCAACCTGGTGGATGGGGATACAAATGGGGTGCGGGATATCTTTGTGTATGACCGCGCCACAGGTATTACTACGCGAGTATCGGTGGATTCGTCGGGATTACAGGGGAATGGCGATTCGTCCCATCCCTCCAGCTCTTTTGATGGGCGCTACGTGGCGTTTGATTCTTTGTCTAGCAACCTGGTAAGCGGGGATACAAACGGGGAGAGGGATGTCTTCGTGCATGACCGTGCCACAGGTGTTACTACGCGGGTCTCGGTGGATTCGTCTGGAGTTCAGGGTCAGGGGAATATTACTGATTATTCTGCCTCCCCCTCCATCTCTTCTGACGGACGCTACGTGGCGTTTACCTCCGGTGACAATAATCTGGTGGTTTGGGATACAAATGGGTGGGATACCTTTATGCATGACCGTGTCACAGGTATCACTACTCGAGTTTCGGTGGATTCGTCAGGTGCCCAACAGACGGGAGGTGGTAGTGATCTTCCTTCCACTCCCTCCATCTCCTCTGACGGACGTTATGTAGCGTTTGTGTCCACTGCGAGTAATCTGGTGGCTAATGACACAAATGGATGGCATGATGTCTTCGTGCATGACCGTGCTACTGGTATTACTACGCGAGTTTCGGTGGATTCGTCGGGAATACAAGGAAATGATCGTTCGATATTTTCCTCTATCTCTTCTGATGGACGCTATGTGGCCTTTCAGTCTGAGGCTGACAATTTGGTGGCTAATGACACGAATGGATGGCAGGATGTCTTCGTGCATGACCGAACCACAGGTATAACTACACGAGTCTCGGTGGATTCGTTTGGAGCACAGGCAAGAGGCTGGCAGGGTCCCCCCTCCATCTCTTCTGACGGGCGCTACGTGGCCTTTCAGTCTGATGCCAGCAACTTGGTAGCTGGGGATACAAATGGATGGCGGGATGTCTTCGTACATAGCCGTGTCACAGGTGTTACTACACGTGTCTCGGTGAATTCGTTGGGAAAACAAGGAAATGGTCCCTCATCCTCCCACTCCATTTCTTCTGATGGGCGCTATGTGGCGTTTGTGTCCACTGCCAGTAACTTGGTGAGCGGGGATACAAACGGTACGTATGACATCTTCGTGCACGAACGGGGTATAGACCCATTTGTCATTTCCACAAACCTGTCTGCCTCCTATAATGGGAGGGGACCATCGAGCTTCACAGTCACTTTCAGCGAGAATGTCAGTAATGCGGGTGGGGGAACAAATTCCGACGATGTCACCTACCCTGCTAACTATCGAATTATCAACAAAGGTGCAGACGGGGAGGTGAATACAGGCACATGTGCTGACCCACTCGTGGGAGACGATACGCAAATTATTCCCAGCAGTGTGGTCTATACTCCCAATACTGCGGTGGTGAGATTGTCCACGCCGTTGCCTGTGGGAAGTTACCGCTTGTCTGTCTGTGGGACAACCTCTATTGTTGACTTTGCAGGTACTCGTCTTAATAACGGGGTGGATTATACTTTTAATTTTGTCGTGAGCACATCATCTGGTGGAGGCTCTGGCGATGGTAACGGGGCAAGATGGCTTCCCAACACGGGCTTCGCTCCGCAAATTGTCACTCGCCTGCCCGAACAGCCATTGGAATTGGCGTATACGAAACTGGGCGATTTGTGGCTGGAAATCCCTTCGCAAAAGATAAAAGCCAATATCGTCGGCGTACCGCAATCCAAAAATGTCTGGGATGTGAAATGGCTGGGTCAGGATGCAGGCTGGCTCAACGGTACTGCTTTTCCCACATGGGGGGGGAACTCGGTCATTACGGCGCATGTAATGGGCGCGGACGGACTCCCCGGTCCCTTTGCGAAATTGCAGGATTTGCAATATGGAGAGCAGATCATCGTTCATCTGTCGGGACAGCAATATATCTTCGAGGTCCGCAACAAGCAGCTGGTGCGACCCGATTCCATAGCTTTTGCCCTTGAGCATTTGGAAGACGCCTCATACCTGACCCTGGTCACCTGTTCAGGGTACAACGAGGAAAGCAATACCTATAGCTTCCGCCGCCTTGTCCGTGCCGTGCTGGTGGAAGTGAAGTAAAGACTTTGGCATTCATGAAAACAACGTGACGGTTGTTAACTGTCGCGTTGTTTTTGTTTGTTGTAGAATCCTCCGCAGGAGACCGCACCCATGAACAACGTCCGCCCGCGATTGACCATGATGACCGAGGAACAGATACAGGAAGCGCACCGTAACGTTTTGAAGGTGTTGAGCGAAATAGGCGTGCGCGTGGATTCACCCGAAATTTTGGGATTTCTCGAACGCAAACTGGGATTGAAGTCCGCAGACCGGTGCATCAAATTTCCGCCTGAAGTGGTGGAGGAGGCGATTAAGTCTGCGCCGAAGACGTTTGATGTATATGACCGTCGCGGTGAATTCAAATTCAAGTTGGGAGATGACCGCCTGCGCTTTGGGGTGGGGGTGACTGCACTGTTTTATCAAAACCCTGTGGACGAAACCCTGAGCATTTTTACCCGCCAAAATTTCCGTGACCTTGTGCGCCTCGGCTCCAGCCTCAAACATTACGATGTGATTTCCACCGTGGGTATTGTCCGCGACGTGCCAGAGTATCTCGCTGACCTGTACGGCTCGCTCGAACACATCGCCAACACCACCAAGCCACTCGTCCTGCTCGTTTCGGACGAAAACAAATTTCCCGATGTCTTGAAAATGTTCGAGACTCTGCACGGGGACCTCGGCAGCAAGCCGTTTATCATCCCGTACTTCAACCCCGTCAGCCCGCTGGTGATGAATGCCGGCACGGTGGATAAGATGAAAATCACCATCGAATGTGGCTTGCCGCTCATCTTTTCGAACTACAGCATGGCGGGAGCGTCCGCACCGATGACCCCCGCAGGCATCCTCACCCTGCTCATGGCGGAATTGCTCGCGGGCTTGGTCATCAGCCAGACCATCAAAAAGGGCGCGCCAATTTTGCTAGGCATGTTGCCTGTTTACTTTGACATGCGCACCGTCACCAACTTCTACGACCCGCGGAGCATTCTTATAAGCGTCGCCTGCTCCGAGATGATGAAATATTACGGCATCCCGCATTGCTCCACTTCGGGAAGCGGCACGGGCTGGGGCATGGATTTGATCTCCGCCGACACCTACTGGATGAATACCCTCGCCCTGCTTCTCTCGCACGGACATCTGGCTCCGTTCATCGGAGATTCTCTCACCTCGAAATCCATCGCCCCGACGACGGTTGTCCACGTCCACGAGATCATCGACCAGGCTTTGAGAATCCACGATGGCTTTCAACTCGACGACACCAACTCGGTGGTGGATGAAATTGCCAAAGTGGGACCTGGCGGCAATTTTCTCAGCCAGCCGTCCACCAAACGCAATTACAAAAGCGGATACTACGTCAGTCCGCTGTATCCGCACTACAGCATGGAAAAATGGCAGGAGATTGGTGCGCCGACCGCCCGTCAGGTTTTGCGCGAAAAGACCCAGGACCTGCTTGCCTCCGCTCCCGTCCCCGACGACCATGATGAATTTGTCCGCAAAGGCGAAGAATTTATCTCCAAATATTCGAAGTAAAAAACGAGAGAGTGTGTTTTAAAAACTTGGGCACGCTCTCTCGTTACTTATCACTCATTACTTTTTACTGACCTTCCCCCACAACCCATACCCCTCATTTCGCCGCTTCTCCCGTCGTTCATGCTGTTCGTGGATTTGCTCCACGTGGTCAATTTTCTCTGCAATTGCCGCCTCCAGCCACAAGCGACCCTTCTCCGCTGTGGCATGACTTCCCGCGCCGTAGGCGCCCGTCTTTGAATCATCGTCCCAGGGCGGATTGGCAACCAGCGAGCCACCTTCGATCCAATCCATGTAATAGTCCGGCGTGGAGATGAAATCGGTTTCATCCACGACTCTTTCCATCTGGCACAACTCAGGGCGCAGATGTAGCATGAACGAGGTTTCGAGTTCGCAGGCGTGCCCCATGCCGCCAATTTTGGATGTGCGATATTTTTCCAGCGCCGCTGCGCCGATGGAGCCTGATGTGTGCAGGAAAGCCGTTGCACAGAAAATTCGTCGGTGACGTTCACCCGCGTACTTGACCACATTCACCAAAAACGACGTGTTGCCGCCGTGTCCGCTCATTAGGTAGAAGCGGTCGAATCCACGCGCGACGAGGATGTCAATCACCACCACCCAAAAATCCTCGAATGCGCGTCCGCCCGCATTGAGAGTCGCCGCAAACGAGGAGCGATGCGTGGAAACTCCATACGGCATGACGGGCATCGCCCAGCTGCGTGTAGGCACTTGAGAGGCAGTTCCCTGGACAATGGCATCGATAATGACCGTGTCCACCGAGAGAGGGAGGTGGTATCCATGCTGTTCGGTGTGACCGATGGGAATCAAAATCACCTTGCCGAGCTCAGAGTTAGGAGGAAGAAAAACAGTTGGCGAATATTGAGATTTATGCGGTTGTGACAAACGTTCAAAGTTCAACGTTAAACGTTGCCCTGACTGTGGGTCAAATCCCTGTGGTGCGAGACAGTATACGCGGGTAAAGCCGTCGTCGCGCAGGCTGTCGAGCAGGTTGACGATGTACGGGACAAAGACTGCTTCAGGGACTTCCAGTCCGCTGCCATGCCAGCCAAACGGGAATGGCGGTAGAAGACCAGCACGGGGCGGATGTCCCAACTGGTCGGAGAGCAGATCAAGGTTGTAGCCCGTCCCAAGAGGCAGGACGAGCGGTATATCGCGCGGCAACCCCGCAACCACATCCCAAGTCAATTCGTCGTAGTTAAAGAACTCTGTTTTGCGTGTAGCCAATATATTAACATTGGTTTTCAAATTTACCTCTTTTCACAAAGAAAACAAACCTTGCTCTCTTGTTACTTATCTCGGTAACAAATACCAATCCAAAAACCGCTCCATCCGCTCATACACGTCAAACAAATTCTCACGGCGCAGGAACCCGTGCGGCTCGTCGTCGTAGGTCTTGTACTCGAAGGTTTTGCCTTCGCGGCGCAGCGCCTCCACCCATTCTTCGCTGGCTTCGGGCGGGACAACAGTATCGAGCAAGCCATGCAAAATCAACACGGGCTTTTGGACGTTCTTCGCCTCGGTGATGGGGGAGCCTTTCAGGTAGACGCCAAGATTGTCAGATGGATGACCGAGGAAGATTTCAGTGTACAGCCGCAGGCGTTTTTCACACTGCGCCCACGAACTGACCAGGTTCGAGTCGCCGTATTTTGCCACGCCACAGGCAAACAAATACTCGGGATCCCGCGAGAGCGAGGCGATAGTCATGTAGCCGCCGTAGCTTCCGCCCGCAATGCCGATGCACTCTGGCTTGATTTCTTTGAACGTTCGCAAATATTTGGCGGCGTGCAGACAGTCTTGCGTGTCGCCCACGCCCCAGTCGTTGTAGTTGGCGTGTTCAAACTCGATGCCGTAGCCCGTTGAACCACGATAGTTTGGCGCTAGGTAGGTGTAGCCTTTTGCCGTGAAATATTGCGCCAGTTCATCCCAGAAAAATCCATACTGGTCTTTCGGTCCGCCGTGCGGATACACAATCGCCGCGCCGTTGGGCTTTTCAGGACGATACAAAAAGGCGGGAATCTCCAGCCCGTCATAGCTCTTGTACGAGACCACTTCAGGCAAGACCTTTTTATTACGCTGCAAGGCGGGCGGATTGGAGAACGTGAGTTGAGTCACTTGCTTGCCGGGGAAATCCATGCGATAAATGTCGGGCGGCAGGAGCGGACTTTCGAACTCGAAGGTGATGAAAGACTCATCTTTTGCCCAATTCGGGTTGGAGTGAACGCCAGTGTCCTTCCGCAAGGTTGACATTGTTTCCGTTTCAACTTCGAGTAATTCCAACTCAAACGAGCCGCCGCGGTTGACCACCACCAGTATTTGCTTCCCCGAAGGCGACCACTCGTACTGGAAAACGTCGTGCCCCGTCTTGGTCAGTTGATGCAACCCCATCCCATCGGGCTTGACCAGATACAACTCGTCGCGCCCTGTTTCCTGCGAGATGAACGAAACCCATTTACCGTCGGGCGACCACTTTGCGGACGAAGTGCGGGTGGACGGTTTGCCGTACAAAGTTATCTGTTGGCCTGTGGCGATTTCGAGTAAAACGATGTCGAGCCGATTCAGGTCGTCGAAGCGGCGCAGATTGAAGAGGATGAACTTCCCGTCAGGCGAGGGACGCGGGTCCCAGTGATCGCCGACAGAATCAGTCGTCAGGGCGCGGGGCCAGGATCCGTCTCGATCGGTGAGCAGCAGCTGGTCGGCGTCGTTTCGCTCGACGGTGACGATCAGCCCAATCGAGTCAGGCATCCAACGTGGGGCGGAGGCAGCTGAGGTGAAGTCGGTGATCTTTTTTGACAATCCGCCCGAAGCGGGGGCAATGTGGACATGTCCCCTGATGCAGAACGCCAGCCAGTTTCCATCTGGTGACCATTCGGGAATCTCGTCATCCCAATAGGCTACAAGGTTGCGGTCTGTGCTGACGCGTGAGAGCCAGCCGCCGCTTGCGGGTAAGGTGAAGACATCCGAAAGCGTTTCACCGTCCTTGATGCAGGCAATCTGTCCCTGAGACGAAAGCGAGTGGGACCGAATCCGCTCAAGGGAGGTGATGAGGGAGAGGTTCCAGCCTTCGGGTGGCTTGAGGTCGGGTCGTTTAATCGAGGGCCAGCCGTTGCGTTCGTATTTTTCCGTCAGTTTGATGGGTTTCTCCATTATATACCTTTCCTTTTTTTCACTACCTTATCATATTCTTTCACAGAATCCAATATTACAGTACAATTCACAACCAGTGGATATTCCCCCATCTTGTTTGAACCCCGACTTCGTCGCGCTCTGACGAAACAAGCGCCTGCGCCCTGGCAGATGATTCTGTCATGGCGCTTTGTTTTTTGGGAATATCGAATTCCAATCGGAGAGGAGAAACGATGAAAAACAAACTGTTCTATCTATTGGTTCTTGCCGCCCTGCTTCTTTCGGCGTGTGGAGGTGCGCCATCGGCAGGCACAGAGGCTCCGTCTGCCGCTACCACGGAAGCGGGGAGTGAGGTTGCTCCAGCATCTACCTCATCAGTTGTCCGCATTGGGTGGGCAGGCAGCCCCGACACCCTCAATCCGGGACTCGCCATCCTTACCGAGGCATACACCATCTTCGAACTGGTTTACGATTCGATGTATGAACTCAACCTCGATGGCTCCTATACCCTGACTCTGGCTGATAGTGTCGAACGTTCCGATGATGGACTGGTGTATACCTTCAAGATTCGGGATGGCGTCAAATGGCATGATGGAAAGCCGCTGACCGCCGAAGACGTTGCCTTTACTTACAACCTCTACAAGGACACGCCTGAGTATCCCTACTTGAACGGGTATTACACTCCCTATTTCGAGAGCATCGAAACCACCGAAAACAATGAAGTCGTCCTTACGCTGACCGAGGCAATCCCCAATATCGAAAGCCAGCTGGTTTTCCTTTACATCCTGCCCAAGCACGTTTGGGAGGGCGTGGACAAACTCGAATATGAAAATGTCGAGATGATCGGTTCCGGTCCCTTCAAGATGGCGGAGTATGTGCAAAGCGAATTTATCCGCTTGGCCGCCAACAAGGAGCATTTTGCCACCCCGCCCAAGGTGGATGAAGTGATCTTCCAGACTTTCGAGAATCAGGATGCGCTGGTGCAGGCCATCAAGACCGGTCAACTGGATATGATCACCGAAATGCCCAATACCGCGGTTGTGGCACTGAAAAATGCGGAAAATGTGAAACTGGTGGTTGGTTCGCCGCTTGCCCCGGACATTTCCGATATCGTCTTCAACCAATTGGAGGATGAAAACTGCCCTAAGGACGAAGGCGGCATTTGCACAGGGCATCCCGCGCTGCGTGATCGTGATGTACGTCTGGCATTAGCACATGCCACCGACAAAAAGAAACTGATCGATGTCATTTTGCTTGGACTTGGCACACCCGGTCGGACTCTCATCGCCGACGGACTTGGCGTCTGGTACAACGACAGCATCCAGGATTACGAGTTCGATGTCGCCAAAGCCAACCAGATTTTGGATGACGCTGGATACAAGGATGCCAACGGCGACGGGGTCCGCGACATGCCCGATGGCTCGCGCCCGTTGACCTTCCGCATGAACTGGCCCAGCGACAGCCTCACCGCTCCCCGCATGGCTGAACTCCTCAGCGAGATGTGGGGGCAGGTTAATATCACCCTCGAAATGCAGGCGGTTGACCCTGACGCGCTGACTGCCCAGTGCTGCCCCGCCTTCGACTTTGACATCCTGCTTTGGGGCTGGGGATCCGATCCCGATCCGAGTGCGCTGCTCTACGTTTACACAACCGAGGCTATTCCCACCGGCTCCAGCGAAACGGGCTATTCCAACCCCGCCTATGACGATCTATATACCAAACAGCAAACTACGCTTGATTTTGACGAGCGCAAGGATATCGTTTGGGAGATGCAGAAGATGGTTCATGATGATGTGGTTTACATCATTCCATGGTATGCGCAGAACACCCAGGCATACCGCACCGACCGCTTCACCGGCTGGATCACAGACCAGGCAAAAGTGGAACTCTCCGACGTGACCTCGCTGGTGGTCATCGAACCTGTCAAGTAACTTTCCGCTCCACGAGACCCTAAAGGTTTTGGAAAACCTTTAGGGTCTCGTCCATCTTCAAGGAGTGAACCTTGAACCGTACGCGCATCCTTCTTAAAAAAGCAGCCTGGTCGTTGTTTACCATTCTGTTTGTCATTGTCTTGAACTTCTTTTTATTTCGCGTCCTGCCCGGTGACCCTGCGCGGGCTGGGATTCGTGACCCGCGCCTGAAAAAGGAAGCTGTCGAAATGTTGCGGGTGCGCTTTGGTCTGGACAAACCTGTCATCAATTGTTTCGAATCCCTCAATCCCATCAAGGTGGGTAGTTGCGCCGTCAATCCGATGGAGACGCAATTCTTCATTTACGCCCGCAATCTCTTGCAGGGCGAACTCGGATTCAGTTACCACACCAACCGTCCCGTTGGGGATATTCTGGCAGAGCGCTTGTGGAATACCGTTCTGCTCATCGGCGCGGGACAAATCCTTTCGATCATCATCGGCGTTATTTTTGGCGTCTTTGCCGCCTGGAAGATGCGCACTTCCATTGACTTCACTGCTGTAATCACCAGCCTGATTGCATGGAGTCTGCCCACCTTTTGGCTGGGTATCATTTTGCTGTTTTGGGGAAGCGCCAATGGGCTTCCGCTGGCAGGCAAAGCGACGCCGGGCGCAAGTTCCCTGCCGCTCATGCAGCAATGGGCGGATATTGGCGTTCACATGCTTTTACCCACGCTGACCTACACCATCGTCTACATGGGCGAATACACCCTCATCATGCGCTCCAGTTTGATGGATGTGCTTTCCGAGGATTACATTTTGACGGCAAAAGCCAAAGGCTTGACCACCTTCCAAATTCTGAAAGACCACGCGCTGAAAAACGCCATGCTCCCGTTGGTGACGGTGATTGCCATCAACCTCGGCTTTACGGTGGCGGGCGCAATTCAAATCGAAACCGTGTTCTCGTGGCCGGGGCTGGGTCTGTCGATTTACGAAGCGGTGGGACGGCGCGACTTCCCCGTTTTGCAGGGCGCGTTTGTGTTGATCGCGGTGGCGGTCATCGCCGCCAACTTCCTTGCCGACCTGACTTACACTTACCTTGATCCACGGGTGGAGACGGAGTAGCCAATGGACGCCAAACAAAATCAATGGAAAGACCGTTGGCTGAAATTTTGGTCTGTCTTCAAAAAGAGCCGCATTGGAATCGTCGGGTTGGTCATGCTGGCGGTGATTGTTTTGATGGCGGTCTTCGCGCCGCTCATCGCGCCGTACGATTCGTCCTCGACGGAATCGGTCACGATTGACGACATTTACAGCCCGCCGAACGCGACTCACTGGTTCGGGACAGACGACGCAGGGCAGGATGTCTTCTCGAACTTTGTCTTCGGCGCGCGCGTTTCGCTGACGGTTGGATTCTTCGCCGCCTTTATTTCCATCATCATCGGCGGATTGCTCGGACTGGTGGCTGGTTTCTTCGGCGGACGCTGGGAAAATTTCATCATGCGCTTTACCGACATCATGCTGGTCATTCCCGACCTGCCGCTGATGGTGGTGATCGTTGCGTTGACCAGGCCTTCGCTGATGAACATCATCTTCGTCATTGGCTTGCTGGGTTGGACGACCACCGCCCGCGTTGTCCGCTCGCAGACGCTGGCGGTCAAATCGCGCAAGTTCGTTTTGCGCGCCCGCGCTGTCGGCGCAGGGAACGGTCACATCATCTCGCGTCACATCCTGCCTTTGGTGATGCCGATCCTCGTGGTGCAGGCGGTGCTGGTGGTTTCGCTTGCCATTCTCAACGAAAGCGCCCTTTCGTTTTTGGGGCTTGGCGACCCGACCGCCCTCTCGTGGGGACAGATGCTCAACTATGCCTTCGGACGTGGAGCCATGTCTGTGGGTGCGTGGTGGGCGTTGCTGTTTCCGGGCTTGGGTATCGTGTGGGTTGTTCTTGGCTTGACCCTGCTTGGGCAGGGCTTGGAACAGGTCCTCAATCCCAGGCTGGATACTCATCACTTAATGCCGCATAGACCCACGATGCAAAATGGGCGTGTTGAGCTCATCCAAAAAGAAGCTTTGCTCCAAGTCCGCAACTTATCCATCAACTACATAAACGAAGACAAGCCTGCCGCGCGCGCTGTTGAGGATGTCAGTTTTACCTTGAACAAGGGCGAGTTGATTGGACTGGTGGGCGAAAGCGGCTGTGGCAAGACTACCCTCATGCTGGCTCTGCTGCGACTGCTTCCCTCTGCGGGGCAAATTGTGGGTGGCAAGGTTTTCTTCGACGGCAAAGACCTGACCGCCATGAGCGACGACGAGTTAAACCAAGTCCGCTGGAAGGAAATTTCGATTGTCTTTCAGGGCGCGATGAACGCGCTCAACCCTGTGCGGACAGTAGGCGACCAGATTGCAGAAGCGATCATCAAGCATGTCCCTCATACCCTGGATTATTCGCATGACAAATTACAGGCGCGGGTGACGGAGCTGCTCGACCTCGTTGGTATCGCCGTCGACCACAAAGACCATTATCCGCATCAATATTCAGGCGGGATGCGCCAGCGCGCGATGATCGCCATGGCTCTGGCTTGCAATCCGCAGGTCATCATCGCCGACGAGCCGACCACCGCGTTGGACGTGATGATCCAGGCGCAGATTTTGGAACTGCTGGATGGCCTGCGAAAGAGGTTGGGACTCGCCATTGTTTTTGTCACTCACGATTTGGGCGTGGTGGCGGAAATTTGTGACCGCGTGCTGGTGATGTATGGCGGCGTGACCGCCGAATACGCCGACGTGGATACGATTTACAACGAAGCGAGTCATCCGTACACTCAGGAACTGCTCAAAGCCTTCCCCGACCTGACCAAGCCGAAGAAGAAACTTTCCTCCATTCCAGGCTACCCGCCGCGGTTGGAGGCGCTGCCGCCGGGCTGTCGCTTTGCGCCGCGCTGTCCCGTTGCGTATGCCCGTTGTCACGCCGAACAGCCGTCCCTGCATAAACTCAGCGACACGCATGTTGCGAGTTGTCATCTCCTCGAGGCGTCCAAATGAACACGGAAAACCTTCTCGAAATTCGCAACCTGAAAAAATACTTCGACGCGGGACGCCCCGCCCTGTTCTCCCGTCAGATGAAATATGTTCACGCGGTGGACGATGTCAGTTTCAACCTGCAGCGCAGCGAAGTGATTGCCCTCGTCGGCGAAAGCGGATGCGGCAAATCCACGCTGTCACTTTTGCTGATGGGGTTGGAGGAACCCACCGAAGGAAGCATCCTTTTTGAGGGACGCGACATCACACACCTCAAGGAAAGCCAGCGCAAGGAAGTACGACGCAAGATTCAAATGGTTTTTCAGGACCCGTACGAATCCTTGAATCCCACACAGACCATCGAAGAGATTATCAACGAGCCTCTGTTGGTGCATGGAATTGCAAAGGATAAAAAAGAGCGCGACGGGCGTGTCACGAAAGCCATGGAAGATGCAGGCTTGAAACCAGCTGAAGTCTATCTCAAGCGTTTCCCGCACGAACTCTCAGGCGGGCAACGCCAGCGCGTGGTCATCGCCGCCGCCCTGGTCCTCGAACCAGAAATCCTGCTCGCCGACGAACCCGTCTCGATGCTCGATGTTTCCATCCGCGCCGAGATCATCAACCTGCTTGCCGAACTCCGCATTACGCGCCAGATCGCGGTCATCTTCATCACGCATGACCTTGGCTCTGTTGGCTTCTTCGCCGACCGTGTGGCGGTCATGTATCTTGGGCGCATCGTCGAGATCGGCGCCATGCTCGAAGTGTTGGAAAAACCCCAGCATCCGTACACGAAGGCATTGCTCTCCGTCATTCCTGTTCCCAATCCGCGTTTGCGACGCGAGCGTATCATTTTGCAAGGCGAAACTCCCAACCCGATTGACGTGCCGAGCGGCTGCCGCTTCCATCCGCGCTGCCCTGTGGCGATGCCCGCCTGCAAAGACAGCGACCCACCGTTCAGCGTGCTCAGCGAGACTCACTCTGCGGCGTGTTTATTGTTGGTGAAATGATTAATACGCAGGGGCGGGGTAACCCCGCCCCTACACCGTCACGATAGATATGGACATTACCAGTTTACAAAACCCAAAAGTAAAATACATTGTCAAGCTGCGCGAAGATAAACGCCAACGGCAAAGGGATGGATTGATGCTGGTGGAGGGACGCGACGAATTGACTCTGGCTCTGGCTGGTGGTCTGATCCCGCAAATGATTCTGACCGCGCCCGAGCTTGATCCCGTTTCGATGGAAATCTCCAACGCTGAAATCACCACCGTCACCCGCGCCGTCTTCGAGAAGATTTCCTACCGTGACAACCCCGACGGCTGGCTGGGAATTTTCCCCATCCCCAAAACCTCACTCGCCGATTTGAAGTTGAGCCAATCGCCGCTGGTCATCGTCGCTGAATCTGTCGAGAAGCCCGGCAACCTCGGAGCCATCCTTCGCACCGCCGACGCCGCCCACGTGGACGCCCTCCTCGTTTGCGACCCGCGCGTGGACTTGTGGAATCCAAACGTCATCCGCGCCAGCCGTGGGGCAGTCTTCACCGTGCCAACCGTCGAAATGGATTCAGCGTCCGCGCTGGACTGGCTCCGCGCCCACAAAATTCAAGTTCTCGCCGCCACCCCCTCCGCCGAAACCCCGTACACCGATGTCGATCTGAAAGCGCCCATAGCCATCGCCGTCGGAACTGAAGATGAAGGTCTGACCGATTTCTGGATGCATAATGCGGATACAAAGGTGTTGATCCCAATGGCGGGGAAAGTCAACTCGCTGAATGTTTCGATTGCAACGGCTTTGATTACCTATGAGGCGGTGAGGCAGAGAAATTTATAGGGAGTCCAACGACTCCAGTCGTTGGCATCAAAAGTCAGAGACTTTTGACTCCGAAGGAAAATTTCATGAAAGCATTATGGCTCGAAAACAACCAAACTTCCCTGCGTGAGATCCCCCAACCAGAAAAAACCAACGAAGCCTTGATCAAAATCCGCAGCGCGGGCATTTGCAGTACCGACCTTGAACTCGTCAAAGGCTATTATCCGTACACAGGCGTGCTGGGACATGAATTTGTTGGGGAAGTGGTTACTGCTCCCGATGCTTCTTGGATCGGTCAGCGGGTGGTGGGTGAAATCAACGCCACCTGCGGCAAATGCGAAGCCTGCCTGAACGGACGCCCGACCCATTGCGAAGTCCGTACTGTGCTGGGCATCGTCAACCGCGACGGAGTCTTTGCCGAGTACACAACCCTACCTGTTGAGAATTTACACCGCGTCCCCGATTCTGTCCCCGACGAAATGGCGGTCTTCACCGAGCCGCTTGCAGCCGCACTGGAGATTCACCAGCAAATCCAAATCAAACCGACGGACCGCGTGCTACTTGTCGGCGCGGGCAGACTGGGACAACTCGTTGCGCAGACCCTTGCCCTTACGGGTTGTGACCTGCATGCGCTGGTTCGTCACACTTATCAAAAGGATTTGCTCGCCACGCGTGGAATCAAAACGATTGCCGAAGCAGATATCCAGCCGCGCAGGTGGGACATCGTGGTCGAAGCGACAGGCTCGCCCGTTGGCTTCGATATCGCCCGCAAAGCCATCCGTCCGCGCGGGACTCTGGTGATGAAGTCCACTTATGCGGGGGAATTGACGGTCAACTTTTCTCCGCTCGTGGTGGATGAAATCACCATCATCGGTTCGCGTTGTGGACCGTTTGCGCCCGCCCTGGGTCTGCTGGAGCGGCGCGAGGTTGATCCCACCGTCTTGATCTCGGCGCAATATAAACTGGGCGAGTGTCTCAAAGCATTTGAGCACGCCGCCCAGTCAGGCGTGTTGAAGGTATTAATTTCGATGTAGGATGGGTCTGCATCCTGCATTTATGGTCTTTGTGAAAACGAAATTATAAATCCCCCGAACACAATCAAAAACGGAAACACCGCCAGCCCAATCCCCACCAGCGATAGATTTTTCGCATCGTTCTTTCGTCTGTAACCGATTATTCCCAAAACAATGGTCACTTGAGTCAAAACACAGTAGAACAGAGCGGTTAAAGGGTTTAATATGTTGAAGGTCTCCGGCGTTATGTTCAATTGGGAAACACCGTAATTCGTCAGCAGGGACAGCACGCAAAGGATGCCCGTGACCAAAGCGGCAACGCCAAAATAGGTCTTGCTTGCGGGGGAGGTATTTTCAGACATGGGCAAATTATACGCCACTCCCATCGTTGAGTCTCAGTAGATCACGCGACCTTCGTCGTTCGGGTAAAGAGCGACTGAAGTCTACGACCTCCCTTTCGTGAAGTGCTGAGTATGCAAAATCAGAGACTTTGCACTCCGTTTTCATTTTCTGTGAACAAAAACTTCCTAACCACCAGCACAGCCCCGCCGAAGCAAATTCCCAGAATGCCCGTGATGCCCGGCAAAATCCACATCAACATGCTGCTGCCAGCGGACTTGATCCGCGCGTCGAGCGGACGTTCGGGGTCGTACATCACCGTGACCTGGTTACCCTGTTCGTATTCCTGCGAGGAACTGCCTTCGCTCATCTGCACCTGACGGGTCTTTCCATCCGCGGCGGTGAATTGCACAACGGGGAAATAATAATCGTTGTAGACCCGATCCTGCTCGTTGACGTATTCGCGGCGCTTGACCACGTCCACCACAACGCCGTCGGCGCTTTCTTCCTTGCTCAACTTTTGGAGGTTGACAAAGGATGCAATGCCGGCAATCAACAGCATCAAAACCGCAACACCGGAGAAAATCCAAAGAACGGTGTTTTCCATCGTCTTCGACTCCGCCTTCATCTCCTTGAATTCCTTGTCGAAGTTCCTGTTGAACTCCTCGAACTCACGGTCGAACTCCTCGGAGGCTTGATCAAACTCCGACGTGTCGAGCATCGCTTCCAGCTTGCGACGATCCTTCGGGTTGGGGACATCCTCCAGCGAGTCGTATTTGACGCCATTCACTTCAAAAGAGACGGGCACGTCCTCTTCCCAGTTGACCGAATATTTCTTTGCCATTATTCCTTCTCCTTTTGTTCCAAAACGTAATCCCAAACTGTGGTCAGGTATTCAAAGCCGTGTTTTTGGACGATGGGCTTGCTCATGTCGCCCGCTTCGACCACGGCGTAACGATAACCACGCTGGCGGATTTCCTGCACCCGCGTGGCAAGGATGGCTGTGTACAAGCCGTGTTTTCGATACTCAGGCAGGGTGGAGCCTGCGAACAGGGTGGCGAAGTGACCTTTCTGGAAATACGTCCAGCCAATAGAGGCGGGGACATTATCCACATAGGCGACGTAGGCGCTGAGATAGCCGGGGACTTTGAGGTGACCACCCAGCCGCCCGTTGACCCAGGTGTTACTTCCGCCCCAGACCTTGTCCAAAACGAAGATGATGTCCTTAAGACCTTCGGGGGCGCTGATACGGCGAATATCGGCGGTGACTGGCTCCAGCAGTTGCGCGGGCGCATTCTCCACATCGAGCAGCATCGCTTCGCCTGGGTCGTCGTCGCGCACAAAGCCATTGGACTTGAGGATTTCGCCTGCATTGGGCAGGGGATCGTGGTCACAAACCTTCCAGGTGAACGGCTGATTCGTTGGGACAAAATACGCCAGTTCTTTTTTGATTACGCCGTCGAGCCGCGATTCATCCGCAAAGGTGTATGAGACAAAGTTCATGGCGGGCGCTTCGCGGACAAAACGCACCACGTCTGCCGTGACTTCCTTGCGCGCTTCGGGATATTCCACCTCCCGCCGCAGGTCATTGTCGTAGAGTTTGAGGATTTCGGGTTTGTCCATCGGTGTGATTCCAGTGCCGCTAATATAGACTGATAAGGTCTATATTTTACCCGAATAGAAGGAGACAGATTGTTTCAGGTATAATCGCTTCAACAAGGCGATTTATTGGAATGGAGTGTGTCCCATGCAATTCAAGGATATTATCACAATCGAACCAGGGAAAAGGGGCGGCAAGCCGTGCATTCGCGGAATGCGAATTACGGTTTATGACGTGTTGGAATATCTGGCTTCCGGCATGTCGGAACAGGACGTTTTGAAGGATTTCCCGTACCTGACAAAGGAAGACATTCTCGCCTGCCTGAGCTTTGCCGCAACCCGTGAACGGGTGATGGTGGCTGTTCAATGAAATTGCTTTTATTTGACCAGAATCTGTCGCCACGGCTGATAGATCGTCTGGCGGACATTTACCCCGACTCCATGCACGTATTTTCACTTGGGCTGGGTGACGCCATGGATATTGACATCTGGCAATATGCCCGTGACAATGATTACATGATTGTCACAAAAGACGCCGATTTCAGCGAGCTTGGAGTTCTCAGAGGTTTCCCGCCAAAAATCATCTGGATTCGGCGTGGAAACTGTTCCACACAGGATATTGAAATGATCCTGCGGGAGAATTTTTCCGCAATTAGCGATCTAAGCGAAGACCAGGAAACAGGAATTTTGACGTTGTTCTAGTTACGCGTCGTAAAAAACTACAGCCCTCCAAGACTTCAAAAATCTTGGAGGGCTTCTTTTATATACTAATCCGCCGCCACAGACTCCCCTTCGACACGCTCAGGGCGAAGGCTCATTACTTCTTCCTCGTTACCCGTCCCTTCCTCCTCCACCACCCCATACTGCACCTCCAACTGGTGACGGAACTGCTGGGTGTACAGGCGGTAGTAATGTCCGCGCAGTTTGAGCAGTTCGGCGTGTGTGCCCTGCTCGGCAATGCGACCATTCTCGATCACCAGAATGCGGTTCGCGCGGCGGATGGTGCTCAGGCGGTGCGCGATGACGAAGGACGTGCGCCCTTCCATCAAAGCTTCCATGCCTTTTTGAATCAGCGCCTCGGTCAGCGTATCCACTGAGGAGGTGGCTTCGTCCATGATGAACAGCTCGGGGCGGGCAAGCACGGCGCGCGCCAGCGAGATCAACTGCTTTTGCCCCACCGAGAGCAGGTTGCCGCTTTCGCCCACGTTTTGCTCGTAACCCTTTTCCAGCGTCACAATGAAATCATGCGCGCCCGCGATTTTCGCCGCTTCCACCACGTCCGCGTCGCTGGCTTCCAGCCGTCCGTAGCGGATATTCTCGCGCACCGTCCCAGAGAACAGGTGCGGGGTTTGTAGCACGATGCCGATCTTGTTATGGATCGACTCCAACTTGTAGTCCATGTAATCCATGCCGTGGATGCGGATCACGCCGCCGCGCGGCTCATAGAAACGGCAGAGCAAATTGACGATCGTGGACTTGCCGCCGCCAGTGGGTCCCACCAGTGCAATCATCTCACCAGGCTGAACCTTGAGCGTGAAGTCGGTCAGCACGGGCTTGCGGTCTTCGTAGAAGAAATCCACGTGCTCGAATTCGATCTCACCGAGCAGGGTCTGCGCTTCGACGGCGTCGGGGCGGTTGTGGACTTCGGGCGGGGTGTCCACCAGCTTGAAGATTCGTTCAGCGGATGCGATGCTGTGCTGCATCTCCGAATAGACGCGCGCCAAATCCTGAATGGGCCACATCATGAAGGTCAGGTACGAGACGAAAGCCTGAATGCCGCCGATGGTCATCAGCCCGAGGTCGATCTGCAACCCGCCGTAGCCGACGATGAATCCCAGCGCGAGGGCGGCGATCATCTGGACGGTTGGCAGGAAGAGCGCGGAGAGCCACGCGGCGCGGTACGAGGCGTGATACATCGTGGAGGTCAGTCCCTGAAACTCGCGCGTGTTTTCATCCTCGCGTCCCAGCGCCTTGACCACCCGAGTCCCTTGAAAGTTTTCGTTGAACGCGCCTGTAATCTTGCTGTTGGCGCGGCGCGACACGCGGAACTGTTCCAGAATCCGCTTGCGGAACTCGACCGCGATAAAGATCATCACGGGGATGATGGTCAGCACGATCAGCGCCAGTTTCCAGTTGATGATCAGCATGAAGACCGTGGACGAGGTGATGTTCATCACCGCCCAGGTGCTGTCCACGATGCCCCAGGTCAGCAGGTCAGAGACGCGTCCCGTATCCGAGGTGACGCGCGCAATCATGCGCCCGACCGCGTTTTGGGCGTAGTACGAGAGCGAGAGTTCCTGCAAGTGATTGAAGAGCATTTTGCGCAGGTCATATTGAATCCGCTCGCCGAGCACGCCCGCAAGATAAATGAACGTGAATACCGCGCCAGCCTGAATGATGATCAGCCCGCCGTAGATGGTGGCGAGTTGCATGAGCCTGTCTTTGTTGCCGAGGGTGATGCCCTGGTCAATGAACTGCTTGCTCAGGAAGGTAAAGTATGCATCCAGCCCCGACACAAGGGCGATGGTCAGTAAAAATCCCAGCACCCAAATCCAGTGCGGTTTGAGTAATGTCCCAATGCGTTTCAGCACGGGCATGGTTAGTTGTGAGGTAAATTCTTCCTCTTCGAGTTCGATAAGTTCGTCGGACATGATTGTTCTCCAATATTGAAGCTGCGGCAATGTAGAAGTTAGAATGCAGAATGAAGAATTTCAATTCTGCATTCATAATTGTTTCCTGCAAATCAAAGTAATCAGTCTGCTTTCCTCAGTCACAGGGCTTCGGTCAAAGTCGCCATACTGCTCGACGATCTCAAAACCGTTGTAGTGGAGCAGGGCTTCCATCTCCTGCGGAAAGACGTAACGCAGTGACAGCGGGGCGACTTGCAGCATTTCCTTTCCGCTTGAATCCGTCCAACGGCGATAGGCGGTTTCGGTCTTGACCTGTCGGAAGGCGTCGTAATTGTCGACGCCAGAGACCGTGATCACATAGCCGTCGGGATGCTCCGCGGTGAACCATTCTTCCTCTTCGTCGCTGCTTGTGAGGTTGCGCGGCTTGGGGAAGAAAATGCTGAGCACCAGCCGACCGTCGTCTTCGAGATGTTCCCGAACCCGTGCCAGATAAGCCTCCTGGTCCTGACGAGTCAGCATGTGATGGAAAACACTGCCCGACTCAAAGATCAGCCGAAACTTTCGTCCCAGTTGATAGTTGCGGACGTCCGCCACAATCCACTCGATGGGCACGCCCTCCGACTTCTGCCGCGCCAAATCAACCATACCAGGCACAACGTCAAGCCCAACGATTTCCACGCCGTTTTCAGCAAGCGGGATGGTCATCCGTCCCGTGCCGCAACCAAGTTCCAATACTGCGCCGCCGAGTCCCTTTGCCAGCGAAAGAATGAAGGGACCGTCTGGTTCGAAATCACAGTTTTCAGCGTCGTAGAGTTTCGGGTCGGAATATTCGCTCAGGTTATCGAGTGTTTCCATTTGAATGTCTCCTAGTTGACACGGGCAATTTCTTTTTCCAGTTCGGCGTCGATCTTCGTCTGGATGTCGTAAATTCTGCGGTACATGCCAGATTCGTCTTTTAGCAATTCGGCATGGGTTCCCATTTGAACGACTTCACCCTTGTCCAAAACAAGGATCAGGTCGGCAACCATCACGGACTGGATGCGATGAGCAATGATAAAGGTTGTACGGTCTTTCATTAATCCGTTCAACGCCTCACGGATCTCGGCTTCGGTTTCGGTATCCACCGATGAGGTCGAGTCGTCCAAAATCAAAATGCGCGGATTCTTCAACAGGGTGCGGGCAATCGCCACGCGCTGTTTTTGTCCGCCAGAGAGGGTCACGCCCTTTTCGCCGACCAGCGTGTTGTAGCCGTCGGGGAAGCCGACGATCACGTCATGCACGGCGGCGGCTTTTGCGGCGCGTTCCACCTCATCCTGCGGCACGTCACGCCCAACCCCGTAGCGGATGTTCTCGCGGATCGAGCGGCTGAACAAAAATGGCTCCTGCTCCACGATGCCGATCTGCTGGCGCAGGTACGCGCGCGAGTAATCCTTCAACTCCACGCCGTCGAGCAGGATTTGTCCGCCCGTGTATTCGTGAAAGCGCGGCAGCAGGTTCACGAGCGACGTCTTGCCCGAACCTGTTGAACCAAGCAGGGCGATTGCCTGTCCGGGCTTGGCGTGGAATGAGACATTTTTCAGCACATCGGATTTGCCATCGGAATACATGAACGAGACATCCTCGAAGCGCAGATCGCCTTTTGCCGCGCCCTCGGGCTGATACCGTCCATCGAAGAGTGGTTCACGCTGCTGCTTGACCACTTCCATCAGGCGCGCGTACGAGACCATGCCTGTCGAAGTCTGCACGATGATGCGTCCCAGGTTGCGGATGGGCCAGATCAGCCAGACTACAAGTCCCGCGTAGGCAATGTAGGTGCCAAGCGAAATGTCGCCGTCAACTGCCATGAACGCACCGTAGACAAAGCCGAACAGCATCTGGAATCCCAGCACAATATCCGAGAGGGGCCAGAACATCGAGTGCATGAAAAGCAGGATCTTGCCTTTCAGGTACTTGCCCCAGTTATCCTTCTCGAATTTCGTCTTTTCGTAATCCTGCCGCGCAAAGGCTTTGACCACGCGCACACCCGTCAGGTTCTCCTGCAGGGTCGTCGAGAGGATCGCCTCCTGGGCCTGATACTCCTCGTAGGCTTTGGTCACCTTCTTGAAGAACCAGATGGACACCAGCAGGATGATGGGGATTACTACCACCGAGACCAGCGCCAGTTCCACGTTGAGGTTGAGGATGGCGATGAAGTTGATGACGAACAACAGGACGATACGTCCCACGCCGATGGCTTGTTCTGCAAAGAAGCGGCGCAGGGCATCCACGTCAGAGGTGACGCGCTCGATCAAATCGCCAGTGGGAGTGGTGGCGTGATACGAAAAGCTCAGGCGTTGGATGTGGTCGAAGAGGAAGTCACGCAGGCGACGGGTGATGCCTTCAGCGGTGTACGCTGCCAGTCGTCCCGACAGGAAGGCGAATCCGCCTTCGACGGCTGCCAGCCCAATGAAACCCACCCCAATCCAAACCAGGGTGGAAGTCAGTGTGCCGCCGACGTAGTTTTTCTGCACCAGCACATCATCCGCAAAAAAGCGCAGGAGGATGTAGGTGAAGGTCTTCGAGAGGGCAGAGATCGCCAGCGCGATGGCTGCCACAATGTACGAAAGGCGGTAATCGGACATCATCTGCCACAACCCTTTGAGGCGGTTTGCTTGCAGGGTGTGGCGGAAATCAAATGTAAGCGCAGGCTCGTAAGGTGGGTGTAGTATGGACATAAAAGGTTCCTCAGAAACCTGACAGGTCTCATCAAAGCCGTTTCCGTTGTTGGGCTCGCATGGAGACCTGTCAGGTTTTCAACGAAAAATTAAACAAAAAAGACTGCGGCGGATGCGCCACAGCCCAAAGAAAACAGGGGACAGAAAGAGACCTAGTTTCGGTCTACAGGCGCACTCCGAGAAGGCAATTTGCCAACTGCGTTGGGGAGAATAAAAAGCTTGGTAAACATGAAGAGTGCGCTCCTTTCTTTGAAATTTTTCTTACGATGGGTCGAGTTTACACCCACGAAACGGGATGTGTCAAGGAGTTTTTTTGATAAGGTTATTACGGGTCTTTTGAATCGAGCGGGTTGCGAAGAGGACGAGGATAATCATTGCCGGGTAAATGGCGAGGAACGCAAGCCCCAGAGTGGTGGTTACTCTTTCGCGGGTATCCTCCAGAAGCTGGGCATTAAAGTCCGCGCACAACGCGCCGACGGATTCTTCGTTGGATTTGAGGATGGGGGAACAGGCCGAAATCCAGGTTCCCCATTCGTCCGTGTAGATTGTTGTGTCTGCCACGGTCTTTTCCAGCCCCGCGATTTGAGGGACGTTCACATTGGGGGCAATGATCGACGTCTTATAGTCGACGTCCGCTTCGGGGTCTGTGGAGTTGACGATCAAAAACTCGCTGGCTTTATTTCCCCTGACAATCGTATACAACACAACTTCCTTTTCGATATTTTCATTGGTATCTATTACATCCAGCATGAAAGAATCGAGCGCCCAGTAATAATCATCCTCGTATACCTCGTCGCCCGTTTCAGGGAACTGATTGATAAAAGCGTCGTAATCGTCGCCGTTGATGAAACAGACGCTGGTCTCCACAAGCGCAAGCATCTGGTCCTTGAGCGAGTTGACCGCCATCGTGCTGGTGACGGTGTTCAGCCAGAGGAACAGCGCAATGTATGCAACGGTAAAAACTCCAAGCAATAAATAGGTCAGCCGGCGCAGACGGGCGCCGAGTTTCTTTTCGAGCAATAGTTGTTGCTCTTTTGCGCGTTCCTCCTCGATCTCAGCATTTTCATTCGAGCGGCTGGTTGAAATATATTCACTTTGCAGGGCGGTGGGGCTTGGTGATTTTCCGGCATTTACCCGCACCTGAGCCTCCGCGTCGGCGAGTTCGCCTCCACGCAGGAGAAAACTGTCTTCCTTTTGATTGCGTTCCCATTCCAGCGCCTTGACTTGCAAACGTGCGTGCGCCTGCACCCAGTCGTAATCAGTGCGGATGGCAGTGAGCAATCTGTCGAACGCCTCTTCGAATTTATCCTGCGGACGCGAAAAGAAAATGAAGTTCAAATGTGTCAGCGTGGATGGAGCTTCCTTGAAATCGATTTCGCGCGCCATCACTGGGATAATACGTTTGCCGTTTTTGATGGCATGCGTCAATTCGCTGGCGCACACCTCTGAGCGGATGGAATCAGGGCTGACAATGAAAATGAAGTTGTCAGCTTCCTCGATTCCTTTTTCAACCTCCTTCATCCAGTCGACAGTGGGGGGAATATCCTGCCAGTCCACCCAGGTTTCCATATTTTGCCCGGCAAACTTGTCGGTCAATTTTCTGGCAAACTCTGTATCCTTGCGGGAATAAGAAATGAAGAGCTGGTTCATGAGACTTGTCCTATGGGCTGGATGTTTACCTATGGTGAATGTTATCACAGCCGGCAGAGCCGCACTTCGATTTCAATGACCTTGACAGATGAACAAAATGTTCATAAAATATGAACTAATGGTTCACAATTCTTTTTACGCTGACTGGAATCAAATCCACGCTTACATCCTGAAGTTCGAGCAGGAGGGCGTGGTCACGCGCACTTTCCGCCGTCTCGACCCGGAGCGACAGCAGGCAATTGTCGAGGCGATTCTGGACGAAGCCATCGAGAAAGGTCCGACCTCGGTCAACATCAAGCAGGTGGCGGATAGGGCAGGGGTGGCGGTGGGATCGCTGTATCAGTACTTCAACAACCGCGAAGGCTTGCTGACCTTTGCCACGAGACTTTCTGCCGGCCTGATGACCGACGCCTTCCAGTTGATCGAACCCTACCTGCATGACCTTCCCCTGCGGGATGCCCTGCGAGCCTACCTCATGGGTGGAATGGAATGGGGTGACACGATGACGGGTCTGGTTCAGTTTGTTGCGCGGGCGGCTTATACGGGCGATCCCACACTTGCCCAGACCGTTGTACAGCCCATCGCCGACGCCATGCTGGAAATTATCAAAAACCTGCTGACCCTTGCCCAAGGGCGCGGTGAACTCCGTCCCGATTTGGATTTGGATGCGACAGCGCGGGTGGTGAATGCGCTCATCATTGCTGTCGGCGACTCGCAACTACTGCCGTATCTTAACAACTATTTCCGCGTCACGGATGAGTCCATGCCGCTGGAGCGTGTGATCGACTCTGTGGTGGATTTGATAGTAAATGGCATTGCCATACAAAACTCTCAACTTATGTAAAAGGTAAAAATGACAGACACGTCAGCACGCATTATTTCTGGTTTGCTCTTTCTCATATTTTCCCCTCTCTGCCTCTGGTGGCTGCGGCGGGAATACAAGCAGCGGGGCAAACTCACCTGGTTCGGTTCGATCCTGCATGTGGTCATGTACGGCTTCCACGGCATGTTCTGTGGGATGCTGGCATGGGGCGCGGAAAGTACCGTACCTCCCATGGGAACGCTCGCCTGGCTTGGGTTGCCGTTGATGGTCATCGGGGTTGGAATTACGCTCTACGCGATGGACCTCTTTCAAAAATTTTCCCGTTGGGTTGGCAGTGACACGCCAGGCTTGCAGACGAACAAACTCTATCGTTACAGCCGCAACCCGCAGTTTGTCGGCTATGGACTGTTTATCCTCGGATTTTTCCTCGCCTGGTGGAACACCCTCGCCTGGGTTGGTTTGCTGGCTTATGCCGCGCTTGTCTATGCAGTGACCCTCGTCGAAGAGGAACACCTGACCCGTACCTACGGCGAGTCCCACCGGGAATATCGTCAAAAGGTACCGCGTTATTTTGGTCTGCCCAAAAGGAGTTAATTGATGACCCCGCTCATGCGACGCATTTTCTGGTTCCTCAACAAGTTCTTCATGGTTCCCATGTTCCGTCTCGGTTTTGGACCGTTCTTTGGCAACCCATTTTCGGGTTATATCATGGTGATGAAAGTCATCGGGCGAAAGACGGGTAAGGTGCGCCTGACGCCGGTTAATTATGCCATTTACAAGGGCGATGTCTACTGCATCTCTGGCGGACGCACAACTTCGGACTGGTTCCGTAACCTGCTTGCCAACCCTGAAGTGGATTTGATCCTGCCTGGCGGCAGCATCCATGCCCATGTGGAGGAAGCCGCCGACCCCAAACAAAAAATCGTGATCACTCGCCAGATACTTAAGAACGCTGGGTTCGCCGGCTTCTTTGAGGGCTATAACCCATTCACAATCACCGATGATGAACTGGCTCGAAAGATAGAAGACCTTCCTCTTTTACGCTTTCATCCGCTGGGACTTGGCAGCGGACCGTCCGATGCGGGCGGCTGGGCATGGATTTGGACTTTCATAATTACAGCGATTTTGATCATCCTGCTTCTGCGATAAGGATCGAATGACCGCTTCCGTTTTACAAACCAAAAATCTAACAAAACGCTTCGGCGCGCTCACCGCCGTTGACGACCTCTCGCTCGAAGTCCACGAAGGAGAAATCTTCGGCTTCCTCGGTCCCAACGGCGCAGGCAAGACCACGTCCATCAACATGATGTGCGGACTGCTCAAGCCCGACGCGGGTCAGGTTTTACTGCATGGCAAACCCGTCCACGGCGGCGACCCCGAAGTGCGGGCGCGGGTTGGCGTCTGTCCGCAGGAGACCATTCTGTGGGACAAGCTCACCTGTCTCGAACAGCTTGAATTCATCGGCGAGGCGTACGGCGTTCCGCGCAAGGTCGCACGCCAGCGTGGCGCGGAGTGGCTCGAAAAGCTTGGGCTGGCTACCAAGTCTGGGGAACTGGGCAACCAGCTTTCGGGTGGTATGAAGCGTCGCCTCAACATCGCGCTGGCACTGGTTCACGATCCGCAGGTCATCGTCCTCGATGAACCCGAAGCGGGGCTTGATCCGCAAAGCCGCGTGCTTGTCCGTGAGACCATCCGTTCGCTGGCGAGGAAGAAGACCGTCATCCTCACGACCCACAACATGGACGAAGCCGAGCGCGTCGCCGACCGTGTGGCGATCATTGACCACGGGCGGCTGGTTGCGCTGGATACTCCCGACGCCCTCAAGCGGACGATAGGGGAGGGGGATGTGCTGGACATCGAACTGACTTCGCCTGCCGACCTCGAAGTTGCCTCCGCGCTTTTGAGCAAATCCACGCTGACGGTTTCTACTGTTAACCACACACTGACCGTTCGCGGCAGGGGATTGATCGACCAGCTTGGGGGGATGTTGGAAAGCCTGCGCTCGGTGGGTGTGACGCTGGGGGACGTGCGTCTGCGAACCAACACATTGGAAGATGTTTTCCTGTCGCTGACGGGGAGGAGATTGCGTGAATGATGCATAGATTGTGGAGTGTTTTTCGGAAGAGTGTCCGCGAGCAAAGGCGCGATCTGTGGGTCGTTGGCTTGAGTCTTGCCTTTGCTCCATTGTTTGTGATGATCTACTGGCTGATGACGGGAGCCAGCGGCACGACGTCGTATGGCGTGCTGGTCATCAATCAGGATGTCCCAGCCGTTCAAGCGGATGGTACGACTCTGTCTGCTGGACAGGAAGTGGTGGATGGCTTGCGCGGTTTGACCTATGAAAACGGTGGCGCTTTGTTGCGTGTGGTTGAAGCCACTGATCGCGCCGACGCTGAGACTCGTCTTCGCAATCGTGAAGCCGCCGCGCTGGTCATCATCCCCGCAGATTTTTCTGAAAGCCTTTCTGCGTTTCGCGCAGGGGACACGTCCGCAAACACCGACCTGACTTTTATCGGCGACCTGACCAACCCCACCTACACCGTCGCGGCGGTGATGGCAATGACGGTTGCAGATAACTACACACAGGGATTCACCTCTGCCGCGCGTCCCGTCAACCTTGTGGAGATTCCGTTGGGCAATTCGGCGGCGCGGACTGAGTTCGAGAATTACATCCCCGGTTTGCTGGTGCTGGCGGTTGTGCTGATGATTTTCCAGGCGGCGATGACTCCCGCCCGCGACATCGAAACGGGCGCAATGAAACGCCTACGCCTGACGCGCCTGACTTCCTTTGAGTACCTCGGCGGGACAGTTCTGTGGCTGGCGCTGGTTTCAGTCGGCTCTGTGCTATTGACTTTTATCACGGCAGTTGGGTTTGGATTCCGCAGTCAAGGTCCGCTGTGGCTGGCATTTGTGATTGTGGCAATCACCAGCCTGTCCATCATCGGTATCGGCTTGATCGTGGCTTGCTTCTCCAAGACGGTCTCACAGGCTTTTGTGATTGCCAATTTCCCGCTGGGTTTTTTGATGTTCCTCACGGGCGCGGCGTTTCCACTTCCGCGCATGAATTTGTTTACGATTGCAGGCAGGAGCATTGCGCTGGCTGATTTTCTTCCCCCGTCCCATGCGGTGGTGGCGCTCAACAAGATTTTCACTCTCGGCGCAGGCTTTGGCGACGTGCTTTATGAATTGGTGGCACTGGTCGTTCTTACAGGACTGTACTTTGGCATGGGCGTCTGGCTCTTTCAACGCGCGCAGATGAAATAAAAAGCTTAGTTAGGGACTTAGGTGTTACTTATAGCTACTTGAAAATTTACATGATTTTTCAGTAAACCTGCACTTATACTTGCGTCAATTTTATATGCTTTTGCAGGCAGGGTTACAATAGTGATTTCACCAGATGCAAAAGTGTGTTTGGCTCTAATGGTATGGTTGCCACAGGCTAATTTGAAATTGAGTTCGTCATCTTCTTTTAATTCCCCAATTTCCACGTCATCAACAAATATTGTCAATGTATATAAACTCAAACCCAATATTTTTTTGCGGTGAAGAGTTACTTCGGACGGGATATATGATGCTGGGAATTTTGCGCCACATTTTGGACAGACTTCTGCGCTTGGTAGAACCATGTTTTTACAATCCTTGCATTCAACAGTAGCTGTATTTTCTCCAGCGAATATATACGGATTAGGGAGTTGGGCGATTTGGGAATCCGTGTTTTGAAATTCATTTACCCACTTGGCGAGTGTGTCACGGTCAATAAGTATACAATCTGTTGATTTCGCAAGCACAATTGCCCCAGGCGAGAAGTAGTTATTTGTAATAACCATTGCTTTATTGCAACCATAATGATTCATGCCAGCCACGGCGTCGCTAATTGCACGGCGAGAAACTTTGTCGCTGTGACGTTTTGCTTGAATTGCTATTCTATTGCCATTGCCCGATGCGACGAGGTCTACGCCGAGATCCCCGCTAACGTCGGTCATGCTTACACTATAGCCTTGATTAGTAAGTATTCTTTTTAAATATTGCTCAAATTCAATGCCAGTCATTGAGTCAATGTTTGCGATTTGCATACCCCTATATTTCTTTTCGACTTCTTTGTTGTGGTTGAAAATGAGGACTGTAGGTATGCCTATTACTAAAGCCAAAACTAAAATCATTAAGCCATTGCAAAAATAAAACGGTAAGTTATGAGAAATAATTAAATAAATCCCAATAATAAATACAAACCCTCCCGTGTAGACTCCTGCTGAAATCATGTTGGATACAAGCCTGGATGTCTCTTTAGATACTTTTGGCATAATTTCCAACTTCAAAGTTTATTCTATATGACTAGCGCCTAACCTAGACTTTATCCATTTGGACATTAACAAAAAGCAGGGTAAGCTAAGGCAAACACTCGACCAAGAGGTAGCCAATGCCGACCCTGCACGCAGAATATATCACGATCCTTGAAGCCTTTGCGAAACTGTTCTCGAAACGCAT
>JACRBJ010000021.1 GCA_016234555.1 Chloroflexota bacterium | reverse complement strand
TCGCTTGAAAATCTTTCGCATTTTGAGCGAACGTTATCGAAATCGTCGCAAACGTTTTGGGTTACGTTTTAACCTGATCGCTGCCATCTGTAACATGGAGCTCAAAACTGCTTACTAGCCTACTTTTGCAAGAGATCTATTCAAAAAACAAACCCGTCTCCATAAACTGGAAACGGGTTTATGAGATCAAAACTCGTTAATCTTACACCGCAACCGCCAACTGCTCTTTTGCCGATTCGTAGCCACGGCGCAGGGCTTCGTAATTCTTGGGGAGCAGATGCTGGTGACGTGCGGGCAGGTGTCCCTTGAGTGCAGCTTCCAGTGCTTCCAGCGTCACTTCGGGCAAAGCTGCCAGCAGCGCGCCCACTGTGACCATGTTGGTTAGGCGCTTATCGCCGATTTCTTCTGCAATTTCATTTGCAGCCACAAAGACAGTATGGATGTCGGTGCGCTTTGCGCCGCGATCTACCATGGATTGATTCACGATCAACGTCCCGCCTGCCTGCATTTCGGATTCGTACTTATCAAACGATGGTAGATTTAATGCAATGGCTAGCGGCGGATTTTTAACCAGCGGCGAGCCGATTTCCTGGTCCGCAATGACCACGGTGCAATTGGCTGTGCCGCCGCGCATTTCGGGGCCATAGGACGGAATCCACGTCACTTGCTTGCCGGCATCCATCGCCGCGTAGGCAATTACCTGTCCTGCAAACAAAACACCCTGTCCGCCAAAGCCTGAGATGATGATTTCTTTTTGCATGGTACTCCTTTGGAGTAGAGAATAGATACTTGTGAGTAGCTACCAGCTCAACCATTCTCTATTCAACTACTCTCTGTTCTCTAAATCTTTACCTGCTTGATCGCCTCGCTGAGTTTGCAATCCACCAGCGGATATTCGGGGATCATGCGCTCTTCGAGGAACTTCAACGCATTCACCGGTGTCAAGCCCCAGTTGGTCGGACAGGTGGAAAGCAACTCTACCATCGAGAAGCCAAGTCCGCGGGTTTGGGTCTCGAACGCCATGCGGATGGCCTTCTTGGCCAGGCGGATATTCTTCGGGTCGTGCAGGGAGCGGCGCACACAATAGCCGACCCCATCGAGGGTGGCAAGCATTTCAGCCATCTTGATCGGGTAACCCTGTGTCTCCACGTCACGCCCGTTCGGTGAGGAAGTGGTCTTCATGCCAGCCATGGTGGTGGGAGCCATCTGACCACCCGTCATGCCGTAGTTGGCGTTGTTGATGAAGATGACGGTGATGTTCTCACCGCGCGCCGCAGCATGGACAATTTCGCCCATGCCAATCGAAGCCAGGTCGCCATCCCCCTGATAGGTGAAGACGGTACGGTCGGGGTAAACGCGTTTGATGCCCGTCGCCATCGCGGGGGCGCGTCCGTGCGGCGCTTCGACAAAATCGGTGTTGAAATAATTATAGGCAAACACCGAACAGCCCACAGGCGCGACGCCGATGGTCTTTGGGGTCAAGCCCATCTCATCCAGAACTTCTGCGATCAGACGATGCGCCACGCCATGCGTACAACCAGGGCAGTAATGTGTGGGCGTATCAGTAAAACCTGCGGGTCTTTCGTAAACCAAATTTTCAGTCGCCATAATTTTGCCTCTCGCTACACAATACTCGCCATTCGCTCGAGCCACGCATCACGCGGGTGGACATCCAGCCTTGGCTTGTTCTTCATCATGCGACGGATCTCGCCCAGGATTTCATGATGGAACGGCACCACACCGCCAAGGCGTCCGTAGAACTCGACGGGAACACGTCCGCGCACCGCAAGGCGGACATCCTCCAGCATTTGACCGGAGTTCATCTCGGTCACGAGGAAGGAACCCACCCGCGCTGTAAGTTGGTCGATCACCTCGGAGGGGAACGGGTTGACAGTGATTGGTCTCAGCAAGCCGACTTTGATTCCCTCGGCGCGTGCTTCACGTACAGCGGAGAGTGCAATACGTCCCGCCGTGCCAAAGCCTACGATCACGATTTCCGCATCGTCAAGGAAGTATTCCTTGTAACGGACTTCGTTTGCCTGGATCGTCCTCCAGCGATTCAGCAGACGCAGGTTCGTGATCTCTTCTTCGTGGGGTTCAAGGTAAATCGAAGTGAGGATTCGGCGCTCGCGTTTGCCCATCGTGCCGTTGGTTGCCCAATCCCAATTTTTTCGCTCGACCGGTTTCATCTCCGGCATTTGTGCGGGTTCCATCAATTGTCCCACGCAGCCATCGAGGATGACCATGCAGATCGCGCGATACTTATCTGCCAGATCGAAGGAAAGTACCATTAAATCAACCGCTTCCTGCACGGATGCTGGAGCCAGAACGATTGGCGAATAATCGCCGTGCCCGCCGCCATGCACTGCCTGGTTGTAATCAGCCTGGGCGGGAGCGATGTTGCCCAAGCCGGGGCCGCCGCGCATCACGTTGACCAGCACCGCAGGCACTTCCGTCCCGGCAATGTAGGAAATCCCTTCCATCATCAGGCTGACGCCGGGGCTGGATGAAGACGACATGACGCGCACCCCCGCGCAAGCCGCGCCATACACCATGTTGATCGCCCCAAGTTCCGACTCAGCCTGCACGAAGGCGCGTCCCAACTGGGGCATGCGCTTCGAGAGATATTCAAGGATTTCAGTCTGGGGGGTAATGGGATAGCCAAAGTATGCGTCGAGTCCCGCGCGGACGGCGGCTTCAGCAATGGCTTCGTTCCCTTTCCATAATTCTTTTGGCATTTTATCTCCGTAAAAGATTTTACGACTCGATGGGCGTCACCACCACTTTGGTGGTCTCACGATAGACCGTGATCGCCGCGTCCGGGCAAACCAGCGCACAAATAGCACACCCCGTGCAACCGTCCTTGAACGTGTGCGCGGGGTGGTAGCCCTTCGGGGTAAGACGTGACATGTCCAGCTCTATCACCTTGGGCGGACATGCTTCGATGCACAACTCGCATCCTTTGCAGTAGGCATCACTGACTTCGATCCAACCTTTAGCAGGCATTGAGTCTCCTTTTTATACGAGAAGTCGGATATTATTTGACGGGTATGCCGTTTATTTGATTATGTCGTTTTCGGAGGGTTGTGGATAGTGCCAAGCGTCATAAAGGAAGGTGTACGAATATCATCATTGGAAACGGGGAAAAATTAATCGGGAAAGTTTTAAACGCAAAACTTTCTTTTGCGAAGCGAAAAAAAAGTTGTCGAAAGTTCCGCAACTTAGGTGGAACTTTCGACAACAAAAAGGGCATCCTGCTTTCAAAAATTATCCAAGACGCGGACTCGAACGAATCCTGTCGTTCGGCAAAAGTCGGAGACTTTTGACTCCCGCTAAAACTCGAAAACAGGACCGTCCTTGCAAATCAGCTTCCACTCGTTGTGGATATTGACCGCGCAGACGCCGCACTCGGCGACTGCGCCACAGGGCATGGGAGCGCGGATCAGAATCTGCGCTGGAAGCTGGTTACCCGTCCCAAGCTTTTTCGCCAACCGGGGCAAATTCTCGCGCGCCACATCGAAAGCGGCGAAATCTGCCCATTGGATAATTTCATCGAGTGCCTGCAAGGGTTGAACTTCCACCGCTTCGGGCAGGTCCTGAGCCGCCACATCGCTGACAAGAACCACCTCCGCCCCAAGCTTGAAGGCGATGGGGATCAGTCCACGCATGCGTTCGGGAGAATCGTCGAAGGCAATCAGCGCAACCTTGCGGGCAGAGGCTGGGATTGCGAATCCATGTCCAAGCGGACCGCGCAGGTTGAGTTTTGTGCCGGGCGTCCACGGCAATCCGGGCGCGGCGACAAAACCTTCCGGGGCAGAGTCGCTGAAGAAAACAGGATCAGCCAAAGGGTCGTCAGAAAAAGAGGCATGGGCGAGGAGATATTGTCCGGGCGCGGGGATCAACTCCGGGGGGCAGACCAGCCTCATCCGCGAGTCCAAAAAAATTTCCGCAACCTGCGCTTGTCCATTCTTCATAGGAGAAATGTTAACACGCAATGGGGGCTGAGGCAAGCGAGTTATAATCATTGAAATTGTCAACTTTGAAATCAACTCGGAGGAAGAATGAACATTTCGACTTTATTGCAGGGGATTGCGTCCTTTGCGTGGATCGGGTTTATTGGCGTGCTGGTAACGATCTTTATCCGCGTCAGCCGAAACCAGCCTGCAAAGGGATTGAGCACACTTGTCATTGTTTTATTGGTGGCGGCAATTTTGTTGACTGCCCTAGGCGCAGGGATTGTCTTTATCGAGCCTGATCAAATGGCTATCGTAGTTACCGTGATTGGAAAAGGCGGTATTCGACAGGATGCACTGACAGCAGGTTTGCATTGGATCGTGCCGTTTGCCGAACGGGTGGAACGGTATTCGATCCTAAATCAAACTTACACAATGTCGGCTGTAGGTACTGAAGGACAGGTTAGCGGTGATGACTCCATCCAGGTTCGCACCAAGGATGGGCAGCAGGTTTACATCGACGCTTCGGTGATTTACGCGATTGACCCATTGAAAACAACAGACTTATATCGCACCTGGCGTTTCGACTACGAAAACGGGCTGGTGCGTCCACAGTCACGCGGTGTGATATGTAACGTGGCTTCGCAATACGGCGTGGAGGAAATCGTCAGCACCAAACGCGATGAAATGCAGGCGGCAATCACGGAAGAACTAACCGCCATTTTTGCGGATAACAACCTTGTGCTCAGGGATTTTGTGCTGCGCAACATTCGCTTTAGCGATGAGTACGCGCTGGCTGTGGAACAAAAGCAGATCGCCGAGCAACAGGCGCAGCAGGCAAAGTTTGTGGTCGAGTCGAAGAAGCAGGAAGCCGAGCAGGCACGGCAGGTCGCTCAGGGTCAGGCGGATGCGGCGGTAATCGCGGCACAAGGCGCGGCTGAGGCGCGGTTGATCCAGGCAAAAGCGGAAGCCGAAGCTAATCAACTGCTTTCCCAGTCGCTTACTCCCACATTGCTGCAATATCAATATATTTTGAAACTTGCCCCTGGCGTGCAAACCATCTTTGTTCCAAGTGGCAACCAGTTCATTTTGCCGCTGCCGGATACAACAACGACAACCACGCCGTAGTAAAAAAGACCTGACAGGTTTCATTGTTGAGTCTATTAGACTTTATAGGAAATAAGAAATTGATCAGCAAAATACCCTTGAAAATGGTCGTTTTTCAAGCCAAAAGCCTTATTACCGATAAAGTCTATTAACCACGGTTTCTGTGAATCAAATTCAAGTTGGTTAATTGGGACCCTGTGGAAACCTGTCAGGTCTGAACATTACACTGGAAATTCAAATGCCCATTCCACAATCAGGAAAAGAAGTTCGGTTGACCACGCTTTCGGCGTGCGCTGGCTGAGCGTCCAAATTAAGCGCGGATGCGCTGACGCAGGTCCTGCGTCCACTGCAAAATATCTTCGACCCCGCCTCGTATCCCGACCTGTTGGTTGGTCTGGAATCCCCTGACGATGCGGCGGTTTGGCGTTTAAGCGACGACAAGGCGATTGTGGTCACGACGGATTTCTTCACGCCTGTTGTGGATACGGCTTACGAATACGGTTCGATTGCGGCAGCAAACAGCTTGTCCGACGTGTACGCGATGGGCGGACAGCCCTTCCTCGCGTTGAACATCGCCGCCCTGCCCGACAACCTCCCTTCCGAAATTTCCAGCGAGATTTTACGCGGCGGCGCGGAAAAGGCGCGGGAGGCGGGCGTGGTCATCGCGGGCGGACACACGGTCAAGGACAAGGAGCCGAAATATGGGTTGGTCGTGATCGGCTTCGTCGATCCGCGCAGGATGCTCAGCAAAGGCGGACTCAAAGTTGGCGACGTGCTGGTGCTGACCAAACCATTGGGCGGCGGCGTGACGACCACCGCGCTCAAACAACAAAAAGCTTTGGATGAGGATGTGCAAGAAGCCATCGAGTGGATGTCTCGGCTGAACAGGACGGCTGGTCAATTGGCGGTGGAATTCGACCTGCGCGGTGGGACAGACATTACCGGCTTCGGTTTCCTCGGTCACGGTTTGGAGATGGCGGAAGTCTCTGGCGTGATGCTGTCCATCGAGAATTCGCAAGTTCCGTTATTGAGCGGCGCGCGCAGCTACGCTGAAAAGGGCATCTTCCCCGGTGGCGCGTTCGACAACAAGGCGCATGTCGGCGAGTCTGTAAAATTCGACGAAACCATCGATGAGCCGTCCCAAATGCTGCTCTTCGACCCGCAGACCAGCGGTGGATTGCTGCTGGGCGTTCCGCGCGAAAAGTTGGAAGCCTTCCAAAAGCGTGCAGTGGAGTTGAATCAGCCGGTGTGGGTGGTGGGCGAAGTCCGCGCGGGACAGGACATCGAGGTCAGGGCATAATGTTCCATATTAGCGTGGCGGAACTGGCGCTCACCTGCGGCGCCATCCTGTTGCTCCTTATTCTGCCTGTGATGTGGAAACGGTTTTACTCAGACATGGACAAGCGGCTGAAGAATGTCGAAAAGAAAATCGAGAAGAAGCGATAACTTTCAGGTACAATAGGAGTAACACTTTTTTGAAACCATCATGTCAGAAATCCCCATAGAACCCGAACCGGACCCTTTCGCATTTCCATTTGAAGTTCGTTCAACCCAATTGACGAAAGAGATTTTTGCCGCGAGTTGACTTTCGCGGCTTAATGTCTTTAATCCGGTATAACCACGTTTGTTTTTTAGACTCATAAGCAATAAGGAACCCATGAGCATTGCCAATGAAATATTACTGATTTTAGCTCTGATACTAATAAATGGGCTTCTTGCCATGTCGGAAGCCGCGCTGGTTGCTTCACGCAAGGCGCGCCTGCAACAACAGGCGGGCGAGGGCAATAAATTATCGGCTTTGGCGCTCAAATTAATAGAAGACCCCAACATCTTTCTGTCCACCATTCAAATCGGCATTACCTTGATTGGAGTTTTGGCGGGCGCGGTTGGCGGTGCAACGATTTCAGAATACCTGGCGGCGACACTGCAAAACGTCCCTTATATCGGTGAGTACAGCGAATCGATAGCGCTGGGCATCGTGGTGGTGGTTATCACTGTGTTGACCATCTGGCTGGGAGAACTGGTCCCCAAAAGACTGGGACTCAACAATCCCGAAAAAATTTCCCAAATTGTAGCTGGACCGATGCTTTTCATTTCAAAGGTTTTTTCCCCGTTGGTCAAAATGATGAGCGGGGCGACAAATTTTATCCTGCGTCTATTCGGGATCAATGCCTCCTCTGAACCGCCCATTACAGAAGAAGAACTTCAAATGCTGATCAGTCAGGGGACGCAGGCGGGTGTTTTTCAGGAGGCGGAACAGGACATGGTGGAAGGCGTTTTCAGCCTCGGCGATTCGCGGGTTTACTCGTTGATGACCCCGCGCACGGAAGTCGTCTGGCTGGATGTCGCCGATACCATCGAAGAAATCAGGGCAAAGATTGCCGAATGTACATTCTCGCGTTTCCCCGTCAGGCAGGATACACTGGAGACCATCCTCGGCATCGTCAAATCGCGTGACCTGTTGATTGCAAGTCTATCGGGCAAGAAGTTCGATTTAAAATCCCTGCTCAAGCCTGCGTTTTTCATCCCCGAAACCATGTTCGCCTCCCGCGCTTTGGAATTGTTCAAGGAAAAGAACACCGAACTCCTGCTGGTCGTGGACGAGTTCGGCGGCTTGCAGGGACTGCTGACCATCAACGATATTTTGGAGGAAATTGTCGGGGCGATGGAATTCGAGGAACCACAAGCCACCCAACGTCAGGACGGATCGTGGCTGCTGGATGGCATGTTGGAAGTGGACGAGTTCAAGGAATTGTTCAACTTCAACACCCTTCCACACGAGGACGAATACGAGACCCTGAGCGGATTTATGATGACCTCGCTTGGACGTGTGCCCCAAGCGTCCGACAACTTCGAGTGGGGCGGCTACCGCTTCGAGGTGATGGACATGGACGGTCGCCGTGTGGATAAGGTGCTTGTCACAACGCCGCCAAAGCCAACAACTTAGTACGACAAAACCCAATCTGCAAGTAGAACTTACGGACTCCCCCGGAGTCCCGAAGTTCTACTTCGGGAAAGGACAAACATGACAGCCTATGTAATTGTGGACATCGAAATCATCGACCCTGAGGGGTACAAGGAATACGTCAAACTCGCGCCCGAAGCAGTGAAATTGTATGGCGGGAAATACCTCGCGCGCGGCGGTCCCAACGAAACACTCGAAGGCGACTGGCAGGCGAAGCGCCTTGTCATTCTGGAATTCCCATCCACGGAGCAGGCAAAAGCGTGGCTGAACTCCAAAGAGTATGCACCCGCCCGCGCCCTGCGCCACAAGTACGCAAAAACGAACATGGTGGTCGTAGAGGGAACGTAGACCTATCGGTCTAAAAAATCAAGGTATAATTTTTGCCGTATGAGCCTAGAAACCAGTTCCAATAAAACGAAAATCTGCCCAACCTGCGGCACGCGCCTGAGCGAAAACGCGGCGCGCTGCCTGGTGTGCGGCACCGAGTTCACTGCCAGGCCCGAACCCAAAGCCGTTAAAAAGGTGGAGAAATCGGTGCAAGCCAGCCGCATGCCCGTGGTCACGTTGAGCCTGCCCATTGCGGTGGGGATCCTTGCCGTGGTCGTCATCCTGGTCGGCGTCATTTCATTCGTCTCCCTGCGGGCAAGCGCTCCGGAGGGAACCTTCGACGCGGTGGAAACCTCCACGCCAACCGAGACGCCCACCATCACACCGACCGTCACCGCCACCCTGATACCAACCGACGTTCCCACTGCCACCAACATTCCGCCTTTCGAATACACAGTCGCGCAAGGCGACGGAACCTGCGGTTTCATCGCGGCTCAATTCAAGGTTTCCGTTCAAAGTATCATCATCGAGAACAACCTGCCTTCCACCTGCCCGATCAGTGTGGGACAGGTGCTCAAGATTCCGTATCCAACCGCCACCCCGCCTCCGCCGCCGACAACTACTCCCCTGCCAGTGGATGCGACCAAGCAAGCCTGCGAAACCGTCCCGATTACCGTGCAGGATGGCGACACCCTTTCGACGATTGCCGCAAATTATGCCGTCCCGCCCGAGGCTATCAAGGAATTCAACGGCAAGACCACCGACAACGTTTTCATCGGCGAAAATTTACTTGTCCCACTTTGTAGACGCGCCGCCACACCTGGTCCCACACCGACAGCGACCATCCCGCCGCCCTACCCCGCCCCGAACCTGCTCCTGCCTGCGGACGGCGCTGCCTTCACCCTGGCAAATGACGTTGTCACGCTGCAATGGGCATCTGTCGGCGTCCTGCGCGATGCCGAAGCCTACCAGATCACCGTGGAAGACGTCACCGCCGACCAGACCCGCCGCCTGACCGATTTTGTGACAGACACCAAGTACATCGTCCCGACCTCATTCCGCCCGAAGGATAACGTGGCGCACGTCCTGCGCTGGTGGGTGACACCCGTCCGCCAGGCTGGGACCGATGACCAGGGTCAACCCATCTGGGTCAATGCTGGCGCTGTCAGCGAGAAACACGTCTTCACCTGGGTCGGGGTCGCCGTCGAAGGCACACCCAACCCATAGGTTCAGACAAAACCAGTTACGTCCGACCAACTCCCTGTCCAGACAATCGGCAGGGAGTTTTTGTTTTCCCCTTGACTCCTAATCCATATTATTGTAAAATGCGAATTATTCAATAATCTGCATAAAAGAGAGAGCCATGTCCCCTTTTGCACTCAACCTCGAAAAAAAACACGTCGAAACCAGATTGGTAACAGTCCAACCCGCGATCAATGCTTTTAACAGCATGGTTTTGATCTCCAAGGCAAAGGACGATCCCGGCTTTCATGAATGGGTCGCCAAAACCCGCGAACAAATGTCGGCTGAGGAATTAGCCCGTCACCATCTGGTGACCATCGGCTTTCACTACGCCATCCTGCCGCAGAGCAGCGACATTTCGTTCGAGGCGTACATGGACGAGTTGGAGGTTGCCCCGCCATCCGTCCTTCGGGAACGGCTGTTGAATGCGTACGGCAAAGTCTGCATGACAGACGGGTGCAAAAAGGAGAAAGACAAGCCAGTCAAATGGGACGAAGTACTTTCCTCCGCCGAGAGTTATGTGGCGTTCCTCAAGCATCGCTTTGGCGAAGAGTGGATCGACGTGGAGATGGAAAGCCGTGCCTGGCAATACGTGATCGACCCCGCCGCGCTCAAGCAACTGGTAACGGGTCACATCCGCTGGTTTTGGAAGAGTCACCTGCGAGCCGAGTGGGACCGCGTGCTGCCGATGCTCGAACAAACGGCAAAGGCGTTCAACAAAATCGACATGAGCAACATGACTCGCGCCGAGATCGTCCAGTTTGTGACCGGCAAGGAATTGCAGGGCATGAAATGGGCAGGCGAGGTCGAGGCGGCGCGTGAAGTCTTCTTTGTCCCCAACGCACACATGGGCCCCTACATCCACCTCACATGGGCGACAGGAGACTACCACGTGATCTTCGGCGCCCACCTGCCCGAAGGGTCGGACGTGCAGGTTCCCGAACTGGACCGCGCGGAGATCGTCAGCAAACTGTCCGCGCTGGCAGATGAGACAAGATTGCAAATTCTACAAATGGTTGCGAAGAACGGTGAGATGCGCTCGAACGAGGTCATGGATGCGCTCAAACTCAGCCAGCCCAGCATCTCCCGTTATTTGGGTCAGTTGACCGCAAACGGATATTTACAGGAAAGGAGAGTAAACGGCGCAAAGGCTTACACATTGAATCGTGACCGCATCGAGAAGACGCTAAAGGCGGTTTCAGCCTTTTTATTGGATCAACAGTAGACAGATGGAGGCTTATCATGAGCTCGTTTTTGGAAGAGTATATGGTTGAAGAACGACGGAGAGACGTTCTTCGCGAAATGGAAGGCATCCGCCTAGAGGAGCAGGTGCTGAAAGCAAGGGGGCATCACCCCACCTTGTTCACGCGCACCATGCAGGGGTTTGGTGTGTGGTTGATCGCTCGCGGCGAGAGCTTGGTCGAACGCTACGAAATGCCTAAAAACTGTGCTCCGTCCCGCAAGCATGGATACGCGCACTAAGTAGCGTGTTCTGCAAAACCCGCCAACGGGGATTGCGGCGGGAGTGTTATTTCAAGAAACCTGACAGCAAGCTGTCCGTCTCCAAATTTAACAAGAGAGAAAAAATGTTAGCGAACTTTAATAAGATATATCACGAATATCCGCGAGCCTTCTGGATATACAACATCATCGTGTTCATTGATCGCTTCGGCGGATTCATGCTTTACCCGTTTTTCGCCCTGTACCTGACGGAGAAGTTCGAGATCGGCATGTCCACAGTAGGGATGGTGTTTGCGGTCTTTTCCATTTCAGGCTTTATCGGCAGCGCCCTTGGCGGCGCATTGACCGACCGCATGGGACGCAAGGGTGTCATCATCTTCAGCCTTGTGCTCTCCTCGCTTAGCGCGCTGGGAATGGGTTTCGCCCCCACCCTTGGGATTTTTGTGGCGGTCTCAGTCATTGTTGGCACTCTATCCAACATCGGCGGACCTGCCCACGAAGCCGTAGTTGCCGATCTGCTGCCAGAAGAGAAACGCGCCGAAGGTTATGGCATCATCCGCATGGTGTTCAACCTGGCAGTCATCATCGCCCCAGCCGTGGCGGGACTGTTGATCGCGAAATCCTTTATGCTGATCTTCATTGTGGATGCAATCATCAGCCTGATCTCAGCCGCCATCGTCTTTTTCTTCCTGCCTGAGACCAAGCCAGCCGCCCATCCCAACGCCAAGCCCGAAAGCATGTCCCAATCCTTCGCGGGATATGGCAGGGTTTTCAAGGACATCCCGTTTGTGGCGTTTGTGGTTGTCAGTGTGATGACGGCCCTGATCTACATGAACTTCAATACCACATTGGGTGTCTACCTGCGCGACCATCACGGCATCCCCGAAATTGGGTACGGCTACCTCATCAGCATGAACGCAATCATCGTGGTGTTGTTTCAATTCTGGGTGGCACGCAAGCTGGAGCGTTTCAAGCCCATGCTGATGCTGGCTGTCGGCGCCACCCTGTACGGGCTTGGCTTCGCCATGTACGGGTTCACCTCCACCTATGTGATGTTCGCAGTCGCCATGATCGTCATCACCATCGGCGAGATGGTTTTCACTCCCTTTCAGCAAAAGCTGGTGGCGAGTTTTGCTCCCGAAGAAATGCGTGGACGTTACATGGCTGTTTCGGGACTTTCGTGGGGCATCGCCTTTGCGATTGGTCCCTACTTCGCGGGACGGCTGCTCGACAGCGCCGCGCCCAACTGGTTGTGGATTGCCTGCGGCATCCTCGGTGGTATTACGATGGTCGGCTATGTCCTCCTCGACAAAATCCACCACTCCCCCGCCCCTGTTTTGGCGGAACCCGCCGCTGCAGATTAACCCTTTCTCCTCAAAAGAGAGCCGCGTCCCACGCAGACGCGGCTCTCGCATTTAACTCGTATAATATCGGGAGTCGTAAATGACTCCCGATATTCTTTTTCAAAAGGACACCCAATGGATATTCGTTCCTTTAACCGTGAAGCCTGGGATCGCCAGGTGCAATCAGGCAAGAATCCGTGGACGGTTCCCGTCCCGCCCGAAGTGATCACGCGGGCACGTAATGGCGATTGGTCTGTGTTGCTGACGGAGAACAAACCCGTACCACGTGACTGGTTTCCACCCATGCAAGGACTCAAACTCCTCGGGCTGGCTTGTGGCGGCGGACAACAGGGTCCCACCTTTGCAGCGGCTGGCGCCGACGTGACCATCTTCGACAACTCCCCTGCCCAACTGGCGCGTGACCTCGAAGTGGCGGAGCGCGAAGGCTTAAGCATCCGCACGGTGGAAGGCGACATGCGCGACCTTTCGGCTTTTGCCGACGAAAGTTTCGATCTCATATTTCACCCTGTCTCCAATTTATTCATCCATGAGATCAGACCCGTTTGGAAGGAGGCATATCGCGTGCTGCGTCACGGCGGGACGCTGCTGGCTGGATTCATGAACCCGGTGTTTTATCTGTTCGACTGGGAAGATATGGATAAGGGTATCCTGAACGCAAAACACAAAATCCCATTTTCGGATGTGGAGACCTATGGGTTGGAACGGCTGCGCGGGGAAGACCGTCCCGCAGAATTCGGCCACTCGCTCACCGACCAGATTGGAGGACAGATGGATGCGGGGTTCGCCATTGTCAACATGTACGAAGATCATCATAATCAGGTAAAACTCAGCGAATATATCGAGACTTACATTGCCACACGGGCAGCCAAACCATAAAGGAGAAGGCATGAAAATTCTAATTGCTGCAGACATGGAGGGGATTACAGGTGTGGTTCACTGGGACCAGGTAATGCCTGGTCACCCTGAATATCCGCGCTTTTGCAAATTGATGACCGGAGATGTGAACGCCGCCGTTCGCGGTGCCTTTGCAGGCGGCGCGACATCTGTCGCGGTGACAGATGGACATTACGAGGGAAGAAATATTTTGATCGAGGAATTGGATTCCCGCGCAACACTGAATACCGGTTCCCCCTCCCGACTTTCGATGGTGCAGGGCGTGGACGAGGACGTGGACGGCGTGATGTTCATCGGTTATCACGGACGCATGGGCGCGGTCAATGCCATCCTTGACCATACCTGGTCGGATGAACGCGTTTCCGGGGTGTGGATCAATGGCCAGGTGTTTGGTGAGGCGGGATTGAACGGCGCGGTCTGCGGTCATTTCAACGTCCCCGTCATCATGGCTTCGGGCGACCAGACCCTGTGCGCGGAAGTTCGGGAAGTGTTTGGTAGCAAAATCGAAACGGCTCAGGTAAAGAAGGCGGTTAGCCGCATGTCTGCAGAATGCCTGCCGCCCTCAGCGACAGCCAAGTTGATCGAAGAAACTGCCAAACGTGCGGTGGTCAACCTGAAAAACAAAAAGGCGCCAAAGCCGCTCAAAGTCATCAAGCCCATCAACCTGACGGTGAAATTCGAACAATCAGAAATGGCTGACAAAGCCGCGCTGATGCCGCACACCACACGGACAATGGAACGCCGCGTGGAATACGTGGCATCCGACATGGTGACGATCTATCTCGCGTTCCGCACGATGCTTGCGCTGGCGAGATAAAACTCATGGCAGAGTCCATCCAGGTTGGCGACAAGGTCGGGATTTATCTCGATGCCAAGTTCGGGGAAAAGGAAGGCTGGTACGAAGGTGTGGTGTTCAAGATAGACCCCTACTCGGAACACCGCAGCTTTTACTGGGTCGAACTGAATGAGTCCGCTCAAGCTGTGCTTGGCATCAAACACATTTCGGTCTTCAATCCAAAGAACATCAAACCCTTGGGATAAAACATGATTAACCCCAAATTTAATCTGGACGCTGAATAACTCTGATGAGGTGAAGATACATCCGCGTTATTCAGCGTGAATCAGCGTCCAAATGCCTTTAAAACATGACGCACCTCGAAAGATTAATTTCGGGATGCGTCATGTTTGGTACTCTTATTTGCCGACCGGCAGAACCCCGCCCGCAGAGTTGAGCGGAACTTTGAGCACGCGCCCCACCGTTAAATCATACGCGTTGACGATTTGCAGGATATAGGGATCGGCGTTGTACTTCTGGGCGATGGAAGCCCAGGTCTCCCCCGCCTGGACGGTATGGCTTCCGATGCAGGGCGGTCCGTAAATCCCGCCGACGCTTCCAATGTTTGGCACAGTGACGGTCGTATCTGGTGAGATGTAAGCGGGATTGGGCAATTGCGGATTTGCCTGGAGCGTTTTGGATGGGTCGGCTCCGTAACAGCGGGCAATCTGCCACAGCCACTCCCCCGTCACAACCTTGTGCTGGATCGTCGAACCCGCAGTCAGGTTTGGATTCGATGGAGGAACAACAACCGTCGTGCCTTTGGTAATCGTCAGGGTGGCGGGTTGCGCAGTTGTCGCGCCGCCGCCCGACGCGGTTGCGTTGGTGGTGATGGAGCCGGTGTCAACATCCGCCTGGGTGGTGACGTAGGAAGCGGTGCAGCTCAAGGTGGCTGTCGGATTAAGGCTTACCGTCGGGTCGCCGCAATTGACCGGAGTACTGAACGCGGAGTCGGTCACCGTGAACTGGGCGGGACCAAGCGTTGTCGCGCCGCTGTTCATGATGACGTAGGTGTAGGTGATCGTCTGTCCCGACTGGCTATAGTTGACCGGGTTCGCTGTTTTGACCAGGTTCAATACGGAAGCCGGGGGTTTGGAAACCGTGGTTGTGACCGAATTTGAAATGATGCCGCTCACGGTGGCGGTTGTCATGCTGGAGACCGACCCCCTGTTAACATCATCCGCTGTGACGGCATACTCGGAGGTGCAGGTGAAAATCTCGCCGGGGTCAAAGGCGCCATCCTGGTTGCCAATCGTGTTGATCTGCGGGCAGGTCACCGCGCCTGTAATGGCAATGGTGCCGGGCACGGCTGCTGCGCCGGTGTTCTTGACCGTATAGGTATATTTGATGATCTGTCCCGCCGCCGGCAGCGTGGATGGATTCGCCTGCACGGCGAGTTCAATGGTGGTCGGCGCAATGGTCGGGGTCGCCAACGGAAGGTCAGATGCGGCAGTGGTGTCTCCCCTAAACAGGGAAAAGGAACAGGATGCCAGGACCAGATTCACCAGAGCAAAAACAAAAACCAGTTTTTTCATGTCCATCTCCTTTTTTGACTGTGCAGGTTAGGAGCAATTTTGTTGAATTGAGTATAGCATGAACGCAATGACAATCAAAGGCTTTGGAAACCTGCACCGCCATTAAGCCGGCGCCCGTGGCTAAAAACGAACGTCGCGGGAAAGCGCATCCGCAAGCAGTCTGTGATATTCGACGCGTTCGACTTCGAACCCGCCACACTGACTGGCGATTGGACTCATTTCCTGTGTGTCAAATAAGACGAAACCCCGCTCTCTCAGTCGCTCCACGAGGTAAACCAATGCCACCCGACTCGCATAATCTTCAAGATGAAACATGCTTTCACCGGAATAAAACCCGCCGATGGAAACCCCATATTCACCGCCGACCAGCCTGCCATCGCGCCAGACCTCCACACTATGAGCGTAGCCAAGTTCATGCAAACGGACAAAGGATTCGATTATTTCCGGGGATATCCAGGTAGTCTGCCGTTCCGGCTTTAGTCTGGCACATTCTTTAATCACATCCAAAAAAGCCTTGTCAAACGTGACCTCGAAGAAATGACTGTCGGTTTTCCGTTTCAGTCGTTTTGCCACATGGAAGCGCTCGTCAAGCGGAATAATCGCGCGTTTTTTGGGGTTACTCCAATAGAGAAAGCCGATCTTTTTGATATTTGGGTAATAACCCCTGCGATATGCCGCAAGGACACGCTCGGGTCGCAGTTGTACCCGATGAAGAAAAACCAACGCCATGAAACGATTGATAATTCGACGCAAACGGTCTTTTGACATAGGCTTTACAAGTCCTTATTGTAACTGTTGTTACATTTATTTGTCTGATTTGCAAGCCATCCGTGATCCTTTGACCAACCCCGCTCAGACCTGGTTCAACCCATTTGGCTTTTTTTCTCCCCTTGATTTTCGCAAGGTCACTCTTCCACCGGTGATACAATCCAACCATTACCATCATTGGAGCCTGAATGAAAAGACCTCGCCTTCGCGGACGTTATCTCCGCATCCTGACCTTCTTTGCGGGCGTCATCCTCCGCTTCGTTTACTGGGAATTGATTCTGTCCCGATTGGGTCTTCGCCAACTCGTGAGACGCACCCGTCCCGAACGCTTCCGCCGTGATGCGCAACGCTTTCGCGCGCTGGCGATTCACATGGGCGGCGTGATGATCAAGGTCGGGCAGTTCCTCTCCTCGCGGTTGGACATCCTGCCGCCAGAGATCACCGACACCCTCGCCGACTTGCAGGACGAAGTCCCCGCTGAAAGTTTTGCCGACATCCGTGAGCTGGCGGAGCGGGAACTCGGCGCGCCGCTCACGGAAAAGTTCGAGTGGTTCGACGAGAATCCGCTCGCAGCGGCGTCCCTCGGTCAGGCACACAGAGCCAGACTGCGGGCGGACGAGAATCTGGATTTCGTCAACGTCGTCGTCAAAGTCCAGCGTCCCAATATCGCCGCCATCGTAGACATCGACCTCTCCGCCTTGAAACGGGTGGGGAAATGGCTGATGTACTACCGCCCCATCCGTGAACATGCCGACGTGCCAGCCCTGCTGCGTGAGTTTTCGGCGACGGTGTACGAGGAGATCGATTACATAAAGGAAGCGGGCAACGCCGAAACATTTTTTGACAATTTCAAAGACGACAAACTGGTGAATGTGCCGCGTGTGGCGCGAAGTTTGTCCACCCTCCGCGTACTGACCCTTGAGGATGTGTTCGCGATCAAGATCACGGATTACGACGCCATCACCACCGCAGGCATCAATCGCGGCGAAGTGGCGCGTAAATTATTGGATGTCTATCTCGAACAGATTTTTGAGGACGGTTTCTTCCACGCCGACCCGCACCCCGGAAATTTGTTTGTCACGCCGCTGCCACCGGCAAAAGGGAGCAAACGCAAGTCTGTCCGAAGGAGTTGGCAGTTGACCTTCGTGGACTTTGGCATGGTGGGGCATGTCCCACCAAATCTCCGCAAGGGATTGCGCGAGACGGTCATCGCCGTTGGCACACGCGATGCAGCGCGTTTGATTCGGTCATACAAGGAGTTGGGTTTTTTACTTCCCGGCGCGGATATGCAAATCCTGGAACAGGCTTCGGCGGAAGTGTTCGACCGTTTCTGGGGCATGTCCATGAGCGAACTGCGAAGCGTGGAATTGAGCGAAGTTCATGAAATGGGACATCGCATGCGCGACATCATGGTCGAGACGCCGTTTCAGGTGCCAAACGACCTGCTGATGCTGGTGCGGACGGTGGCAATCCTTTCGGGCATGTGCACAGGCTTGGACGCGAACTTCAACCTCTGGAATCAACTTGCGCCGTACGCAAGCAAACTCGTCGAGGAGGAGGCTTCGTCCGCGTTTAGTGTGGATAATATTTTGAAACAGGTTGGGGATTTGGTGCGGGCTTTTGTCGCGTTGCCGTCGCAGGCAAGCCGTGTGCTGGCTCAGGTGGAATCAGGCGGGCTGACGGTGCAGTCTCCGCAGGTGACTCGTGAAGTCCGCGCGTTGGGGCGTTCGGTGGACCGACTGACAGGCGGGGTGATCTTCGCCGCGCTGCTGGTCGGCGGCGTGATGTTATTGAATGACGGGAATGGTCAACTTGGGGGAGGCTTGCTCGGAGCCGCAGGCGCGACCTTATTGTGGATATTGTTTGGAGGAAAAAGCAGGAATTAAACACAAAGGGTATAAAGTACTCAAAGTTTTTTCCCTTGTGACCTTCGCGCCCTTTGTGTTTCAGTTTTTCGTTATTCTTTCTCATCCATCTTTTCGATTGCCGCATCGAGCAAACTGCGGACAGCCAGCATCATTTCCTTGCGGGCGGCGCGGCGGTGTTCGAGAAAGCCTTCGGGGAGCAAGCCTTTGATCGCCTCGCGCATTTCCTTGCGGGCTTTCCTGTAATGTTCGCGGGTTTCCTCGGGGATGTCAGGCTTGAATTTCTTTTCGCTTTCACCTTTTTTCGTAGTCATGGCAAACTCCTTTTTCCATATCCATTATCAGCAATTCATAATCAGTACTTCACGAAAAGGCTTCGTAGTGGCAACTTTAGTCACCTTTTAGCTGAACGACTGCACCTGTCCTGACGGACGGTGTCAGGAAAGTCGTTACTACGTTTTGTAATTTGATTATAGCACTTGAAGGGCTTACGGCGCTGTGGTGGCTGTGGCTGTGGGTGTGGGGACATCCCCAACCGTGATGTTGACCGTGAGTGTGTCGCCGAAGTAGTTGCCGTCCTGGTCGGTCATGCGCCATGCGCTTTGGATCAGTCCGTCGATTCCGCTGGGAACAGCCATTTCAATGGAGATTTCCCGCTTTGCACCGACCGGGACCGATTTATCCAGGACGAGAGGCTTTCCGCGCATCGGGTCGCCGCCCACGTTGACGAAGGTGAAGCCTGGTGCCCAGGCGCATCCGCCGCTGTTTTGGACGTACCAAGTCTTGGTGAAGACCTCGTTGGGTTTCATCGGGGTCCCATCGGGGATGGATCGGTCTTCGAGCCAGAGCAGCTTGAGGCATGGATTGGCGACTGCGGGCGTTTCTAACGTGGCGGTCATGTCTACTGTGGGGGTGGCGGACGGCTCAACCGTCAGCGTGGGAGTGACCGTGGGCAGGACGACCAGCACCTCGGTCTGGGATGCGATGTGGGTCTTCACCGCCTCGGTGCGGATGGCATCCACATCCACGGGCGTTTCTTTTGTTCCGCATGAAAAGAGCAATACCCCTGAAATCAGGCTTGCAATGATGGGGAAGATTTTTGTTTTCATGACTTCAAGTATACAACATTCAGACCCTAAAGGTTTTGGAAACCTTTAGGGTCTCTGATTCAAACTTCAACACCCAGCCAGATGCGGATGAAATAACCGATGACGAAACTGAACGCGGCAACGCTGAGACTTAGTCCCGCCATTTCGACAAACCTTGCGCGGAAGGATTCGCCCTTGGCGACGGAGATGTAGTAGTTGAAGATGGCAATAATGAGGACTGCGGTGGTGAGTGAAATGACGAGATCGAGATAGTAGTTGGTGAAGAGCAGGTAGGGCAGAATCAGCAGGGTGACGGTGATAATATAGGCAATGCCTGTGTACACGGCGGCGCGGACGGGATGCTTGCCAGTATCTTCGGAGCGGGTGGAGAGATATTCGCTGGCTGCCATCGAGAGCGAGGCGGCGATGCCGGTGATCAGTCCGGAGAGGGCAATCAACTTTACGTCCTGCAGGGCAAGCGTCAGCCCGGCAAGGGCGCCGGTCAACTCGACGAGGGCATCGTTCAATCCGAGCACCACCGAGCCTGCGTAGCGCAGTCGTTCCTCGTCCAACATGCCGATCAATTTTTTCTCGTGTTCGTCCTCCTCGTGCTGGATTTTTGCGGCTTCGGGAATGTCCTTTGAAATGTCGGCGTAATTCTTTTGCGCGCCCTCCTCTCCCATTTCCATTAGCTTGATGCCAAAGGTGAAGCCAAATACGACGCTGACGATGTAATAAAACCAGACGATAAACCAGCGCGGCTTGACCTCCTCATTGGTGTATCCCTTCCAGATGTTGTAGTGACGCAGTTCATCGTCGGCGATCTGGTCGAGGATTTTTGCGTTATCCACCGACTTGATTCGTTTCGCAAGCCGCTTGTAGATGTGAGATTCTGTGATCTCCGTCTGTTGGAAGAGGATTACTTTTTTGCGGGTATCTTCGCTGAGTTGCATGTTGTTCTCCTTGAATTTAATTTTTTATCCCAAAGCCTGGTATTGCATCGAAGCATACCGCCCATAGGCGAAATGCTCCAACTGGCGTTCGATGTCGTTGAGCAAAGCCGACGCCCCGATGCGGAACAGGTTCGGGCGCATCCACTCCTCGCCGAGTTCTTCCTTCATCAGGATCAGCCAGTCGAGCGATTGCTTGGCAGTGCGGATTCCGCCGGCGGGTTTGAATCCAACTTTGTAGCCGGTGGCTTCATAATAAGCGCGGATGGCTCGCACCATCACAATACTGACGGGCAGGGTGGCGTTGGTCGGCTCTTTTCCCGTGGACGTTTTGATGAAGTCCGAGCCAGCCTGCATACAGACGATGCTGGCGCGCATCACATTTTTCAGCGTGCCGAGTTCGCCCGTCGCCAGAATTGATTTCATGTGCGCATCGCCGCAGGCTTCGCGGAAGGCTCTCACTTCGTCGTATAGGGCGCGCCAGTTTTGGGTGAGGACGTGCTGGCGCGGGATGACGATGTCGATCTCCGATGCGCCCGCTTTGACTGAGTCTTCGATTTCGGCGATCTTCTGCTTGAACGAGACCAGCCCGGCAGGGAAGCCGGTGGATACCGCCGCAACGGGAATCCCCGACCCATGCAGGGCTTCCACGGCGGTTTCGACCATGCCGTGATAAACACAGACTGCTCCGGTAGTGATGGGCTTTTCCACACCCAAATCCCTTAACAACTGCGGGCGGATGGGCTGGCGGGCTTTGGCACACAGCCGCTTCACAGTGCCGGGCGTGTCGTCACCGGAGAGGGTGGTCAGGTCGATGGTTTGGGCTGCCTGCAAAAGCCAGGCGGCTTGATATTCCTTCTTCACCGTGCGGCGGGTGGGGATGGTGGCGGCGCGCCGCTCGACGGCGGAACGGTTGACTTTGACATCGTCCACAGGCGCGAGGTCGAGCGGAAGAATGGGTACGCGCCCGCTGTGGCTTGTTTCGATTTTTGTGCTGGGGGTTTTGGTCATGGAGTTGCTCCTGATTTCGGTCTTATTATACAGCGTGAAGCACGCCATTGCGAGACGGGTACTTGTTCTTCCGTCGACACTTGCGCCGTACACCAATACGGTAAGCAATCCCGATTAAACCTGGTCAACCAAAATCGTCACATTGCAAACGTGACCTACGCGACATATTGTATACTTGGTACATGCAGCCCACCTTCGTCATTGCCGGGAAACTGACCCGCGAATACATCCTGCCTTACTCGGGACCACCGTTGCTGGATTCGCCCGGCGGGAGCCTGCTTTACGCTGCGGGCGGAATGGCGGTCTGGAACATGAACGCCGGGCTGGTCGGGCGGGTGGACGAGGGATATCCGCGCGAATGGCTGCTCAACCTCGAAGAGCGCGGCTTCGATGTTCGCGGAATCCGCGCCCTATCCGAACTGCAAAACGTCGACCTGCGTTCTTTCATCGCCTTCAACGAAGCCAGCGAACGCAGCAACTCCGGCGCAGTCTCGCATTTTGCCCGCCGCCAGTTGACCTTTCCCAAGTCCCTGCTTGGTTACCAGCCTCCCGACGAGTCCCGCAAAGACCTGCGTGTGCCGGAGCCTGTTTCGCCTTCCGCACTGGACACGCCCAGGGATTATCGCGTTGCGCCTTACGTACATCTCTGTCCGTTCGACCTTATCAGCCAGAGTCAGATGGTCAACCTCTTTCGCAGCGGATCGAGTCAAATCGTCAGCCTCGACCCGTCACCGGGGTACATGTCCCCAGGCTTTTGGCGCGACCTGAGACTCGTCCTGCAGGGCGTCACCGTCTTCCAGACGTCGGAAGAGGAATTGCGTTCCCTCTTCTGGGGCGAGACCAACGACCTGTGGGAGATGGCGCGGCGGGTCAGCGAATACGGTCCGCAGGTCGTGGTGATTAAGCGTGGTCGACAGGGACAAATGCTCTACGACGTAGCAGGGAATCACCGCTACGAGATTCCCGCCTACCCGTCCCGAATTGCCGACCTGACCGGGGCTGGGGATTCCTTCTGCGGCGGATTTTTAGCTGGCTTCCAGCAAACGAACGATCCGCTGCTGGCAGCTTTCCACGGAAATGTCTCGGCTTCGCTTACAATTGAGGGCAGCGGACCTTTCTATGCTTTGGGCGTCCTGCCCGGACTTGCCACGGCGCGCCTGCACTGGCTCAAAGAGGCGGCGCGGGAAATCTAAACAAATTCAGAAGAATCAATGATGAATAAAACCTCCCAACAACCTTCCGACATTCTCGACCTCACCATCCAAATCCAGCAGATCCCCGCGCCCTCGTTCGCCGAAGGACCGCGCGGTGAATTCGTGCGCGGACTCTTTCAAAAAGAGAAACTGAAAGACGTTTCGATGGATTCCTTCGGCAACGTCTACGCGCGTCTGCCGGGGAAGCAGAAAAAAGCCAAGCCGTTGATTGTCTCTGCCCATTTGGATACGGTCTTCCCTGTCAGCGTGAACTTGCAGACCAAACGCGAGAAGAACAAGGTCTTCGGTCCGGGCATCGGCGATAACTCAATGGGCGTGGCGGCATTGTTCGGCATCCTCTGGGCGCTGCGCGAGAAAAACGTCAGCCTGGAACACGACCTCTGGCTGGTGGCAAACACGGGCGAGGAGGGGCTTGGCGACCTGCGCGGGATGCGCGGAGTCGTCGACCGTTTCAACTCGAACGTCATCGGCTATCTTGTTTTGGAGGGACTGGCGCTCGGTCACGTCTATCATCGCGCCATCGGCGTGCAGCGTTACCGCATCACCGCCAAAACTGCGGGCGGACACTCGTGGGCGGACTATGGCCAGCCGTCGGCGGTGCATGAACTGGCGTCGCTCATCACCGAATTGACTTCGATCCGCCTGCCGCGCAGTCCACGCACCACCATGAACGTCGGCACCGTCCACGGCGGGACGGGGGTCAACGTGCTTGCGTCCGAAGCCAGGTGCGAACTGGATTTGCGCTCCGAGGAACCAAAAGCGCTGTTGAAGTTGATCCATCAGGTGGAGAAGATTTTAAAGAATGCTGACCGCGAAGGTGTGCGTATCATGGCGGAGATCATCGGGCAGCGACCCGCAGGCGAAATCCCAGCCGACCATCCGCTGGTGACTCTGGCAATGCAGTGCCTGAACGAGCAGGGAGTGGAAGCCTCCCTCACCGCAGGCTCCACCGACGCCAACGTACCGCTCAGCCGCGGCATCCCCGCCATCGTGATGGGAATCTCCACCGGCGGCGGGGCGCACACCCTCAATGAATTCGTGGACATCGAACCGATTGCCACGGGTATCGAGAGCGTGGCGCGGTTTGTGGAACTGGCGGGGAGTGTGGGGCAGTGAATCGCTGAACCCCCTACTCCTTCAACGCCCTCACCTGGCTGCCAACGATGTAAATCACCAGCACGGTATTGATCAACGCCGCGGCAATAAGCAGGATCGCGCCGAGTGGCGACGGTGTCTTTTGCGGGCTGATGAACAGGAAAACGGAATACGTCATCAGCGAGACCAGTTGTGCGCCGACGGCGGGAATCCACAGGCGCGGGATGAAGAAGACCAGCAGGAAGGTCAGCACATCCATCAGGTAGAAATAACGCTCGTGCATCTTCGGCAGCATGAAGGGGATCATCGCGGCGGAGGCGGCGGCGCAGGCGACGATGATTTCACGCTTCATTTCCCCGACCCTGAGCGCGCATCCAGCCGACCAGATCAATGCGGCTGTGACGGTGATTGCGATGCCAATGAAAAGCCCGGAAGCGTAATGCTCATTCGAGATGAAAAGATACAGGTTGGGCGCCTTCATCGACAACGACTTGAAGGTCTCCGCCTGTCCCAGATAAACGCCAAGCACGCTGGAGAGCGAACGTCCCGCCGCCAGGGCGGGGAGCATCATCAGCAGATAGACGACGGGGATTAAAAGGTAATATCCCCAGGGGATGCGCTTCCTGAAAGTCAACAACAACAGGAAGGGGGAAAGGAAGACTGCCTGCGCCTTGAACGCAAATGCGACGCCAAACAAAACCAGCGCGGGCAGCGGCTTATCCTGCAAAAGGTAAAACAGGCAGGCAAGCAGGAAGAAGGTGTAGATTGCATCCGCCTGTCCCCAAGCCGAACTGTTCAAAATGACCGTGGGGAGGCACAGGAACAGGGCGGCGGCGGTCAATGGCAGGCGGTCATCGTTCGAGCGCAGTTTTACGATGCGGAAAACGAGATAAGTGTTGAAGAAATCGAATAGGATGGAAATTAACTTGATGGCGGTCACTTTGGACAACAGCCCGTTCGTGAATGTGACAAGAGTCAGCAGGTAAAGGTAGGGCGGCGTGTAATTGGAAAACTCCTGCCCGAGCGATGTCCATGCACCGTGTTGCAGGATGAAATCGTACCAGGGCAGCAGGTAGACCTCCATATCCAGCGAGACCAGCGGCAGGAAATAAACCCTCGCCGCGATGCCAATCAATATCAAGCCGCCCCAAAGCAATTTTGTGGATTTGCTATTCATTTTGCAGAACCTTCTGGAACGCCCGGAGCAACGAGCCGCGCTGTTCGTAACCGGTCTCGCCCAAATCTGCCAGCGCGAGGATGACTTTTTCGCGGCAGCGGCTGAGCAATCCGCCCGTGAGTCGCGCCAGCGATTCGGTTTCGGCGTCCACCTCGTCGGCATCGGTCCACAGACGACCCGCCTCCCAGTGACGCGACAACACGTAGGGATGAGTCAACGGCTGGGCGAGACGCTGTACCCATCCGCTCGAGCCTGGGTCGAGCCAAAATTGCACCGCCACGGGATGGTTCATCATCAGGAAGGTGTGCGCGGGCGCGACCAACACGGCATCCACATTTTCACTGCGCCACGCTTCGAGATATTGTGCGGCGATGACTCCATCTTCGAGCATGGCGATGTATTCCTTTCCCAATTCGAGACCTGACAGGTTTCCTCCAGTACCATTACCTGCCGAAGACTCGCTGTTAAAACCTGTCAGGTCTGTCACGATCGGCTCCATCACCTGCCTGAACTTTTTGATGGACTCGATCAAGCTGGATGCCACACGGACGGCGTCCATGTTGGTGTGGAATCCGTAATCGGGCTGGGAGAGCGTTTCGCCGAAGAGCCGCCTTAGGAAAAAGTCCAACGGTTGCGGCGCGGATTGGCGGTAGTTTTCGAGCCAGTTCCGCAGGTTGGTGAATCGCTCGCCGAGGGCGTAGGTGATGCGCTCCTGGATTTCGGGCTTTATCTGGTCGAAGGTCGAAAGTCCAAGGTCGCGTTGGTGATAGATAATGTCAGTCAACAATTGGGCGCGGATGAGGTCTGTGTTCAGCGCGAACATCAGGGCGTGAGACACGTCGAATTTTGTCGGGCGGATGTTCCACTGCGGATGCGCCAGCGCGGAGAGAGTCAGCAGGGTCCGGCTGGCTGGTTCGTCACGCAGGGAACGCGACGGGCGATGCGACCGCCAGGGAATCCCTGCCGCTTCCAAACGGTTCGTGATCGAAAACCTCAGCGCATCCGAAAGGTAGGGCGCAAGCACAACGATTTCGGATGGCGGGATTCCTTTATCTTCGACCAGCGATTTGATTCGGGCAACGACATGGTCCAGCATATCGGGATAATAATGTTTCAGGATAAATTCCAACGCACCGCTCGTGTCGGCGGCTTCGGTTTCGCGGTGAGTGATCGCCGCGACCAGCGTATCCGAAAGCGCGATGATTTTTTCGGACGAGACAAAGCTGTCGGTGAGCTCAACTCTCTCGTCGCAGGCATCAGCCAACCCGTAGCCCGTCACCGCGTCGCCACCGAGGAAGTAACGATAGCCTGCGTCGGTGTCGTAGATCAGCAGCGCAGAGTCAAAATCTGCAAGCCATTCACGGATGATGTCGTGCGCGCGCGGGGCGTCCTCTTCCACATTATCGTAAATCAGGTGGCGGTAGATGCGCTTGAGGTAATCCTGCACATGCCCCTCGCGCCAGAGAATATCCGCGAAGATTTCGAGTTGCAGGGAAAAATCGAGCAGGTTGTGTTCGAGACAATAGGCGCGGAAAAGGTTCGCACATTCCTGCGCATCCTGATAAATACGGCGTTGGACGGGGTCGCCAAACCAGGCGGCGTCCATCATCTCGCCGATTTTGGTGTGCGGAAAACCGACGACTGCGGCTTTGTTAAGGTTGTCGAGGATTTGGGAATACAGGCGGTTGCGGTCGATGGTCAGCGACTGGAAGTAGCCCTGCTCCAACAGCGGACGCGCGAGGTACGCCATGTAATATTGCGCGGTTTCGAGCGTGAGGAAAACGGGCGGCTGGTCGGGATGTTTGAACCCCGCCGTTTCTGCTGCGAGGGACCAGAACAGCTCACACATGCGCCGCGCGAGACCGCCGATGGTGGCGGATGTCGCTTCGCCGCCCGCACCGCGTTCCGGGCTGTAGAGCAGATCGAGGTACGGCTCCTGCATCGTCCGCTGGGGGGTGAGCATGAGGATGGAATCCGCGCGGACGCCTTGTGCCAGCAGGTGGCGCATCCGCTCCACGCCCAGGGTTGTTTTGCCGGTCCCAGCCCGCCCCGCGACGAAGAGACGAAGGTCAAGGGGAGATTCCACCATCTGGCGCTGGATCAGGCTAAGGCTTGTCATGTTGTGAAGGGTACAGGAGTGCGGGATTTTTGTCAACCGATTGAGTTAAGCGAATCCGCGTGCTATACTTTTTATACCGCACTCGGTCACAAATTGCGCTTTTTTAGAGGGCGGAAAGCGCAATTTGTGACCGTGGGTATTATATACTTTCACAAAGGAGCCGAAAATGAAAACATTTCCCATGTACAAATTCCTGCTGGTTTCCATGCTTTCCGCGCTGCTGGTGTCTTTCGCTCCCTTCACAAAAGATCAGGCGCGAGCCGCATCCCCTGTGGAAGCGCAGGCAAAACGGGATGTGTACCTGTTAAACATCACCGTGCTCAACATCTCCGACATAGACCTGAACGCCGGGACCTATACGGTGGACATGTTCATCAGCTTCATCTGCAAGGACGCTCCCTGTAAAAACGAGCCAACCTGGGACGTGATGAACGCCACCGAGGAAATCGATCCTGTCGATCAAGGCACGTCCGTCCCGTTCACCTCCTACGATTACCGCCTGAGGACCACCCTGATCGGCAAGGTGGATTACCAGTTCTATCCCTTCGACTATCTTTACATCGAGATGTTCATCGAGGATAAAAAACTTGGAGGCGATGAGATCACCTACGAACTGACTTCCCTCAGCGTGGACGAAATGCTTTTCAATCCTTCGGGGTGGTATTACAAGCCCGAACAAAGTGGCTCGGACGTGACCCCCATTTCATATTCCATGGACCCGATCAAATACGACCGCATCGACATTTGGATGTTTCTGGAGCGCGACCGCTTCGGCGCGTTCATGAAGACCATCTTTGCGGCTTTGGTGATCGTGCTGGTGGGAATGCTTTCCTTCCTGCTGCGGATCGACGACGCAAAGGAGCGCCTTGCGCTGACCTCGTCCACGCTGGTGGCGATTGTGCTGTATCACATCTCGCTGGTGGCGGGTGTGCCAGCCACGGGCTATCTCACCTTTGTGGACAAGTTCATGGTCGCAACCTATGTGGTTATCTTTCTCTCGTTGATGGTATCGGTCCTGCTCATGGTCTATGTGAACAACGAACAGACCGTCAGGGCGGAGAAACTCCATCTGCGCACGCGCTGGACGATTCCCGCATTGTGGATACTCCTGATGGCGTATGTGTTCGTTTTTGAGTTGACCATTCCCTACAGTCGGTTGTTGTTGATCGGGGGTGGAGGGAATTAACTCAAAGATGGCTGCGTGAGAACCGCCTTCTTGCATGGACAGGCTCATGTGGAAATAAATCAAAACATCCGCGAGTTTGGGTGAGGTTGGAGCACAAAGTCCCCGGCTTGCCCAGGTCAGGGACTTAGGAGTCCACATCTCAGCGGACAAGTTTTTGTCTTGCAATTCGGATAAAATAAGGTAAATTTCCTTTTCATTCGGGTTTAAGTTTTCCTCCGAAAATGTGACAAAAATCACAACAATTTCCTCCCCAATCCTTTATATTAAGCCCGACTTAATTTTATACCGCACTCGGTCAAAAATCGCGCTTTTTTGAAGGCGGAAAGCACAATTTTTGACCGTGGGTATCATATCCAAGGAGAGCCAATGTCGAAATATCCATTCATCATTGCTGTTGCGGTTGCGATCCTGGCGCTGGGATATTTTGTCTTTGCGACAGACGCCGCCGCCTACGGTGGAAGCGACCCCGAAACCTGCGCCAACTGCCACACCATGGATTCGCAATACGAGAACTGGTATCACGGTGGGCACGAAGGGTTTGCCAAGTGCACCGATTGTCATCTGCCCCATGACAATTTCGCGGTGTATTACGCCGAAAAGGGCAGGCAGGGCGCAAAGGATGTTTACGCCTTTGTTTCGGGAGATATCCCCGTGGCAATCCGCGCGAGCGACAAGACAAAGGAAATCATCCAGGAGAACTGCATCCACTGTCACGAAAGTACAGCGGAAACCGTCGTGATGGGTGCACAGCCCTTCGACCGCTATTGCTGGGACTGTCACCGCAACGTGGCGCACGGTGTTCGCGGCGCTTCGAATGTCCCCTATCAAGACTCATCACTTTATCCGATCAAGTAAAGGAGAATGCATCCATGAAAAATTACACCAATCTGATTTTGGCGGGACTTGTGATCGTCCTGGCTGTCGCGCTGGTGGGCGTGCTGGCGTATGTGAAGAATCAGCCCGCCGAGACACGCTCCGTCCAGCCGCTGGTTGAGATCGCTCCGATGGAGCCTGATTCAACCAAATGGGCGGTAAACTTCCCCAACCAATATGACACCCTGTTGAAGACCAAGACGAACAATCAGGATACCAAGTACGGCGGCTCTTCGCAATTCTCCTGGCTCGAACGCGATCCGCGCCAGGTGATTCTGTTTGCGGGATATCCCTTCAGCAAGGATTACAACGACGACCGCGGTCACATGAACATGCTTGAGGATGTGCGCGCCACCAAACGTTTGAATTTGAACGACGAGGATCCCAAGCACACGCCCGCCACGTGCTATTCCTGCAAATCAGCGGACAACCCCGGTCTGTGGGACAGAATGGGCATGGAAGCCTATGACAAGATGTCGTTCAATGAAATGACGCCGAACATCAACAACACCATCGGCTGCGCCAACTGCCACGAGGCCGGGACCATGCGCCTGATCGTCACCAACCCTGCGTTGAAGGAAGCGTTCGAACGTCAGGGCAAGGACTGGACCACCTTCACCCGTCAGGAAATGCGGACAGTCGTCTGCGCCAACTGTCACGTCGAATACTACTTCAAGGGCGATGGCAAGTACCTCACCTTCCCGTGGGACAACGGCACGACGGTTGACGAAATCCTCACCTACTACGAAGAAATCGGATTCAAGGATTGGGCATACCCCGAAACTGACACCCCCATGCTGAAGGCTCAGCATCCCGAATACGAGTTCTTCACCGCTGGTTCCACCCACTACAACGCGGGCGTCTCCTGCGCCGACTGTCACATGCCGTATACCAGCGACGGCGCGACGAAGTACTCCTCGCACGACGTCCACAGCCCATTGCTGAATCCCGAAGAAGCCTGCGGACAGTGCCACGCCGACACGAATTACGTGGTCGAACGTGTGGGCATCATCCAAGATCAGGTTGCCGAAACCAAGGTCACAACCGAAGACGCCATCATCGATGCAGTCAACGCCATCAAGAACGCTGTCGCCGCTGGCAATGCCGATCCCACCCTGCTGGATCAGGCGCGTAAACTCCACCGCGAAGCGCAATACATGTGGGACATCGTTTCGGCTGAAAACAGCACGGGCTTCCACAACCCCGAATACGCCTTGAAGACACTGGCGGAAGCCACCAACCGCGCGCGTCAGGCGCAGATGCTCGCCGCACAGTCCATCGGTGACACAAGCCTGCTGACGACTGGCACGTACTACGAAGCCGTGCCCGCGCAGTAAAAGTAATTGGTGATTCAAAAGTACGCCATCCTTCACGGGTGGCGTACTTTTTGTTTATGGACTTTCCCTGATTTTCATGAGGTTTGTTATACCGTACTCGGTCTTACCTTGCTGACGATCGAGAGAATTACGCAATATATTTGTCACCATATCCAAAACCAGGGAATTTTCATTCCAAAACGGTATTGGATAATTATTGTCAATTATGTATAATATAGGTAACCATTTTAATGGTAGAAGGAGAAAACATGGAAATTAAAGTTTCAACCCAAAACGGACGTGTTCCAATTACGATACTTCACGTTGACGGCGATCTTGATTCGGCCACCACTGATTCGTTCGAAAAAAAGGCAGCTGACATAATCAAAGGCGGTGCGCGCTACATCCTTGTAGATTTGACTCATTCGCCTTATGTGAGCAGCAGAGGACTGCGCGCCATCCACCATATTTTTAAAGAATTAAACGCCATCCACCCGGATGCCACGCTAAGCGAAAAAGACATAAGGAAGGGTATTTTCGCCGACACCTATAAATCTCCTTATTTAAAAGTGACAAACCTTTCAAACGAATCAAAGGCTGTTTTCAAGACAACCGGCTTTGATTTGTATATTGAATCCTTTGATGATATAAAAAAGGCCATCGCATCTTTCTAGTCGTGGAACAGGGCAAACAAGAACTCGGAGTGATTACCTCCGAGTTCTTGTTTTTTTTTGCCAAGCCGCCTATCGGCAATGTGTTGTAGAATCACAGGAGATATAAATCCTGCCAACAAGGGACAATACCATGAAAGTCTTCATCAGTTCCACCTACAAAGACTTGATCGAATATCGCGCTGCCGCCATCCGCGCCGTGGAAGGGACAAATTACCAGGCATCCAAAATGGAAGTCTTTGGAGCGCGTCCCGACGAACCTTTGGATGCCTGCTTGAAAGAAGTGGAAGAAAGCGATTTCTTTGTCGGTATTTACGCCCATCGCTACGGATACATTCCTGCAAATTCAGAAATTTCCATCACCGAGATGGAATATGTTCATGCAAGGGAACTTGGCAAAACAATTTATATCTTTGTCATTGATGAAGAAAATCAACCCTGGCTTCCAAAATTTATCGAGGGTGAGCCAGGGGCGTCAAAACTAAAAGCCTTCAAACAAAGGATTCAAACCGACCACGTTTGCGCCTTCTTCACAACAGCGCAAGACTTGGGGATGAAAGTCGCTAACGCCCTCAGCCACTTCGCGGCAAACCATCACCCAGACAATCGTCAATCTGAAATCGAAAATCGCAAATCCCCCACCGGCTCCACCCTCCCCACCCAACCCTACTTCTTCGGACGCGCCAAAGAACTCGACATCATCAAATCCGCCCTCTCCCCCGACTCCCGCACCTGGGGCGCACTCATTGACGGACCTGGCGGCATCGGCAAGACCGCACTCGCCATCAAAGCCGCGCACGACGCGCCAGCGGAACTCTTCGAGCGCAAAATTTTCATCACCGCCAAAGTGCGTGACCTGACCGTCGAAGGTGAAAAACCACTCACCGACTTCACCCGCCCGACCTACCTCGCCATGCTGGACGAACTGGGCAAGGAATTGGGCGCAGACGGACTTGAAAAACTCGCGCCCGATGAGCGTCCCAACGAACTGCGTCTCGCGCTGGCAGGCAAAAAGGCGCTGATCATCTTCGACAATTTGGAAACCCTGCCAGAAGACGAGCGCACGCGCCTGTTCCAATTTCTCTCGCGCCTGCCCGAAGGGAACAAAGCCATCGTCACCTCCCGCCGCCGCACCGACGTGGACGCGCGCATCGTGCGCCTCGACCGCCTCGCCCGCGACGAGGCCCTGCAACTCATCGCCGAACTCGCCGCAAAATATCCGCGCCTCGCCCGTGCCTCCCAAAAAGAGCGCGAAGACCTGTACGAGATCACGCAGGGCAACCCGCTCTTCATCCGCTGGATCGCGGGGCAG
>JACRBJ010000022.1 GCA_016234555.1 Chloroflexota bacterium | reverse complement strand
GTTTCCAGCGCAGATGGTAATCTCCTCATATTCTTGGAAGTGAAACATGGAAAATAATTACGCAATCGAAACAAACGATCTCTCCATCCATTACGGCAGTTTTACGGCTGTAAAAGGGGTCAGCATGAAGGTCGAGAGGAAAAAGATTACCTCCATCATTGGACCTTCGGGCTGCGGCAAATCCACGCTATTACGCGCCTTCAACCGCATGAATGACTTCGTGCCGGGTTGCCGCGCCACAGGCGAATTGCTCCTGCAAGGACAAAACCTTTACAGCAACGACATCGACCCGGTGGAAGTCCGCCGCAAGATTGGCATGGTCTTTCAAAAACCAAACCCCTTCCCCAAGTCGATTTACGAGAACATCGCCTGGGGGGCACGCATCAACGGCTTCAAAGGGAAAATGGATGAGCTGGTGGAACAGTCCCTGCGCAGCGCGGCATTGTGGGATGAAGTGAAGGATAAACTTCAACAAAGCGCCTACGCTCTTTCCGGTGGACAGCAGCAACGCCTGTGCATTGCCCGCACCATCGCCATCCAACCCGATATCATTTTGATGGATGAACCCGCCTCGGCGCTCGACCCAATTTCCACGCTGCGCATCGAGGAATTGATGCAGGAGTTGAAGAAGAATTACACCATCATTATCGTCACCCATAATATGCAGCAGGCGGCGCGCGTCTCCGATTACACCGCCATGATGATGTTGACTCAGGATGGTTCCCGCTCCGGCACAGTGATAGAATTTTCAGAAACCAAGACGATCTTCACCAACCCCAAAGACAAACGCACTGAAGATTATGTGACAGGAAGGTTTGGGTAACCATGAACAAACCAAAAGTAATTTTTCTCTGCACAGGCAACTCAGCCCGTAGCCAAATGGCGGAAGGTTTGCTCCGTGCGATGGCGGGGGAACATTTCGATGTCTTCAGCGCGGGCACCAACCCAAAGGGCAGCATCCTGCCTGAGGTTCGGGAAGTGATGCGTGAAGCTGGAATCGATATCTCACATCAATGGTCCAAGTCTGTGACGGAATATCTGGGCAAGGTCAACTTTGGATACGTCATCACTGTCTGCGCCGATGCAGAGGAGAATTGTCCCGCCGTGTTCCTCAGCATGGGGAGCCATGAACATTTTCCCTTCGATGATCCCGCCAAATTTACAGGTGATGAAAAATCCCGTCTTGAGTCCACCCGCCGCGTACGCGACCAGATCGAGGAACGCCTGCGCCAGTGGCTGGCGGAGCAGGGCATGCCCGCAAAGGACTATCGCCAGATTTAATGGACGATAGTACAATGATAAAAAAGAGGTCTTATGATTCGAAAAACATTCGAACACGAAATACAGCAGGTAAAAGATGAAGTGCTTCTGCTTGGCTCGATGGTGGAACATGCCATTATCACTTCGGTTGAAGTGTTGAAGAAACGCGACATCAAAGGCGCAGCGAAGATCATCGAAGATGACAGGGAAATCAACAAAAAGCGTTTCGACATCGAAAAGCAGTTGATGATCCTGATCGCCACCCAGCAACCGATGGCGCACGATTTGCGCCTGCTTGCCTCCAGCATGGAAATCATCTCCGAGCTGGAGCGTATGGGCGACTACGCCAAGGGCATTGCCAATATCAACATCCGCATGGGAGAGGAACCCCTGCTCAAGCCGCTGATCGACATCCCGCGCATGGCACAGATCGGGACAAGCATGCTGCATCGCGCGTTGACCGCCTTTGTCAATGAAGATGTGGAAGCCGCAAAAGCCATTCCCGTGGATGATGACGAAGTGGATGCGCTTTACAACCAGGTTTATCGTGAGTTGATGCTGCTCATCATCCAGGACCCCAAATCCATCGAACGCGCCAACTGGCTGTTATGGACCGCACACAACCTCGAGCGTGTCGCCGACCGCGTGACCAACATCTGCGAGCGCACGGTGTTCATCGCAACGGGCGAGATGTCCGAGATCAAATCCAGCGACGATGATTTTTGGAAGAAGGACAAGTGAGTAACGAGTAACGAGTGAGAAGTAAAAAGGCGAATGCAAAACTGCGTTCGCCTTTTTTAAACTATCAGACTACTTTACCAGCAGACTATCAGACTAACTCATCCCATTCTCCCCGTGATGTATGCTTCCGTCAGTTCCTCTTTGGGATGCGTGAATATTTCGCTGGTGGGAGAGAACTCCACCAGTTCGCCGAGCCAGAACAGTCCCGTATAATCTGAGACCCGTCCCGCCTGCTGCATGTTGTGAGTGACGATGACGATGGTGTAATCCTTCTTGAGTTCCGCGATCAACTCCTCCACGCGCAGGGTGGCGATTGGATCCAGCGCCGAGGTGGATTCGTCCATCAAAATAACCTCGGGTTTGACCGCCACTACGCGGGCGATGCAAAGCCGCTGCTGCTGACCAAGCGAGAGTCCCATGGCGTCGGCTTTGAGGTCGTTCTTCACGTCATCCCACAGGGCCGCGCGTTTCAGGCTGGTTTCCACCACCTCGTCCAAATCCACGTCCATGCCCATCACGCGCGGACCAAACGCCACGTTGTCGTAAATGGATTGCGGAAACGGGTTCGGCTTTTGGAAGACCATCCCCACCCTCTGACGAAGGGTCACCACATCCATGTCGGGATTATAAATATCCTCGCCGTTGAGCAGGATTTTCCCCTCGACGCGGGTCCCTGGGATGGTATCATTCATGCGGTTGAGGCAGCGCAAAAATGTGGACTTGCCGCATCCGGACGGACCGATCAACGCGGTCACTTGTTGCGGCTGGATTTCAAGCGAAATTTTGGACAGCGCCTTGGACGCGCCATAATAAAAGTCCATAGCCTGGACGGTGAAAACGGGGGTGGATGTCATGGACGAAATTTTATCAGAAAGAGTAGGGGAATCGCCAACTCGCTGAATCATTGAATCGCTTATAATCCCGTCCCGATGAAACGCCTCCTCCCTCTCCTTCTTCTTTTCTCACTTTTCATATCCTCCTGCGCTTCCAATTCGGCGCAAGCTGCTTCCGAGGCATCGGCGCAGTACATCGAAAACAAAGGCTCGGACACCATTGTCAACCTGGCGCTGGCTTGGGCGGAGAAATATCAAAGCGACCACCCGGATGTCCGCATATCGGTGACAGGTGGCGGGTCGGGAACGGGAATCGCGGCGTTGGTCAACGGGACGGTGGGAATCGCAAACGCGTCGCGCAGCATCAAGGATGAAGAGATCGCCGAAGCGCAGTCGAAGGGAGTTGATCCCGTCGAGCATATCATCGCCCGCGACGCGATTGCTGTCATCGTCAACCCCGAAAACCCTGTCAGCGAGTTGACCCTCCAACAGATCTCCGATATTTACAGCGGAAAAATCACGAACTGGACAGAGGTTGGCGGCGAGGATCGCCCGATTGTCAAACTCTCGCGTGAGACCAATTCAGGCACGCATGTTTATTTTTTGGAAACCGTTTTGCGGCTGGGGAACAAGGAAGATAAAACCCTGTTCTCGATGGATACGCTGCTGCTTCCGTCGTCCGAGGGAATTATTTCGGAAGTGCGCGACAACCCGAATGCCATCGGCTATGACGGGCTGGGCTACGTCCCCGACGATTTGAAGATGATTGCGATTGCGGAAGAAGCTGGCGGTGCGTACGTTTTGCCTGCCATCGAAACCGTGAACGATAAGACCTATCCCATCGCGCGCGATCTTTACATGTACACCGACGGCGAACCTGCGGGACTCATCAAGGAATACCTCGATTGGATTCTTTCCGATGAGGCGCAGGAAATCGTCGCGGAGTTGGGGTTCGTCCCCGTATTGAAATAATCATTATTTGTAGGGGCGGGGTGACCCCGCCCCTACAGGAGAATTATGGAAAAATCCCTAAACTGGCGTGAATTTGTCATCACACGAGCCATCATGGCGAGCGGTTATTCCGCCATTCTTTTTGTTGCACTGATCTTCTTCTTCCTCCTGCGCGAGGGTCTGCCCACGCTGGGCGAAGTGGAAATGAACTCGCTGTTCGGCATCCGCTGGTATCCCATCGAGGATTATTTTGGCATCCTGCCGCTCATCACTGGCTCGCTGGTCGTGACCCTCGGCGCGACGCTGGTGGCTGTCCCATTTGGGATTGGCACGGCGGTTTACATCTCCGAGATTGCCCCGCGCTGGATGCGCGAAATCCTTAAGCCGTTGGTGGAATTGCTCGGCGGACTTCCCTCCGTCGTGATGGGATTTCTCGGCATCCTCGTCCTTTCCCCCTTCCTACGAGTTTTCCTCGACCTGCCAACTGGACTCACCGCCCTGACTGGGTCGCTGCTCCTGGGTGGCATCGCCGTCCCGACGGTTGTTTCGGTCGCCGAAGATGCGCTTGACTCGGTCCCGCGCGCCTACCGCGAGGGAGCCTGGGCACTGGGCGCCACCAAATGGCAGACCATCTGGCGCGTGACTCTTCCCGCCGCAAAGTCAGGCGTGCTGACAGCCATCATGCTCGGCATCGGACGCGCCATCGGCGAGACCATGACCGTGATGATGGTCACAGGCAACGCGCCCGTGCTGGCAATCAAACTCGGCAGCCTCTTCTCCCCCGTCCGCACGATGACCGCCACCATCGCCGCCGAAATGGGTGAGGTTGCAAACGGCAGTGTCCACTATCACACCTTGTTCTTCATCGGCATGGTCCTGTTCATCATCTCCCTGGCCGTGAACATCATCGCCTCGTCTGTCGTCTTCCGCGCCAAGAAACGTGCGGAGAGGATTTTGTCGTAATGCTCAAATTTTTCGCCCACAACCGTCACACTGCCCAGCGGTTTGGATTTACCGCCATTACCCTCATGGCGGTGACTACCGTCCTGCCAATCATCGGCACGATCATTTTCATCATCGTCAGGGGTGGTTCTGGCATTTCGTGGGAATTTCTCTCCGGCTTTCCGCATGACGGAATGCGCGCGGGCGGAATTTTGCCAGCCATCATCGGCACGCTCTACCTGACAGTTGGTACCGCCATCTTCTCCGTCCCGTTGGGGATTGCCGCCGCCATCTACCTTTCGGAGTACGCCAAAGACAACCGGTTGACCCGCCTCATTCGGCTGGCAATCATCAGCCTGGCGGGAATCCCCTCGGTGGTGTATGGCTTGTTCGGCATGGGACTTTTCGTGCTATTCCTGCAATTCGGCACATCCATTCTCGCTGCCTCGCTTACTCTTTCGATCATGACCCTGCCCGTCATTATCAGCACCTCGGAGGAGGCGTTGCGTGCTGTGCCGCAATCCTTCCGCACGGTAAGCATCTCCCTCGGCGCGACCCGCTGGCAGACCATCAGCCGCATCATTTTGAAGGAGGCTCTGCCTGGCATCCTCACGGGCGTCATCCTCGGCTTGGAACGTGCAGCGGGCGAAACCGCCCCAATTCTTTTCACGGGTGCTGCATTCTTCCTTCCGCGCCTGCCACATTCGCCTTTCGACGCTACGATGGCGCTGCCCTATCACCTGTTCGTCATCTCCACACAGGTCCCCGAAATGCCAATTCAAATCCAATATGGCACTGCGCTGGTGTTGATCGTCTTCGTGTTGACCATGAATGTGATTGCCACCGTCATCCGCTCACGCGCCCGCGCCAGGCGACAGTGGTAATCTGAAATCGAAAACCGTAAATGAATAAAATCGTCATCGAAAACCTTTCCCTCCAATATTCCGACGGCACCGAGTCCCTGCGCGGTATCAGCATGGACATTCCCGAAAACGCCATCACCGTTTTGTTTGGACCCGCTGGCGGCGGCAAGTCCACGCTGTTACGCTGTCTCAACCGTTTGAACGACCTGACCGAAGTCAAAGCCAGCACGGGACGCATCCTAGTCGACGGGGAAAACATCCTCGACCCGAAGACAGACGTCATCGCCTTGCGCCGCAAAGTGGGGATGGTTTTTGCGCGTCCCGTCCCATTGCCGATGAGCATCCGCGAGAATTTGACCTATGCCCTCGAACTTGCGGGCGAAAAGCGCAGGTCAAAGCTGGATGAAGCAGTGGAGCGAAGTTTGAAACTCGCCGCCATTTGGGACGAGGTCAAAGACCGATTGAGCGACCCCGCCATCGCTCTCTCAGGCGGACAGCAGCAGCGCGTTTGCCTTGCCCGTGTGCTGGCTTTGCAACCTGAAATCGTTTTGCTCGATGAACCCACCTCGGGTCTCGACCCAATCTCGACAGGCAAAGTAGAAGCCGCTTTGCAGGAGTTGAAGAAGGAATACACCATCATCCTCGTGCCGCATTCCATCCAGCAAGCCGCGCGGACAGCGGATCACGCCGCCTTCTTTTTAGCTGGTGAATTGATTGAATACGCCGAGGGCAAACAAATCTTTACCACCCCGAAACAGAAGAAGACCGAAGACTACATCATGGGAAGGTTTGGATAGTTGGAAAATAAAAAGTCGGGACTTTCACATCCCGACTTTTTATTATTTCACCGCAACCAGTTCCACATCGAAGACGAGAGTGGCGTTGGGCGGGATGACTCCGCCTGCGCCGCGTTCGCCATAGCCAAGTGCCGATGGGATGATGAGTTGAGCCTTGCCACCGACCTTCATCAGCGCGATGCCTTCGTCCCAGCCTTTGATGACCTGCCCCACGCCCAACCGAAAAGAGATCGGCTCACCACGTGAGACGGAACTATCGAACACACGTCCATCCTGAAATTTTCCCGTGTAATGCACGCTGACGGTTTTGCCAGCCGCCGCCTGCGCGCCTGTGCCCGCTTCCACCTCGATGTATTCCAATCCGCTTGCTGTTTTCATGGTTTCTCCTTCTTTGGTTTTGATGGGGTATTTTACCCGTTAAATAATGTAGGGGCGCAGCGATGCTGCGCCCCTACGGGAATTATAAAATGTTGTGTTACGGCGCGGGCGTCGGAGTTACAGAAAGCTTTGCTGCGTCTTCCGCAGTTTGCGGCATTCCGTTCATGATCCAGCGGATGAATACGTCCACCACATTGGGTTTAAGTGGATTGGTCAGTGGCATGACGCGAATCATTTCTTCATCAGGTTTCTCCGGATCCATGATGGGTTGTTCCTGAATGACTTGCAGCAGGTAACTGGTCTCGTCACCGGGGATGATGTTCTTATCGGCGTTGTCGCCTGTGGTCAGGATTTCCTCATAGGAGGTCATCAGGTAGTTATTGTTTGTCTTGCCGGCACGGTGGCAGGAGACACAATAGCGTTTGACAATCGGCTGGATGTGCACATCGTACGAAGGCACTTCACCATCAACAAGTGCTGGGAAGAGCGGCTTGATCTTCGGCGCCTCGAAGCGGTCATCCCACATGTAGCGCATGAAGGTGATCATGTAGTCAATTTCACTCTTTGAGAGTTCACCGCCATAGGCTTTGCCAAAGGGAGTCATGCCTGCGTTCGGACGTCCATACGCAATGACTTCATACATGGCTGAGTCGGTGATGGTGTACAACACATCCTTGCTGTTGATGGGCGTGATCTCTTCGCCTTCCAATCCCTCCACACCTTCGATGACTGCGACCGAACCATCCTCGCCGTGACATTCGGTGCAGTTGACTGCGTACAGGTCCTGTCCCGCCACGATCTGGTCAACCAGCGTGGTGGCGACAATTGGTTCCTCAACAGCAGTTTCCGCCTCCTGAGCAACAGACTTGGAGTGGAGGACTAAAACGACGGTTGAAATAACGATCATCAACACACAGGCCAATCCTGTTGTCACACCCATTGAAGTCGCAACCATGGAGCGGTCGGACGACTTGAAGATGTAGGGCATCGAAACCAGCAGGATGTAGGCAAGGGTGGGGATGACCAGTCCCGAAACGGCTTGCAAAATCCCAAGCAGTTTCGACCCGTCGGCGGCGACGGTCGGCACTTCCGAGGTCAGCGTCAACAGCACAATGCCGACCACCATGATAATCATAATTGAGATGGGCAGGATGCGTTTGACGTAGTGACGGTCGGGGCGTCTTTCGATGAAGGGCAAAAGGGTGAGCAACCCAACCGCCACACCGGGAATGACGACGGTGGCGACCCACTCGATTTTGCCAAGAACGGGAATCTGCCCGTAGATGGCGAGGAACTTGAAGAGGAAGAGGAAGTACCACTCAGGGCGCGGAAGATAGGAGGTGTCGCTTGGGTCAGCCTTAGGTTCGGCGGGGACGCCGACGAAGGTGGCGAGGATGATCAGCAGGACGAAGAGTCCCAGCGAAACGATCAGGTCTTTGAAAATGCTATCAGGCCAGAAGCGTTCGCCCTTGTTGAGTTCACGCTCGTAGCGTTCGTTGATTTTTTGTTTGGTCTCGTCGTTCATGTTAATCCTCTTTCGACGGGAAGTGGGATTCGCCGTGCTTGATGATGAGGAACAGGTGTATGCCAATCAAACCAGCCAGCAAAAGGGGCAGCATCCAAATATGGGCGGAGAAAAAGCGTTGCAGGGTGAGCGCGCTCAAGTCGGGTCCGCCGCGCAGGGCTTTGAGGATGAACTCGCCGATGAAGGGTACGCTGCCCGCAATCTGTGTGCCAACGGTGGTCGCCCAGAATGCTTTTTGATTCCAGGGGAGCAGGTAACCTGTAAAGCCCATACCCAGGGTCATGATGAACAGGCCGATGCCGATCAGCCAGGTCAACTCGCGGGGGTATTTGAAGGAGGCGGTGAAGAATACCCGCAGCATGTGAACGAAGACGACGATCACCATCAGCGTCGCGCCCCAATGGTGGATACCGCGGATCAACCACCCAAATGCCACGCCTTCCATAATGTATTGGATCGAGTCGTAGGCATGGTCTGGCGAGGGGGTATAGTAAACGGTGAGGAAGATGCCCGTCAGTCCCTGCATCACAAAGAGGAACAAACTCGCGGAACCGAGGGTATTCCACCAGTTGCCCTTCGGCTCAGGGCGGTCGAGCAGGTTGGTGTACATGTCGTTCAAGCCGAGACGTTCATCGAGCCATTCGTAAACTTTTTTCCACATGGTTAACCTGCCTTGGAGAATATCTCAATGCGGCCGTCTTCCGTCAGGCGGAATTCAGAGTAAACATCCAGCGGGCGCGGCGGGGGGCCACCCAGCACTTCGCCTTCGATGCCGAACTTCGCATCGTGACAGGGGCAGAGAAATGCCTGGGCTTCCTCGCTCCAGTTGACCGAGCAGGCAAGGTGCGTGCAGCGGCTGTTCAGGATTATCAGGTCATTGGGATCATCCGACTTACGAATGGCATAGCCGCCGAAGGAGTTGGATGTCCGCTCCCAGCCGTTGACCTGCACACGAGTGAAGGAGAACGGGTATGGCACGCCCACCTGCATATCTTCGAATTTGCCAATGGAGACCCAAATATCCTTCCCGCCTTCCTGCAATGCCGGGTCTATCAGATAGAAAATGGTCGGCAAGCCGATAGCCGCCCCAATCACCCCGCCCACGATTCCTGTTGTGACCTTGATGAAGTCACGGCGGGACATTTCATTCGAACCAGACATGTATGCCTCCTGAAGTTTTACTTCGCCCTGTGGATATGATGGCAGGACGCGATTTCTTCCTATGATACCAAATTGCCCTTAACTCACCTGCACTTGCGCCTGCGCGCAAGTGTCGTTCCTCGCTACCGCTCGTCGCTCGGTTCAGGGCTGAAAACAAAAAACTACAGGCTGGTGTTTCAAATCGGATTATAAAGGTCTTTGTCCGCTTTATTATAGGATGGCTGGAACGAAATAAGCAGGATGATTGTCACTTTCTTGTCAATGTCCTATATGTGATAATCATCTCGATAATTAACTTCCCTTGTGAAAAAGAGAACACTCTTCTCTTCACGGGGAAATCTGTTTTTTGCCCTTTCAATCCAAAAAGAGTAAAATTCGTTCTACAAGTGCCGAGGTTTTATCATTGTTTCTGGAAAGATAACCACTGGGCGATTTTCGATAATCTCCCAATCCATTTTTTTGAGGAGGCATAGATGGGCTTAAGCAGAAATGTCAGCCTGTGGACGGGCTTGCGATACAAGGGACAGGGGCCGTACTTGACCTTTGTCCTGCATCGCATCGGGGGATTGGGCATGGGTATCTTCGTCACCATGCATATTCTCGTGTCGTTTTTTGGTGGAAGTATTGGGACTTTCCTGAATGACGTTTACAAACACTGGGCGTTCCAGATTTTTATTTTCTTCTGCGCCCTGTTCCATGCCATCAATGGGCTGCGGATCACGCTCCTTGACCTGTTCCCGAGATTGATCGAGCATCATCGCGAAGCCATCTGGATCGAGTGGGCAATTTTCCTGCCGACCTTTGGCATTTCCGCCCTGGTCATCGTCATGACCGCATTGGGAGGCTAATATGAGCAATTCCAAATCAAGAAGCCTGCCTCTTTCCAAACGCGGCTTGAATTTCGAAACCTTGATGTGGTATTTCACACGGCTTTCCGCGCTGGCAATGTATGCCCTGATTCTCTTCGCGCTGATCGGCGCCCTGCTCATGGGCGCGCGCAACCAGATGAATTTTGCAGATGTGATGCGTTGGGCGTTCATGCCGAATTCGACCCATGTCCAAAGCACTGGCATTCCCGATCTGGCCCCTTGGGCGAAGATAATCTGGAAGCTGGTCGCTGGCGCCCTGCTTCTGGTTGCTTCCGCGCACGGCGTCCACGGGCTGGTGGTCATCGCCGACGATTACATCCCAGGCGCGGGCGCGAGGAAAGTCGTCCGCCTGTTGAGCATCGTGATGCTTGCATCAGTCGCTGCCATCGGGGCGTACGTGATCTGGACTTCGTAAAATTAGACAATAGACGATGTACCGCAGACGATGGTCAACGGCCTATCGTCCATCGTCATTCAGGAGTAATTCATGGCAAAAACTCATCAATTTGACGTGGTCGTTGTCGGCGCGGGGGGTGCGGGTCTCATGGCTGGTTTGTACGCCTCCAAGACGGCAAAGACCGCGGTGATCAGCAAACTTTATCCTACGCGTTCGCACACGGGCGCGGCGCAGGGCGGAATTGGCGCGGCGCTTGGCAGCATCGAGGAAGACAAACCCGAATGGCACACTTATGACACGGTGAAAGGCTCCGATTATCTCGGTGACCAGGATGCCATCGAGTTCATGTGTGAAGAGGCGATCAACGCCGTATATGAACTCGAACACATGGGTTTGCCCTTCGACCGAACGCCCGATGGCAAGATTTCCCAACGTCCGTTTGGCGGGCATACCAACAACGTGACCGGCAAACCCGTCCGCCGAGCCGCCCATGCCGCAGACCGCACGGGTCACATGATCCTGCAAACCCTGTACCAGCAGTGCTTGAAGAACAAGGTCAACTTCTTCGATGAATTCCAGGTGCTTGATTTCATTCAAGTAAATGGGAAGACTGCTGGCGTCGTGGCGGTGGAACTCTCGACGGGTGAATTGCATGTCATCCATGCCAAGGCGGTCATCTTCGCCACGGGCGGACATGGTCGCATCTTCGAGGTGACATCCAATGCCTATGCCTACACTGGCGACGGCGCGGCGATCCTCCTTCGTCACGGTATCCCAATGGAGGATATGGAATTCTTCCAGTTCCATCCGACGGGTATTTATAAACTTGGCATCCTCATCACCGAGGGAGTGCGCGGCGAAGGCGGAATCCTCATCAACGGCGCGGGTGAACGCTTCATGCCGAAGTATGCGCCGACGGTCAAGGACCTCGCCTCACGCGATGTCATCAGCCGCGCGATCTATACCGAAATCCGCGAGGGACGCGGCGTGAACGGACAGAACTACGTTTATCTCGATGTCCGCCCTGAATCGGTCATCAAGTATGCGGCGCTGGATGGACGCACCAACCTCGACGGCTCGCCTTATACCATCACTGGCGAACAGGTTCTGGCAAAGCTGCCTGACATCGTTGACTTCTGCCGCGTCTACCTTGGAGTTGATCCTGTTACGCAGATGATGCCCATCCAGCCGACGGCGCACTACACGATGGGCGGCATTCCCACGAATAAATTTGGCGAAGTGGTCATCGACGATAAGAACACGGTCTTCCCCGGCCTTTATGCGGCGGGCGAATGTGCGTGTGTCTCCGTGCACGGCGGAAATCGTCTCGGCACGAATTCCCTGCTAGACCTGGTGGTCTTCGGCAAATATGCGGGACTCAAGGCGGCGGAGTATGCCAATCAAGCTGGTTTTGAGAATCTGCCCGGGAACGCCGAATCCAACTCCCAGTCACAATTTGAAACCTTGAAAAATGGATCGGGCAAAGAGAATGTCTTCAAGTTATCAAACGAGTTGAAGAAGGTTATGTTCGCCGACGTCGGCATTTATCGCAACGAGAAGGATATGACATCGGCGCTGGAGAAAGTCCGCGAATTGAAGTCGCGTTTCAAGGAAGTGAAAGTGACAGACACTGGGAAGATTTTCAATACCGAGCTGTTGAACACCTGGGAGCTTGGCAACATGCTTGAAATTGCGGAGGTGATCGCGGTGAGTGCCGCCAACCGCAAGGAGTCGCGCGGCGGACATTGCCGTGAAGACTTCCCCAACCGCGACGATGTCAACTGGCTCAAGCATACTTTGATCTGGAACAAGAATGGCAAGCTCGAGATCGGTTACAAGCCGGTGACGATCACCAAATATCAACCCAAGGCGCGTGTTTATTAAGAGGCGAGCATGGAAATTACACTCAAAGTTTTCCGATACAACCCTGAAAAAGACAAGCGCGGACACTACGAGATTTACAAGGTCGAAGGTGACGAGAATGACCGCGTGCTGGATTTGCTGGAATACATCAAGGGCAATTACGATGGGACTCTGTCCTTCCGCCGTTCTTGCGCGCATGGTGTCTGCGGCTCGGATGCCATCCGCATCAACGGTCGCAATATGCTGGCGTGCAAAACTCTTGTCCGCGACGTGGGCGAAAAGATCACCGTCGAGCCTGTGCTGGGCTTGAAGATCGTCAAGGACTTGATCGTGGATATGGAGCCGTTCTTCGATAACTATAAGGCCGTGCTTCCATTCTTTATCAACGACTCGCCGCTCCCTGAGAATGGACACGAACGCCTGCAAAGCCCCGAAGCCCGCGCCCGCTTCGACGAGACGACCAAATGCATCCTGTGCGCGTGCTGTACAACATCATGTCCCTCGTACTGGGCGAACGGCAATTATTATGGTCCCGCTTCGATTGTCACGGCGCACCGCTTCATCTTCGATGATCGCGATGAAGCCGCCGCCGAACGTCTGCAAATACTGAGCGAGACTGACGGCATTGCGCGTTGTCACACGGCGTACAACTGCACCGAAGCCTGTCCGCGCGAGATCAAGATTACCAAGGTCATCGGTGAAGTGAAGATGGCAATGGTAACGGGAAAGCTGGATTGAGTTTGGCGATTGGTAATTAGTAATTGGTAAACCGCGTCTGAAAAGATGCGGTTTATTTTTATAAAGGAGAAAACATGGAAGTCCTAAAATTGGCGGCATTTTCCCGTGATGGGCAGGGTGGGAATCCTGCTGGCGTGGCGTTTTGTGACGAGATGCCAACTGACACAGAAATGTTGAAAATTGCCAAAGAGATTGGCTATTCTGAAACAGCATTTTTAGTAAAACAAGAGGATGGTTGGCGAGTCCGTTATTTTGCACCAGAGATGGAAGTCCCATTTTGCGGTCATGCCACCATTGCGTTGGGAGCAGCATTGGGCGAACGTTTTGGCGAAGGCGGGTACAAATTGTTTTTGAATCAGGGAGAGATCAGCGCCCGCGCGGAAAAATCTGCAACAGGTACTTTTTCGGCAACGCTTCAATCGCCTGAAACCTGGTCCAAGGACGCGCCAGTGGAATATGTGGATAAAATTCTTGCGGCTTTCAATTTGGGAAGGGACAATCTTGACCCCAGGTTCCCAATCCGCTTTGCTTTTGCGGGCGCAAAACATCTTATTCTGGTGGCGAAGGATCGCAAAACACTTGCGGATATGAGCTATCCATTTGACTTGGTCAAAGCCCTCATGGCAGAGGAGGGACTGGTGACAATCAGTTTGTTGTGGCAGGAATCCGAGGAACTTTTTCATTCCCGCAATGCGTTTGCCTCTGGCGGAGTCTACGAAGACCCCGCAACTGGCGCGGCTGCGGCGGCTTTGGCTGGTTATCTGCGGGACATTAATTGGCAGGGCAAAAAGGCTTTCACCATCTTGCAGGGAGAGGACATGGGCATGCCCTCCCGTTTGTTGGTGCAATATAATTCGAAGGCAGGCGAGAGTATATCTGTGAGCGGCGAAGTGCGTTATATTTCCGATGGTCAGGAGAAATAAAATATCATCAAGTCAAAAAACTGTGGATTTTATTGTCAGGCAGATGATGGGCGCAGGAGACGTCACATTCAAAAAGATGTTCGGCGAGTATGGAATCTATTGCGGCGGAAAAATGGTCGCCTCGGTTTGCGACGACAAGCTCTTCGTCAAACCCACCCTTGGCGGCAGAGCCCATATCGGGGACGTCGTGGAGGCGCCGCCATACCCGGGTGCGAAGCCGTCCTTTTTAATCCCCGCTCAAAAACTGGAAGACTTCGAATGGCTAAGTGAGTTAATCAAAATCACAGCCGAGGAACTTCCGCTGCCAGTTAAAAAGAAAAAGAATGTCAGGAAGATTGTTTGAAGCAAAAATAAGAGATTTGGGAAGCCGTGTAACTGTATAATCAATGCATGAAAACATTCCTTAACCGCTTCATCCTTTCCATTCCCCGTCTGTACATCAAGCAATTCCCGTACGCGTGGATCGTTTTCATCGCGTTGTGGACATATCCACCGCAAGCCATCATTTTCATTTTCCCCTTCATCATCCTGCTGGGATTGTTTATGCTGCAATGGCGGCACGCGGTATGGCTGTCAACCCTGCGGGAGGAACATGCCCCACGGGGCGGCAAGTTTTATGTGGACCGCCCACCCGTTTCGATGCAGCGTGCGGTTAAAAACATCCCAATCCTTCTTGCGGCAGCTGGGACCGCCTCATTCTTCCTAAACCGCCAGGTCGGGTTGGAACCCTGGCAGATGTTTTCGATCATCGTCGGCTTCTCGCTCCTTTATCGGGATTCCACCTTCTTTGGAGCACCAACCACTTACGTTATCACCGCCAGCGGCATCGCAGTCCACTTCGCGCCCGGTCATCTTGACTATCGCCTGTTTCTGAAGTTCAACGAGATCAATCGCATCGAAAGGCGCGGATACGAAAATGACAAAGGCTGGGACTGTTTTGCTCGAGTCCGCGCAAATGACGGATTGCTTCTCATTCCAAAAAATCCAAACGGGTTCACAAAGCGCATCGAAAGGTTGTTCATTGTCCCGAAGGATATCGAAAAGTTTCAGGAGCAGTTGTCGCCGTACGGCTTCTTGTAGTGTCGGATAACCTGATGAGCCGCGACCCTTTGTTAATAAGATAAAAGTGGTCAAATTCACAAAACAGTTTTATAATCCCACTCATTATTGTTTCAGGAACCAAGCCAAAACCATTCAAGGAGAGAATATGCACATCAATTTCGCCATGTGGCGCAAAGCGTCCTGGCAGCTCATCAAGATGGACGACAAAAAGGAATGGGATTCCCTCGACGTCGTCTCCAAGTGGCTGATCGCCACCCGCTCCGCCGTGACGCTGGTCACGGTCTATTCCTGCGTGATCGCGGGAATCCTCGCCGCCCGCGATGGAAGATTCGACTGGCTGACCTTCGTCATCGTCACCCTCGGGCTGTTCATCGCCCACGGCACGAACAACATCCTCAACGACTACACCGACTTCACTCGCGGCGTGGACAAGGACAATTACTTCCGTTCCCAATACGGCGTCCATCCGCTGGTGCAGAATTTCTGGGACAAAGCCACCTCCATCCGCTGGTTCATCGTCAGCGGCGTGCTTGCCACCCTCGCCGGCGTGTATGCCCTGTTCCACACGAACTTCTCCCCCACCACGATCTACCTGTTCGCCTTTGGAGCCATCGTCCTCCTTGCCTACACCTATCCTTTCAAGTATTGGGGAATTGGGGAATTGATGATCTTCCTCATCTGGGGACCGATCATGATTACGGGCGTGTACTTTGTCCTGACTGGCGGCTGGAACTGGAACGTCGTCCTCGCGGGTGTCCCCTTCGGCTTGAGCGTCGCCAGCATCAACATCGCCAAGCACATCGACAAAAGTGACGACGACCGCAAAAAGGGAGTCGGCACCTTCCCTGTCCGCGCAGGTGAGGATATTGCCCGCCGCGTAAATCAGTTGTCCATTATCCTCATTTACCTGGTCATCGCCTACCTGGTCTTTATCCCGCATTATTTCACCCCGGTCATGCTCATTGTCTTCCTCGCCTACAAGGAAGCGCTCACAGCGCTCGGCGTGATGAACAAACCCAGACCAGCGCAGGCCCCCGAAGGCTGGAACTTCTGGCCCGTGTGGTTCGCCGGTTTTGCCTTCAACCACAACCGCAAGTTCGGCGGCTACCTCATCCTCGGGCTGATCGTGGACGCCCTGCTGCGGGTTTACCTGCCGGGCTTTTGGACTTTTTGATCCGGGCACTCCGGAATAGGGGTGACGAAGACAACGTAAATCGAAATCCTCCGAAGCGCTTCGCGGGAAGACTTCGGAGGGTTTTTTGATCTGAATTTTATTCTCCCAACCCAAAATCTAACACACCTCTTACGCCCCACCTACAGACTGCCAATCCCGCTTTTGTTATAATCGCACTCATTAGACCTGACAGGTCTCCACGGAATCTGACAAAGGAAAGTGGTCTGCGAAGACTTGTCAGGTCTGTGATGAAAGGATGTTTTAACATGATGCGATTTGACCGCTTTACCGAAAGAGCGCAGGAGGCAGCCCAACGCGCCGCCGAAATCATTCAGCGCTACGGACATAACCAGATAGACACCGAACACATCCTGCTGGCGCTCATCGAACAGCCCGGCGGGGTGATTCCCCAAATTCTCGAAAAACTCAACGTCAGCGCCGAAGCCCTCACCGAGCGGCTCGACGCCACCCTCCGCGCCAGTCCCAAAGCCAATATCTTCGGCGGCGGCGCGGGACAAATCTTTATCACCCCCCGCGTCAAGCGGATCATCGACCTCGCCAACGAGGAAGCCAATCGTCTGAAAGATGAATACATTTCCACCGAGCACATCTTCCTTGCGATTTTGACCGAACGCAACACGCCCGCCGCCCGCATTTTGGAATCGGCGGGACTAAGCCGTGACCGTGTCTACGATTCGATTCAAGACCTGCGCGGCGGACAGCGGGTGACCGACCCTCAGGCTGAGACTCGCTACCGGACTCTCGAAAAATACTCCCGCGACCTGACCCAGCTCGCCCGTGAGGGGAAGCTGGACCCGGTCATCGGGCGCGACAAGGAAATTTTGCGGCTGATTCAAATCCTCTCGCGCCGCACCAAAAATAATCCCGTGCTGATTGGCGAAGCAGGCGTCGGCAAGACCGCCATCGCCGAAGGACTCGCGCAGAAGATCGCCACCAACGACGTGCCTGAGATTCTTTCAGGTAAGAAGGTTGTCGCCCTTGACCTCGGCGCGATGATCGCCGGCTCCCGCTTCCGCGGCGAATTCGAGGAACGCCTCAAAGCCGTCATGGACGAAGTCCAGCGCGCCAAAGGCGACGTGATTCTGATGATCGACGAACTGCACACGGTCGTTGGCGCGGGCGCGGCACAGGGCGCGATGGACGCCAGCAACATGCTCAAACCCGCCCTCGCGCGCGGCGAACTCCAGTGCATCGGCGCCACCACGCTGGATGAATTCCACAAGCACATCGAAAAAGACGCCGCCCTCGAACGCCGCTTCGCCCCCATCTACGTGGACGAGCCCGGTGTCGAAGACACCATCAAAATGCTGCTTGGACTGCGCGACCGCTATGAAGCCCATCACAAAGTCCACTTTTCGGATGAAGCCCTCACCGCCGCCGCCCGTCTGGCTGACCGCTACGTCACCGACCGCCACCTGCCAGACAAAGCCATCGACCTCATCGACGAAGCCGCCGCAAAAGTCCGCGTGGCGTTATATTCCATGCCGCCCGATTTGAAAGGCATGAAGACCGATGTCGACCGCCTGCGCGCCGAAGAGGAACAGGCTGGTTTGGAACGCGACTACGAACGCGCCGCCCAAAAGAAAGCCGAGCGCCTGCGCCTCGAATCCGAATACACCGAGAAGCGCGATAAATGGGAAACCGAGCACCAACTCGACGAGGTGGTGGACGTGGATGACATCGCCGCCGTCGTCAATCAGTGGACGGGCATCCCGGTCAACCAGATGATGGAGACCGAATCCGAAAAGCTCCTGCACATGGAAGCCCGCCTGCATGAACGCATCATCGGGCAGGAGGAAGCCATCCACGCCATCTCGGACGCCATCCGCCGCGCCCGCTCCGGGCTGAAAGACCCCAGCCGTCCGATTGGATCATTTATCTTCATCGGTCCGTCAGGCGTCGGCAAGACCGAACTCGCCAAAGCCCTCGCCTGGTTCATGTTCGACGACGAGGAAGCCCTCGTCCGCATCGACATGTCCGAGTACCGCGAACAGCACACGGTCAGCCGTCTGTTTGGCGCTCCTCCCGGCTACGTCGGCTACGAGGAAGGCGGTCAACTCACAGAGGCAATCCGCCGTCGTCCCTATCGCGTTGTCCTCTTCGACGAAATCGAAAAGGCACATCCCGAAGTTTGGAACGCCCTCCTGCAAATCCTCGACGACGGACGCCTCACCGACGGTCAGGGCAAGGTGGTTGACTTCCGCAATACCGTCCTCATCATGACCTCGAATCTTGGCACCGAATACGTGACTAGGGGCGGCACCCTCGGCTTCTTCACCCAAAAAGCCGACGACGACGAACGCGCCATGCATAGCAAAATCGAGAAGGCGCTCAAGGGCGCGTTCCGCCCCGAGTTCCTCAACCGCGTGGACGAGACCATCATGTTCTCGCCGCTCACCGTCGAGCAGATGGAGGAGATCGTCATCCTGCAAATGAAGGAAGTGCAGGATCGGCTGAACGAGCACGATATTACCGTCCAGTTAAGCGACGCCGCCCGAAGCTGGCTCGCCAAAGAGGGTTATGACCCCGCCTTTGGCGCCCGTCCCCTGCGCCGCGCCATCCAGAAATATGTCGAGAGTCCGCTTTCGGTGGAACTGCTCGCCGGTAAATTCAAAGACGGCGCCGTGGTGATGGTGGACGTGGCGGATAACAAGATCGTCTTCCGCTCCGAAGCCGCCCCCGTGAAAAGGAAGTCAAAGCAGAAGGTGGAAGTAGGCCAGTAACGAGTTACGAGTTCAAGGAAGACGAAGGAAGGAGAAATCCTACTTCGTCTTTTTTGTACAAAGCACTCGTCCCTCATTTCTCATTATTCGCCTCTCATTCCTCATTCTTCATTCTTCATTCCTCCCTCCCCTCCCAATTTCCTAATCCCGTATTCAGGCATACGCGGTATAGTATTATTCTGCAGGTCACGCTTGAGGCGTGACTGTCACGTTAAAAACGTTACCTACCTTTATCACCGGAGAAATAATATGACCGAAAACGACGAAACGAATAAATCGGGAGTCACCGCCCTCATCATCGGCATCACAGTTTTAGTCTGCTGCATCTGCCTTTTGGTGGCAGGCATCGGGGGATATGGCTATTACGCCTACACCCAGGTCGCACAGGCGCCCACCACCAGTGGCGGCGACACCATTTCCCCTTTTGAAACCACTGAACCTGAAGCCCCGACAGAACTCTTCATTCCAACAGAGGGTCCGGTTTCAAACGAAACACTCGAAACCCTGTCACAGTCCACCGTGCCGGAGAACGACATGTACGAGCTTGCCTGTCGTTTGCAGGGCAAGTGCAACATCGCCGAGACCCTCACCCCGCCTCCCGCCCCATTGACCGTCGGTACGGTACAAAAATTCTGGCTGATGAATTCGGACACAAACCAGCACTTCCAGATCGATGCCGAGCTGCTTTACGTCACCCCGCTGACCTATTTCTGGGCAGAGAAAGGCACACAAGTGGACCAGGGTGAAGTCAAGGCTTTGATGGACACCTTCGACCAGAAGATCATCCCCACCAACCGCGAATTCTTCGGCAGCGAGTGGACGCCCGGTGTGGACGGCGACCCGCACATCTACGTCCTCTACGCGGGAGGACTCGGCAGCAGCATCGGCGGGTACTTCTCCTCATCGGACGAATACAACCCGCTGGTCCACGAGTATTCCAATGGGCACGAGTTATTCCTGTTGAGCAGCACCCAGCCCATCGGCGACGACTATGCCTACAGCACGCTGGCGCATGAGTTCGTCCACATGATCCAATTCCCCACAGACCGCAACGATGTCTCCTGGCTGAGTGAAGGCTTCGCCGAGCTTGGCGCATTTTTGAACGGCTACGATGTCGGCGGCGCGGACTGGTTCTATGTCCAGAACCCCGACCTGCAGCTCAACGACTGGGCGACGAATGATTCCCCGGACTTCGGCGCACACTACGGACAGAGTTTCCTCTACGTCGCCTACTTCCTCGACCGCTTCGGCGAGGAAGCCACCAAAGCTCTGACCGCCAACCCTGAAAACGACCTTGCCAGCATCGACGACACCCTCGCGGCGCTCGATACTGTCGACCCGCAAACCGGTAAAGCGCTCACCGCCGACGATGTCTTCATGGATTGGGCAGCCGCGATGTACTTGAAGGATGGAAGCGTGGGCGACGGGCGGTACACCTATCACAACTATCCCAACGGCCCCCAAACCTCCAACACGGAAACGATCTTCGATTGTCCCCAGGCGTCGAAGCTGTACGATGTCTACCAGTACGGCATGGACTACATCAACATCGCCTGTCCTGGTGAACACACCATCGTCTTTACCGGTTCCACCGCCGTACAAATGCTCCCCGCCGACCCGTATTCAGGGAAGTACACCTTTGCCACCAACGAAGGCAATGAGTCGGACATGACCCTGACTCGCGAGTTCGACTTCACCAAGGCAAGCGGCGACATTACCTTCTCGTTCCGCACCTGGTACGACCTGGAGAAGGATTTCGATTATCTCTACTTCGAAGTATCCGAAGACGGCAAAACCTGGCAAATCATCACCACGCCTTCGGGAACCGGCGAAGACCCATCCGGCAACTCTTATGGCTGGGGCTACAACGGCGCGACGAACGGCTGGATGCAGGAGGAGATCGACCTTTCGCAGTATGCCGGCAAAAAGATTCAGGTCCGCTTCGAATACGTAACCGACGCGGCGGTCCTCGGCGAAGGCTTCATGCTGGACGACGTTTCGGTGGATGCAATCGGCTACCAGACGGATTTTGAAACCGACGACGGTGGCTGGCAGGCGGCGGGCTTCTCGCGCGTCCAAAACATCCTCCCGCAAACGTTCAGGCTTGCGCTCATCACAAAAGGCTCGGACGGCACAACCGTGGAAATGCTCCAGCCCGATGCCAATCAATATTTGGAAATCCCGCTCAATTTGCAGGACGGCGAAAGCGCCACCCTCATCGTCTCCGGCATGACCCGCTACACGCGCAACAAAGCAGCCTATCAAATCGAGATAAAATAACTTGCTGATATATACACCGTCCCGAAGGTTGCCCCAATTCAAGCCAGCCTTCCGCCAAAACCTTCGGGACGTTCCGTACAAGTTCAAAAAAATATTCTTGGAGGAACCATGTCCACAGCGCCAAAGTCTGAAATCCTGAAGTTCGCCGGAATGATCGGCTACCAGGAAGCCGCAGTTGTCAGCCGCCAGATCACCAAAACGGAGGCTGGTAATGTCACCCTCTTCGCCTTCGACAAGGACCAGGGCTTGAGCGAACACACCGCCCCCTTCGACGCACTCGTGCACGTCCTGGAAGGCGAGGCGCAGATCATCATCTCCGGAAAACCGTTCGACCTCCAAGCCGGCGACGCCATCATCATGCCAGCCGACGAGCCGCATGCGCTCAAAGCCACGCAAAAATTCAAGATGCTGCTGACAATGATCCGTCCGTAAAAACCTTCACGGCACAGGACTGGGTTGGGATGTTACAGATTAACAATTAAACCTGACAATCCCCGAAATGTTTTTGCCGGAATAATTTGTCAAAGAGCAAAATCCCAAGCCTGCATCAATTCCCGTGCTGCCGTTGATAATGGCAGCTTCGTTTCTGTACAAAATTGTCAGTCCCGAATTCAAGTTTCCTGACGTATAATTTCGATACTACAAGACAATGGACGCGATAAAGACTGCCAGCGAACGAAAAACGATTGCCGTGCTTGGCACACAGCTCAGCCGCGCCTGGGGTGCAGAGTTCATGTCGGGTGTGCTGGAAGCTGCCCAGGTTCACGACATGAACGTGGTCTATTTTGTCGGGGGAAAGCCGGTGGCTCTTGCCGCTCCGGAACACAATGGACGCTCCTATGGGTTGTACGACCTGATCAAACCCGGTAAATTTGACGGGATTTTGCTTGCCGCCGACATGGGTCATGGACCATCGGCGGACGACATAAAAAATTTTTGCCGCGTATTTGCGCCCACACCGGTCGCATCCTTTGCAATCCAGGCAGAGGGTGTCTCCTCGTTTATCGCGGACAACGAAGGCGGGATGCGCGCGGTCATTCGCCATCTGATCGAAGTCCACGGCTATAAACGCATCGCCTTTATCCGCGGTCCGCAACATCAACTGGAGGCGGAACAGCGCTTCGAGGCTTACAAACGGGAATTGCAGGCGCACAACATTCCCTTCGACGAACGCATCGTGGTGGAAGGCAACTACACAGCCGAGAGCGGGCGCGCCGCCGTGCGGACCCTGCTCGACGAGCGCGGTCTTCGGATTCAAGCCATCGCCGCATCCAATGACCGCATGGCATTTGGCGCGATGGAAGTCCTGCAACAACGGGGCATCCAGATTCCGGATACCGTGGCTGTGACCGGCTTCGACGACGTCAGCGAGGCTCAATCCATGGGCGTCCCCCTGACGACGGTTCACCAGTCCTTTGCCGAGGCTGGCAGGCTGACGGTCAACGCATTGGGCAAACGCATGAACGGCGAGCGGGTGGATGAAACCAACATCCTGCCAGCCCAAATGATTGTCCGCTGGTCCTGCGGCTGCCTGCCCGAAAGCGTGAAAAAGGCAGTGGTGCTTCCGAAGGAAGTGGCGCATACCGGCAGGCTGGAAAACAAACGCGACGCCGCCATCCGCGCCCTGCTTGGAGCGGCGGGCATTTTCGACGGCGACCCTTCCCTGCCCCAGTACCGCGACATCTTTGGGCGCACCTGGGACGTATTCCTGGCAACCCTGCGCGAATCGCAAAAGAGCGAGGCGTTCCTGAAAATGGCGCAATCGATGGTGGAGCTTTTACAGCGGCAGGGATACGACCCCACCACCTGGCACAATGTCATCTCGACCTTCCGAACCTACGCCCTGGGCGGAATCACCAGCAACACCTCCATGCTGCACGCGGAAAACCTTTTTCAACAGGCGCGCATGCTGGTGGGCGAATTGTCGCAGCGTGCGCAGGCGTTTCATCGCTTGCAGTTTCAGCAACAGGAGGAGGCGCTCAGCGCGTTCAGCTTTTCGATGGCTCCCGCCCTGACACTGGAGGATATCGGGGAGGCAATCTCGACCCACTTCCCGCTGCTCGGACTCAGGCGCTGGTACGTCATGTATTACAGCGACGCCGACGCCCCGGCTTCGGTCTCCTCCCCCCCGCCGGAAAGCTACCGCCTGCTCCTGCAATACGACCAGAATAAATTCCAGATTCCCGAAGAGAAATCCGCAATTGCCACCGGACGCCTGGTTCCGCGCGGCAAGACGCCCGAAGACCACCGCTATGCCGCCATTGTTATGCCGCTCGCACTGGGAGGCAACCGCTTCGGCTTCATGTGGACGGAAGTGGGGTCCACGGATTGGGATATTTACGTCCGCTTGAAGAACCTGCTTTCCAGCGCGCTCCTCCGCACCATGCTGGTCCAGCAGCGCGAACAGGCTCAAACCGAGGTGGAACGCCTGCTGAATGAGGCACGCGAGCGGGCGGTGGAACTTGCCCGCGCCAGGGACGCCGCCGAAAAGGCCGCCGTCCAGAATGCAAAACTCTTCGAGTCCGAACAGGCCAGACGTCGCGGAGCCGAGGCGCTGGCTCGTTCGTCCCGGCAACTTTCCTCGCTGACCACAGCCGGCAAACTTCCCCAGCAGAGTCTGGAACAGTTGCAGCAGGTCCTGCCGTATGATCGCGGCATCCTGTTTATGGCAGACGTGAACAGCGCACCGGTCATCCACGCCCAACGTGGACTGCCGGAAGGCGCAGATGTTTCCAGTTTCCATTTGCAAGTCAACGGCAAGGATTTCTATAACGCAATTGCCCGCCGGGGCGAGACCCTGCTCATCAGCGATGTGAACGCCGTGAAGGACTGGTCACAGCCGGATTGGCTGCCTCGCGACCGTTCATGGATGGGCGTGCCGCTTTACTCGAAGGACAAGGTGATGGGACTGCTGGCGTTGAGCCGCGCGAGCAGCGCCTTCAGCGAAGACGACGGTTTGATGGCGACCACCTTTGCCATGCAGGCAACGGTCGCGCTGGAAAATGCGCGCCTGTACGATGAGGTAACCGGCATCAATCAAATGATGGAGCGCATGGTTGCCCAGCGTGTGGAGGAGTTGAACAACGCCTACAACACGCTCTCGAAGCATGACAAGAACAAATCCGCATTCATCCAGGTTGCCGCGCACGAACTTCGCACCCCGTTAACCGTAATCAAAGGCTATCTCGGCATCTTGCAGGCTGACGCGGGCGTCCAGGCAAATAGCACGCTGGCACAGGCAATCGAGGGCGTACTGCAAGGCACAAATCGCCTGCATCAAATTGTAAACAGCATGTTGGACGTGGCGCGGCTCGACAACCAGATCATCACCCCGCACGTCGAACCGGTCAGCCTCGGACTGATCCTGCGGCTGGTCCACAAGGATTATGTGAAAGACCTTGAAGCCCGCAAGTTGACCTTCACCATGGATGAAGGCATCAAGGACATTCCCCAGGTCCTGGCTGACTCCGAACTGCTGAAAAAAGCCCTCGACCATGTGGTGGTCAACGCAATTAAGTTCACACCCGACGGCGGGTCGATCGCCGTCACGGCGCAGGTGGTGGAGGATGCCAAGCTTGGCAAATGCGCCGAGGTGCGGATCAAGGATACCGGCATCGGCATCGACTCTGAACACCACAAGATCATCTTCGAAAAATTGTTCCAGCTTGGAACGGTGGAACTGCACTCCTCCAGCCGCACCAACTACAAAGGTGGAGGCGCCGGGCTGGGGCTGGCAATCGCTGCCGGCATCGTCAAAGCCATGCAGGGGAACATCTGGGTGGAAAGCAGCGGGCATGACGAGGTAAACTTCCCCGGCAGTACCTTCATCGTTCGATTACCCCTCGTAAAATAAAAACAGGCGGACTTTGTCCGCCTGCCTGAAAGGTTTCACCTCACGCCGTTCCCGGCGTTTTCAGGTTCCTCGTCCCTGGCAAACAATCCGCTGATCATTTCGCGCAGGGGCGCAAGGGCGCCGCCATGCATGAGCATCAACCCGGAAGCCGTGATCATCAGCAGGAAAACCGTGAAGTCGCCCAGGGCGTATATTCCCATTCCCTCATCGACTCCTTCGAAAACGTAGTGATACACGATCACAAACAAGTGGACGACGCTGATGACCAGCAGCGGTATGGCAAAGGGACGCAAATCGTGTCTTTCCACCAGCAGGTGCAGGCAGAGCAACACAAACAGGACGCCAATCAGCAGAGCCAGGTACATTCCAAAGCGCAAGTTGTCGTATTGCTGCACATAAAGCTTCTGAATGACTTTGATGTAGAGAATGCCGGCTGCCGCGAGGGTCCCCCAAGCGTATATTTTTATGACGATGGGGTAGAGACGGTTTCCAAAACCGCGGATGCTGACCAGCCCGGTTGCCCAGCCAAAGAAGAAGGTAAACCCTATCACGCCGAGTTCAACTGGCATTGCACCAAGCTCACTGGCAAGCCCGCCTCCCAAAACGTCGAGGATGATCTTCATCCCCCCAAGCATGGCAACGGTCACCGCGGCAAGGCTTACAAGCATCGTTACAATGCTAAGCATGCCGCCTGTATCGACCCTGCCTTTACGCGGGGGTCTGGTCTTTCTTTCCAGCGGTTTGAGCTGGGTTTGTGGTTTTTGAAGTTGTGTCATGGCGTGCCTCCCGTTCTTCATAATTGTAATCCTATTTTGTTCCTTCCGGTCTTCCCGCATTCGACGGGAAAACCGTATTCCACAGGACGAAAACACAAAGCGTCAGCGCAAACGGGTCGATGGTAAAACGGAAACGGTTGTTCTCCCCGATGTCCAGGGTGGTCCCGACCAGCGTCACAAAAACGACATTGTATAGCATGAACAGAAGGAGCGTATTCTGCGGTTCGGCAAGGCGCTTGCGGCGTTTCCAGAGGAAGTTCACACTCCCTGCAACGCCGATAAGGAAGCCCGCGACGATCCACCAGCCGACATGCTCAGCGGACATGCTCGAATTCCGCTCCACCGAGGTTTCATCGCTTTTCCACTGTCCGTTGAAGAGACGATTCCACCAAAAGTCGAAGGTGCGGATGCGGTCACGGTTTCCAATAGTCAGGTCATAATCGCTGGCAGAGTGGAAATAAATGTAAATCGCCTGCCAAACGGATCGCAAATAACCGGCTGGTCTTGTGCGGATGATGCGCAGCGCGTCCCGCAAATAGTAATTTGACGCTTCGATGTAAACCAGATGATGATGGTTACGACTGTGGAGCGACGTCTCAGGCCCGTCCAGAACCGGGATGCCGGTCAGCGGCGTTTCAGGTAAAAGTTTGAGATACACCTGTGGGTTGCGGAAAGGTAGAATCAGCGCGAACTTCGACAACTCCCCCGACTTGACCATCTGGCGGCGCTCTTTTTCAGACACGCGGAATGTGGCAATCTTCGACACGTTCATTCCCACCCACGAACTCGCAGTAAACTCGTCAAACAACACGAGGTTCTTGGCGTACCATGCCGTCACCAACAGCAGGGGCAGGAAGGCGGCAAGTGCCACTTTTTTCTTTTCGGTTGACACGACAAACAGAATGACGGCGACCCCAAGCAGCCACACAAGATGAAATAGACTCCACGTCAACGCGATGCCGCTTAGCAAGGCAAAGAACAAAAATCCCCAGAGAACTTTTCCCGTTTGGAAAAATCGATACAGGCAGACGCCCACCAAAGTCAACATGGCGGTAAGCGGGTAGGCGTACGTCAGCCAGTGTTCGTACAAAACCGCAGACGGGCTGACGATGAACCAGATCGAAATCAAAGCCGAGAGCCAGGGCGGAAACCTTAGAGAATCCCCGAGCAAGTAAATGGAAATACCCAAAAGGATGCCGGGAATAAAATACAGGCTATGGAAAACCTCCCCATGAGCGTCGGGAAAACTTTGCAGCACAATCCCCGTGAAAAGATTCGACAGCGGCGGCTGGCTGTGCAGATGGAAAACGCTGCGCCACAGATCGGTTTTCAACAATTCGGGGTCGATGTAACTCCAGTATCCCAGATAGGTATCGTCCTGGAAGCGAATCCCAGCCTGGTCATACAAGACTCTGGAAAGGACGAATGCAGCCAGAATCCCCAACGGCGGAATCCACGATTTGAATTCGAGCCGGTGTGAGTTAGACTTTTTCCCGGAAGTCATGGATACCGTCGCGCACCGCCCATTTTGCCTGACAGTTCGGGCAATGCAAATGGTCTTTTTTCTCTTCCAGTTGTTCGCACCCGCAATCGGGGCATTTGAAAAGGTCGATCACTCCTGACGGGATAGTGCTTGTTTCTGTCCCGTTTTTGGGAAGACACGCCTTGACGAAGACACTCGGCGTCAACTGCCAGAGCGCGCCCGTCGGCTGGAAAAAACCGTCCAGCGCGGCAAGCAGCCCGGCGGGTAGGAGTCGTTTCAAAATCCCCAGGCGGAAATGCGAAACCGCGAGCGTTTTGTTGATCGAGAATCCCAAATCCCCCAACCAGTTGCGAACCGCCTTCGGGTGGAAGTCAAAATTCAATTTGACGAATTCCACCGGCTCCAGCGTGAACGGACTCCACACCTGTTTGCCAAGCCAGTAGCGCAGGATCGATTTGAGGTTAAGTTTGTTGGCAAATTCGAGGATGAAGGTTGCGCCGGGCTGCAAGGCATCCCGAATCTGGCTCAATGCCTTGGGCGCATCCGCCATGTGATGCAGGGTGCGGATCATCGTGGCGGCGTCGAACTGGCTGGCGCGGAAGGGCAACCGGTAGATGTCTGCCGCAACGTAAATATACTTTGCCGAGCGTCCGAGTCTTTGCTGCGCCTGCGCCAGTTGCGTGGTGGAATAATCCAGCACCACGATCCTTTCGAAACCCGCATAGCGTGGGGTATTGCGTCCCGCTCCCGCGCCGAGTTCGAGCATAAGTTTTCCACTTTTGGGGAGCATCCTCTTCAGGGCAATGGCTTCGGCGCGGTCTTCATACTCGCGCCCACCCTGATCCCAAAAAGAGGTCTGGTAATCGGAGCCTTCGTAATTACAAACGGGGGGGGTACTGGTCATATAGTCTGTTGGTCTTTTAGTGAGATGGTCAAAACAAAAGTCGGATAGCGGGGGTTATTTTACCCGACTATCCGACCAGGAAACTAAACGACTAACCGACTATCTCCCTATGGCACGGTAGGTGAAGCCCATTTCCTTCATCACCCTGGGGTCGTAGATGTTGCGCCCGTCGTAAATGACGGGGGATTTGAGCAAGCCCTTCAATTTTTCGAGGTCGAGCTGCTTGAACTCGTTCCACTCGGTGATGACCATTACCGCGTCGCAGCCATCCGCCAGTTCGTAGGGGTCGTTGAAAAATTTCACAGCAGCGGGAATCAGCGGACGGGCAACGTCCATTGCGACGGGGTCGTACACCCGCACTGTCGCGCCAGCTTCCACCAGCGCCTCAGAGATGTCGATGGACGGAGCGTAGCGCATGTCGTCGGTGTTGGGTTTGAACGCCAGCCCAAAAAGTCCGATGGTCTTGCCTTTGGCGCTGCCGCCGACCATTTCGGTCACATGCTGGACGGCAGTCTTGCGGCGCTCGAAGTTGACGCTCATCACGTCGTTGAGGATGCGTGGGTTGAGTCCCTTCTCTTTTGCCATGAAAGCCAGCGCCTCCACGTCCTTGGGAAAACAGGAGCCGCCCCAGCCGAGACCGGCATCGAGGAAGTGGCGTCCGATGCGGGCGTCGTAGCCCATGCCAGCGGCGACCTCCTTCACGTCCGCGCCGACCAGTTCGCAGAGGTCAGCCAGTTCGTTCATGAAGGAAATCTTGGTGGCGAGGAAGGCGTTGCTGGCGTACTTGATCATTTCAGCCGTGCGCAGGTCAGTGATGACGATGGGCGCGCGCAAGGGCAGGTGCAGGTGTGCCACCTTGTTGGCGGCTTCCCTGTCCAGCGAGCCGATGACCGTGCGGTGCGGGCTCATAAAGTCGCCGATGGCGGAACCTTCGCGCAGGAATTCGGGGCAGGAGACCACTGAGAATTGGACCGGCTTGGGCTGGGCGCTTTTCACGATGTCGGCAACCCAGTCGCCGGTGCCAATCGGCACGGTGGACTTGTTGATGATAATGAGCGGCGTGCTCATGTTCTGCGCGATGGATTTTGCGGCGGCTTCCACGTATTGCAGATCAGCCTCTCCCTTTTCGCCGGAGGGAGTTCCGACAGCGATGAAGGCATATTCCGCATCCAGCAGGGCTTCCTTGTATGAGGTCGTGAATGTGATGCGTCCCGCATTGACGTTGCGCCTGACCATCTCTTCGAGACCAGGCTCGTAGATGGGCATGATGCCCTTCTTGAGATTTTCCACGCGCTGTTCGTCCACATCCAGCGCGGTGACGCGGTTGCCGAGGTCGGAAAAACCCGCAGCAGTCACCAGTCCGACGTATCCCACGCCGACGACACAAATATGTTTCATAATGGTTCCTTTTCTTGGAAAGATTTTTTGGGATTCATTCTCTTTGCAAACATTCCCCGGTCTCAGGCGGGCGCAAGAATGGCGCGCCCCAGCCTGCGGGATGATTTATCCTTGAATTAACGCTTGTTTACCCAGTATTGTACAGCTTCCACAAGGTCTTCCAGATCCATGGGCTTGGTGATGTACTCGCTGCAACCGGCGTTCATGGCACGCTGACGGTCGGCGGGCAGGGCATGAGCTGTCAGGGCAATCAGCGGAATGGAGGCAGTCTGTTCGTCCCTTTTGATCAAACCGGTCGCGGTCCATCCGTCCATTTCCGGCATCGACATGTCCATGATGATCAAATCCGGCTTTTGTTTTTGAGCCGCAGTCACGCCGTCGCGCCCGTTTACCGCCAAAAAAGTTTCGTACCCGTTCTTCTTGAGGATAAAGTTTACAAGCTCGTACGTATCCATATTATCTTCAACAATAAGTATTCGTCCTTTGCTCATGCGGCTAATATACTACGTCTCACGTTTACAGGCAATGAGTATATGATACCGGCGGTCGCAATTGGCAACCGGGATGGGTATAATCGTGAAAGCCCATGAAAATCCTCTTTGTAACCGACGCCCGCTCCCCCATTTCCAAAAACTGGATCCGTTACTTCGCCGAACGCGGCGATGACGTATACCTCGCCTCCACCTTCGCTTGTGATGTGGATTTTCCCATTAAGCGGTTTGAGTTTACACCCGTGGCTTTTAGCGCGGTTAAGAAGCGTGGTTCAAGTCCCGGAGCAAGTTCCTCGCGGACCCTCAGCCTGCGCACTAAAATCCGACAGTGGGCCGGACCCGTGACCTTGCCCCGCTCCGCACACAAGTTGCGGACTTTCATCCGCGAAGTCCAGCCGGATATTGTCCACGCGATGCGGATTCCCTACGAAGGGATGCTTGCCGCCATCGCTCTTGACGGTCTCGCTTCCCGTCCCCCGTTTCTTGTCTCCGTCTGGGGCAATGACTTCACCCTGCACGCGCCGTCCACGCCGCTGATGGGATACTTCACCCGCAGGACAATGAAAGCCGCCGACGCCCTGCACGCCGACTGTCAGCGTGACATCCGCCTTGCGCGGGAGTGGGGCCTGGGCGTGGATAAGCCCACTTTGGTCGCACCAGGCAATGGGGGAATCAGGTCTGAGTTTTTTTATCCACCCAAAGAACCGGTCAAAAATCCAGTGATGATCAATCCGCGCGGACTTCGGGCGTACGTCAAAAACGGGGCGTTCTTCAAATCCATCCCGCTGGTGTTGGAAAAGCGGAGCGACGCGCGCTTTATCTGTTCGTCGATGCAGGGCGAACCGCAGGTGATGTCATGGATTCAGGAATTGGGGATCGAACATGCCGTTCAATTGAATCCGCCGCTTTCACACGGTGAAATGGGGGACGTGTTTCGTGCGGCGCAGGTGATGGTTTCGCCAAGCGTACACGACGGCACGCCGAACTCCCTGCTCGAAGGCATGGCTTGCGGATGTTTCCCCGTCGCCGGCGATCTTGAATCCATCCGCGAGTGGATCACGCACGCGCAAAACGGTCTGCTCGTTGACCCAACCAACCCTCAGTCCATCGCCGACGCAATCCTGTTGGCATTGGAAAGAGAAGACCTGCGGCGCGAGGCGGCAGGTCTCAATACAAAAATCATCTCTGCGCGTGCAGAGTATGGGGTGAATATGGAAAAAGCACTGGAGTTTTACAGGTCAATGATTGGTAAATGCTCTGTTGCAAACATCTGAGTGAGCTGGTAGATTTAAGGGCATGAACCAACGAGAGAGCCGCTACGTAAAAGTCACCAAAATTGCATATCGCCTGACCAAACAGGCGTTGCCAAAGTATTCACACGCCAAGAGTCCGC
>JACRBJ010000020.1 GCA_016234555.1 Chloroflexota bacterium | reverse complement strand
GGACTCTTGGCGTGTGAATACTTTGGCAATGCCTGTTTGGTCAGGCGATATGCAATTTTGGCGACTTTTACATAGCGGCTCTCTCGTTGGTTCATGCCCTTAAATCTACCAGCTCACTCAGATGTTTGCAACAGAGCATTTATGAAATACTAACCCCGAAAGGAACGCTCAACAACATGGCTACGCCAAATTCAAACCATCCTGTTCATGAATTGCGTGTCGCAATCACAACAAGTGAGTACGAACGATTGGTGAAATTCTATTGCGATGGACTAGGAATTGAACCTGCCGCAATTTGGAACAACGGGCAAGGTCAGGCGCTCATTCTTAACATGGGGAAAGCCACCCTGGAGATTTTCGATGAAGCGCAGGCAGAGACCATTGATGAACTCGAAGCGGGACGGCGTATTAGCGGACAGATTCGGTTTGCACTTCAAGTGCCAGACTTGAAAGCAGCGATGGAGCGATTACTCGCACATGGAGCGACATTGATTCATCCACCCGTCATGACCCCATGGGGTGATTATAATGTGCGTCTCCAGGATCCCGATGGTATGCAAGTCACGCTATTTCAGGCATCTGAAAACAAGGAACAAAGTAAATAATTGTGGATGGAGTAAAAGTTGGCGTGCAAATTAAGGTAATCGTGGCAATCAATCTGCGACACGCTTTGCGTCAAGCATTTCGCGTACGTGTGGCCTCGAATTTTCCTGCACCTATTCAGGTTAACCATAATTGTCTAACAGAAAGACCTGTAGCGTGAAAGAAACTGAGTAATAAATCAGGTTGCCGTCGCAAGTGGGCAAAACCGTGGTCAAGCATCAAGTGGATTTCGTTTTTATTGGATGGTCGAGCATTTCTGAGATGTTGCTTGACGTTGTCATGACCATATTCTTCTGGATTGAATTCAGGTGTATAAGCAGGCAATAGTTCAATATGGATTTCAGGATGTTCAGAAAGATAGCCTTGGACCTTCTTGCTAATATGGATCCGAACTCGATCCCAAATCAAGATGATTTGACCACGAACATGTCCATGCAGATGGTTAAGAGTCCCAATGATTTGCTCACTTCGGATCGCACCGTCAAAATGCCGCTCGTAGATTTTGTCCGAAAGGGTCAGGGCTACTGCCATGGATAAAGCACGACGATCGTCTGCGCACAGTCGCCGCGACTTTTTTATCCTGGCCAAATCTCGCTCCAGCCAGACCTTCACCAATTCTCGTTTCTGTTTCACAACACACGTTAAAGGCTTTTGCGGACTGAATCCCAGTTTACCCATAGACGATTCAGGTAATTCGGATGATAAGTCACACCAAATTATCGCTCAATCAATTCGGCCACACGTTGCAGAGTCCGGCGATCTATACCAAACCTGCAAGCCACTGCGCCTCGATCCAGAAATCGTTTCAGCCTTTGAATTTGTTCCTTCGTCAGTTTTGACACGCCTCCTGTAGCTTTCCACTTTCGCATACCTCAAACGCCTTCTTCTTCCACTTTCCTGGCCCAATCGCTAACTGTCGCTCAACTACACCCAAGTGTCGAGCTATTTCTGCTTGTGACATTTTGCCAGCTTTTAACTAGCGGCCACCTTCCAGCTGCTGTTCTTCCATTTGTTCGTGAGCTAGATAGGTCGGTCTCCATGCCATCTATCTAGTGTAAGCTAATCCGTGTTAATCCGAATAATTGGTAATTGGGAGTCGTCCAGTTTGGGACGGCTCCTTTTGTTTTGAAAAGATCAGCTTGATGCTATTCCCTGTCGGGATAAAACCCGACCCTCAAAGCCAGCTGTCCTTATAATCAATCACGTACTGTCGAAATGAGATTGATTTGCGCCCCGTTAGTTTTTCTACTTCGCCCGTTACATATTTCGCCATTCCAAATCGCGTGGATGTGTACAATCCCGTCTGCACGAGAGCGAACATGAATGGCGTCCCCCTGCGCACAGTTTCAATCAAAAAATACAGGGGGTTCGGATTGCGATAACTAATCCTGCGCCCCAATTCCTCGCTCATGATCCTTGTCGCTTCCCAATAATCGAGAGCCTCGCTTCCCGTCAAATCATAATTCTTTGCAGCATGTCCTTCTTCAGTCAACGCCAAAGCCGCAACCAAGCCAATATCGCGGACATCGATGAAACTGGTCCTAGCGTTGCCCACAGGCACAAAAATTTCATTCCGTTCGTTGATCTCCTTACAATGGGTGGTATTCAGGTTTTGCATAAAGAAACTGCAGCGCAGAAAAGTGGTTTGCATCCCAAGTTTACGAAAATGAGTTTCCACCTTGTGATGCGGAAGGTATTTTGCGCCCTCAATTCCAATCAGCGAAAGAAAAACAACGTGCGTAACGCCCGCCTGTTTTGCCGCATCCATGGACGGCTTCACATCCCGCCGGATGTTCGTCAGGTGGGGCGGGCGCATGTAGTACATTTTCCTGATATCCTTGAAGGTCGCGTCAAAGGTGGTGGGGTCGGTAAAATCGAAACGGACCGCTTCCACAGCGCCGCCGAATCTATCCTTGAGTTTTTGAACATCAATATCCGCCGCGCGAACCTTTCCACCTCTGGCTAAAACCTGTTTGACAACTTCCGCGCCCACATTTCCGAGCGCGCCAACGACCAAAATCGGGGACGACATTTCCTTTGGTCTCCTATGCTTGACATTATATAGACCAGTCGTTATAATAACATTATTCCCTGATTTTGGAAAGGATGACAAACGACATCCTTCGATCAGACAAACTGTTGAGGTTGATATGGGAAATCCCCGTGAACATATTTTGCAAACCGCCTGTAACCTGCTGGAAAAGCAGGGTTATTACGGAACGGGCTTGAATGAAATTGTCAAAGAAAGCGGCGCGCCGAAAGGTTCGCTGTATCATTATTTTCCCGAAGGAAAGGAACAGATCACATCGGAGGCGGTTTTACAAGCTGGCAAAGTGACCGCCCAACGCATACAAGACGGGTTGAGCGGCGACGGTAACGCGGCAAAGGCGATCCACGATTTTGTATTGAACATCGCCAACCACGTGGAATCGTCGGATTTTGCGGCGGGAAGCCCGTTGACAGCGGTGGCAATGGAAACCGCTTCGAAATCCGAAAGGATTAATCTTGCCTGTCGGGATGCTTACACGTTGCTGACTGCTGCATTCAGGGAAAAACTGATCGAAAACGGATATACAAAGGCAAAAGCGGATGAATTTGCAACATTTATTACCGCCGCGGTCGAAGGCGGAATTATTCTCAGCCGCACCTATCATACAGGCAATCCCTTGCGTACAGTTGCAAAACATCTCAAAATTTTATTGTCGCAATGAATTCGAAAGGAGAAAAATGAAAATTATTGTATTTGGAGCCTCTCGCGGAGTTGGTTTGAAAGTTGTGGAACAGGCGTTGGATGCGGGGCATACAGCGACCGCCTTTGTCCGCTCACCCGAAAAGTTTGGGGTCAAGCACACAAATTTAACGGTATTCAAAGGTGACTCGATGGACGCCGCCGCAGTCGAAGAGGCGATTGCGGGACACGAAGTGGTTATCAGCGCGTTGGGACCGACACGCCCGCCAGTCGCGCGCATGATGGAAATTTCAGCGAAGAACATTGTAGCGGGGATGAAAAAACATGGAGTCCGCCGTTTGGTTTCGACCACGGGCGCGGGAGTGCGCCAGCCCGAAGACAAACCGAAATTTGCCGACCATCTCATTGGTTTTCTGCTTAACCTTCTTGCAAAGGATGTCGTTCTGGACTCAGCCGAGAACGTAAAGATCATTAAAGCTTCCGATCTGGATTGGACCATCGCACGGTATCCGCGCCTGATCGATGGCGCACATACGCGCAAATATCGTGTCGGTTATATTGGTCCAGACTCTGGCACGCAACTCTCCCGCGCTGATGGGGCTGATTTTGTCCTGAAGGAATTGACCGAAAGAATGTGGCTCAAAAAGTTACCGTTGATTAGTTACTAGAAAATCGTTGGAATAGCAAAAGTTTTTCCACATGGGGCGGCATCCCACCACCCAAAGCCCCCACCCGAGGTCGAGCGCCATGCCCGACCTCTTTTCATGCCGGTATAAAACAAAGGAGATTCTCACAGCCCTAGCAGGCAGTGTCAGAGCAGTGCCGCTACGCACAGAATGACATACAAACTCTAAGTTTTGAAAATCACATCCAAATACTTCTTCAACAAATCGCTGACCATCCCGCGTAGGGGCAAGGTCGCCGCCATGCCGTAGACGGGAGCCATCGAGCCTTTCTCTTCAGGGTGCGCCTTGACGTGCTCCACCGCCTCGCGCAAATCCGCGAGGAAGCGCTCCGCCACGCCGGGCTGGGTGTGGCGTAACGTCACGCACAGGTGGATGCAGGTCGGTTTGTGCAGGCCGTTCAGACTCCACTTCTTGTGGGACATGTAATCCAGCACCTTGTAGATGTTTACAATCTCGGAGGCAAAGGAGACAACGAAAAGCGGGTCGCCAAGCACGTGCAACTCTGGGATTTCGTTCACACCCTTCTTTATAGTTGATGCCGTTTCAAGGATTTTCCTCGTGGCTGACATGTAGCCGTCCGCGCCGATGGAAGTCATCGCCGCCCAGCAAGCCGCGCTCAACGCCCCAGGGCGGCTGCCCGCGAAGGTCGGCGAGAAGTACAGTCCGCCGGGCCATTCGGTGCTGGTGTAATATTGAAAATGCCGTAACTCCTGTCCGCGATACAGGACGACGGAAGTCCCCTTGGCGGCATAGCCGTACTTGTGCGTGTCCGCCGACATGGAGGTCACGCCCGGCAGGCGAAAGTCAAACTTCGGGACGGGGTATCCCAGTTTCTCCGCCCACGGCAGGACGAATCCGCCGAGGCAAGCGTCGGTGTGGAAACCGATTCCGTGCTGACGGGCAAGCTCGGACAACTCCTCGATGGGATCAATCGCTCCGTGCGGAAAGCTGGGCGCTGACCCGACGATGACCACCGTGTTGGGGTTGACTGCCTTCCGCGCCGCATTCACGTCTGCGCGGAAGTTTTCGTCCACGGGGATGTGGATCATCTTGATGTTGAAGTACTGACTGGCTTTGTCGAACGCCGCGTGCGCCGTAACCGGCACGACCATCTCAGGCTTGGTGATGCCCTTCTTCTCCAGTGCCCAATCGCGATAGGTCTTCATCGCCAGCATGATGCTTTCGGTGCCGCCCGAAGAAACCGTCCCGCAGACGTCCTGTCCCGCCCCGCCGAGCATGTCCGCAGTCATAGCGACGATTTCAGCTTCGAATTTATTTATACTGGGCCAGACGTCCGAGTGAAGCGGGTTGCTCTGCGAGTTCAGGGCGTAGACCTTGTTCAAAAAATCGATGTGTTCCTGGTCGCCGTGATAGACCGCACCAGAAATGTAGCCGTCCTTCCAGTGGGCTTCCTCCGCCTCGCGCATGGCTTCCATATCGGCGAGGACCTCAGCGCGGGGACGTCCGGTTTCGGGGAGTTTAGTGAACGCCTCGAACTTGCCTTTGTACGGCTTGAGCGAACCCTCCAACTTGGACATGATCTCATCGTACTCGCCTTCGACCTTGTCCCCAACCCCGGGCATCGACTTCAAACTTTTCTCCACCAGCTTCAAAAAGCGCGGGTTCGCCCTCCCCAACAGATTGAATAATGTATTTTTTAGACTCATGAACAGACTCTCCAGTCGCAACCGTAGTAACGACTTCAGTCGTTAAAAGAGCGACTGAAGTCGCCACTACAATTAACGAAATTATCGCGGACGATTCAGCCGCGCGTAGATCTTGCGGTTGTTTTGGTAAATGGCAACGAACTCAGCAAACAGTTCGTCATAGATTTTGCGATGGTCGGGGTTCGGGTCGTAGGTGTCCGCAACCGGCACGTGCAGACCGATCTCGTCGTAACGCAGGTATCCCAGCGAAGCGGAAGCCAGCAAAGCCGCACCGCGCACGTTGGCTTCAATGGGGTCCTTCATCTGCCGGATGGGGCGATTCAAAACGTCCGCCTGAATCTGACACCAGAGATTCGACTTCGCTCCGCCGCCGACGAAGTTGATCGAGCCGACCCTCCGCCCGATGAATTTCTCGACAGCGCTCAACAGCCAGCGCGCATTGTACGCCACGCCTTCGAACACGGCGCGGACCATATGCGCGCGCGTCATGCCGAGGGACAGGTTGTGGAATCCGCCGCGCACGAGATGATCATCCACCGGGGCACGTTCGCCATAAAGCCAGGGGGTGAAGATCAACTGGTCACTGCCAGCGGGGATGCGCTCCGCCATCTGGTTGAACAAATTGTAGACGTTCGCAGGACCCTCACCCACCGACAGTTCATCCTGCGGAAAGAAGATGTTATTCTTCAGATATTGCAGACAGCCGCCGGCGGTTTCCTGTTCGTTGGTCAGCAAGTAGCGTCCCGGAATGGCGGATGGAAGCGCAGCGATGTTGTGGAACAGGTCGGTCTTTTTGAACGGCACGTGACAGGTCAGCCAGCCCGATGTGCCGATGTACAAATGTGGTTCGAATTCCCGCACCGCGCCGGAGCCAACAGCCGCCGACTGCACGTCGCCTGAACCCATCAACACCTGCACATCCTCGCGCAGCCCCCAGTCACGGGCAATCTCCGGGCGCAGATTCCCCAGGTTCGTGTTCGCAGGTTCGATGTCTGGCAGTTTCGCGCGATCAAGCCCCGAAAGTCGGACCAGCTCGTCGTTGTAGGTGACCTTTTCGATGCGGCGGTTATCCGTCACCCAGTGCAAAATGATGGAGTTGAAAGATGCAGCAAACTTGCCGGTGAAGCGCAGACCAATATAGTCTATTGGCTCGAGGAATTTATATGTGCGCTGATAGAGATCGGGGTGAAGATCCTTGAGGTACAGAATATGCGCCAGCGGATCCTTGCCCGCATTGCCCGGCGCTCCACCGGTGATTCGAATCCACTTCAGGAGTTTGGGCAGTGAATATCCCTCGACCTTGAACGGCCCATCGAACAGCTTGTGGATGTAACGTGCGCCGCGCGCATCCATCCAGTTGACGGCATTCCCGATCGCATTGCCATCCCGATCCACCGGCACCGTGCCAGACCACTGGGCGGTGGAGGCTATTGCGACAATATCGTCGTTGGGAACCAGTCCTTTGGCAAGCAGGCGTTTGCTCGCTTTCTCGATCGCATTCCACCAATCATTGGGCGACTGTTCCGCCCCACCTTCAGGCAGGAGAATAACCTCCGTCCCCTCAAACTCGCTTCCGATCAAATCGCCCTGTACGGAAAACAAGGCGACTTTGGGACCCGACGTACCCAGGTCAATTGCAAGAATGTATTTGTTTGTGGCTGGCATGTTGCCTCGGTTTGGGAAGTTTTGAAAACCGTGCCGATGATACACCAACATTTGTGAAAAGCCAATATAATGCCCACGGTCACAAACGCACCGCATACGGTGCGTTTGTGACCGTGGGCATAAATTTTCCATCCTTATCGGCTAAAATATGCCCCATGCGTTCCGCGGATTTGAAGTATCTCGGCTATGGATTTGGGATTGGCGCACTGCTTGCCAGTCTTTTTTTTGCGGGCTGGTTTTTTATTCCCCAATTTAACGCGTCTGGCAGCAACTCATTATTTGGCGTTCGTAGCACGCCCACCGAAATCATCATGCCAACCCTTCAGCCGACATCCACTGCAACCCAGACCAGCACAGCCACACCGACTGCCAGCGCGACCTTTACGCCAACCATAACCCCATCCCCCACCGCAACGTTTACCGCAACCGCCACATTGACCCGGTCTGAAATGATGATCGCAAACGGCGAGATCGCCATTACCGGTCCGCTCACGCAAGAGCAGCAAATTAAGCTGTATGAGGCGTCGCTTTCCTTCATCGCGCCGACCTATTCGGAAAGCAAAAAAATGTCCGTGCTTATCAATCAAGCCCGCTTCTCAGACCCAAGCACCACCTGTGGGCCATTGGCGATTGCCATCCTGCAAAAGGCTGGCCTGGTGGGCGAAGACCGCGCGCCACACGACCTCTTCCTCATCAACCCTGACTTGGGGAAGGACCGCCTCGTCATCGAATCTTTTTTTCCTGAGGAAAAGTATTCCGATACGCGGCGCAAGGTGCGCATTGACCGGGAGGACTGGTTTGCCAATCCGCTGGTACCTGGAGATTTTGTGTACATCTACTCAGGCACAGGCGGAAACTTCGAGCACATGCTCGTCGTCGCCCGCGTGGACAGCCTGGGGCGGGCGTATTCGGTGACGAACTACAACACCGAAGAGGGCTTCATCATCGACGAAGCCCTGCTCTACGACCCAGCCGATCCCAACGCGGGCTTGTTCCCGCAGTGGACGGAAAAACAATTTGCAAAACTCGGTTCCACAGGATTTGCCGGGTATGAAGTTTGGAGACTAAAGGAAAATCAATGACAACGGAAACAAAAGCAATCATCTTCGATTTCGGCGGCGTGCTAATCAATTGGAACCCACGTAATTTGTACGCGCGTTTCTTCCCCGGCCAACCACAGGCAATGGAGGAGTTCCTGCGCGAGGTGAACTTCATGGAATGGAATGCCCAGCAGGACAAGGGACGTCCCTTTGCCGAAGCCGTCGAGCTTCACGTAAAGGAGCACCCGCAATATGCGGATTTGATCAGAGCCTATCATGAAAACTGGAAGGAATCCATCACAGGGGAAATCGATGGCACGGTGGAACTCCTGCGGGCGCTGAAGAAAAAAGGCTATCCGCTTTACGGTCTGAGCAACTGGTCGGCTGAAACCTTTCCGGCTATCCGTCACGAGTTCGAGTTCCTGAATCTGCTCGATGACATCGTTATTTCAGGCGAGATAAGCCTGATCAAGCCGGAACCTGAGATCTTTGAATTCTTTCTGGAAAAAATCGACATGCCTGCCAGCCAATGCCTGTTCATTGACGACTCGGAAGCGAACATCGCCGCCGCCAAAAGAATCGGCTTCGACACCGTCCATTTCAAATCGCCCGAACAGTTGAAACTGGAACTGAAAGCCCGTCAATTGTTGTAGTTTTCAAAACCAAACCCTAAAGGTCTTCGAGACCTTTAGGGTTTGGTTTCGTGGAAAGGAAAAGATGAATCTCAAACAACACTTCGAGGTCATGCTGCCTGAGATTGAGAAGGAATTGCAGCGACAGGTTGTGCGGCTCGATGCCGCCAGCCTCCGCCCGTTCCATGAGATGCTCACCTACCACATGGGCTGGACAGGTGAAGGCGCGGGAAGGGAAGCTACAGGAAAGCGGATTCGCCCCGTGACAGTTTTACTGGCGACCGCTTCCGCTGGCGGCGACTGGAAACCCGCCCTGCCTGCCGCCGCCGCCGTGGAGTTGATCCACAACTTCAGCCTGGTCCACGACGATGTGCAGGATAACTCCCCGAAGCGGCGCGGCAGACCCACCGTCTGGAGCAAGTGGGGCGTGCCGATGGCGATCAACGTCGGCGACGCGTTGTTTGTCATCGCGTACCAGGCGACCATGGATTTGAGCAAGTCATATCCCGCCGAGTCTGTGGTGCGGGCAGCAACCATCCTGCACGAAGCCTGTCTCAACCTGACACGCGGTCAATACCTCGATATGGCTTACGAGAAACGTCACGACCTGAGCCTCGAGGATTACTGGCAGATGGTCGGCGGCAAGACCTCCGCCCTGCTCTCCGCGTGTATCGAGATTGGCGCTTTGCTGGGAAGTGCGGGTGAAACTGAACAGGAAGCCTACCGTCAGTTTGGCTACCACCTCGGGCTGGCGTTCCAGGTGCAGGATGACATCCTCGGCATCTGGGGCGATGAAGCCGTCACGGGAAAATCCACCGCCAGCGACTTGGTCGAAGGAAAGAATTCCCTGCCCGTGCTTTACGGGCTTGGCAGGCAGGGTCAGTTTTCCGAACGCTGGAAGCGGGGTCCCATCACAGCCGCCGAAGTCAGGGAAGTTGCCAACCTGCTCGAAAGAGAGGGCGCCAAAACCTATGCCGGCGAAATCGCGGAAAGAGAAACGCAGACCGCGCTGGAATTTCTGGGCAAAGCCAACCCACGCGGTGCGGCTGGAGAATCCATGCTCGAACTGGCGAACATGCTCCTGAAACGCAACCAGTAAAGAGGTTGACATGCCTTTTCCACCTGGCGTATAATCCGCCCCGTTCGTCAAGTCAAGCGGGTGTAGTTCAGTGGTAGAACGCTTGCTTCCCAAGCAAGATATCGTGAGTTCGAGTCTCATCACCCGCTCAAGCAGGAGAAATCGCCTGACACGCCGTCTTTCACCATGAAAGGCGGCGTGTTACGTTATTCCTCGTTTCATCAAACGCACTGGATGGAAAATGTTTATATATCAGGGGCAAGCGCCGATACTGTTTTTACTAAGGGCAAGCACCGATATTGTCTTTAATTTCGATGTAGGGAGTATTGTAAGAATCAAGTTGAACCACACCGGATGCGCAGATGCACTCTCCCTTTAGCGATATTTCAAGTCGGTCCAGGCTGAGATAGAATTGACTGGTTCTTCCAAAATAGTAAAAGGTTTGCCCTGTTTGCTCGTCTTGTTTATCGTGCTTAATAACGTCGCAGACACAAACTTTACTGCCCGCCATTTGCGGAGTGACTTCGTCCCAGCTAATACATGCAGTGATCGTGCCTATACGAAGATCTTGCCTGGCAGCACGGGGCGTAGGCGTGAGAGGTTCCGAGGATATCGGCTGTATATATGACGAAAGGAACACGCCAAAAAGAGCCGCACAAATAAGAAATCCCCCAACCAAAGACAAGGCCCAAAACAGCGAAGCCTTTTGAGTGATTTTCAATGGCGGCTTTTCCGCGTTTTGTTTGGGAGATATATATCCATCCAGGGGATTTTGCGCAAGCGGTAAATACGACGGCTTTACAGGCCCAGGCATCTTAAAGTCAATTGAAACAACTCTGTCGCAGTGATGACAAACTATTGCGTCAATCGGCAACTCCCCGGCACAGTGAGGACATTTTTTCGCTGGCTGGCCTTGCGGCATTGGACGTTGAACATTTTCCATTTCAGGTTTGGATGTAGTTTGCAGGATGGACTGAGCACGTTCCCTGCAATATGCCGCTTGTTTTGCATCGTCCAGCACAGTCGCCAATAGCAGCCAGGCATCGGCATTTCGGGGTTCGGACTGAACAAGGCTTGCGAGGATTGCCCTGGCCTTTATCTTATCGCCTTGACTTATGAATTCGCGGGCTTGTTCAATTCGTGACATTATCAATCCTCCAGCTTTTCAGCAAATATATCAAAACTTCCCACAATACTTAAGTGCCATTTGTCACAAAAAGCGGATTCGATGTCTCCAGGAAGTGGGCTATCATCCCATTACCCAAACCCGGATAGCCCTCCGGCAGGATACGTCCAATATACAGAAGCATTAGAGCCTGACCGATTTACTCTGGAGTCCGACAGGTCGCTGTTGAATTTACGGGAGCACCCACAGGGTAAGTAAGCTCCCAGACTCCAGAATCCAGCCAGTTATTCGAACAGACGCCTGGTCGATGGATTTTCCCGATGTTTAGAGGTCAAAAAGCGCCAAACCCCTGTATTGTCAGGGGTTGTAATCCCGCTTATAATTTGGGCATTCAAGGATGCGCGGACGATATTTTATCCACCCAACCAGCCTGCACGATGCGCACCGAAAGTCATACAATATAACTGTGTAATGCCTCGAATCAAGCTCAAACTTGCTGGAAAATTGGCGCACGGTGCAAGAGTTGTGGGTTCGAGTCCCATCACCCGCTCACACACAAGTCGAGGATTTATCTGCCTCGGCTTTTTGTTCATTTGTAAGGTTGCTGTTATGTGAGGTTTTTTCCTTTAAAGTAGAATTCGAGACGGAGATTAATTCACATGACACTGGAAATCAAAAAAAGTACTATACTTTATGTGGAAGACAATCCGGACAACAGAAGCTTGATCCGCAGAGTGCTGGAGGCGGAAGGTTATGCCGTGGTCGAGGCCATTAATGCAACACAGGCATTGGAAAAACTCGAAACCGGCAATATCGACCTAGTTTTAATGGATATCAACATGCCGGACATGGACGGCTATACGCTAACAGCCAAGATCAAAGCAATCGAAAAATTCTCGAAAACCCCCATAGTTGCCGTTACAGCAAATGTAATGCGCGGCGATCGCGAGAAATCACTGGGAGCGGGGTGCGACGGTTACATCCAGAAGCCGATCGACATCGACACCCTTTCCCAGCAGATCGAGCGATTTATCCCAAGGAGCACTAATGTCTGATCAAACACCCGCCATTTCCGATACACAACCCATCCGCAAGCCCAATATCCCAAAGGATGCGGCGGTTCTGGTTGTTGAAGATAATGTTTCCAATTTCGTGCTGATCGCGCGCATGTTGGGGTATCTGGGAATCCACTGCGAGTGGAAGACATCCGGCTACGAAGTTGTGGAATATGCGGACACGCTGCCCCGCCTCGATCTCATCCTGATGGACATCCGCCTGCCCTACGAGGATGGCTACGGCGCGTTGAGAAAAATCCGCGCATCCGAAAGATTTAAAACGGTACCGATCATCGCCGTGACTGCAGAAGCCAGCCTCGAGCAAATGAACAAAGCCAAAGACTCGGGATTCGACGGCTTCCTCGGAAAACCCCTCGACCCTGACCGTTTCCCCGATCAAATCCGCCGTATTTTGAACGGAGAGCCGGTCTGGGAATACAACTAACTCATTTTAATGACAACACCTCAAGCGACGTCCACCCATGACATCAACCCAAGAAGATTTAAGGGCAGCCTGGCGGGAACTCTAGTACGAACGCTCTTAATATTCACCTTCATTCCCCTTGCCTTAATGGGCGGCGCCGCTTATCTTCAAGCGCGCACGCTTTTGCAGAAACAGGCGGTTACCCAATCTCAAAGTCTGCTTTCCACACAGATCAAGATCATCGACCGCGAAGTCACCAACAATGGGGCGCACCTCGACAACCTGCTCAAAAACAGCGAGTTCACGATTCTGGCGGAACTTGCGCTTCATGCGAACCCGAAAAGCAGCGAATTCAGCGAGCTCCGCAACGGCATCCTGCAGGAATTCGAAAAACTGAGCGGGCAGGAGAATCCACCTTCATTCAACCAATTCCTTCTGCTGGACCCGGATGGGAACGTTAAAATCTCGAGCAACCCGGCATGGGAGGGAATAAAGATCGACCTGCCGATCCTCGATCAAACATTGGAGGAGCATCACTCGGGGGTGTTCTACGGGTTTTCCCCCCTATATAAAGACGAGTTTGTCCTTGTTAATGCACAGTTGTACAAGACCCCGCATGGTTCCGTACTGGGTTCGGTGATAGGGATTACCGAAAAGAGGGACCTGCGCGCGCTTATCCAGCCATTGAACGGTCTGTCACCGCAGGCAGTCACCTATTTTATTTTGCCGGATGAACGCCTCATATACAATGACCCGACGACAGGTGGGTTTGCGCCTATTGAATCCGCCTCACAGGATGATATCAAAGCCATATCCACCGAGCTGATGACTGAAAAGTCGCTGCTGCCGAAAACATTGGAAACCAAATCGCTGAAAGGCGAAGATGCATACATCCAGGTTCAATGGCTGCCCAAACTCCAAGCCAGCATTGTGCTTGAAGTACAAGTCAGCGACATCTACGGGCAGACTTCGAGCCTCGTTCCCTTCACAACTATCCTTGCCCTGGTCACATTACTGGCAACGGGACTGGCTCTGGCTTTCCTGATTGGCCGGGTTATAAAGCCGCTCCATACCCTTTCCGACATCACGCGAGCCTTTGCTGGCGGGGACTGGAGCCGCCGCGCTGAGGTCATCAGCAGGGATGAGATCGGCGTATTAGCCAGCTCATTTAATCAAATGGCTGACGAACTGGAAAGTTCGTATCGTTCGCTCGAACAAAAGGTGGACGATAGCGAGCGTCGTATCCGCGCCACCGCTGAGATGGCACAAAACATAACGACATTCTCGGACTTGAACGAGGCTTTCGACAGGACCGTTATATTGCTCGTTCAACAATTCGGTTTCTACCAGGCGAGCATTTTCCTGATGGACCGCAGCGGCAATCACCTAGAATTCAAGGCTGGTTCCGGCATAGCCACGCAGGAACTCACCCAACAAAAGTACATCGTGAAAGTAAATTCAGCCTCCATCGTAGGGTGGGTCGGCGCGAACAACCAGCCGCACGTTGCGCCCGATGTACTGGAAGACCCGCTTTATGTAAAGGATGAACTACTTCCCGATACCCGTTCCGAAGCCAGCATCCCGATTTCGATTGGCGGACTGGTTCTGGGCGTCCTTGATGTGCAAAGCACCGAGACAGACGCATTCAATCCTGAATCGTTCATCATGCTTCAAACCCTCTCCAGCCAGATTGCCACCGCCATCCAAACGGCTGGATTGACAGAGACAAGCCAGGTCAATTTCGAGGAACTCGCCCGTCTGTACCGCGCAAGTAAATTGATCGCAAAAGCAGCCACCGAGCAGGAAATTCTTGAAATCAGTTATCAGATCCTTAGAGAAGCGCCCTTCCCTGTGATCGTATTTCACGTGAAGAACAAAAAACTTGCGATATTCTCCACGAAAGAAATCGCAGAAAAGTACCCTGTCTTGTTTGCAATACTTCCAAAGGTCGACGAGGCAAGCATGGAAGAGATCGGGAACTACCTGCTTCACGGAGAGGTATTCGCCGTGTCACAGAGCAACGACATTCCCGGCGTCTTTAGGGATTTTATGCAGGCGCTGGAGATCGACAATGCAGCCTTTTTGCCGGTCCGCAGGAGGAACGAGCTTACCGCTGTTCTAATGGTCGGCGGACAAAAACAGAGCCTGTCATCGACTGCCGTGCAGCCATACATCAGCCTGGCAGATCTGATGTCGATTTCGATGGAAAAGGCGGAGGCGGTCCAACAAACCGAGAAACACCTGCACGAGGTCGAGGCGCTGGCATCAGTAAACGAATCGATAGCCGGTTCGTCGGACCTGCAGGATTTCTTCAAACAGCTTCTCGAGAAAATACAGCAGATCATCGGCGACCACAGCCTGATGATTGCGCTCCATGACGAGAAAAGCAACGTCATCAACGTTCCGTTCAGTTATGACGAGGGAAGGATATCTGCAATGGATTCGTTCCCCATGGGAGAGGGATTGACCTCCGTCGTGATCCGCACACGCCAGCCATTGATGATCGTCGAAGATGCGGAAAAACGGATTGCGGATTTGGGAGTAAAGTTCTCAGGCAAACCAGCCCGCTCATGGATGGGCGCGCCCATGCTCGTGCAAAACACCTCCGTTGGGGCGCTGGTCATGCAGGACGCCGCCAACGAATACGCATTCGACGAGGAAGACCTGAAGTTCTTTACCACCATCGCGGGTCAGGCGGCGGGCATGATACACAACATCCGCCTGTTGAAGGAAAGCCAGAACAGGGCGCTTCAACTGGAAACCGCGGCGGAGATCGCGCGCGACATCAGCGGCTCGCTTAATCTCGATGAACTTTTGGTGAAAGCTGTCAACCTCATTCAAAAACGCTTCGACTTCTATCACGCCGCCGTGTTTCTGCACGACCTGCAAGGTGAATACACCGTCGTCCGCGAGGCGACCGGCGAAATAGGCGCCCAGATGAAACGCTCGGGGCACAAGATCGGAATTGGTTCGAAATCCATCGTCGGCTTTGTAAGCAGCAAAGGTGAGCGGCATGTTGTGGACAACACACAAAAGGACCCCACCTATTATGCCAATCCCCTCTTCCCGGGGACACGCTCGGAGGCGGCTTTCCCGCTGAGGGTCGGTGAGCGCATTTTGGGAGAGATAGACGTTCAAAGCACGCAACCCTACGCCTTCACAGAGGACAAGATCCGAAGCCTGCAAATCCTTGCAGACCAGATGGCAATTGCCGTCGTCAACACCGAGTTGTTTTCCGAGACGCAGGAACATCTTTCCCAGCACCGCCTGCTACACCACATCACCACAACGGCGGCGTCCGGCACAACGCTCGAAGATGCGCTGGAAAACGCTGTCAACGGTTTGCAGGTAACGCTGGGCGGGGACCGGGTCACGATCCTTCTCACAAACCGGGAGAAGAACGTGCTTGAGATAAAGGCATCCACCGGTTACGCAGAGGACATTTCCAAGATGGAAGTGCCCATCGGAAGCGGGGTCACCGGCTGGGTCGCGGCGCACAAACGCCCACTTCGCGTCAAAAATGTTGCCGACGATCCGCGCTACATCCAGGTCAGCTCAAATACACGCTCCGAACTGGCCCTGCCGCTTGTTTACCGCAATGAGGTTCTCGGCGTTCTGAATGTTGAAAGCGAAATGGTTGACGCGTACAACGAAAACGACGAGGAAATGCTTGGCACATTGGGCGGAAGTCTCGCCGCCATCATTGCCAACGCGCGCCTGCTGGAACAGATTCGCCTGCAGGCAGAGCGCGATCGGTTGATCTACGATGTGACGACTAAGATACGCAGGTCAACGGACATTCAATCGATCATGTCTGCAACAGCGAATGAGCTGACAAGGCTTACTGGAGCGCGTCATGCCAGGATACAACTCAAACCTGTAAACGATGTGAAGCAGGAAGATGTTCCATGACGCAAAGCGGACCTTTTTCAGACCCTCTTTCCAACCCCGAGGAGGCGACCCGTCTCCTGTATAAAAACTGGCGCGAAAAGTTTGTCATGCCGCTTTTACTCGTCGCGCTTGCGGTGGGCGTCATCGTCCTGATCCCCGCCCTGAGTAGCGCCGACGAAAGCAATTTGATCAAGGCAATCTTCATCACAAGCTATGCAATCACGGGAATTGTCACCGTTGTAAAATTCTCCTACACCATACGCATCGGCGCCTTCCTGTTGAGCCTGTACGCATTGGGACTGGGGGAACTGCTACGATATGGGATTTTGGGCGACGGCGTATTCTTCTTTCTGGGAGTAATTGTGCTTGCCACCCTGCTCCTTTCCCCACGTATCGGGGTAATCTCTATCGTCGTGTCAATGCTTACGATTGTGCTGACGGGCTGGTTGATGCTCAGCGACATTCTAATTCCGATCGCGCCCTTCACATCCAGCGCCAACGTGATGGATTGGATCACCGGCAGTCTTATGACGGTCATGATCGGGGTGATCGTCATCCTGGGATTTCGGCGCCTCGAAGAGGCATTCGTCGAGACGCAAAAACAAATCGATATAAACATCAACACCATCAAGGAAGAACGCAACAACCTCGAAAAAAAGGTGGTCGAACGCACCCAGCAATTACGGCGTGTCAATGAAATTGGGCGCACCATCACCACCATTCTCGACCCCGACGAGCTTCTCACCCGCGCCGTACACCTGATCGGGGATGAATTCGAGTGTTACTACACCGCCATTTTCTTAATGGATGTTTCGGGTCAATGGGCTGAATTAAAAGTGGCAAGCGGGGAAGCCGGCAAGGTGCTGCTCCAAAACAAGCATCGCGTGGACGTAAGCGGAAAAGGCACGGTGGCTACCGCCATACGCACAAGGCAGGTCTGCATTGTCTCGGATGCCGAAACGTCCCACCCGGAAAATCCCGCCCAGCCGTTTACGCGTTTTTCATGGCACGGAATTTCGATTTCCACACAGTTCGCCCGAACGGACAATCCGATCCTTCCATACACCCGCTCGCAGCTTGCGCTTCCGCTGACCATTGGCGAACGCGTCGTCGGCGCGCTGGAAATGCACTCGCAAAAAGATAATGCCTTCTCGCAGCAGGATGCAGATACGTACCAGAACATGGCAAATCAGGTGGCTATCGCGCTGGAAAACTCGCGCCTTTTCACAGAAGCCCAGCAAAGCATTCAGGAAATGAGCGCGACGCAGCAGCAGTATTTGCAGGGAGCCTGGGTGTCGCTCGCTGCGGAGCAGAAGTTCGAATACGAATTTGGAAACAAGGACCTGCCCAACATGCAGGACATTGAAATTCCGCTCACCCTGCGCGACCAGGTCATTGGACAGATCAACATGTCGAACCAGGAGGAATGGACGCCGGAGCAGAAAAAACTGATCGAATCCGTCGCCTCACAGGCTGCCCTTGCGCTGGAAAACGCGCGGCTGGTGGAAGAAAGCCAATCGGTTGCGATGCGCGAAAGGCTGGTGAACGAGATCACCTCGAAAATATGGGCTTCCGCAACCATTGACAGCATTTTGCAAACGACGGTGCGGGAACTGGGTCGCGCACTCGAGGCTGGCGAAGTGAATATTGAAGTATCAGTCGGCGGCGACCATGAATAGAACCACCCAGCCACAACCGTCCACCAACTCTGTTAATTACAAAAGCTGGCGCGAAGGTTTTGTCACAGCCATCCTGCGCATCGCCAGCATACTGGGCATTGCAGTTCTGGCAATCGTATTCCCCAATGCCGCCATAGCCAGTCGTATTTTCTTTGTCGTCCTTTACGTTATCCTGCTGGCAATCACCGTGGCACCGGTCAAATACTCTGTACGCGCCCTTATCCTGCTTTCCACGATTTTTGCAATTGGCGTTTACTCGATGCTCACCCTGAATCCTTTTGGCGGAAGCATCTTCTTTATAGCCTTTATAACATTAGCCGCCCTGTTGTTCGATCAAAGGATTGATATCGTTTCGATGGCAATGGGAATCCTTGCGCTGGCAGCCGCCGCCATCCTGAATTACTTTGGCGTCCTTCGGTATGGGACACAGGCATCCGCCGCGCCCGCCCAATGGGCAGGCTATGGAATTGTTTTTACCGCAACGAGCGTCGCCCTCATCATTGCCATCAACCAGTTCAAAAAGGAATATGCCGATGCGGCGAAAGGCATGCAGAACACCTTCCAGACGCTTGCAAACGAACGTGAACAATGGGAGAACAGGTTCCTCGAACGCACCAGCGATCTGGAATTACGGGATACGCAAACACACTCTGCGGCATTGATATCAAAAGCACTGACCGAGATGCAGGACATCCCGGATCTGGTGGAATTAACAGCCAGGCTGATCTCGGACCAGATTGGTTACTACCATGCGGGCTTGTACCTGCTGGACGAACGCCACAAGAATGCATTCCTGCAGGCGTCTTCCTCGGCTGCCGGCAAACAACTCATCGGGCAGGGTTTTCCCATCGAACCCGACAGGCTGAACCCATTCAACCAGGTTGTGCAACAAAACCGTCCGTGTCTTGTTTCAGACGCCGAGAATGCGAACTTCGTCCGCGACATCAATTTCCCGCTCACCCGTTCCCGCATGATCCTGCCGCTTACGATTCGCAACGATGTAATTGGCATTCTGGATGTTCATTCGGAACAGCTACAGTCCTTCACGCTTCGGGATGTGGAAATGATACAACCACTGGCGGACCTGGTTGCCGTCTCCATCGACAATATCCGCCTTATGAATCAAACAAGGAACCTGGCTCGCCAGTTGGAGGCAAGCAGTTCCGCGCAAATCCGCCAAACGTGGACAAAGCTCACGAGCCGCCGCAAATCCAGCTATCAGTACACCCCGGCGGGGGTGCGACCAATTTTCACAGGCAACAGGTCGGACCAAACGGGCGGTTTGCTTGTTCCCCTGGTACTGCACGGGCAAAACATCGGACAAATCACGCTGAAGAGAAAAAGCGCCGCGCCGTGGTCCGAACGCGAACGCATCCTGGTGGAAAAGGTTGCGACCCAGGTGACGCTTGCACTCGAAAACAGCCGCCTTGTGGACGAAACGCAAAAAAGCGCCCTGCGCGACAAAGTGATCGCGAACACTTCCGCGCGCGTCCGCCAGACCCTCGACGTCGAGTCGGTATTACGCACCGCAGCAACCGAACTGCGCAGGGTGTTTGATTTGAAGGAAGCCGAAATCAGCATTGGAACGGATCAGGTAGAGAATGCAATTCCGTCCGAAAAGGCGTGAGGTTTCCTCCGCACAGAATGATCCTGCCGATGAACACGCACAAACCAAGAGGCATTTCGTGAGTCCATTAAGAAGTCCCATTACCCTTCGGCTGACACTGCTGTTCCTGTTTTTGTCCCTGATCCCGATCAGCATCGTGATCATTTTCGTGCAGCAACAGGTCCGCGACAACCTTATTGCCACCCAGCTGGCAGTGGTAATGGATCATGCCCAAATCTATTTTACAAGTGTCGAAAATGAACCGGGCAGGGAACAGGAACTTGCCGAAGATATGACAAGGAACACCGACGGGGAAAACTTCTATCTTATTGCCAGGAATGGGACCTATTTGGCGCATCCGGACTCGACGAAAGTGGGAAAGACGGCGCTGGAGGATTTCAGTTCCACCACCCTGCAGAAGCTGCTTGCCAGGGAGACAACAAATATAATCGACGAGGAAACGGGGCAATTGATTGGTGCATACCGCCCATCGCTTTCTTCCTCGCTGGCGGTAGCCGTGGGTGATATCAGTCAGAAAACCGCGGAGTTGAATACGCTCACACGCAACCTTCTGATTCAATTATTAAGCGCGGTCATCATCATTTCCATCGTCGGCGGCGCAGCGGTTCTTGCCACTCTGAGACCGTTGGTTGGACTAGCAAATTATGCCAATGAAATTGGAAAAGGGAATCTGGACTTCCATTTCGACGACAGAAGACTGCATGGCGAACTGGCAATTCTGTCATCCAGTCTTAAGGGATTGGTCGGGAATGTGCAGGCGTCGATTGCATCCCTCGAAAACCGTGTTTCCGACCGCACCAGGGAGTTGGAACACAGAAGCAAGTTATTGAAAGCCGTCGCGGATACCGGCAGAGCCATTACGTCGTTCCGCGACCTTTCCGAGCTTTTGCAAAAGACCGCATATATCATTCATGAGAATTTTGGGTATTACCACGTGGGCATCTTCCTGCTCGATGAGCACAAGGAATATGCGGTGTTGAGCGCTACCAACAGTGAAGGCGGTCACCGCATGTTGGAAAGGAAACACCAGCTCAAGATTGGCGAAACAGGGATTGTGGGATACGTTACCAGGCATGCAAGGGCGCGCATTGCGCTTGATGTGGGTCAGGACGCCGTTTACTTTGATAATCCCGACCTGCCAAAAACACGCTCTGAAATGGCGCTTCCGCTTATTGTCGGCGGGCAAATTCTCGGTGCCCTGGACGTTCAAAGCACCGAGCCGCAGGCGTTTTCCGAAGAGGATGTTGCCACACTGCAAATCCTCGCCGAGCAAATTGCCATTGCCATCCAAAACGCGAACCTGTTCGATGAGGCTGAAAAAGCCGTCGAAACCGCCCGTCTGAGTTACACTGAACTAAGCCGAAAAGCTTGGGGCAAGGCTCTGCACAATCAGCCACGAATTGCCTTTCTCGCCACTCCGCCCTCAACGGTGCAAGTCCATTCCGAACAGATCGAGCCGGGACTCGCAAAGGCGGTGGAAACCGGGGAACCTCTCATTGGAAACGACGGGCTGACGATCTGCCTTCCGGTCAGGGTTCGCGGTCAGGTCATCGGCGCGATTCGCTTGAAGAAATCCGAAATTTCCGAATCCTGGACACAGGATGAAACCAATCTGGCAATGGCGCTTTCAGACCAGTTGGGCGGAGCCTTGGAAAGCGCGAGACTTTACAGGGAGTCCCAGCAACACGCGGCGCGCGAATCGCTCATTTCCGATATATCCGCGCGAATCAGCGCGGTCTCGCAGACGGACGCCATCCTGCGGGAGACAGTTCACGAATTGGGTCAGTCCATTGGGAATGCCTCTGTAACCTTCCAATTACTGGATCAATTCAACGGGCAAAACAAGGCAAGTGAAGATCATCCCGCCGCCGGCAGAGGCGGAAGGATAAGGGATTAAGACAACATGCTGGACAGACTTCTAAATTATTTGTTGAAACGTTACTCCGACGACAATCTGGGGCAGCGCGCCGAGATCATGGTTGCCCTGTCGCTTGGAACGCTGTCAACAATGCTGCTGCTCCTGTTCTATCGAAATCCCACAACAATCGTCGCCCTGCTGACCACCAACGTCGTCGGCTTTTTTACGTTGTACCAGGTGTCCCAGGGACGCCATAACCATTCGATCTTTTTCCCAACAGTCGCAGCCTTTACGATATGCGCCGTGACCATCGTTGAGGGGGCTGGCACACACGACCTGCTTTGGATGGGCAATTTGGGGCTTTTCCTGATCGCAAATATTCAGAGAAGAAGGAATTTGCTGATTCCAATCATCCTGGCAATTCTTATGGTTGCCACATTTGCCGCCACGGGAATAGCCGAAATATACGGGCGCCTGCCCAACCAATTTGGGACAACCACTTCATACGTTTATCTCAATTCATTTTTCTTTGCCGTAATAATGGCTGCCATTATCGCTGTCTTCAACAGGCATTACTCGCTTCTGCGCCTTGCCGCGGAAACCAGGGACGAACAAATCAACAAAAGACTGGAACTTCAGGCGAACAACCAAGCCCTGGAAAACCGCCTGGCGGCGCGCAGCCGCGAATTGAACGAAGCCGACTTGAAGATGCAGGAACGTTCGGCGCGGCTGTTGTCGATCATGGAAATATCGCAGGATATCTCCTCAAGCCTCGAACAGCAGATCGAGGACTTGCTGAGGCGCATCACTCAAATCATCAGCGCCAAACTCAACTTCTACCATGTTGGCATATTCCTCCTCGACGAAAACCGTCAATATGCCGTGCTGCGCGCAGCGAACAGTCCGGGAGGTCAACGCATGCTCGAGCGTCACCACCAACTAAAGGTCGGCGGCACAGGCATTGTGGGATACGTTGCCCAGAGTGGGCAGCCGCGAATTGCGCTCGATACAGGCGCAGACGCGGTCTTCTTTAACAATCCCGACCTTCCCGGAACACGGTCGGAAATGGCGATCCCCATGAAATACGGCTCACAGGTCATCGGCGTGCTGGACTTGCAAAGCGTCATGCCATCCGCATTCAAGGAGGAAGATGCGGACCTTTTAAGTATACTCGCCAACCAGATTGCGCTTGCCGCCGAAAACGTGTCGAAGAACGAAGCAGGCGGGTTTAAGGTTTCCTCATACAGCCGGGGCAACCGTGCTGGTCTCCAGCCAAATCGCAGGCAGGGTCAAGGCGGATACTCCTTCAATGTCGATGGGACCATATCAGCCGTCTCCTCCATAAATAACGCAATCGTGGAAAAAGCCCTCTCGAGCGGCGAGACGGTGATAGAGGATCAGCCCTCCGGGGATACCCCGCCCACCTTGACCGTCCCCGTCAAGTTCCGCGACCAGATCATAGGCATCATCCATGTTGAAGCCGCCGAATTGACCAGAAGCTGGACCGAGGATGAAATAACAGTGGTGCAATCCATTTCGGATAGAGCCGCATTTGCATTGGAAAACGCCCGCCTGTTCGAAGAGGCAAACCGCCGCGCGAAACAGGAGGAAGCCATAGCGCACATCACCTCGCAAATCGGCGCCTCGACCAATTTCGACCGCATTTTGCAGACAACCATCGAAGAGCTTGGGCGCACGTTGGGCGCAACCCGTACATTCATCCAGCTTGAAGCCTTCCCAGAGGATGATGCGCCCGCCCAGAACTTTGTGACGGATTAGAGGAAAATCCACATGAGCACCCCTCCCACCCCCACCTCATCCGCCTCGGATGCGCCCACCACTCCCAGGAAAGACCTTTGGATAACCCAGTCGTTGCCCGGCGGGTTCTTCAAACGCAGGTTGAACCTGGGGATCAAACTGCCGCTATTCACGATCATCCTGCTGGCGCTTGCGTTCATGGTGTCCACATTCCTAAGCGTAAGAGCAACGCAGGAGGCGTTGGTCGAGACCCTGAAAAGCGAATTGAATGCTCAGACAAAATCAAGAGCCGAATTGATCCAAGCCTATTTGATCTGGACGAGAGGCGCCGCAATAGACCTGGCTGCCGCTGCAGAGGTCATGAACTACGACGAAGAAGGCATCCGCAACGTTATTCGTAACACCCTGGTGCGCAACGAACAAGTGTTTGGTTCCACCATCGCTTACGAACCCAACCAGTTCCAACCTGACCTTTACTATTGGTCGCCGTATTACAACCGGGATGTGGGAACCGAATTGTTGTTCACCCAGTTGGGAACCCCGGAGTATAACTATTTCAACAGGCAATGGTACAGCCTGCCCAAAGCCACCGGCAAACCGGTATTGTCGCCGCCATATTTTGATGACGGCGGTGGCAATATCTGGATGGTGACCTGGAGTGCCCCGTTTTTTGACGAGGCAGGCAAGTTCAAGGGCGTGGCAACAGCCGATATCGCCTTTTCACAGATTCAGGAAATCGTAAATGAAATAGAAGTCGGGCAGCGAGGTTACGCCTTTTTGCTGGATTCTCATAGCAAGGTTCTGGGAATCGGCGAAAATGCAGGAGGAAACTACGAGCCAATGGTAACCTACATGCTCGATGTCGCGCATTCGCCAAGCGCCCGGGATTGGGCAGAACTGACCAATTCGATGCAGGCAGGAAACGCCGGTTTCGCCGAAGCGACGGACCCGCAGGGGAATTCCCTGTTTGTTGCATATGCCCCTGTTGGACTGGAAACAGGGTGGTCATTGGCGCTGGCATTTCCTCGAGATGAACTTCTCCAGAAAGCCTCCTCACCGCAAAACACCCTCATTTTTTATGCGGGCTTGACACTCATCGTTTTTGGCGCTCTTCTTTATGTGCTTACCCGCTCCATCACCACTCCCCTTCGCCACCTGACCGAATACGCGAGCCAGCTATCGGCTGAAAAATTGAAACTGACAGAAGGCAAATTAACCCAACCCATCGAAATCCATACACGAGACGAGATTGAAGACCTGGCGGAAGCATTCAATCAAATGTCGGATGAACTGGCGCAGGCCTTCGAGACCTTGGAAACCAAAGTGGCAGACCGCTCCCGGGATCTTGAACGCCGCTCTCTTGAGTTGGAGACGATTGCAGAGGTTGCGCGCGAAATTACCATTATTCACAACATAGACACTCTTCTAAGCGTGTCCGCGAACTTGATCTGTGAACGGTTCAGGTACTACCATGTGGGCATCTTCCTTGTGGACGAACGCGGAGAGTATGCCATACTACGCGCCGCCAGTGGTGCAGCCGCAAGCCAGATGATCGAGCAAGGCTACAAACTAAGGGTGGGTCAGGAGAGTCTCGTTGGCAGCGTGACCAGGACAGGACAGGCCGACGTTGCCCTGGATATTGAAACAGCCGCAATGCGCTCTCGAAGCCCGTTCCTGCCGCAGACCCGCTCCGAGATCGTTCTTCCCCTGCGCAGCCGCAGCATTATCACTGGCGCGCTGGATATTCATGCGGACGCGCAGTCGGCTTTTAGCGAGCATGATATTAAAGCCCTCCAGTTGCTTGCGGACCAACTAGCCGCCGCCATCGAGAACGCCCAACTTGTGGAGCAGGTGGAAAATGCATTAGCCGAACTAAACAAAACCTACAACCTGCAAACCCAGGGCGCATGGCGATCCACCATCAATCAATATGAACGTCCCGCGTATGAATACGACGGTATCCAGGTGCGCCCCATTCCACAAAACCTGCCGGCCAGCATGTTAAAGCAACTGGAATATGGAGAACCCGTCGTTGTGCGGGAAAACGACAAGCAGGGAACGACCCTCATGGTTCCCTTGATGGTGTTAAATCAGATCATCGGTGTCATCGGATTGGAACACGAGGACCCGGATCATCTCTGGACAGCCGAGGAGACCACAATTGCGCAGGCAGCCGCCAACCGCGCAGGAATCACATTGGAAAACGCCCGCCTGCTCGAAGAAAGTCAGCGACGCGCGATGAAGGAACGCGCAATTTTCGACGCAACCGCGCGCATCGGCTCCGTCTCGAACATTGGAAATATTCTGCACGTAACCGCGGAAGAAATAGAGCGCGTCCTCGGCAACACGGAAGTAATCTTGCAAATTAATAACGACAATGCTTCTTCAATTAATGAAGAATAAAGATGCTATACAATGTTAATTGCACCAACCGGAATTGCATAAAGAAAGCAGACTTTTATTTATCAGACCGATGTTTATAACCCGGATTACCGTGAAATGAATCAATCACCTGACAACATGGAGTTTTCATATACAAACTGGCGCGCCGGCTTCCTGCGGATCACCCTGATCGGAGCGTGCATATTTGGGCTGTTTGCGCTGCTGACCGGCATATTGACGGCTTCGGCGACGGTCTACACAGCCATCTATATCGGACTGTACCTCACATTGCTGCTTGTGACCATCATCAATTTTCCGCATTCGATCAAAGCCGGTCTCTTTATCTCGTTAATATTTATACTTGGGATATCGGGGTTGATCGAAACAGGAATTTGGGGCGATTCCCGTATATTCATGCTGGGAGCCATTACCATGGCATCCCTGTTGTTTACATGGAGAGCTGGCTGGGTGGTTACCGGTTTGACAATGCTTTCCTACCTGATTTACGGCTGGCTGGTTATAAGCGGAGCAATGGCCATCACCAATCCCGACTTGCCGGAAGGCGGCGTTGAAATCTGGGTAAGTGGAAGTATGGCGGTGCTGCTTTTGGCTGTCTTGATAATAAACGGGATCCGCCTGACTCAGAATGAATTTGGCAAGGCGCATCTTCGCGCCCAGGCCTTTTTAGGTCTGATGCAACAGGAGAACGTCTTGCTGGAACAACGGGTGAATAAGAGGACGGAAGACCTGGCGGAAGCCAATAAAACCAACGAACACCGCGCCCAGATGTTCCAGGCAATTGCCCAGGTAACACACGCCATCATATCCACACAGAACCTGCAAGACCTTCTTCCCCAGGTCACACAGGCGATCAGCCAGCACTTCGGTTATTATCATGTGGGCATTTTCCTGCTCGATACGAACAGGGATTTCGCCATACTAAGCGCTGCAAACAGCGAAGGCGGACAAAGAATGCTCGAGCGCAATCACAAACTGCGCGTGGGACAGGTCGGCATTGTGGGACATGTTGCCAGTATGGGGAAGCCACGTATTGCGTTGGACACAGGGTCTGATGCAATCTATTTCAACAATCCCGACCTCCCGGATACCCGCTCGGAAATGGCGCTTCCCCTCCTTCAGGCAGGAGGTCAACTCATCGGCGTTCTCGACATACAAAGCACCGAACCAAACGCATTCACCCGCGAAGATATTGAAATACTGATCACATTGGCAGACCAGGTGTCGGTGGCAATTACGAATGCCCGTCTTTATGAGGAAACTCAAAAGAGCCTGATCGAAGCCGAAATGCTCTACCGGCGGAACCTGCAAACGGGCTGGAAAAATTTCACCAATGCCCAGCAAATTGCCGGCGTGCACCGGCTTGGAATGAGCGCAAATCTTTACACAGAGCCAATGTCATTGCCTGGTGCAGCGGAAGTGATTAATTCAGGAAGTGTGTACATTAATGACAGAGATTCCCAGATGACCATACCGGTAAAACTGCGCGGCGAGGTCGTGGGCATGCTCAGCGTCAAGGCTGACAACGAGCGCAACTGGACCAGCGATGAAATGGATATTGTCACCGCCATTGTGGAACGCGCCGCGCTTTCCATAGAAAATGCCCGCCTGCTGGCTGAAAGTCGAACCGCCGCCGAAAAGGAACGCGCAATCGGCGAAATCTCATCCAGAATCAGCGCCAGTTCACAGATCGAAATGATCCTGAAAACTGCCGTGCGGGAACTGGGCAAGCAAATCGGCGGCGCCCAGGTATCCATCGAAATTGAAAACACCCGCGAATGAGCTCCAAAAGAACCGGCATGAACTTTTGAGGTATATGTTGTGAACAGTCAACCAAACCAACCGCGACTTAATGCAACCCAGCGCTACACCATTTTCGGTGCGGCTTTCGGGTTCACATTTCCGCTCATTGGCACTGTTTTGGAGGTTATATTTTCCGGTCTCCCGTTCAATATTGCCAGTCTGGTCCATATACAGCTTACCGATCCCCTGCTATGGATCGTGGACACTGCGCCAATCGTGATTGGGCTGCTTGCAAGGTATGCAGGTCACAAGCAGGACTTATTGACTGACGCCAACGAGCAACTGCGTCAACACGAAAATGAGCTAAAAAACAACCAGCTAAACCTCGAACGATACGCGGACGAACGCACTGCCGAACTGGTGGCTGCCAACCAGCGTAATCAACACCGCACCTCGCAACTGGAGGCAATCGCCCACATAACGCGCTCCATCAGCACCATACAGGCGCTGAACGAGTTACTGCCCCGCATTACACAAATCATCTCAGAGCAATTTGGCTATTATCATGTGGGCATCTTCCTGTTGGACCCCGCCAGGGAATACGCCGTTCTTACGGCAGCAAACAGCGAAGGTGGCAAAAAACTGGTTGAAAACAACTACCGCATGCGCATCGGAGGAGCCGGGATCGTAGGTTTTGTAACCCACGCGGGACAGCCCCGCATCGCTCTCGATGTTGGAATGGACCCGGCGTATCTGAGCCTTGCCGAACTTCCAGATACCCGCTCAGAGATTGCCCTGCCTCTCCGCGTTGGCGCGGAGATATTCGGCGCCCTGGATGTACAAAGCACGGAAGCCGGCGCATTCTCTCAGGAGGATATAAGCCTGCTTTCCATATTAACCGAGCAGGTGAGCATTGCCATTCAAAACGCCCGCTTCTATCAGCAACTTCAGGAGGCGCTTACGCAGGCTGAGATGGCATCCGCCGAAACAGGTCAACAGCAATGGCTGCAATTCCTCTCGAGTGAAGCCGTGGAAGGATACTATTTCGACGGCGTTGAAACGATAAAACTAAGATCATCGGACAGACAGCGCGCGCACAGCCTATCGGTACCGCTCATCTTGCGCGGCACGCATATCGGAACCTTGAAGTTAAGCGCGACAGATTCGAGCCGAATGTGGACAGACGATGAAATCGATATTGCTCACGCCACCGCCGAGCGCACCTCCATCGCTCTCGAAAACGCCCGCCTGCTTGTTGAGGCGCAAAGACGGGCGGCAAAGGAACGGGCGATTGGCGAAATTTCTGCAAGGATCGGCAGTTTAAGCAACGTCGAGAACCTGCTTCAAACTGCGATAAAGGAGTTGGGCAATACCTTACCGGATACGGACATCGCCATTCAACTTTCCACCGAAAAGCCAAGGCGAAAGTAGAAGCCTGGGAGAACAATATGTTTTCTAGATTGTTTGATTATTTTAGAGATGCAGAAGACAACGATCCGTCGCTTATCAGGCTGGCGCAGGGCATGGCGATTTTCGTCGTCCTGGTAAATGTCGCCCTCCTGCTTGCTGGGGAGCAACGACGGGCGACTGGTGAAATTTCCGCAAGCATCGGCATCTTGAACAATTCAATTCAAGGGCAACTTAGGAGACTGAATGATCAAAAGATTGTTTAGCCCACCGGTATTCGACAACCAGGAAGGTAATTTTCGCGCGAAGTTCATTAACGGCTTTGCCTGGGTTGTAATCGCAGTGCTGACAGCTGCCTTAATACCCAATCTGGGCCCAAATGCAGACGAAAACGCCACTACGACAATTATTGTTGTCATAAGCCTGATCTTCGTTATGTTTTTATCCCTTTACACATTACGAAGGGGCAACCTGAACGCCAGTGGATTGATCATAGTGGTTATCGGTTGGCTGGGGCTTAGCATACAAGCATACACAGCAGACGGCGCAAGAGACGTAATCATCATAGCCTACATCTCAGTTGGTTTGCTTGCCAGTATCGTTATCAATTGGCGCATAGGAAGTCTCGTGATTCTCCTCAGCATCGGAGCAATTTGGGTTCTTGCAATTCTCGAACTGAACGGATTTATAAGCCCGCACTTCCAGGAGCCAATTCCATTTTCGCGCGACCTATCCCTAATATTCATTGTAATTGCAGTACTAATCTATTTCAGCACAACCGATCTAAGAGATGCCATCAACCGCGCAACCAAAAGCGAACAAAATTTACTGGCTTCAAACAAAGCCTTACTGGAACTTAACCAAACATTGGAAGAACGCGTGAACCGGCGTACAGCCGAATTGGAAACCGCCACCCAAGTCAGCCTTCGGCGCACCCATCAGTTGGAAGCGGTGGCGCAGGTCAATCGCGCAATCGCCTCCATTCAGGATTTGGACATACTCCTGCCCCGCATCGCACAGGTCATCAGCGAACAATTCAATGTTTATCACACAGGCATCTTCCTTTTGGATGGGAGCCGGGAGTTTGCAGTCCTGTGCGCTTCGAATAGCGCCGGCGGAAAAAAAATGCTGGCTCGCGGATACAAACTTCGGGTTGGTCAAACCGACATTGTGGGCTTTGTTACAGCGACGGGACAGCCGCGCATTGCGCTTGACACCGGCAGCGACCCAACCCGCTTCGACAACCCGGACCTTCCGGATACCCACTCTGAAATTACGCTCCCACTGCGGCATGGGCAGCGTACCATTGGCGTGCTGGACGTGCAAAGCGTCGAATCCAATGCCTTTGGTCAAAATGACATGGAGGTTTTGATTACGCTTGCAGACCAGGTATCAGCCGCCATAAACACCACCCTTATCCTCGAAGATGCCAAAAAGGCGCTGGCTGAATCTCAAAGCGCGCTTGCCAAAACAGTCCAGGAAACTTGGAAGGTGATGCGTCCCGCTTCCCTTGGGATTGGATACAAACTGGAAAACTCCATGTTGCTTCCCCTGGAGCAGCACCTTGAAGACGAACATGTCCAGGAGGCAATGGCAAAAGGCGCCCCGGTCGCCTCCAACGACGAGGATGCGCCGTCAAGCATGGCAATCCCCATCAGCCTGCGCGGACGAGTCATCGGCGTAATAAACTTGAGCGCCCGCAAGCGGCGCAAATTAACCAGCGACGATGCCGATATTGCCAGGGCAGTGACCGAACGCCTGTCACTGGCAATTGAAACCGCAACTTTGCTTCAATCCACGCAGCACCGCGCGGACATTGAACGCGTCACAACGGAAATTTCATCAAAGATCAGTTCCTCCACCCAATTCGAAATCATCCTGCAAACAGCCGCGCAGGAACTCAGCAAGGCGCTTGGCGGCTCGGATGTGCTGGTGCAAATCGAACCGGTTTCCATGGAATTGGGAATGTCAGGCTAATACAGATGAAAAACAGACTTTTCTCCAACATCCTGCTGGTGGTCGTCACAATGACTGTTGCAACCTCCTGCAAAGCGCGCCAGGAAACAGAGCATCCCAACCCGCCCCTCCGCGTGGAATTCACGCAATGGTGGGGAGATTACACACTTCTGGTGGCAAAGGAAAAAGGGATTTTCGAGAAATACGGTGTCGATGTGGAACCCGTTTATTACGATGTGTATCCCGAAATCTATCCGGACCTTGCCTCAGGACAAATCGACGGGGCGCTGATCGCGGTGGGGGATGTCATCAACATCCACAACACAACCCCCATGAAGGTTGTCGCGCTCAACGACGACGGCGGCGCGGATTCAATCGTTGTCGGTCCGGAAATCAATTCGGTTCAGGATTTGAAAGGGAAAGTGGTTGGAGTTTTGATTGGCACGCAATATGAATTAATGGTCGCAGAAATGCTGCGAAGCGCCGGCGTGAGCGTTGGCGACATTACCCTCGTCAATGTAAACCCGGAAAACGCCCTGGACGCATTAAAGAGCGGCGAGGTACAGGCAGTTTACACATGGGAACCGCATTTGTCGAGGGCAATTGTGGACGGCAACAAGGTTATTTACCCAACTAAATATACCCGCCTTTTCCCGGATACGATCGTTTTCAGCCAGTCAGTCGTCGACAGCAGACCCGATGATGTGCGCGCCTTCCTGAAAGCCTGGTTTCAGGCTGTGGAGTACCGCCTTCAACACCAGGGAGAAACGCGGGACATCGCCGCCAAATATCTCGGCGTGAGTGCGGAAGATGTACAACCCGACGACAATCAAAGACTTTACACGGTCGCGGACAATAAAAACCTGTTCAATATAAATGAGGCAAATTCCATTTATGCCATCACAAACATCACATCAGATTACCTGATCTCGATCGGTACAATCACACAATTGACCGATCCGCTCGAATTACTCGACCCATCCTACCTGCCTTAGATGAATGAATCCTTCAAGAGAACCTTATGAATAACCCGGTCACCCATCAGCCAGCACAAGAAGAGGAACGCCACAAGAGGAATGCGCTCGTCATCAGCCTGACCACCGGCATCGCGTTCGCGATCGTCACCGCGTTTTTGGGTCCCATTGCCTACCGTCAAAACGGACTTGACGGTCTGTGGGGGGTGGTGCTCACAGGCGTGGTTTCCCTGGCGGGATTTATTGGCGCCCTGCAAATTATCCGCGGACGCGCCACGGTGGGGGCTATGATATTGGTCGTCACAATTCTGGTGGTGTCGTGTATCCTTCCATTCCTGGCGCAGGGGCAGGGTCTTGCTCTGGCAGCGATCATCCTGGTGCTTGTGGCTGCCATTTCCTCTTCATCCCTGCCGAACATGTGGACGAGGCGCAGCCTCATCATGGCTTTTGTTACCTCGACATTCATCGTCGCAGCCGACCTTTTCCTGCCCGATGTCGGAATACCAACCAATCCGCTTTATACAAACGTCATTGCCATCATTATGGTCCTGGGATATGCCGTCTTTATCCTCAGGAACTTTGGGTCCTATGCCCTTCAGACAAAAATCATCATTTCTTTTATCCTCATTACGATCGTCCCAGTCGGCGTGTTGAGCATCGTCAACAACTGGTTCTCCACCCAGGCGCTTCAGGAAAAGAGCGAAACGCAATTGACCTCTCTGGCAAACATCGCGGCGGATACGGTGGATGATTTTATTACCATCCAGATCGAAAGTATCAGTGTGGATGCGAAACAACTGTCGCTGCTCAATTATCTGGCAAACCCCTCGTCGGCGGATGAGGAAAAGAACGCAAGTCAGACCCTGTTGTCGCTGACACGCAAGAATTCAGTTTTCATTCGCTCGATGGCAATCCTGAACGATAAGGGAATTAATGTCCTGGACACGTTTGAAGATAACAAGGGGCGGGATGAATCCCTGTTTCCTTATTTTGTCCGTCCCAGCAAGGACGGACTGCCTTACGTTTCGAATATTGTGTTTCGTGGGGACAAACCCAGCGTTTATTTCAGCGCGCCGATAAAAAACCTCGACGGGCAGATTGTTGGGGTACTGCGGGTTGAATATTACGCCGAGGTTTTTCAGTCCATCGCCCGATCCCTTCTTAATCCAGACGATAGAGACACCATTATTTCACTGATCGACACGAACACCTACCTGCGGATAGGATATACCGGCGACCGCGATAATCTATTCAAATCATACAAGGACTTTACCGAGATGGAGCTGGTTGCCATGCAGTCGGATGGGCGGCTGCCGTCCAATCCGCTTAGGGATACCGACGGCAATACTGTCGCCGGCATAGATAACCTGCAACAACAAAAGTTCTTTTTCTCCTATTTTCAATCCCTCGATACCGAGGCGATCAACACGGGAGTGTTCCTGACCAAACAACCATGGGTGGCGCTGGTAAGCCAGCCTACCGACGTCTACCTTGCCCCGGTCAGGAACCAGAACAAAATAAACACACTGACCTCCCTGTTGCTGGTTTTCCTAAGCGTCGCCGCCGGTTTTATCACCTCTCAAATCCTCGTATCACCGCTCAGCGTTCTCACAAAAGCCGCTGAAAAAATCGCATTGGGTGATTTGAATGCGCGGGCTGAAGTGAGGACAAAAGACGAGATAGGCACACTGGCAGGGACATTCAACCACATGGCTGGTCAGTTGAGCCAGACACTTACCGGGCTGGAACAACGTGTGGCGGAGCGCACCGCCGACCTGGAGTTTTCGCGCCAACAAAGTGTGCGGCGCGCGAACGAACTTCAATCCATCGGCGAAATTTCGAAGATCATTGCAGCCGAACAAAAACTGGAGACCCTGTTGCCGCTGGTCACCCGCCTCGTCAGCGAAAGCCTTGGCTTTTATCATACGGGCATCTTCCTGGTCGACAGCACAAACCAGTTCGCTGTTCTCCAGGCTTCCAACAGCGTGGGCGGACAAAACATGTTGAAGCGCGGACACAAGCTCGAGGTCGGCGGAAGCGGCATTGTGGGCTATGTGGCAAAATCCGGCACCCCTCGTATCTCCCTCGATGTCGGACAGGATGCCGTCTACTTCAACAACCCCGATCTTCCAAATACGCGTTCCGAAATCGCCCTCCCCCTTAAGGTGCGCGACCGTATTGTGGGCGTGCTGGACGTGCAAAGCGAAAAACCGGGCGCATTTACTGAAAACGATGCAAATACGCTCGGTATTTTGGCTGACCAGGTCGCAATCGCCCTGGAAAATGCCAGATTGTTCACGCAAACTCAACAGGCGTTGAGCGAAGCCCAGGCGCTCAATCGCCAAAACCTGTGGGAAGGCTGGAAGACCTTCAGCCGCGAAACGGGCTTCATCGGCTATCAGCAAAGCCTGACGAGCGGCAAAAAGTTGACACAGGTTGTCGAAACAGACGAAATCCGCCAAGCCATGAATCGCGGGGAAGCATTGGTCTTTCATGCAGACGGTATTACGCAGGAGGCATCCATCGTGGTGCCCATAAAACTGCGCGGGCAAATCATCGGAACGATTAACGTCAAGGCGCCGGCAAAAAACCGCCAATGGACGACCGACGAAACAAACCTCGCCGAGAGGATTTCCGAGCGTCTTTCCATTGCGCTTGAAAATGCCCGCCTGATCCAGGAATCCCAGCGACAGGCGCTCAAGGAACAGCAAATCAGCGAAGTCACCGGCAAGATTGGCGCATCCATTAACTTGAAGAATGTCCTGCAAACAGCCGTAGAGGAACTGGGGCGTGCGATGCCCGGCTCGGAAGTTATGATCCAATTTAAGAGTGACGACAAGTAGAGAATGATATGAATGATGGATTATCCCCGGAACGTATAGATGCCAGGAAACAAGACCGCGAAAGCCGGATGCTTGACCGCGGAATGCGGCAAAACAGGCACTTCGGTTTTTGGGGGAACCTGCGCCTGGCGCGCAAGTTCCTGCTGGCGTTTGGCGTCTTGTCCATTTTTATTGTAACTGTTGCCGCAATTACCTTGAGCGGCTTGAACAGAACTCAAGCCATCTACGAAGAGGCTCTGGCTGAAGGCATTGAAATCCGCAACCTGTCTGAACGGTTGGAAACCAACCTCCTGCAAGCGCGTTCCAACGAGAAAAACTTTCTCCTGAACTGGCGCAAGGAAGGTTTTTTCGCTGCAAGGCAAAACTACGTGGAGCCATATACGCAAAACATCGCCAACATGCGCACACAACTCGACCTGCTGGCGACTCTCGGAACCGAGATGACCACCACCTCTGCGAGTGGCGTTACCCAGGTGGAATATCAGGCTAACATTGCCACCCTGCGCCAAAACGTGGACACGTATGAAAAAAGTTTCAAAGCCCTCGTGGAAGCATACCAGAAGAAGGGCTTTGACGATGAAAGCACGGATCTGGAAAGCAGATTCCGACTCGCAGCCAGGAATATGGAGGCGAAATTCAGCGGGCCCTCCAGCGCGGAAACAGGCTTGGAGAAATTACAAGCCACGTTTTTCCGAATTCGCCTTAGTGAAAAGGACTATATCCTATCAACAGACCCGAATTACATTAATACAATCCACACATTAATCCCGCAGTTAAAAACCCAGATCGAAATAAATAGTCAGCTTACGCCCGTCGAAAAAACCGAACTGCTTGCGCAGACAGATGAATACCTGGCTGCCATCGAAGCCTTGGTGCAACTGGATCAGGAAATCGCCGCCTACAATAAGGAGCTGTTAATTGCCTCCGGTACGGTTGAAGAGTTGACCGCAGGCATCAAAAGCCTGGGAGAACAGCTCGCTGTCGAAAGCATCGAAGCGGCGCGTACAAACAGCACCCGGACTTTCACATCATCGATGTTTACGGTGCTTGTCTCGCTTGCCCTTTCCAGCCTGCTGGCTATCGCCTTCTCACAACAACTCACCCGTCCGCTCATCCTGCTGACAAGGATTGCGCAGGAAATTGCGGAGGGAAACTTCCGCATGTACGCCGAAGTGAAATCGGCGGATGAAGTCGGCGATCTGACGGAAGCCATCAACGACATGACTGTCCAACTGAAGAGCGCGCTTCAAAACCTGGAAAACCGCGCCGAAAAGTTGAGGGAACAGGCGGCACAGATCGAACTCGCAAGCCAGCAAAGCAACAAGCGCGCCCAGCAATTGCAGACCATTGCGGAGATCGCCCACTACATTTTGACGGAAAAAGAAGTGAGCAAGCTTCTGCCATTGATCACGCGCACCGTCAGCGAAGAGTTTGGGTTCTACCACGTCGGTATTTTCCTTCTCGACGACAGCGGAAAATTCGCCGTCCTGCTCGCCGCCAACAGTTCAGGCGGACAAAAAATGCTTCAACGCCGACACAGCCTCGAGGTTGGACAGACTGGTATTGTGGGAAATGTGACGGCGACAGGCATTCCGCGCATCGCTTCGGATACGGGAAAGGATGCCGTTTACTTTAACAATCCGGACCTGCCCCAAACACGTTCCGAAATGGCTCTACCCCTCAAAGTGGAAGGGCGGGTGATCGGCGCCCTCGATATTCAAAGCACGGAAGTCAACGCCTTCTCGGAGGAAGATATCGAAGCGTTGACAACCCTGGCGGACCAGGTGAGCATTGCCATCGAAAACGCCCGCCTCTTCAACGAGATCGAAAGATCCCTTGCCGAAGCAGACGTTGCCCAGCGCCAATATTCACGTGAGACCTGGAGCAGGCTTCCCAGGGAGGAAAAGATAAGCGGATACCGCTATTCGATTGCGGGCGTCGTCCCGCTGGATGAGGAAGCGGAACCCGCCGCGGGCGGGGAAATGGAAAACAAGCGGGAGGTCCGCGTTCCCATCGCCCTGCGCGGCGAGAAAATCGGTGAACTCATTGTGCATGTTCCAAAGAACGAACAGGTTGGAACAGACCAAATGGATTTGATCAAGGCTGTGGCTGAACGCGTCGCCATCTCCGCCGAAAATGCCCGTCTCTTCGATGAAACCACCCGCCGCGCGGAACGCGAACGAATTGTCTCGGAGGTTGCATCCAAGATCGGCGCATCCTTCCGCACGGAAAGCATTCTACGCACCGCCGCAGTCGAGTTGAGCCAGTTGCTAAATGACGCCGATGTTTTCATCGACCTGCAAACCACCGGCGAGAACAAGGAAACTGAATGAAGGATCGATATCTTTATCCCATATTTTTATTGTTGATCGTCGCGTTGCTGCTGACGGCGTGTTCCAGTATGTCCACACAGCCGCCCACCCCCACTCCCGCACCCGTGGTCATTTTGAAAGCATCCGGCTCCGGGACTATCACAATCGTGCTTGGGACGCTTGCCCCTGCATTTGAAGGGGCTGTGCCCGGTTACAAACTGGAAGTATTGCCCGGCAAAAGCACCGGCAACGGCGTGAAAGGCATCCTTGAAGGACTGCTGGATGTGGCGGCAATGGCACGCAAACCCAAAGACGAGGAAACCGCCCAAAACATCAAATACTATGAGCTTGGATTGGTTGGGCAGGCGCTCATTGTCCACCCCACAGTAACAGGCGTCGCCAGCCTGAATCATCAGCAGGTGATTGATATCTTCTCGGGCAAAATCACCAACTGGTCTGAAGTGGGCGGACCCAACTTGCAAATTGTCCTCTATGTGCGCGACGAAGATGATTCCAGCACAAAGGGATTGCGAAAAGCCATCCTGGGTGAAAACCCGTTTGCAGAAACCGCCAAAACGCTCTTCAGCCAGGACGAGATGGTCATTTCAGTGGAGGGCACCCCGGGCTCGATCGGAATCGCGGGCTGGCCCTCCGTACTGGCGCTTCAATCAAATGTAAATGCTGTCGCCATTGACGGAGTCAGACCTGACGAAGCTGCCTATCCCATCCTCGATTCGGCGGGGATTGGGTATTTATCCCAACGCGAAGGCGATATCCAGCCGTTGACAGACTGGCTTTCCTCCGCAAATGGGCAGGCCGCGTTGAATGCGCTTGGATTTGTCCCGTCGAAATAACGGACTCTTATCGTTTGCAGCCAGACGGTGTGAGACCTGGTCTCAAATGGTTGCAAGGAGCAGATTGAGATGCGGTTTTTAGAATTCATCAAGAAACTAACCCTGGGCGCGAGGCTGAACATCCTGGCTTTCGCAATCTTCAGTCTCCTGCTGATGGGCATGGTCCTTGCCACCAACGACAGCATGGACAGTTTCATGCTTCAGGCGGGTCGCCAGAACGTCGGTCAGGCAGCCGAGACGGTTCAATTGCGTTTCGAAGAAATCGAAACCGAAATCCTCAACAACGTGGCGGCGCTCTCAAGGAATCCCAAGCTGTTTGAAGCCCTGAAAGGCGGGGATGTTCGTCCCGTTCAATCTGAGATTCTGATCGAAGCCGCCCGCCTCGATTTCGACGATACCGATGTTGTAAACACCGACGGCAAGCGTTTATTCGATACCAATGCTGAAAACTCGGCGGACGAAGAACGCCTTATCAAACTGGCTTTACTGGGCTTTGACGCCACCGGCATCGTCATGGAGGCTGGAGAAGGAGAAATCGCCATCACCGCCGCCGTTCCCATTTCCGACGAGTCGGGCACAGTTATCGGTGCAGTGGTGGGAGGGCGCGCCATTGACGACGAGATGCTCCTGAGGGTCAACAGTTTTTCCGGGCACAATCTCGACATTGTCCTGATCGTCAACGGAGCCATGACCGCCAACGAGTTCGAAACCGCTGAGGAACTGGAAGCCTATTTACCCATCCTTCTGGAAGCGAATTCCATTGGCGAAGCGCTGAATGGTCGGACAGTCATCGGGAATGAGTTGATTGCAAGTCCCTCGGATGAGCCACACATATTTGGACATGCTCCGCTCACCATTGGCGCCGACACCCGCGCCGTCATCGGTCTTGCCGTCAATATGGGCGAACTAGCGGCCGCCAAGGGCGGGTTGATTTCCAATCAACGCGCCGTGTTTGCCTTCTTTGCCATCATCGGCAACATCATCCTGGCATTCTTTGCCACCTATGAAATTTCAAGACCCATCCGTCAACTCCAAAAGGCAGCCGACAAAATGGCGCAGGGAGATTACTCGCAGCGCGTGATCACTCCGTCACAGAACGAGGTGGGGCTGTTAACCTCCTCTTTCAACAGCATGGCGGAGCAACTGCAAAACCTAGTGACAGGGCTGGAAGAACGGGTGGCTCAGCGCACTTCGGAGTTGGAACGTCACAGCGCGGAACTCGAACAGACCTCACAGGAAAGCAAAAAACGCGCCAGCGACCTGCAAACGATTGCCGAAATCGGGCAGTATCTTTCAACTGAAAAGGAACTGGAGCTTCTATTGCCGCTCATCACCCGCACCGTGAGCGAGAGATTTGGGTTCTACCACGTCGGCATCTTCCTCCTCAACGACAGCAGGAAATATGCCATCCTGCGGGCGGCAAATAGCCCCGGCGGACAAAGAATGCTGGCAAGGCAGCACAAACTCGAGGTCGGACAGACCGGCATCGTTGGGTACGTGACCGACACCGGAAATCCCCGTGTCGCGCTGGATACCGGCGCAGACGCGGTCTTCTTCAACAACCCCGACCTGCCAGACACACATTCCGAAATGGCGCTCCCGTTAATTGCGCGCGGAACGATCATCGGTGCCCTCGACGTGCAAAGCACCGTTCCAAACGCATTCACAGACGCCGATGTCTCCACCCTCAGCCTGCTGGCGGACCAAATCGCCATCGCCATCGATAATGTCCGCCTGATCGCGGAGGCGCAGGATGCCCTCGAGGAGGCGCGTTCCCTCTCCCGCGAGTACCTTGCTGATGCATGGCAAAAGAAATCGACAGCGGAGGTCCTGGGGTATTATCAATCTCTCGCTGGTGGTCAACTGCTTACCAACAGGCAGCCCGGAAAAACAATCGATGCCGCCGTCGTGAAGGAAGGCGCGCTGGCTGTGCCAATCAAACTGCGCGACCAGGTCATCGGCACCATCAACATCCGCCCCAATACCGGCGACAGGAACTGGAGCGCGGATGAGGTCAACATCGTAAATGCAATCACGGAACGGCTCGGGCTTGCCCTGGATAACGCCCGTCTCTTCGAGGAAACAACCCGCCGCGCTGAACGTGAACACCTCGTATCGGACATTACCACCAAAATTCGCAGCACCACCGACCCGCAGGAAATGATCAAGACCGCGGTCGAGGAACTAAAACGCGCGCTGGGCGTGAACCGCATTGAGGTCGTTCCTCAAAAAGTCGTCCCCCCGCCAGATAAATAGATTATTGTTGGAGGAAGATAGCCATGTACAAAACAATTGCCATATCCAATGAAAAGGGCGGCGTAGCCAAAACCACGACCACCATCTCGCTCGGAGCCGCGCTGGTTGACCAGGGCTGCCGCGTCCTGCTGATCGATCTCGACGCGCAAGCCAACCTCACCCTGGCGCTCGGACTAGAACCAGGCGAGTCTGAAGCCACATCCACCAACATCCTGCTGGACAATGCCCCGTTATTAAGCGCACGGCGGAAGACCGAGATCGAGAACCTCGACCTGATCCCCTCCAACCTGCGGATCGAAACCTCCGAGCAGTTCCTCCCCGTGAGGACGAACTACACCACCATTCTCAAGCGGGCAATTGCCGGTGTTCCCAACCTGCCGTACGACTACGTCCTGCTCGACTGCCCGCCCTCGCTTGGCGCGATCACGCAAAATGCGCTTGCCGCCGCCAACCTCCTCCTCATCCCCACGCAGGCGGAATATTTCTCGGCGTATGCGCTGCGCAACATGATGAACCTTGTCCGCCGTATTCGCGAGGAGGACAACCCCAACCTTGCATACCGTATTCTCGTTACCATGCTGGATAACAGGAATCGCACCCACCGCAACATTCACGAACAATTGCGTTCCACCTTTGGCGAAGGAGTGTTCAACACCGTCATCGAAATCGACACCAAACTGCGTGAAAGTTCCATCGCGGGACAGCCAATCTCGCGCTACAAGCCCGGCGCCCGCGGTACCACGCAGTACCACATCCTCGCCCAGGAGTTAATGGAATATGCCAAAGAAACCGAAAATAGACAAACGGCTTGACAATCTATTCAAGGGTCTCGCTCCTGAAGAAAGCATCGTAAAACCGGCGTCCCCGCGGAAAAGCCCGGAGGAAGGAACAACACCCCCACCCGCCGAGCCGACTCCCCTTCCGGCACGCCCGAAGGTGGATTCGCGCCCCAAACTGGATACGCCCCTCGCGCCGGATCCAACTCCCAAAGTGGATTCGCGCCCCAAACTGGATACTCCTCTCGTACCGGATCCAACTCCCAAAGTGGATTCGCGCCCCAAGCTGGATTCACCCCCCGCACCAGAACCAACTCCCAGAGTGGATTCGCGCCCCAAGCTGGATTTATCCCCCACGCCGGAGCCAAGCCTCAAACTGGCTGCGCAACCCAAAACCGATGTCCAGCCCAAGCCGCTTAAACAACCTTCAATCGAACCGTTTTCCCCGGAACCAAAGCCCGTCATCACAGACGGGGGCGCGGCGGTCACCTATTCTGTAAACCTCAAGACCGGCTACGAGGATTGGTCCACCCTGCTGTTTATGGACGAAAACCAGCGCCAATGGACCGCGGACGAGGAACTCCTTGTAAGACAGGTCTCCGACCAGTTATCGCTGGCGCTCGAAAACGCGCGCCTGTTCCAGGAAGCTCAAAAATTCAAACTCGGCATCGATAGGACAGAGAATGCCGTGTTCATCACCAACTCTGAGGGTGTAATTCAATACACCAACCCGGGTTTTGAAAAGATGTATGGTTTCAAAAGTAATGAAGCGCTGGGTAAAACACCGCGTATCATCAAATCCGGGCTTATCCCGCAGGAACAATATAAACATTTTTGGGACACCCTTTTGGGCGGGGGCACGATCACAGGCGAAATTGTCAACAAGGCAAAGGATGGGAGGCTTGTTTACATAGCAGGCACAAACAGCCCAATCCTTGACGAAAACGGCAAGATCCTTGGCTTTCTTACCGTACACCAGGACATTAGTGAGCGCAAGAAATCGGAAGAGGAGATCAAGGAGCGGAACGAATATCTCGCCGTGTTGAACGAGATCATGAGTTTGGCGAGTCAAACGCTTGATGTTCATTCGATTCTCGAGACCGTGCTGGACAAGGTACTGCAATCCACGAAGTTCGATGGCGGAATGATCACGATGTTCAACCCTTCGCGCGAAAAACTGGAGCGGGCAGCGCGAATTGGAATGCCGGGAGAGACACCCGCGGATCCAGCAGAAGGTCTGGAAAAATCCCTTTGCAGGCATGTATTCGACACGCGGCAGGAACTGGTCATTTCAAACCTGGCGCTTGGGGCGCCGGTGGATGTGAGCAATGAAGTACGAGCCGGGCTTCACGGCTATCTTGGCATCCCCCTGTCGGCAAAAGGGAACATGCTGGGAACACTCTGCCTGTTCAGGCGCACAAACGAAGACATTCCCGAAAAGGCGATTTCATTGTGCAGGACTGTCGCCGTTCAATTGGGTTTCACAGTCGAAAACGCGAGGTTGTTCGAGTTGAGCCAGGCAAGTGCAGCCGATGCCCGCAAAAGCAATCAGGAACTTGCGCTGATCAACCGTATCACCACCACACTCACCGGCGCAACCAGTATGCAGCAGGCGCTGGGCGCCGCCATCTATGAGATCGTCGAGGCCTTTCCCGTATCGCGCGGGGCGGTCGGCATCCTGGATGAAGATAAACAGAATCTGGTCATCGCCGCCGACTATTCGAAGGAAGGGAACGCGTCCAGTTCAATTGGGCTTCGAATTCCCCTGGCGGGGAACTTTGCCACCCAAAAGGTAATCATCACCCGGCAGCCCTACATTCTGGAGGATCCCGGCAACAATCCCGCTCTCTCGCAGGTAATGCAGGCCGAGTTCCGCAGGCTTGGCGTTTCGCATTCGGTGATTTTCCCAATCCTCGTCAATGAACAGGTCGTGGGGACCCTTGGACTGGACATCACGGAAGAGGGTGTCCGCCTGGCTGTGGGCGAGATCAAACTGCTGCAATCCATCATTGCCCCGGTTTCATCCGCCATCAGCCGTCTGCGCGCGGAAGAGGCGCTGACAAAATCCGAGGCAGACCTGCGCGTGCTGTTCACCTCCATGGAGGATGTGGTGCTGGTGTATGACCGGGACGGGCGTTATGTGCGCATCGCGCCCACCAACCCGTCGCGCCTGGTGAAGCCCTCCGAGGAACTGCTGGGCAAATTGGTCCATGATGTATTTCCAAAGGAGAAAGCCGATCAGTTCGTCGAAGCCATTCAGCAGACCCTGGACGGCGAATCCCGTCAGCTCGAATACGACCTGATGATAGAAGGCGACACCTACTGGTTCCTCGCAAGCCTCACCAAGCTCGACGAAAAACACGTTTTCTGGGTGGCGCGCGACATCACCGAGCGCAAGAAGTCTGAGGAGGCGATCCAGCGCCGAAATGAATATCTCGCCGCCTCCGCGGAAATCGGAAAAGTCATCACCTCCACCCTCGACTTGAACACGATTTTTGCCCGTACCGTGAACCTGATCAACGAGCGTTTCCACTTCTATCACGCCGGCATCTTCATTGTGGAGGAAACCGGCTTCAACGCTGTGCTGCGTGAGGCAACCGGCGAAGCCGGCAAACAAATGAAGGAGCGCACGCACACGCTCCAGGTCAATGAAAAATCCATCGTCGGCAAGGTAACGCTGGATGGGCAGCCCGTAATCGTCAATGACGTAGGATCGGATCCGACGCATAAATTCAATCCGCTGCTCCCCGATACCCGAGCCGAAGCCGCCATTCCCCTGCGGATCGGCAGCCGTGTCATCGGCGCGCTCGACATCCAATCCAAGAATGCCGGCGCGTTCACCGAGGACGACATCTCGGTGCTCCAGACCCTGGCGGACCAGGTGGCAGTGGCAATCGACAACGCGCGTTCCTTCGAACTCTCGCAACAGGCAGTCATGGAAATGCGCGAACTCGACCGCATGAAGAGCCAGTTCCTCGCAAACATGAGCCACGAACTGCGTACGCCGCTCAACTCGATCATCGGTTTCTCGCGCGTCATCATCAAGGGGATCGACGGTCCCGTGACTGAACTGCAACAACAGGATCTGACCGCCATCTACAACTCCGGGCAACACCTGCTCGGGCTTATCAACGATATTCTCGACCTTTCCAAGATCGAGGCGGGAAAGATGGAACTGGCTTTCGACGAGGTAAACATCGCCGACATCACCACCAGCGTCCTCTCGACCATGAGCGGGCTTATCAAGGATAAACCGATCCAGATGAAGCGCCTCATCCAGCCCGACCTGCCAACGGTGCGGGCAGACGCCGTCCGCATCCGCCAGGTAATGATCAACCTGATTTCCAACGCAGCCAAATTCACGGACGAAGGCTCGATCACGGTGGAAGTGGGGCTTAGACCCGGTCAGGCAGGGCGCAGTGAAGCGCTCATCAGCGTCTCCGATACGGGTCCCGGCATCGCAGCGCCAGACCAGTCAAAACTCTTCCAGCCCTTCTCGCAGGTGGACGACTCACCCACCCGCAAGACTGGCGGCACAGGACTTGGCTTGTCGATCTGCCAGCACATCGTCAATATGCATGGAGGCAAAATCTGGGTTGAAAGCGAGGTCGGCAAGGGAAGCACGTTCCGTTTCACCCTGCCCCTCTTCCGCAAGGAAAGTGAAATCGGTCAACCAACCAGCGGCGGCGGCAGCAAGGTGATTCTTACGATCGACGACGATATCCAGGTCATCGGGTTGTACGAGCGCTACCTGCGCCCGCAGGGCTACGACGTGATTCCGCTGACCGACCCCTCGCTGGCGGTGGAACGCGTCAAACAACTCCGGCCCTTCGCCGTAACCCTGGACATCATGATGCCCGGCATCGACGGCTGGAAGGTTTTGGACGATTTGAAGGGAGACCCCGACACGCGCAACATCCCCGTCATTATTTGCAGCATCGTCGAGGAACTCGAAAAGGGATTCAACCTCGGGGCGACGGATTACCTGGTGAAGCCCATCCTGGAGGAGGACCTGGTCAACGCGCTGGACCGCCTGAACGCCGACGGTTCGATCCGCGATGTGCTAGTCATCGACGATAACCCGGATGACCTGCGCCTGCTCGGAAAGATCCTGAACGACGACGGAAGGTACAAAGCCATCCTCGCCGAAGGCGGGCGCGTGGGCTGGGACATCATCTCTTCGGGCAAACCGCCCCATGCCGTGGTGCTCGACCTTTTCATGCCCGAAGTGGACGGCTTCAAGATATTGGAAAACATGCAGGCGTCCGAGAAATTGCGCGACATCCCCGTGATTGTCATCAGCGGCATGGACCTGACGCCTGAACAAAAGATTCAATTAAACGAGTTCGGTCAACGGATGTTGTCGAAGGGAGCCTTTAATTCAAAGGAACTCCTGACATCCCTGCAACGCTCACTCGAACGGGTTCACACATAAGAAAAAACAGGAGTTTTCAACACCGTGTCATTCCTCATAAAATGCATTGATTGCGGACATCTCGCGCCATATTACCCCACATCCACCACCTGTCCAAAGTGCAACAGTCAGTGGCGCGAAGCCGAGTACGATTACGAGATCATTGGGAAGACCCTGCTTCCCAGACTGGCATCGCGCGCTTTCGACCTCTGGCGTTACCGCGAACTGCTGCCCGTCCGCAACCCGAACATCAGCCTGTCGCTTGGCGAGGGAGGCACGCCGCTCATTCGCGCGGTCAACCTGGGCATGATGCTCGGCTGTCCCAACATCTACATTAAGGATGAACGGCAGGGACCCACCTCATCGTTCAAGGACAGACAGGCGGCTGTGACGATTGCCGCGTTGAAAGAGGCAGGGATCACGGAAATGGTGGCGGCGTCGACCGGCAACGTGGCGATCTCCTATTCGGCTTATGCATCCCGCGCGGGCATGAAGTTATGGGCTTTCGTCACCAGCCTTGTGCCTGCCATGAAAATGCGCGAGATCGCGCTCTACGGCAGCCAGGTGATCAAGATCACCGGCTCCTACGATCAATGCAAACAGGTGGCGGCTGAATTTGCCAACCAGCGTCATTTGTACCAGGACATGGGAGCGCGTACCATCACTTCCATCGAAGCGATGAAAACCATCGCGTACGAAATCGCCGAACAAATGACCACCATCCAGGGCGCGGACACAATCACTCCCTGGCGCACGCCGGATTGGTACGTGCAAGCCATCAGCGGCGGCATGGGACCCATCGGCATCTACAAGGGGTTTCGCGAGATGAAGAGCATGGGATGGATAGATAAAATTCCTGCCTTCGCGCCCATCCAAGCCGAGGGCTGCGCGCCCATGGTCACCAGTTGGAAGAAGGGACTGGAAAAGGCGGAAACCGTCAAATCACCCAAAACCCGCATCGAGACACTCGCCACCGGCGACCCGGGTCGCTCCTACGAATTCCTGCGGGATTGCGTGAACAATACCGGCGGCGCCTTTGAAAGCGTCAGCGACGAGGACGCCTTCCGCGCCATGCACGTGCTGGCAAAAATGGAGGGAATTTCCGCCGAGCCGGCGGCGGCAGTCGCCTTTGCGGGACTCTTCAAACTGATTCGCGCGGGTATCATTAAACCGAGCGATACGGTTGTGGTGAACTGCACCGGGCACACCATGCCCGCCGAAGCCGGCGTGTTGGGTGAAAACTGGTCGCGTGATGTGAAACTCATGACCGGCGAAGAAACACCCCAGGAGGGTCTGCTCTCGGCGCTCAGCCAGGTTGCCCCGGAACGCTTCCCCAAGATCGTCATCGTGGAGGATACCACCGAGGCGCGCCGCCTGATCCGCCGCATCCTGCAATCGCAGGGAAGTTTCACCATTTTGGAGGCGTCCAACGGGCGTGAAGGGCTTGACCTGATCCAGCGTGAACTGCCGGACCTGGTCGTGCTGGATTTGATGATGCCGGAAATGGATGGTTTCGCCGTTATCGAAGCGCTGCGCGCAAAACAGGAAACAGCCACCATTCCAGTAATTGTCGCCACGGCAAAGGAACTGACCCCCGATGAGAAGAACAGGCTCAGCGGTCAAATCCAATCCCTTATGCAGAAAGGCGATTTCCTCAACGACGAATTCCTGGAAGAAGTGAAATCATTAATAAAATAAGCAACCTACTCCTTACCTTGCATCCCAAAAGGCTGGCGGCTTTGCAAAAGAAACACACGGCAGGCATTCTCGCGGCATTCAGTTCAGCGGTATTTCTTGGGCTGGCTCCCGTCTTTGGGAAATTGGCAATCACGCTGGGCTTCACGCCTTTTGCCGTCGTTGCGTTGCGCACGGGCTTTGCGGCGGGAATCCTCCTGCTGGTCTTTGCCCTGTTCTACCGCCAGTATCTCTACATCTTCCCGGTGGGATTGATCGGTTGCGGACTGGCAGGCGTCACCAACGGATTGGGGTCCCTGCTTTATTACCTGGCCCTCGATAGACTCGACGCCAGCATCGGACAACTGCTCTATTCGCTTTATCCCTTCTTCGTCGCCCTCTGGCTGATCCTTGACCACCAGCCGCCCAGCCGCCTCACCCTATTCCGCGTGGGACTTGCCACCATCGCCGTCCTATTGCTGACCAGCGTCCCCAATGGCTCGGTGGACATGGTCGGGGTGCTGATGATGCTGGGGGCTTCCGTTTTATATGCCATGCACCTGCCCATCAACCAGCGTGTGTTGTTTGAAGTCCCTGCGCCAACCGTCGCGCTGTACACCCTGCTCGCCATGAGCGCCGTCGTCATCCCCGCCTATCTGATCTTTGACCGCGCCTGGCCCCAGACCGACGTTCCATGGCTGCCTGTGGCAGGGTTGACCTTTGTGACCATCTTCTCGCGCATTGCGCTCTTTTTGGGGGTGAAGAAAATCGGTGGGATGCAGACCGCATTATTGGGGCTTGCCGAACTGCTGGTTGCGATTATCTTCAGTCACATCCTGCTCGGCGAGAGTCTGAGTCCACTGCAATGGCTGGGCGCGTTGGGACTCGGCGTCAGCCTGACCCTGGTGATGTACGAAAATCCCGCACCGCCCACCCACAGCGGCAAGACCGGCTGGCTCTCGTGGATCCGCGCGCCGGGACTGCCAAAGGATATTTTCGGTCCGTATGAATGAAGAAGAAAGAAGACCCCAAAGGTTTTGAACAGCCTTTGGGGTCTTTTGATTTATTCAGGACTTTTGCTTGCCGAAGTCAGGTGACTTCGACTCCATAAAAGCGAAAGTTCTATTATTTGTTTCCCTCGTATAAATATCCTGTGCCACGCACACTGACCACCCGCTCCGAGAGGGATGGGAACTGGTCGAGTTTGTGGCGCAGGCGGCTGACCAGCGGACGCAGGATCTCCGGAGCTTCGCGCTGGGAGGTGTCGTAACCCTGAACCAGCAGGACCAGCTCGCGGTGGGAAAAGACCTTGCCCTCGTTCTCGATCAAAATCCGCAACAGCCTGCCCTCGGCGGGCGTGAGATGCTCCACCTTGTTCTTGTGCTTGATCTGGCGGCGCGCAAGATCGACGGTTGTGCCATCCTTGAGGGAGAAGACCTCCACCGTCTCGTCCACCTCGGTACTGAGGGCGGCGCCGCTTGTACGCGACCTCGCCTCGTGACGCGCCAGTCCCTTCTTCACGCTTGCCATAACCTGGGCGGGGGAGGCAGGCTTCAAAAGGTAATCGTGAATGCGCAAACGCAAAGCCTGAATGGCTGTCTCGGTGGAGCCGAAGGCGGTCAGCAGAATCACCTCGGTTTCGGGTGAAATCTGGTTGACCACCTGCACCACCTCCAAACCGTCCATGCCGGGCATTCGCAAATCCACGATCATCAAATCGATGGGATGCGTGCGGACATGTTCGACAGCCGCCTGCCCATTGGGAGCCGATGAGACGTTGTGTCCTTCGAGCTTGAGAATATCCGTCAGGGATTGCCTCGCAACGGGTTCATCGTCGACCACCAGAATATTGGATTTCATTGTTATCCTCCTGTCGGTAAAAAGATACGGAAACAAGCGCCGGGTCCGCGTTCGGGGAGCAGTTCCAGCGTTCCGCCATGCGCGGTGACTATATTGTAACTCACTGTCAGCCCCAAACCAGTGCCCCCGTCCTTGGTGCTGAAGAAAGGCTCGAAGATGTTCGCCTGTTCCTCCACAGGGATTCCCTTGCCCTGGTCCTGGAACGTGATCTCGACGCCGTTCTTCCGCGGACGGATGGCGATATTGAGGATGCCACCTTCGGGCATGGCGTCCATGGCGTTCAGGATCAGGTTGATGAACACCTGCTGAACCTGGCTTCCCACCGCCTTGATGGTTGGGATGGTTCCAAGAAAGTCGATGATCACCTTGATGTTCGATTCCGAGAACTGCTTGGACATCAGGTTCAAAATATATTGCAGCATCTCCGCGAGGTTGACGTCCTCCTGCGAGGTCGCGCCGGGGCGGTAGAAATCCAACATGCGGCGGACAGTGACGATCAGCCGCTCCAGTTCGGTGCGGGCAAGGCTGAAATATTCGTCGCGCTTTTCCTGCGGCAAATCCTCGCGCCCGGCAAGGTGCAGGCAGTTCTGGACGGCTTGCAGCGGGTTGTTGACCTCGTGCGCGATGGACGCGCTCATGCGTCCGGCGGCAGCCATCTTCTCAGCCTGAAGCAGCGCCTTCTGCGATTCCTCCACCTTGCGGACGTATTCCAGTTGTTCGGCATATAGGCGGGAATTTTCCAAAGCGACGGCTGCCTGCCGCGTAAGGATCTGGAACAACTCCAGGTCTGCCTCGCGGAAGGGTGGCTCTTTGGCGTCGCGGGCGGCGCAGAGGACCATGCGAAGGTTCGGGCGGAGAATCGGCACCAGAATAACAGCGCCCAGCCCAAGGTCGGAGAGGGTTTTCCGCAGCGAGGGGTCACCGGGTCCGCCAGCGTTGATCAACAAGGGAGCGGCGGAAGCGTCCACACGAGTCATCAAATCAAAAAAAGGCTTGGACAAGTCCTTCCCGCGAAAGGCAAGCTGCGAGAAACCTCCATCCTCCATGCGTTGATGACAGGCGGCGTTGGAACACTGCAAATGCCCGCAGATGGCGCTGATGATGAGGTCGAGGAGCGGCTCGCGGCGGGTTTCCGAAAGCAGGGACTCGGTGACGGAAAACAGCGGTCGCAGAGCGTGCGTGCGGGCGGCGTCCCTTTTTTGCTGGCTGTCGGCGAGGGCAAGTTTGACCGCATCCACAAGTTCGTCGCCCCTGCTGAACGGTTTGAGGACCAATCCGTCCACTCCCTGACGCAGGGCGCGGATGGCGGTTTCCACCGTGCCGTGACCGGTCATGATGAGCATGGCGGCGTCGGGTTGCAGGCGCTGGGCATGCTGGATGACCTCGAAGCCGTCCACTTCGGGCATGCGGATGTCCACCAACAGGAGGTCTATTTTATTTTCCTTGAGATGGTTGATGGCTTCACGCGGGTCGGTTTGGGTTTCCACCCGATAGCCCGCGCGCGTGAGGAGACGATGGCAAAGGAGCGCTATGCCGGGTTCATCGTCGACGACAAATATCTGAGGCGTTTCCATGATTAGGTTGGCAGCCAGACGGTGAAGGTGGAACCTTGATTCGGCTCGCTTGCAATTTCGATGGTTCCACCGTGGTCGGAGACAATCCCGTAGGTGACGGATAGCCCCAAGCCTGTGCCGCCGCGATCTCCTTTTGTGGTGAAGAATGGCTCGAAGACACGATTTTGGTCCGCGGGCGAAATGCCCACCCCGCTATCCCGGACCCACATGACGACCCAGCCGCCTTCCTCACGGCTGGCTGTGCCGGTGCCGACTGACATCTCTCCCCCTTTGGGCATGGCTTGCAATGCGTTGTGGATCAGGTTCAGCAGGACTTGTTTCATCTGGTTGTGGTCGATGGAAACCCAAGGCAGGTTTTCATCGAGTTGGAGGGTGAGGTTGACCTTGTTGGTCTGGATCAGGTGGCGGGTGAGCGCGATGACGTCATTGACGACCTCGTTCAGGCTGGCGCGGATGCGGGTACGCTCACCCTGGCGCGAGAAATCCAACAGACGGCGGACAACGTCGCTGGCGCGATGCGCCTCCCGCGAGACCATCTCCAATTCGGTACGGTAGGAAAAATCCTGCGGCAAATCCTCCAGCACCAATTCGGAAAAACCCGTGACGGTGGTCAACGGGTTGTTCAATTCGTGGGCGATGCCCGCCGCCATTTCGCCGACGGCGGCAAGTTTGGCAGCCTGAATGAGGCGGTTTTCCGCGGAGCGCTGCGCCTCCATGCGCGCTTTCAATTCTATCTCAATCTCGCGCAGCTGGCGGATGGTCTCCTGCAATCTCTGATACTGGTTGGCGCTGGTGATGACCGAGGTGAGAATACCCGCCAGCGACTCGATGGAAAGCAGGTCGTTGTGACCGAATGCGTTTTGCTCGCGGCTTTCCACATCGATGATGCCGAGGATGTTGTCGCCGTCCTTGAGGGCGACGCAAATTTCGGAGCGCGCCTCCCAGCCTTTGATCGGGACGTACAGTTTTTCCTGCCGCGTGTCGTTGACCAGCTTGCTTTCCCCCGTTTGGGATACGCTCCCAGTGATGCCGTTACTGGCGAGAAAATCGCGCCCCGCAAGCGCGCGCGTCACCGTCTCGGATTGCGTGCCGCCGATGCCCTGAATGGAGAACTTCTCTTCGTCGTCCTTCAACAGGACGACAGCCAGTTCGTACTTGAAATACTGCGCCACGAGTTCGGCTGTGATGTGTCCCACTTCCTTTTTGTCGTTCAAGCCGATGACCTGCTGCACCACTTCATGGATCAAGCCGAGGCTGCGGGCGCGTCCCTCGGCTTCCTCGCGCAGGCGGGTGTACTCGATCAGTCCCGCAAGGTGGCTGGTGATGACCACCATCAAATGTTCGTCGTACTGACTGAAGGCTTCGGCGCGCAGGTTTTCGATGATCAACACACCGATCACCTGTCCGCGATATTTGAGGGGGACGATCAGCATGGAGCGCGCGCCCTTGTTCAATGGGACGAAGCCCTCCTTCAGCGTATCCACAATGCGCCGCGTGCGTCCCTCCTTCAACACAGGCAGGATGGAATGTTCCGCAAGCGAGACGCTGACCACATTCAACTTGCCCTCGAACATGTGATAGTCGCGCAACACGCGCCCGTCGCTGGAGCGCAGGAAGAGGGCAATCAACTCGGTACTGAAAGCGCGGGAAAGCAGCCCAAAAACGCGCCGCGCAATCTGATCCAAGTTCTGGGCGGACGAAACCGTCAGCACGAAGTCGTTGAGCAAGCCAAGCCGTCGCAGGTGCGCCGCCATCTCCGAGAAGGTGACCAGCACCTCCACCGAAGGCGAAACCTGCGCCGCCATCTCACGCAGTTGTCCCAGCTCGCCGCGCGAAAATTCCGTCTGCCGCCAGAGCGCAACCAGCCCGATCAGCCGTTGACCAATCACCAGCGGCAGGCAGACCCAGGCTTTCGTCCCGGACTTCAACGAGCCATAGGGGAGGTTGTCCCAGTTGGGCTGCGCGCGGGTGATGACCACCTCGGACAGCGAGCGGTTTGCACGACGGAGGATTGGATTCTCGTCGATCAGCATCGACACGCCCCGGGCTTTGGGGTCGTTCCATTCAGCCAGAATATCCAGCGATTCGCCGCGTCGGATTGCCATCCAGGCACCCTGGCACGCGGACGACTGCACAAACACGCCCAGGACCTTTCCGATGGCAAGGGGCAGGTCTGCGGCAAGACCGGATTGCACATCGGGCAGGAAGGGTTGGCTGGGGGAGGCGGCATGTCCCAGAAGCAGCGAGGCGGTCAGTTTCCAAACCCGCTGGGCTTGGGGTGATTGTTTGTCGGCGCCGACCAGCACGGTTTGGGAGGTCCCGCCAATGGGGAAGGCAAAGAGGCGTTTGGTTTCGAGGTTGGTTTCTTCGGGAAGGGATGTGGAGCGGGTGTATCCCCCGCTAAGCGCCCCACACAACCAGGCATCGATGGGCTGCCTCGCCAGGAAATTGATCAACTCGTTTTGCGCGGATTTGTTGAGATGGTAAGCCGAGCGCAGCATCCACACACCACCAACCCGTTCCGCCAGGGCAGACCAAACAGCCGACGAGAGTTGTGTCGCTTCCTTGAGCGAGGTTTGAATGCCGTTATCGTTTTGCATAGCGCCGTGCCGCAAATTATACCCCCTCCCCACAGCGGGTATTTCTCTCCCTTAAGTCATGGGAGGGTAGTGATTGGTAATTGGTAATTTGAGATTGGCGAAGGGAATTACATGGCAGAAACGGTAAATACCAGCCAACCTAATTTTTGTGCAAATACCCTACAAGCCATTGACGATTGGCTCATTGAACACCTTCTCTGCCACTGATTTCACGGATTTTCACTGATCGGTTCGAAAAATCCGTGCTCATCTGTGAAATCTGTGGCTGGGTTTTGGGCAAAATTTAGGCAACAGGTTTCCACGCCCATATTTTCCCAAGAATTCATCCATGAGATTTTCTCTTCCACCTGCCACTCGTTACTCGTCACTTATTACTCGCTCCTTCTCCCGCTTTCACCCTTCATCCTTCATCCCTCATCCTTTGTGCTTTTACTTCCTCCCAAAGTCCGCAGGAATCTCCCCCCACAGTTCCGTGTCCCATTTCAGGATTTTATCTTCGGGAAGTTCATTCTCAGCCAGCCAGTTCTCCGCGCTGCGGATGAGGGCGAAGAGCAGGGCATTTTTTGGCGTGTGTTTGAGGTTGGTCTTGCAGACGCCGTTCATCACCCAGGCGATGGCATTCTCTGAATCGGAGTAAATGGGGCAATGTGAATTGTGCTTGAACTGCCAGGTCAGCGCATGGACGATGGCAAGGAACTCTCCCACATTGTTCGTCCCCTGCTCATAGGGACCCGCGTGAAAAATCTGCTCGCCCATCTCGGTGATCACGCCGCGATATTCCACCTTGCCCGGTGAGCCGCTGCAAGCCGCATCCACACAGATGGACGGGAGGATGGGCTGGACTTCCGCAAATTTCCATTTTCCGTGTGAAGCGGGCCTGCCTTTGTAATCGTCGTATTTGGCGAGGAAGGCGGATTCCGCCTCCTGGCTGCTGCCAAAGGCTTTATATTGCGCGCCGACGAAGCCCTTCACCTGCTTTTCGCATTCCGCCCATGACGTGAAGATGCCTGTCTTGCGTCCCTTCCAAACGACGTAGTACTTGTGCTTGTCCACACCCCAATTTTACATCAAACTCGGACAGGCTTGGATTACAACGCCTTCTGATGCAGAGCCTCGTAAAACTTGACGCGTCCGATGATTTCTTCAATCAATACGATGAGGAAAAGAACGGGACTGATCCACCCGCCAAAGGGACTCCACGCGAAGAGCATGGTCCCCACCCCGAGCAGTGCCGCTGCGCTCAGCCCCATCCGCCAGTTGATTGCTGCCCCTTCGGCTTTGGGTTTCGCCGAGAGCATCATCGCCAATTCCACAGCCAGCAATACCAGGACTACAAACGCTTCGCGTCCTGACTTTGCGCCCAAAAGACTTGACATCGCCACATACCCAAGCAGCGCCGCCGTGACGAAAAATCCCGCCGTTGTGCGCCATGTATCCCACGTGGGCATGACGTGTAGTCGGTAGACTTGTGCCATGCTATAAATGAACGCTGCACCCAACAGGGATGTGGCCCATCGCATTTCAGGTACAAACATCCCCGCCAGCCAACTCACTCCAAACAAGCCAGCGGTCAAAATTTCTCGGCTCAACCACGACTTCTTCAAATGGAACGACGCGCGCCACGCATTGCGTTTCGCGCCGAGATGGGCAAACGAAAAGAATCCGCCGACCACCAAACACACACCGATGAGCAAATATGGAATCAGGGGCAGCGAGTCCGTCATCCACAGCCCTGCCCAAGCCATGCCAACGGACATTTGCGCCAGCAAAGTAAACCCCACCAGGGAAGCCTCACTTTTCTGCTTCTTCGGTCTGATCTCCTCGATATTGGCAATTGCCTTTTCCAGCGAGTTGCTCATTCCCTTGTGAGGTTTCACCGCCAAATGCGGCTCCGTGCGCGAGTTATTTGGCAAAGGGAATGGGTGTTCGCTTGCGGGTAACCCCCACAATTGCATTCGCCCTTCGACTTCGCTCAGGGTGGACACCTCCACAAAGTTGAGCACCCGCATCGGACACGCCGCCACACATGATGGAGGCAATCCTGCGTCGATGTTATCAAAGCAGAAATTACACTTTGACATTTGACCAAGTTCAGGGTTGTAGCGCGGAGCGGAGTACGGGCATGCCCATGAACAATATCCACATCCCATACACTTGGATGAGTCAATGTAAACAATCCCATCGGAACGGTGGATATATGCATCCGTAGGACATACTCCCGCGCACTTGGGATGTACGCAATGATTGCAGGCAATGGACAGGTTGTAGGCAAAAACCGTATTTTCCCACACCGCGTAGGGGTTGGGTCCCCCAACCCCGTTGACGTCATCAACAATATTAGGGCGGGGAGACCCCGCCCCTACGGCGGGATGCCATCCCCCACCCGAAACCTCAATCACCCGCCGCCACAGCACGCCGACAGGCAAATTATTTTTATCCTTGCACGCCTCCTGACAGGCTTTGCAGCCAGAGCAGGCGCTTGAGTCAAAGGTGAAGGCGTAGGTCATTTTTCGCCTCGGATGGGCGTAGGGGCGAAGCAATGCTTCGCCCCTACCTTCTCCACCTGTACCATAATCGTCTGCTGCGCGGACCCAAACGCCAGCGGAGTCCATCTATGGGACGTGAGCACGTTGATACAGCCGCCGTAGTCAACGCCGTCCGCGTCAGGCTTCCACCATGCACCCTGCGGAATGTCCACTACGCCAGGCAAAATACGCGGAGTGACTCTGGCTGGGATAACCAACTCGCCGCGCTCATTCCACACGCGGACAAGGTCGCCATCGTGGATGTCTCTTGCGGCGGCGTCAATCGGGTTGATGAAGATTCTTTGCGGGAATGCCTCTTGCAGCCAGTCGTTGTTGGCGTGCGTGGAGTGGACTCGCGCAAGAGTGTGATGTCCAATGGCTTGCAGAGGATATTTTTTCACCACAGAGGGCACAGAGTCCACAGAGGTTTTTAATTTCTTTTCCTCCGTGCTCTCTGTGTTCTCTGTGGTAAAGGGGTGTTCCCACTCTTGTACATATTTCGGCACGGCGGGGATTTCGTTGGGGTTGCCCATGTCGTGCAGTTTTTTGGAGAAGATTTCGATTTTGCCGCTGGGTGTGTTGAGCGGATGTTTCGTCGGGTCGGCGCGGAAATCGGCGAAGGCAATTTTTGGATTGGTGACAGGCTGGGAATACGCGCCGAGATTCTTTTCGATGAACTCATCGAGAGTCGGCAACTCAGGAAAACGCGTTGACCTGAAAACCTGTAAACAATAATCCACCCAATCTTTTTCGTCGCGGTTTTCAGTGAAGGCTTCGCGGATGCCCAAGCGTTCGGCGAGGTCGGCGCAGATTTGGTAATCGGATTTTGACTCGCCAGGCGGTTCGACCAGTTTGGGTTGCAGAATCACTTCGTCGCCATACTTCCAGCCGTCTTCGACGCCCCAGGTTTCGAACTGCGTGCAGGCGGGCAGGATGATATCGGCGAACATGCCTGTGGGCGTGAGGAAATTATCCTGCACAACGATGAACTCCACTTTGGATTCGTCGCGCAGAATTTCAGCGGAGCGGTTCACGTCGGCATGCTGGTTGATGAGGCAGTTGGTGGCGACGGCGTAAATCAACTTGATGTTATTTTGCAGGCGCGGCACGCCGAGAACGCCCTCAGCGGAGGTCAAGGCTTGGGCGCGCAAACAAGCCTCAGTCCAGAGAAAGACGGGGATACTCGCTCGGACAGGATTCTCTCCCAGCGGGAAAACAGTCCAGTGAGGTCCACCATCCTCCGCCTGCAATCCCAATCCGCTTGCCCAGCCACCAGAGATACCCACGTTGCCCGAAATCGCGGCAAGCACACAGCCCGCGCGGACAACCTGCTCGCCATAGGCGCGGCGCTGCATCCCGTAGCCCTGAACCAACGCGGCGGGCTTGGACGTGGCGTACTCGCGGGCAATCCGCGCAATGGTGGCGGCGGGGACGGCGGTGATGGCT
>JACRBJ010000019.1 GCA_016234555.1 Chloroflexota bacterium | reverse complement strand
CTTCCATATCCCGATAACTTTTGTTGAGGTAAAACATCACCAGAACACAAGCTGCCAATTGTGGCAATTCAAAATGATGCGGACTCTTGGCGTGTGAATACTTTGGCAATGCCTGTTTGGTCAGGCGATATGCAATTTTGGCGACTTTTACATAGCGGCTCTCTCGTTGGTTCATGCCCTTAAATCTACCAGCTCACTCAGATGTTTGCAACAGAGCACTTCTATCTCCTCAATCTTTGACGGAATCGCCTCCGACAGGTTCTTGCATCCGTCGGCTGTCACGAGCACGTTATCCTCAATGCGCAGCCCGATACCCCACTCGCGGACATAAATTCCTGCATCCACTACAAACACCATGTTTTCCACCATTGGCTCGTCGTATCCACCTACATCATGGGTATCCAGCCCCACATGATGCGTCACACCATGCCAAACATATTTGCGGATGTCTGCAAAATCATACAGGAGGCCCAATGCCTTGAGACCTTCGAACGAGGCTTCCCGGCAAATACGATTCAATTGAGGAAAGAATACACCCGGACGAACCTGCGCCATGACAGCCCGGTTTACCGCGTAAGCGACCTGGTATAGCTGTGCCTGCCGCTCGCTGAAACGACCGTTTGCCGGAAATACACGCGAGATGTCCGTGCAGTATTCATCATAGGTTGCGCCCACGTCGGAGAGGATCAACTCGCCATCTGCAATCATAGACATGGGATTCGCATAGTGCAAATAAAAGATCCGTTCTCCTCCAGCAATGATGGACGGGAAGGCTGTACGGCGCTGTCCATGTACGGCAAGTTCGGAATTAAACTCGGCTTCGAGTTCGTATTCCATGACGCCAGGCTTTGCGGCTCGCATCATTCGGCGGATTCCCGCTTCGGTGATCTTCATCGCGTTATGGATGGCAGTGATCTCTTCGGGCGACTTAACCTTTCGCATCGCAGCGAGCAGGGGGTAGCTATTCTTAATCGTAATATGTGGATGCCTGCCCTGGATATGCTTCGCAAATTCACGCTCGATATCAAACCAACGTTCCGAGGCAAGCGCGTCAAAGCAAAGCCAGAGGGTCATATCCTGCCTGGAAGAGAAAAGTGAATCCAATGTGCTGCTCAGGTTTTCGATGTCCTCCAACCCTTCCGCACCGCTGATCTCGCTAATCTCCGTCTCTGTGAGACGCCTGCCGGTCCAGACTTCACGCTCAAGATCGGGTTTGGCAACAAACAAGCACTCAGTGATAAGGTCGTTTCTCTTTTGTAGCAGCAACGCGGACCGCTCCTGTTTTATGCCCGTCAAATATAGGAAGTTGCGGTTTGTAAAAAACGGGAAATCCTCATCTGCGCTTTTTCGGACACTTTCGCCGCTGAAAAACAGCATGGCGTCGCCGTCCGTCATGTACGCGGACAATCTGCGCCTATTCTCGACGTAAAAACCTCTATTCATTTTTTCTCCATTTAGCCTGTTCAGGCTTCCATTATATTTTATCGGCTTCAACTCCCTGCGCTGACGACAGAATCAAAAACCGCAGGGTGAGTCACGCCTGCGGTTGGATAGGGTCAAAGAAAACGAAATAAATCGTTGCTACATTCCACCTGCGGGAGGCGCGCTCGAAAGGACTTTTTTGGATAAGCTGATGGTTGTCATTTTTTTCGTGCCTCCTTCTCAAATTTTGGACAATAGTACTCTTATTTTAAGTGAAGGAACAACCTGTGTCAAGAACTTCGGGCATAAAATCCGATAACAAGCCCACGGATTTTCCCCACCACAGCGGACAAGTTCTTCATAACTACTTCATTCCGAAAGTCTCCCCCACCCAGCCTCCCCCAAAATTCCACGAACTTGGAATTTGGAGGAGGTGCCTGAAGGGCAGAGGGGGTGCATCTTCTTCCTGCTGTAGATCATGGATGTCGCCATCCACCCCAATGACTAACCTCGCCTTGTGACAATAAAAATCAACGATGAATCCCCTGTTAGACATTTCTGGGATTTAGTCCCTAACCGAAATCATGCGTTTTGCCTCGACAAAAATTACAATCATTCCGCTTATGACCAATTCTGCGAAAATAATATAGAAAGCGCTTCGTTTGACTTGGGTGACGAAACTCGAAAAAGCCACAAGCTCTGATGAGAGAGACGGATAACTTCGTAGCAAAAACATGAATAATACATTTTCAAGCAAATCCGTGACAACGAACGTGATCGGGGCGATGACAAGTACCTTTTGCCAGAGAGGATTATGGAATGCAACCAACACGAACAAGATGGTCGCCAGACCACCCAGAACTGGAAAGGGTGTGTCTACAAGCAAATCCCAAACATACAATTCCCTTCCCTGCTCGCCATAGGCATCAAACAACCTTTCAACGGTGGCGAGATCGTAGCCGAATCGCAGGTCAAGTTTGGGCTCGCCATTGGCAAGGTTTGACAGAGGCTGATCGACTCTTCCGAGGATGATGGCATTGAGAATGAAAAGCGCCAGCATAATGAATGCACTTTTCGGTGTGGCGAACTTTCTAATTTTGGATAGAAATGTTTCCATAGGATTCCTCTTGAATTGAGATATTTTAATTTTACCCGCCTTCACCTTTATGAAACCATTTTGTGGACGCTGCCCACCACAGCGGACAAGTTCCTCATAACCTCTTCACTCCGAAAGCAGACAATCTGCAACCCGATCTCCCTCAAAACCCTTTCTCGCCTCGCGTCTTCTTCCTGCTGTAAATCGTGGATGTCTCCATCCACTTCAACAACCAACGCCGCCTTGTGACAGTAAAAGCCACCCCCACCCGTCCTCCCCCAAGGGGGAGGAACTAAAACCTCTTTGCATGGAAAGCCACCACACCTATCCCCTCACTTCTCCGCAATCTCTTTCCCAATCCAATCTTGGCTTGCGTATCAATTACGATACACCCACTGCATGAACAAAAAACATATTGGCAGCAAATTTGACGAATTCCGCAAGGAGGAAATCGACATGGACTGAGGTGTGATACGATAAATATATATGGGAAAATTTCTTTCAGTGATAAGGAGAAACGATGGCACGTCCAAAATCACCTGTACGTCTGGATTGGGTGGATCCTGCGGTTTGCTCACTGGAATATCGCTTGAAGATCATCGGCAGGCTGCCGTTCTTCAAACATTTGCCTGCGGATGCGATCTCGAAGATCAACAACCTATTCCGTGACAGCGATGTGTCTGCAAATGAACGAGTCTATTTCGAAGGCGATGAGGCTGACCACTTATATCTCGTGGCAATGGGAAAAGTAAAACTGGTTCGCAATTCCGCTTCGGGGCGTGAAGTACTGCTGGATATTTTGCACAGCGGGGAATATTTCGGCTCGCTGACCATCTTTGGCGGGCACGTCCACACGGAAACTGCCATCGCCCAGACAGATTGTTGTATCCTAAAAATCTCTGCTACGGACTTTGAACATATTCTTGCAGAGTATCCTGACGTGACGCGCAAAGTGCTTGAAGCGGTCAGCCAACGTTTGGCGGAGTCGCAGGAAATTGTCAAACAGTTAAGTGTCTATACCGCCGAACAGCGTATCGCGTCTGCATTGATGCGTTTGGCTGGGAAACTGGGCGAAGCACGCGGACAGGGTGTGTTGATCCAACTGCCATTTTCACGTCAGGATCTGGCGGCGATGACAGGCTCGACGACAGAGACAGTCAGCCGGGTGATGAGCCGCTTTGTAGAGGAGGGATGGATCAAATCGGGGCGCAAGTGGGTAACGATCATGGATGCAAATCGCCTGGAAGAATTGATAAAAAGAGGTGCAGTTAATTGATGCAGGTCATACAAGTTTGGACCGGGAAGGAGTACATTCAGGGTGTAATCATTCAAAAAGAAAAAGGAGATTAACCATGAATACCCTGACCCAACCCCTGCGCGATGAGCACAAAGAATTATTCCCCAACGTGGACCGTATCCGCCAGGTGGCTGAATTAATTGGCAAAGCACCTGTTGCTGAGATCCGCGGCGGCGTGGAGGAAGTCTATGACTTTCTTGCAAATCACCTCAAACCACACGCGGAAGCTGAAGAGGCTGCACTTTATCCTGTCGTGCAAAAAGTGCTCGGCAGTCCCGACGCAACAAAGACGATGAGCCGCGACCATGTGGAAGTTGGTTTCTACATTGAGGAACTCGCGGTGTTGAAAGATGGACTGACCGACAAGCCATTGACGCCTCCCCAAGCCACAGCCTTGCGACGTGTGCTGTTCGGTGTGTACGGACTCGTCAAAGTCCACTTTGCCAAGGAGGAGGAAGTGTACCTGCCGATCCTTGACCAGCGTCTCACACCCGAATCTGCACAGGAGATGTTCGAAGCAATGGAAGCCGCGGCGCACGAAGCCAAACATGCCCACGCGCATTAACGGAGAAAAGAGACGGCAGCTTGATGGTAGCCGTCTCTTTTTCTGCATTGGATAAAATATTGCTCAACTCTGAATCAACTTGCGGACCTTCCCCACAACAGCGGACAAGTCCTTCATAGCCTCTTCATTCCGAAAGCGACCCCCACCCGTCCTCCCCCAAATACGACGATGTATATTTCACATGATGATTCAAAGTTTGAATCGTCGTTTTTGGGGGAGGTGCCCCGCGAAGCGGGCGGAGGGGGTCGCGTTGAAGTTTTTCTTTGGTGACGGTTTGACCTGGGATGATGCCTGCCCTGAACGTAGTCGAAGGATTTTTGACTGGCATGATTGGCTCATTTTACCCCTCTCCCGTCTCCCCTAAAGGGGAGAAGCTAAGACCACTTGAAAGAAAAGTTGCCTTGCTATGGACAATCACCATAGCCATCACGCGCCCAGCGCCCTTCCCATTCTCTTTCCCAGTCTCATCCTATAAACTTGCTTTGATTTTGGCGTCTTTTACCGACGTTTATATCTTGCACCTTTTTTTGAATTACAACTACGGCACATTAACTTCGCGTTTGAAAGGGAACTTCTGCCACCAAGTGAGTGTGGTTTTATATGATCGATTGTAAAATTTTCCCATGTCAAAGGCTCACCACAGCGCGAACATTTTTTCTTTTCGTCCGAATTCCAAATGAGCCTTCGTTGTTCAAGAGTAAAACCGCGTTTTTCATCTTTTTTCTCAAACAATCCGCCTAAAAGTTGACGAAGAATATCAGCTCGTCGATTCCTAGTCGCAGCGCTATCACTATCACCACGAGTTGTAAATAGATAATTTGCAAAGATTTGTTCATCTGGTTGTGCTCCTTGGGCTTGGGTGATTTTGTTGCGCACTAAGTCGACACCATTTGATAGCCACTTAAGCAGTATTTGCGCTTGTTTATTTCTATTAGCATTATTTAGAATAAAGTTATCTCTATCCATTTCCCATACAAGCATAAACAAAGAATAGAATTCTGCAGAATTTGAAAAACGTGTAGAACGTAAATCGGGCAACATCTTTTTGACAACATTAAGTGTCCGCACAAATTGTTTAGAGCAATTAATAAGGGCTTTACCATCTACTGTTTGACCACCAATTATGCTATCAAGCGCAGTTTTCTTGTTTATCACACCTTGTGAGTGAATAGAAGCCATTAATTCGCAGATCAATTCGACATGCTTCATTCGAGTAAATTGCCCGCGCGACACCACTTTATTTTCTAAGAAGAATTTAGCATAAATTTCTCCTAAGCGTCCAGCGCGTTTCAAGAATGGACTACTGAAAAATTTAGCATGGCGTTTTTCTTGTCCCGTCAGTCTTTTACCTGTCGAATTTATCCTCACAAATAAATCTATGATTTCCGCCAACTCACCAGAAACCTCAACTGTTTGAATGTTATATCCCGATATACGATATTCATATCCCGCTTGCTGAATATCTTTCCATGACCAATCATCAAGGCCCTCGTATTCTTCAAAGCGTATTCGCGCAGTGAATTTGTCACGTTTAAATCTGCCTAAACCTTGAAACATCAATAACGACTCTAATCGTTGCTTTCCATCCAGCACATCATATTTTAATTTACCATCACCGTCTGTTGATTTGTATAAGAAAACAGATGGAATAGGATAGTTTTGACAAATAGACTGCACCAATTTTTTTCTATCAAGGATTGTCCATACAGATTGGCGTTGAAAGCCAGGTTCAAGATTAAGACGACCTTCACTAAATAACGCTACAAGGTTTTGCACAACCATGCTGCCATAATTAAATTCAATAGATTTCATTTGAGCAACCTCTTTTTTAGGAATTCAGTCTAAAACCCTAACTTTGAAATTTACGAAATTATACGCTTTTCACAAGAAGTGGACAATCATCAATACACCTACGCATCTGGATAGTTTTCTCGTGAAATCCGCTTTGTCCGTTTATCCGCTTCCAAATCCGTTCCCTAATCCACCGTCAGCGTTTTGGACAAATTCCTCGGAAAATCAGGATCAAACCCGCGCATCACGCTCATGTGATACGAAAGCAATTGCAGCGGCAGGACGGCGAGCAGGGCGTTGGTCTGCGCATCCGATTTGGGGATGACGACCAGGTCGTCACCGTTGGCACGCAGGCGGGAGTCCTCTTCCGCGACGACGATAGTCCGCGCGCCGCGCACTTTGACCTCGTTGATGCCGCTGATGATGAGCGGCACGTCGTTGGGTCCCGCCACAAAGACAATCGGGAATCCCTTGCTGACCGCGGAGAGCGGTCCGTGCTTGAACTCGGTCGAGAGCATCCCTTCGCAATGAGCATACGTAATTTCTTTTAATTTCAACGCGCCTTCCAAAGCGATCGGATAGGTCGCGCCGTATCCGAGACAGTACATGTCGTTCCACTCGTTGATGTCTTTGGCAATCGCTTCGATCTGCGGGGCGACCATCTCAATCGTCTGCACCATCAGGTCGGGGATGCGCGCAAGGTCGGCGGTGCTTTTCCCAGCCATGCGATACGCCAGGTACAAAAACGTCACGACCTGGTTGGTAAAGGTCTTCGTGGCGGGAACGCTGATTTCGTAGCCGCAGCACAAGGGTAGACAGAACGAGGTGGCTCTCGTCAGCGTGGAACCGACGACGTTCGCCAATCCAAAACAAGTCATGCCGCGCGCTTCGGCGGCTTCCAACGCGTTGAGCACATCCTTGGTCTCGCCCGACTGGCTGACGAAAATCCCCACGTCTTCGTATCCAACCGCGGGCGCGTACTGCGCGATGAACTGCGGCGCGAGGATCGGAATCACAGCGCGTCCCGCCAGTTGGGCGAAGTACACCGACCCCGCCATCGCGGCGTGATAACTGGTGCCGCAGCCGATGAAATACAAATGGCGCGCGCTCTTCATCTTTTCGATCAACGGCTGCACATCGGGGCTGCCATCCAGCAAGTGGATTAACTCACGGGCGACTTGTGCCTGCTCATGGATTTCTTTCAACATAAAATGCGGATACCCACCCTTCTGCACCGCATCCATCGACTCCGTAACTGTTTCTGGCATTCGGACGATTTGTTTGCCATCTTTGACAGAGCGCACTTCCACGCGGTCAGCCCAGAGCGTGACGATCTCCCCATCCTGCGGGCGGATCACGGTGCGGGTCAGCGGCAAAATCGACGGCAGGTCAGACGAAACGCAGGTGAAGCCGTCGCCGAGTCCCACCACCATGCCCGAACCTTTTTTGAAGGCGTAGAGTTTGTCGTCGTCCGCGCGCCCGATGACGAAGGCGTAATCGCCCTGCAGGTCGCCATACGCCAAACGGATCGCGTCGATGAATTGATAGCCGCGGCTGATGTAACGCTCCACCGCATGGACGCAGGTCTCGCCATCATTCTGCGAACGGACAGTCATGCCCTCCGCCATGAATTGCTCGCGCAACTCGACGTTGTTCACCACGTTGCCGTTGTGCGCCCCGACCATATCACCCTTTGAATCCAGATGCGGCTGGCTGTTGACCTGCGACGGCTCGCCGAAGGTTGCCCAGCGGAGTTGGGTGATGCCGCGCTGTCCGCGCATCTCGGCGATGTTGTACTTCGCCGCCACCGAATCCACCTTGCCAACATCTTTCCGCAAATCGATCTTCCCGCTGTTGATGGTTGCCGCCCCGACAGAGTCATACCCGCGATAGGTCAACCGCTCCGCCGCCGCAATCAAAATCGGTCCGAGCGCTTCTTCTTTATTAGTCACATAGCCGAAAATTCCGCACATGTATTTTTATCTCCTTGGTTGTTTGTAGGGGCGAGGTCCCCTCGCCCTTGCCTTTGGTGGGCGATACGATCAGGGGCGGGATAACCCCGCCCCTACGGATTAATCCAATTTCAAATTCCCGCTCTCGTCAAATGCAAAGAACGGGTTATACGCCACTTCCCAGTGATAATCATCGGGGTCGGCAAAATAGGAACTGTAGCCGCCCCAAAATACCTTTTGCGGCTCCTTGACGATCTTCACGCCCTTCGATTTCAGGTCGCGGATGATCTCGTCCACTTCGGCTTCACTGCGGGCATTGTACGCCAGCGTGATACCGGCAAAGCCGCTGCCTTCGGGCGAAGTCAACGCATCCTCCGCCAGTTTCTCGCGCGGATAGATGGCAAGTACCACACCGCCTGCCTGAAAGAAGGCTACATCATCCTGGCTTGCGCTGGATGCTTTCCAGCCTAAAATTTCCGTGTAAAACTTGCGCGATTTTTTGAAGTCCTCCACCCCCAGGGTGATCAAATGTAAATGCTGATTCATCATCGATTCCTTTCTGATGGATTTTGGACGGATGGATCATGTTTTGGGATTATATTCTCTTTGGCAGGCGCATGATAGATGATGTTTGTCCTGAAACGCATTTTTATCCCCACTTCACAAGGACGGTCATCTTGAATATGATTGGCGCTCATGGAGAAAAATATGACCCCAAAAATTCAGGCTGTGATCTTCGATATGGATGGAGTGTTGACCGATTCCGAGCCGCTGATCAACGCGGCGGCTGTTGCCATGTTCCGTGAAAAGGGGCTGGTCGTCCAACCCGATGACTTTCACCCCTTTGTCGGCGCGGGCGAAGACCGTTACATCGGCGGCGTTGCCGAGAAATACAACTTCCCTTTGGATGTGCCAGCCGCAAAACACAGGACTTACGAAATCTACTTTACTTTGCTCCCCTCACAACTCGAAGCGTTTCCCGGAGTTCATCGCTTGTTTCAGGATTGCCGCGAGGCTGGGCTGCGCCTCGCCGTTGCCTCCAGCGCGGACAGGGCAAAAGTCCTTGCCAATTTGGAAAAAATCGAATTACCTGCAAAGATGTGGGATGCGGTTGTGGCTGGCGAAAATGTCGTCCACAAGAAACCAGCGCCGGATATTTTCCTTTTTGCGGCCCAAGCCCTTGGAGTGGATTCCGCCGCGTGCGTGGTTGTTGAAGACGCGGTCAACGGGATTCAAGCCGCCAAAGCGGCTGGGATGCGCTGCGTCGCCGTGGCGCAGACCTTTCCCGCCGAACGCTTGCAGGAAGCTGATGTTGTGCGAAGCGGGGTCATCGACATATTGCTGTCAGACCTGATTCCCAATTAAAGAATCGTAGGGGCGGATCGCGATCCGCCCCTACGACGTGTCGTTAGGCAATATCAAATCGGTCGAGGTTCATGACCTTGTTCCAGGCGGCAACAAAGTCACGCACGAACTTTTCCTTGTTATCGTCCTGGGCATAAACTTCGGCCAGGGCGCGTAACTGCGAGTTGGAGCCAAACACCAGATCCACGCGGGTTCCGCTCCACTTGACTTCGCCCGTCTTGCGGTCGTGGGCTTTGAAGATCTCGGTGGCTTCCGAAGTGGGGTCCCAGACAACGCCCATGTCGGTTAGGTTGACGAAGAAGTCGTTGGTCAACTTTCCGGGCTGTTTGGTGAACACGCCATGCTGTGAACCGCCGACGTTGGCGCCAAGTACACGCAAGCCGCCGACGAGCACGGTCATTTCGGGTGCGCTGAGGGTCAGCAATTGCGCCTTGTCCACCAGCATTTCTTCAGCAGAGACGGTGTAGGTTATCTTTTGGTAGTTGCGGAAGCCGTCCGCTTCGGGTTCGAGAAAGGCGAACGATTCCACGTCGGTCTGAGCCTGCGAGGCATCAGTACGGCCCGGTGTGAAGGGTACCTTCACCGCGTAACCCGCTGCCTTCGCAGCAGATTCAACCGCCGCGCAGCCGCCCAACACGATTAGGTCAGCCAGCGAAACCTTCCTGCCGTCAGACTGGGCGCTGTTGAACTCTTTGCGGATGCGCTCCAGAGTCTTGAGAACCTTCGCCAGTTGCGCAGACTGATTGACTTCCCAATCCTTTTGCGGAGCCAAACGGATGCGCGCGCCATTCGCGCCGCCGCGTTTGTCTGATCCGCGGAAGGTGGACGCCGAAGCCCAGGCGGTGGAAACCAGCTCCGAGACAGAAAGACCCGACGCGAGAATCTCCTTCTTGAGTGTAGCGACATCCTTTGCGCCGATCAACTTGTGATTGACTGCGGGAACGGGGTCCTGCCAGATCAAATCTTCCTTCGGGACTTCCGGGCCGAGGTAACGGACTTTGGGTCCCATGTCGCGGTGGGTCAGTTTGAACCAGGCGCGGGCGAAGGCATCGGCAAACGCTTTGGGGTTCTTGTGGAAGCGGCGTGCGATGGGTTCGTAGATCGGGTCAAAGCGCAGCGAGAGGTCGGCGGTGGTCATCATCGGCGCATGCTTCTTCGACGGGTCGTGCGCATCGGGAATCATGTGTTCAGGCTTGCAGTTTTTCGCCTGCCACTGTTGAGCGCCAGCCGGGCTTTTGACCAGTTCCCATTCGTAGCCAAAGAGCATGTCGAAGTAGCCCATGTCCCATTGGGTGGGATTGGGTTTCCACGCGCCTTCGATGCCGCTGGATGTGGTATGAACGCCCATGCCAGTTCCCAATTTGTTCTTCCAGCCAAGCCCCATCTGTTCCAGCGGAGCGGCTTCGGGTTCGGGTCCGACCAGTTTCGGGTCGCCTGCGCCGTGCGCCTTGCCAAAGGTGTGTCCACCGGCGACAAGCGCGACGGTTTCCTCGTCGTTCATCGCCATACGGGCGAAAGTCTTACGCACATCGCGGCCTGAAGCCACCGGGTCGGGGTTGCCGTTGGGACCTTCGGGATTGACATAGATCAAACCCATTTGCACAGCCGCCAGCGGATTCTCAAGATCGCGTTCGCCGCTGTAGCGTTTGTCGCCAAGCCAGGTATCTTCGTTGCCCCAGTAGATATCTTCTTCGGGCTGCCAGATGTCGGCGCGCCCCCCGCCGAAACCGAAGGTCTTGAAACCCATCGACTCCAGCGCCACGTTGCCCGCCAGAATCATCAAGTCAGCCCAGGAAAGTTTGTTGCCATACTTGCGTTTGATGGGCCAGAGCAGGCGGCGCGCTTTGTCGAGGCTGATGTTGTCGGGCCAGCTATTGACCGGGGCAAAGCGCTGGTTGCCGGTGCCACCGCCGCCGCGTCCATCTGCGGTGCGATAGGTGCCGGCGCTGTGCCACGCCATGCGAATCATCAGTCCGCCGTAGTGCCCCCAGTCAGCGGGCCACCACTCCTGCGAATCGGTCATCAGCCTGGCAAGGTCCTTCTTGACCGCGGCCAGGTCGAGCTTCTTGAATTCCTTGGCATAATCGAAATCAGGATCCATCGGGTTGGAAGCAGGCGCGTGCTGGTGCAGGATGTTCAGGTTCAGTTGATTGGGCCACCAATCGCGGTTGGATGTTCCCCGACTGGCAGAAGTCATGCCAGCATGTCCAGTAACAGGGCATTTGCTTTCTTCGCTCATTTTTTTTCTCCTTTATTGGTATCTATTCATTTCCTATGAATACATTGTACAATTTTCATGCATAGATGTAAAATATAAATTACCTATATTATTTATAGGTAAAAACTATGAATATTTTTCGCCACCCGTAGGGGCGGATCGCGATCCGCCCCTACACCCCGCCCCCTACACAATCAACCAAAGAGAAACAAAATGGAAATTCACCAACTGACCTACTTTGTCGCTGTCGCCGAAACTGGAAGTTTCAGCCGCGCCGCCGAACGCTGCAATATCGCCCAGCCTTCCCTTAGCCAGCAGATTCAAAAACTCGAACAGGAACTGGGCGAGCCGCTCTTCGACCGTCTGACCCGCCGCGTGGTGCTGACCGATGCCGGGCGCAACCTGCTCCCCCGCGCCACCAGCATCCTCGCCGAATTGCAGGATATCAAACACGCGATGAAACAGGAAACAGATGTCAGCAATGGCACGTTAAATGTCGGCTTCATCCCCACCATTGCACCCTTCGTTTTACCAAAAGTAATCAAACGCTTCAGTCATGACTTTCCCCAGGCACGCCTCGCCGTCCACGAAGACTTTACCGAAGCCCTCGTCCGCAATCTGGTGGATGGCAAGCTGGATGTCGGCATTACCAGCACGCCCATCCACAACAGGCTGATCCGCACCCAGGAATTATTGAGTGAGCTGCTGTTGGTGGCTTCCTCTAAAACAAGCGACATCATCACCCGGGCCAATATTCAAGTCAAGGAACTGGACGAATTCCCCTTCATCGCGCTGAGTGAAATGCACTGCCTCGGCGAACAGGTGCAATCGTTTTGCTACCAACAGCATTTGGAGTTGAAGATCGTCTGCCACACTTCCCAACTGACCACTGTTCAAAATTGTGTTGCATCAGGCTTGGGCGTTTCCCTCGTCCCCAAAGCCCTGGCGATGGGCGACAAATCAAAACAGGTGGTCTACCGTGAACTGAGCGATGCCGCGCCACAAAGAAAAATCGCCGCCGCCACCCACGTCGAGCGGACTCAATCCTTCCTCGCCAAAAAATTCATCGAGATCGTGTGCGAGGAGTATCCTTCGTAAATCGTAGGTCACGTTTGTAACATGACCTACGATTTGAAAAGCAGTTCCCACCTTTCGGCAGGAACTGCTTTTCAAATCGATGTATTTTCAACCAGACTAAACCAGCACAAACTTTTCGGGCTTGGTCTTGCAAACCGGACATGCCTCGGTTGGTTTGCCCATCTCGATATAACCGCACACCGGGCAGAGATAGAACTCAACCTCAGTCAGGTCCTTGCCTTGCTTCACCGCTTCGAGCGCCAGCGCATATAGTTTGGCATGGACAGCTTCCGCATCCAGGGCATACCCAAACATTCGCTTCGCCTTGTGGTCATCGGCAGTCGCCTGCTCGACCATGGGCGGGTACATTTCCTTGTACTCGTATGTCTCGCCATTGATCGCAGCCTGCAAGTTGTCGGCAGTCGATCCTATCCCCTCCATGGAGCCCAAATGCCCTTCCGCATGAATCCGCTCCGCTTCAGCCGCCGTACGGAATAGACGGGCGACATTCGGGAATCCGTCCTTTTCAGCCTTCTTCGCAAAAGCGCGATATTTCTGGTTCGCCTGGCTTTCGCCGGCAAACGCATTCTTTAAATTATCGAGTGTACTTGGCATGGTTGCTCCTTATAAAAGAAAATATAAAATTGTGAATTTTTTCATAATTATAACGCCCAACTCACAAAAAATCCCTGCCGAATGACAGGGATTTATCGCCGTCGAGTAACAAATCTTGTATTACTTTTCCATCCTGGGATTCCAAACTTCCCAAACCTTGCCAACCAGCGCGGGGCCGGGCTTCAAGGTCAGTTGACCGGGCTCCCAACCAGCGGGAGTCGCCTCTGTACCCTTGCTCGCGCGCACGTGCTGGAAAGCCTGAATCTGGCGAATGGTCTCGCCAAGCTTGCGACCCACGGGCGGAGTCATTACTTCCATTGCCTGGATCACACCATCGGGGTCGATGATGAATCGTCCGCGCAATTCGATGCCCTGGTTTTCGTCCCACACGCCGTAGGCGCGTCCCACATTCCCCGCCTGGTCGGATGCCATATGAAAGGGCACGCCGCCCTCCACCATCTTCGTCAATTCATGGTCGTTCCACATCTTGTGTACAAAATGACTGTCAACACTGACAGAGATAACTTCGACCCCTAATTCCTGCAACTTGCCATATTGATCGGCGACCGCCGATACTTCAGTCGCTCAGACAAAGGTGAAATCACCCGGATAGAAACAAACTAAGACCCACTTCCCTGCAAAGTCGGAAAGTTTTACGGGGGTAAAACCGCCTTTGTAATACGAAGGCGCGGTAAAATCCGGGGCTTTTTGCCCAACGCGTGCTGTCATGGCTATCTCCTTTTTTTCGATTGGATTGGATGCTGGTTGGTCGGTTGGCTTGTCACCTGCAACGGTGCCGGTGACTCGCGCGCATCCTTGCACTTGTTCAGTCATTTTGTCTCCTTTTCTGAAATCGTGAATTACAGCCATATTTATTTTACAACATGTAATATAAAAAGGATAGTATTTTTACCTTTTTTGTTTTGGATTATCCATCCCACGGAGCGACTCCCCTCCCCTGACCACTTCGCAATGACCCGAAAACTGATTCAGTCACGTCCGGCAGAATCTCCCCGACAGCCGCCAGTAGACCAAAACATCCCGCAATCATCATGTCACCGAAGGGGGTGGCGAAATATGGACGGAGGACTGTGAACGATGGACGGTGGCTTTCGGTCTCCGGTCCACGGTCTATGGTCTGAAACATCGAACGCCTCGGTCCCGTCACCACCACATCAAAATCAGCTTTCCCAAATTCAAAGACCTCATCGGTGTACATCAAAGCACCGTGCCCCATGTCATCGAAAACATCCTGGTGTTTGAGCGAGCCGTCAGCCAACCTGCGCAGCAGAGACTCAAGTTTCGGCAAATCGATCTCACCGGTATGGTGCTCGAAGACTCCCTCGATTCCTTTCTCCCCCAAACGAAAAGCCAGCGTATGAAAATTTCCCACGTTGCAGATAATTTTTTGTTCGCAGCTTGCAACGGATGGATCAAAATTCGCGCCTAAAATTGCCGCAGGCGCGGTATCCATCACCACCAGCGGACAGGGCAAGCTCGGCGCAGAGTCTGCAACAGCTTGCAGGCGGGTCATGATCTTGGGAATGTCAGTTGAAAGATAAGCAAACGCCGAAAGCGAGTTCTTTTCCTTGATTCTTTCATCAAGATAATCAAATCGAAACTGCCTGTCCGAGACGCCCGCCGGCGCGTTGCCGTGGTCAAAGACTGCCACAGCCACCGCCGCCAGATCATCCAACGCAACACCGTAATCCATGAAAGTTTTGGAGATCAACTCAAAATCAAAATCCTTCAGTTCAAGACGGTGGACGGTGGACGATAGACCGTTTGCTTCGTCTTCTGAAACGATTTTTATCCCCAACCTTTCCACCTTCTCCAACTCATCATTGATCGTCACCGCCGCATCGGGAGTCATGAACACGGGGATTCCCGCCCGCGCCGCCTCCTCAATTGCCCACGACGAGGGACCGCCGCCCATTTGATGTCCCGTGAAAAGCAGCGGAGTTCGGGACTGAAGCAACCGCTTCACGCGACGATGGATCATCATCGTCGGCGAAGGCAAAACCAGTTTGAATCCGTTCTCGATATCGAGTTTTGAATCGTAAAGAAAAATATCCTGTGTGCCCGTGCCAATGTCAACTGCTAAAATTTTCATGGAATTAAATCCTTTCATTTGTGAAACCATAGTTTACCTGATGCTATGCGGCGTGTGAGCGGCTGAATGAGTTGGGGTAAAATCACACAGATATGGAAACCGAGCAGCAGGCTCCCCACCCCCATGGAATGCTTTCCATCATCATCCCCGCCTTCAACGAGGGGCACCATATCCACGCGAATCTTGTGCAGGTTTGTGAGACGCTCAAGGAGCTGGATTTCGAAGCCATCGTGGTGGACGACGGCAGCGGTGACAACACCTTCGAGGAAAGCCAGCGGGCAGTGACGGGTGGTCTGCCGGTGCGGGCGGTTCAGCAGACGGTCAATCGCGGCAAGGGAGCTGCTCTATTTTACGGGTTTGAATTTGCAAAAGGAGAATACATCGCCTTTCTCGATGCCGACCTGGAAATCCACCCACAATACGTGAAGAAATTTCTTCAACGCCTGCAGGAAACTGACGCAGATTTGGTCATCGGCACCAAGGTTCCCAAGCTGGGACAAATGCCCGTCTTGCGGCGGGTCATGAGCCTGGTCTATCGCGAATTCGTGTCCCTGCTCTTTGGGCTTTCCCTGCGCGAGACCCAAACCGGCATCAAGCTGTTTCGCCGCGAGGTGCTGGAGGATTGCATCCCCCGCCTGCGGGTCAGCCGCTTTGCCTTCGACGTGGAGTTGATGGTCGCCGCCGCACGCTTCGGTTATCGCATCGTCGAGTTCCCCGTCGAGGTGGGATTCAGCCGCAAGTCCAGTTTGCAGCGCATCCGCCCGAGGCAGATCGCAGGTCAACTTTGGGACACGCTCCTGATCTATTCCATGGCAAGCTTCTGGAATTGGTTCCAACCCGGTCCATGGACAAAAATGTGGATGCTGGCTTTCGTGCTTGGCATCTTCCTGCTGGGTATCGGCGTTGCGAAGCTGATTACCCCCATCATCCTTGCGCCCGCCTTGAAGCAAATGGTGTATTATTTGTTCCTCCAATTCCTCCCGCGAACCCTGCGCGACATCTTGCTGGTTATTGCCGGCGGTGGGTTGATGCTGGTCTCGTTGAACGAACTCAACAAAAGCCTGCTCAACGCCTTTGCGCGGCTCGACCGCGGCGATTTGTCGGGTATTTTTAGAAGCAATAAGACTCCCAATCGAAAGCCGAGAGACGAGCATGAAAGACAAGATTGAAATTCCCGGAGATTACCAATATCGGGCGATGAACTCCGGTCCGCGCTTGCAGCGGTTTTGGCATCGCAACAAATTATGGGTGCTCGACCAGATCATGCCCATCGACAAGGACCATGTGGTCGTGGACGTGGGCTGCGGGTCGGGCAACCTCACCCTGCATAGCGCGGAAAAATGTCGGCTGGCAATCGGCCTGGATCCCAGCGAATCAGCCGTCAGGTTTTGCAATTCGATCTCAACAGCCCGCAGCGTCTTCATCCCCGCCGCCGGCGACGCCCTCCCCTTCCCCGACGAATCGGTCGACGTTGTGCTGTTCGTCGAAGTCATCGAACATCTCGATCAGCCGATGAAGATCATCTCGGAAATCTGGCGCGTCCTCAAGAAGGGTGGGTTCGCGTTTGTCACCACGCCCAATTATGCCTTCCCCAGCTTGTGGGCTCCCGTCGAGTGGCTGGCGGACCAAAGCCGCATGGTCGCCAAAATGGGTGGCGGGGAACAGCACGTCCAAAAATTCAGTCCGCGCTCGCTGGCGGGCACGTTTCAAAAGGCTGGCTTCGAGACCGTCTATCTTGGAACTTTTTATCGCTTCAGCCCGTTCGCCTCGTTGGTCTCCGACCGATGGGCGGAATCGCTTCTCGCAAGGGAAGTCCACAGCGGCGATCTGGGCGGCATGATCATCTATCACCTCGGTCAAAAACCATAACCCGTCAATATGACCAAAAGAAAAAAACTGTTTGGAATTTTGCTCATCGTCCTTGTCAGCGCCTCGGCTGTTTCGATTTCCAACCTCGATATCGGACTCCGCTCCTGGCGGGCGTTTCGTGAGGGAAAGCTCTCCACCCTGCGACTCCGCTACGAGCTGGCAGCCTTCGATATAGCTCGACCCAGCCCGAACCTTCCAGTTGACACCAAAACTTCGAGCGTGGACGGTATGATGCAGGTCTACGTCCCCGAAGGCGAGTTCATCATGGGCGATAACGGCAACCCAAGCCTCAAGGAATATCCTGAACATCCCGTTTATCTGGATGCGTTTTGGATGGACAAGTACGAAGTCAGCAACGCGATGTACGAGAAATGTGTCGCAAGCGGAGCGTGCCTCGAACCTGTGCCGCGCCTGAATCCGTACTACGGCAAATGGGCATACCGAAACCTGCCGGTCGTGTACGCCAACTGGTACGCGGCGGAAGCATACTGCTCCTGGGCGGGTCGGCGACTGCCCACCGAAGCAGAATGGGAAAAGGCGGCGCGAGGGACAGACGCCCGTTACTTCCCCTGGGGCAACTCAAAGGCAAATCCGCGACTGGTAAATTTCTCGGAGACGCTGTTTCTTGAGTCGCTGCCCGTCACCCGCTATCCGCTGGGGGCAAGCCCGTACGGAGCGCTGAACATGGCGGGCAACGTCCGCGAGTGGGTTGCGGACTGGTTCTACAATCGATATTATTTCGAGTCGCCTTATGAAAACCCAACGGGACCCGAAACTGGTACCGAGCGCTCTTTGCGCGGCGGTGCATACGACGCCGTTCTGGACGACATCTCGACCTTCCGCCGCTTCAAGCATGAACCTGATTCTGCCGGTCTCAGCCGTGGATTCCGCTGCACCGAAAGCGCCGATTAATAATATTGCCGCCTGAAAAACATCTGGTATAATTCCGCCCGCTGAAATTGGAGAGGTCGCGTAGTCTGGCTTAGCGCGCACGCTTGGAAAGCGTGTAACCCACAAAGGTTCGCGGGTTCGAATCCCGCCCTCTCCGCTGATGGACAAACTTACGATATTCGCGTATGGGAAGTTTGTCCAAACGAGAGTCCACTCTTCCATAGTGGGCTCTCACTTTTTAAGGACAAACCAACGATCAAATATTCTGTTATGGAATGATGACAATCATTTTGCCATCAACGCTATGAATTTTTTGACAGGTCAAACTTGCCGCAGTATAGCACCCCCAGATTCTTGTGTCAACACATCAAACACTTGTTCTAAAAACAAACCCCTCTTTTTCACTCCATACTGAGAATTGTGCTGCAAGGCGAAAGATCGGGACAAATTCCGCATGAGGTTTAAATCCAACCAGACGTTTCTGACCGAAATCGTAATAGACGGCATCAAATAGGATATGCAGGATTTTATATTTTTCATCTTCGGTGGCTTCATCAATAAAATCACCAATTGTTTCCAGTTGTAATCCCATTTCTATCGCCCTTGCGCCATCCGGAACAACAAGGCTGTCTTTTTCTGAGATCAGTTTCTTTCGCCGGCGATCATAATCATCCTCATTGAAGGCTCCATCGGCAAAAGCCCGTCCTGCTCGGCGCAGTTCATCCTCGATCTCAAGGCGGCGATTCTCGATCTTTCGCACAACATCCATATCCTGGAGCATCCGTTCAATATCCTTCTGCCAAGCTTCCGGTAACTGGATATTTCGTAACAAATCAATAACCAACTGATCCATAGTATCCATCCGCACTCTCGCATGGGAGTCCACACACTCTTTACCACGGAAAAGGGATGTCTCAATATAGTATCCATATCCCTTTACAGATTGGACCCGCAACGGTCTCTCACACTGGCTACAACACACAATTCTTCGTAACAAGCTTATCCTCCGGAGTTTGTTGAATGCGAGATGGGATCGCGGTCGAACAGCATGTCTCGCTCGTACTTCCTTCACACGGTCAAACAATTCCTTGGTGATAATCGCTTGGTGTCGTCCCGGCCATAGCTGGTCGCGATAGGCAACTTTCCCGTAGAAGAACTCATTCTGGAGGAAGTCGGTGACGGTATCCTTGCTCCATTTGTTTCCCCTCCGGGTCTTGATACCAGTCTGGTTCATGAAATCAGCGATCGTCTGGTCCGTGTGATTTCCCGAAGCATACAATTCGTAGGCCATCCTGACCAGCTGTGCTTCCTCTTCAACGATAAAGATTTTATTGCTCTCGTTATCCTTGATGTAACCAAAGGGAACTGGTCCGTTCTGAATGCCGCGACGTGCCATTTCCACCTTACTCTTCACCACCTCAGCAGAGAGATTTTCAAGATACCACTGGGCAAACAGCGCCATCATACGGAAGACCAATCGTCCCTGCGCGGTTGTAAAATCGAAATCCTCTGTTACAGAGGCGATCAATACATCGTAAGAATTTAAGTCGCGAAAATACCTCAATGTATTTTCGATGTTCCTGGAAAAACGGTCCAATTTATGGAAGATTATTGCCTTGAATTGCTGCTCTTGAGCATGTGCAATCATCCTGGAAAAATCCGGCCGGTTATCATCTTTTGCAGAATGCCCAGGGTCAGAATAGAACTTCACAATTTTCCATTTTCTTTGCAATGCAAAAGCCTTGCAGGCATTGACCTGAGCGTCCAGAGAATATCCATGCACCTGTTCTTCACTTGAAACACGGGAGTAAACTGCAATGGGCGTACCAGGTGGCAACTGATCAGGGTTTGCAGCTTTATCGACATCCATCAGGCGCTTGCGATGGAGACTACGCTTGCGGCGCAAACTATATACGACTGGCTCCTTTTCCTTATGTACGATATCAGTCATCACAAATTCCTAAACAGGTTTCAAAGGGAGAGCATTCTAACATTCAAAAAGTCCATCATTTTTTACACGAACAAATTTATCCATTTCTTTTGATTGTTTTTTGGAGGCAACTCGTGCCGCAATCACGGCCAGTATGCCTATCAAGATCTGAGTATTTGCCAAAGTTTCTCCTATTCGTAATCTACAGAAAATATCAAACCTGTCACGCAAGAGAATGAAATGCATGAATTGAGCATGGTTGGCAGGAGTCTAAAATCAAACAATGGATGGTGTTTTCGACGTGTCGCTAAGTAACGGCATGTCAAAAAGTTGTTTTCCCACATTAAATAATCTTTGCCCATTTCGAAAACAATCCGAAGGTCGTAGTTCATCTGAAACCACGACCTTCGGATTATGAGTGTCGATCATCAACCGCAAAATTACCAACTGCGGGTCGCCGTTATTAGGCAACCCTGCGGTTTTCGATTCAAAAGAGCCTGCAGAGTTTTGATCGCCGAGTTGGCGACCAATGTATACATCTTATAGCATAAACTTAATCGATTTTCAACAAGTACTTCCGTATCATGTTACAGCATTAAAGAATTGTTCGGCAAGGCATTGCGAATATTGCCAATGAACAATTTGCAGCTTGGCGTCTACATTTTGTGGAAGAACTCCCATCTCGCTGGATCGGGCATCTTCCGCCAGGGAACCTGCTTCGAGCATCATTCTTGCAGGTAATTTTTTACACTATGCTTATGTGCGATTCATGTTACTACTCCTTAACTTCAAGTTTATCAATCAAAAATGCGTACTCAAGCGCGATTTCCTTAAGAAAATCATAGCGTCCGCTCGCCCCGGCATGTCCAGAATCATAATTTGTATGAAGCAAAATAGAATTATTATCCGTTTTTGTGTCGCGAAGTTTAGCTATGAATTTAGTGGGTTCCCAATAAGCCACACGTGGGTCGTTGAGCCCTGTTGTAATAAGCATATGAGGATATTCCGTGGATCGAATATTGTCATAGGGGGAATACGAAAGCATGTAATCAAAATGATCCTTGTCGGCAGGGTTGCCCCACTGGTCATATTCAAGAGCGGTAAGCGGAATACCTGGATCACTCATTGTTGTCACCACATCCACAAAGGGTACTTTGCAGATCACAGCCTTGAACAAGTCGGGTCTCATGGTTACACATGCGCCAACCAGCAAACCACCTGCGGAACCACCAATAATGGCGAGTTTTTGCGGGGAGGTAAATCCCTCCTTGATGAGATGTTCCGCACAAGTGATGAAGTCAGTAAACGAGTTTTTCTTGTTAAGCATCTTGCCGCTTTCATACCACTCACGACCCAGGTCTGAGCCGCCGCGGATATGCCCAATTGCGAAAATAAATCTACGGTCAAGGAGACTGAGGCGGTTCGATTCAAATGTTGCGTCGATGGTCGCTCCGTATGCACCATATCCATACAACAATGCGGGATTGCTCCCATCCCTATTCAATCCTTTTTTGTAAACAATGGAGATTGGTATCAGTGTGCCATCCGCTGCGGTGGCATGGATCCGTTCTGATAAATAATGAGACTTGTCGTAACCACTTGGGATTTCCTCTTCTTTTTTCAACTCCCACTCACCGGTATCGACATGATAATCGACGATCGAGTTGGGCGTGATAAATGACGAATATTTGAAACGCAGGAGGTTTGTCGTAAACTCGGGATTGGCTTCAAGGGTGACGTTATAAGATGATTCGGGGAATTGCACATAGCTCGCATTATTCATGTCATCGGACGCAATGATACGGAGTTGTTTTAGACCGTCCCTGCGCTCAGTAACTACGATAAAATCCTCGAAAGCATCCACACTTTCAATCAGGACATCTTCGCGATGGGGAATAATCTCGTGCCAGTCTTCCATGCCAGGACAATCCACCCGAGCGACACTTAACATGAAGTTCTTTGCCTGGTTGTTGTGGAGGATGAAAAAGGATCCTTTGCGATGCACCGCAAAATATTCCATATCTTGAATACGCGGTTGAAGTATTTGCAGCCGATCCTGTGGGCGATCCGCGGAAAGAAACCGTATTTCGCATGTTGTCGTACTGAAGTGGTGCAACATGAGATAGGCATTATCGTGCGATTTACGAACGAAAAGTGAAAAGATTTCGTCAGTTTCATGGAATAGAACTACATCCTGTACTGGATCGGTGCCAAGAATATGGCGGCGGAGTTTATCTGGGCGGAGGGTTTCATCCAGAGTGACATAAAACAAGGTCTGACTGTCGTTTGCCCATTCCACCCCGCCATGTTCGTAAGCGCTGCCAAAAATGTTGCCGATTACTTCGGGATACAACTTTCCGCTTTGCAGATCTTTGACATAAAGCGTGTAAATTTCCTGCCCGCCGAAATCCACCGAATAGACGAGTTTGGTTTCATCGGGGCTGACCGAAAATGCGCCAACACTGCAAAATGATTTACCATCTGCCAACTCATTCTGATCCAGTAAAATCTCCTCCATCCCATCAAGTGAACCTTGTTTGCGACAAAAAATGGGATACTGCTTTCCTGCAAGATAACGTGAATAATAAAAATACCTGCCCCTTTTCTCAGGAACAGTTGAATCGTTTTCTTTGATGCGCGCCTTCATCTCTGTAAACAACTTTTCCTGCAGTGGTTTTGTGTGTTGCAGGTGCTCATCGAGATAATCACTTTCAGACCGCAAGTACATCATGGTCTCAGGGACGGTTTTATCACGCATCCAATAATAATTATCAATGCGCGTCTGTCCATGTTGGATGATTTCATGGGGTCGTTTTGGCGCAACGGGAAATGATGGCATATTATTCTCCTAAAATTAGCGAAACCCTGTATTCGGGCGGGTTCTTGAGTAACAGTGTCTTGCGTAGCTATTTTTGCTTTGCCGCACTACGTAATGACAAAGAAATTGGTTTCGAGCTTTGCAGGTTGGAAAAGAGTCCGATAAACCACAAGCTTTGCCCCCTGATGCTCAATGTGTGGAGATGATATTTGAAGCTGATTCGTACTCCAGGTATTCATTATTTAATTAGACGGGGTAGCTGTAACACTCAGAAAATAGATTTCGGGAATCCAACCAACTCTGCCATCTGAATCCATGACCTCGATCCAGATTAGTCCATTTTCTTCATGTTTGCCATACAACAGAGTCAATCCCTGCCCTGAACGAATCTGTCCAATAACTGGTCCATTTGGAGACTGATACAACTGCAAGCGCGGCAAGCCTGTGCTGACGGCTTGACCCAGTCCGGGTGTGGCAGTGACCGTGGGTGTAAAAGTGGGAGTAGCCGTTGGCGGTAGGGGTGACGGGGTTACCGTCGGGCTGGGACCAGGCGTATGTGTCGGAGTCAAGGTCGGGGTCAAAGTTTGGGTTGGCGGGATGAGTGGATCGAGCCGTTCAGCAAAAATCTGATTCACTTTGAGAGAAATTGGACGCTGGAGTCCATCCACGATTGCCTTTTGCAAGGCAATCACCTCTTCGTAATGCAGAGTGCGGCTTGTACTGATCGTGATGATCATGTCGAGAGCACCACTGGTGCGAGATAGGGTAAGTTCAACCAGTTCAGCATCCATGCCGGCAACCTCGGCATTGACCACTTCGTTGATGAGGCGATTTTCATTGGCCTGCTGAAAAAATTTGACACTGTAATACGTCAGTGGAGCAAGCAGCGTGAATGTGATCAGCGCCGAAATGATCAAACTACGCGGCAGCCGTCGGTTGATCATATGCGTATCCGGTGAAAAGCCGCGCAGGAAAAACACGAGCGCCGCAGCAAATGCAATGGTGATGGCATTGGTGATGAAAAGCAGGAGAGCGCCCCCCGCCACATCCCAGCACACGAGAGCCAACCCCACACCCACCGTGCAAAGCGGAGGCATGAGTGCAGTCGCTATGGCAACACCCGGCAATGCAGCGGAGATGTTGGGACGTGTAAGTGCGTAGGCTGCGGCTAACCCGCCTGCAAGCGCAATACCCAGGTCAATGGGGCTTGGATGGGTACGCGCCAGGACTTCACTTGGAAGTTCCTGTAATACCACGAATGGCAACTTGGCATTGATGAGCGTCATCAAGCTGGAAAGCAAGACGGCCAGCACTGCACCGCGTAATAAAGCTGTAGCAGAGTTGCGCGCCAGAAATGAATCGCCTGTAATGGACGACATGCCAATACCGATGATCGGTGACATGAGCGGCGCGACCAACATGGCACCAATGATGACTGCCGGTGAATCGGTTACCAATCCCAGCGTGGCAATACTACAAGACAGCACCACCAACAGAAAAAAATCAAAACTGGAGGTGGCAGACTGGCGAATATCCTGTGTAACCACTATTTTTTCATCGGCAGTCAATGGGTGAATCAACTTTTGTAGAAGATGCATTATTTGCATGGATGTATCCAAAGATCACAAATTTCCATCCTTATTTTCGGATAAGGCAGGAGTACGTGGCAATAACTTGACCAGGGGCACGGACTGGGCAAGGCGGAAACAATCTTCCTGAGTGGGCTGGAGCACCTCGCCCATCATGAGGTGCGAAAGTTCACGAAACGCCAATGGGTAGCGGCGGGCGTAAATATAAAATGTGGCAGCTGCCTCGACCAACTGCATAACTACAACAGTGGCTTCAAAAGTGTGAGTACCAACTGTGACTTGAACGGAAGGATTTACCTGGACGTTCTTAAACCAATCCGCCTTGCCGCGCCATCCAGCCGCGACAAAATAGATGCCAGTTTCAGCATCGTGATGGACTACTTCGAGCACCACCTGGCGCGGCTGTCCACTTTTACGTCCAATGTGTGTGAGCATGAGAAAACGTTTGCCCATGAGCCAACCCAATTTGACTCGATAGAGCCAGAGCGGCAACCGAAACAGGAAGCGCAGAAACCCTTTAGGTTGATTGGAAGTTATTCCTTTATTCATCATTTTTCTCTCTTGGATTTTGTGCAATGCAAATCTCCACTGGAAGACCCCACATTTGTTTGCGGGCAACCTCTTGAATTTGAAATCCTGCCTGCATCAGTGCCGATTGAACATAGATCGGACGACAATCTACATAGGCGGGCAGGCATTGGTGGAACCACTCATAAATGCGTTGAGGGAGATTCTCATGTTCGTCGCGCGCCATTGCTACAACACAAATTCGTCCATCGACCTTCAGCACACGCCGGCACTCCGAGAGAACAGTGGCAATTTCAGGGGTGTCGAACAATTCAAGAGTAAAGGAGATGAAGATTGCATCGAAGGAATCGGTTTCAAAGGGCAAGGCAGCGGCATCTCCCTGTTCAAGAGTGATGCGATGGATTAGTTTTGCGCGAACAATCCTTTCACTGGCAACCTTGAACATGCCGCGCGAAATATCAATTCCAAACACCCTGCCTGATTCACCCACGGCGTTAGCCAGCGCAAGCAAGGCATGACCGGTACCAAAGCCAATTTCAAGCACGATTTCGCCTGCGCTGACATTTAATCTATTCAACCCCAGTTCTGTCAGCGGTCGCTCGCTGCTGGCTGACAGCCAGTCATACCAACGGCTGAGGTGATCATATACGGCAATCGCCTGTTCCTTCGTGCGAGTTACGCGGCTAATTTTTGAACGGAACATTGCTACTCGATCACTCCCTCCTGAACAAAACGCGTCAGTTCACTCACACTCCATTGTTCAAGTCCGAGACGCTCCACTGTTCTTCCGCGCCGCCAGTAATCGGTGCGGTGGATAATACTGCCGAGTTTGATGATACTTTCCATGCCCAGTACCGAAACTCCGAAACGTTTACCGAGCGATGCCATCGGCACCATGCTCATTGGCACATCTTCAAAAAGGTAGCGATGGTTCAGTGTGGTGGGTGCTTTGATACCATAATAGCCAGGCTGATTTTGTATGGCTTCATGCAGATCAACACCATCTGTGTCGTATGCGAGTTTGAGCCATTCCAGCGAAGTGCGGGCGCGGATACCAAGCGATGACGCCACTGTCACACGCTCGCGGTCGAGAACTTCCAATACACGCGCCACAGAAGGAGTCACGCCATCAATATAGAACTGGTAGTCGCCGTGGGTGTGCTCGATCCACCCCGCATTCAGGAGGGTCAGGGCGGGATGAAAAATTGCGCCCATGTTGTTCAAGCCAGTGTGAAGCACATCTACGCCGTCTATAAATTGGGGGTATGCGTGCTGAATGGCATCCAATACCAATTCATTTCGGCTGGAAGGCAATGCTGCCAGAGGCACAGCCTCCTTGATGCGAAAGATACGCGCCTGTGCCGGACCATCTGCGCGGCTGGCGTAGATGAAGGTTTCAGCCTCTGCAACGGTCACATCCGCTGTGCAGCCAACATCACGGATCACTTTCGCAAACTCCAATGCGCCAAGCGTACGCCCCGGATGCAGGATGACGATCTGCCCATCCTTCAGAAAGGGTGCGGCGGCTTTGGCAACATCTGCATGAGCCGAGGATGGCAATACGACCATGATCACCTGTGCGTGTGCTATTGCCTGTTCTATATCAGATGTGACCAGACTCAACTTGCCAAAGCCATGCGGTCCGCCCTCTGCGCTTTCAAGTTCGATCCCTCCACGCTTTTTCATGATCGCAATATGTTCAAAAGTGCGATTCCAAAGTGCCACATCCGCACCCATCAATGCCAGGTGCGCGGCCATTGCCTTGCCGCCATGCCCCGCTCCCAAAACCGTATATTTTTCTGCCATAAGATTTCTCCTTTCAAATAAAGCGAAAATTTCGCTCTACACTAATTGGGACAATCTTTCTCTCTCAGAGAGAACGCGTCCTGATTCATCTACTGCCTCACAGGCTCCCTCCACAATTCGGGTACGGATCATTCCCCGCCCGAAGCTGTTGTTCATCAATTGGGGAGCATCCAACACCCCAGCCGTGACTGCCTTCGCCAATGTCGAAGGATCTGCCAATGGATCATCCACGCCTTGACCCGCAAGATCCTGGATCGCCTCCAGCGTGATGCGGGCTTCAGTAATCAGGGTTCGTTTGCGATCCTGCACCTCAGGCGAGCGGGTCATGTTGGGCGCGCCAAGCGCATTGGTGATGGCACGCCGCACGATCTTGCTGGCTTGGATGACATCATCAGCGGTTGCCGCGTGATGCGCTTCCGTGTGACCGACGATGTGATAAATATCTGGCTTGAGCGCCATTTGTAAATAGGTACTGGCAGCAAGATGTCCGCGTGCCGCATCAGGGTCAAGTGGATGGGAAAGCAATCCAATGCGGGTTTGTTTCCAGATATGGAAACCCTTGTCTGCCAGTGGTTTGATAATTTCGATCACTGCCAACATCTTTGCCAGATCCATCGCGTCACTCGTGCCAGGCGGACTATTGAACATCATCTGTGCGATGTAATCTTTTACGCCGTATTTCTTTGCGTTGTAGGCGGAGAGATAAGCCGCGACCACAAAGATCACATCCGATGCATCGCGCATGCCCCAGTGATGCGGTTCGTTGAGTTCAACGGGAATGTTTCGTTCACCGTACCAGCACATCACTTTTTGATGTTCGCGGATGGAGCCTTCCAAATCCCAGGGACCGCGACCATCCATCTGGTTGAACCAGAAGAGCGGGATGGCACACCAGGCATTATGAATGGTTTCGGTCAGCACTTCGGCGTAGCGGATGAAATCATCGGTGCCGGAGTAGGCTCGCAGCAGGGGAAAGTTTCCGCGGCGGCTGGCTTCATACAAGGCGCGGTAATCGTCTGTGGTGCGCACTGGGACTCCGCCCGCTCCCTTGCGGCGCGGATCCTGACGCTCGGGGTGGAAGAAATTTTCCTGCGCATCCTGATCGGTGCCAAGGGAGATCAGGTCGAGGGCTTGGGATTCGGCGATCTTTTGGATGCCGTCAATCGTGGCTTCCATTGTGGACAAGCCGAAATGATGACGCAGGATCGGATACGGAGCACGCCATGCTATTCGTTCAGTAACAAGCTGAGGGAAGTCTGATTCGGATAAGTCCTGCGCTGGCTGACCTTTCAAATAGGCGAGCACCTGTTCAGGCGATTCGCTTCCATCGAAGATTTTTTCAAAGAAACCGAGTTTGACAGCGCGCTCTGCAACGGGCGGCGTTCCCCCAAACGCAAACTTGACCCCAACTTCATGAAGTTCGGCGGCTTCCTCTGCAAATTGACCCAGCAAACGCTCGCCATTTTCAGGTGTGAGGCGATATGAAATGCCAACAAGATCGGCTTTTTCAGCGCGCACGGCTTCGAGGACTTTTTCAATCGGGACGGCTGGTCCCAGAAATATGGTGCGCCAGCCTGCGGTTTCAGCAAGGCGCAAAAAATTGGATATGCCCGCCACGTGGACACACTCGCCCAACGCGGCGGCGATGACAGTTCTTGTCATGGCAACTCCTTAAATTTATATTTCGGCTTATCGCTTGCAAAACCATACATTTCTTTACAGCAAGCAAAAGTAAAATCAAAAAGCGGGCTTATTATTGGGAATTTAATGGTTGTCCTCGCAAAATCAAATATCCGATTGTTCCAGCCAGGAACGATCCAAGCAAAATCGCAATTTTTGAATATTGTGCAATTTCGGTATCGCCAAAAGCCAGGAATGTAACAAAGATTGCCATTGTGAAACCGATACCACCCAAAAAACCAGCACCGATTAGATGATTAAGGAACATGCCGTTTGGCCATTGCGATAATCGAAGTTTAATTGCCAGTAGAGAAAAGAGAATGATCCCCAATGGTTTTCCTACCAACAGCCCCAAAAAGATCCCAATCGTATTTAGCGAAATCAAGCCCTCGATGGATATCCCTTTCAATACAATACCCGTGTTCGCAAGTGCAAAAAGAGGCATGATGATGAAGGCCACTGGCTTGTGTAGGAAATGCTCCAGCTTGTAGGATAGAGACGATTTCTGCTCTTGATCAAATGGGATGGCAAATGCCAGCAGAATCCCTGCAATTGCGGCATGTATACCGGATTGGAAGATCAGGAACCACATCACAAGTCCGCCGATCAGGTAAACAGGTAATCGACGCACGCCTGAAAAATTCATCGCCAGCAGAAGTAGAAATATTCCCAAACCCAACCCAAGATATATCAACGAGAAGTCTTTTGAATAGAACAGGGCGATTACTATGATTGCTCCAAGATCGTCAATAATGGCTAATGCGGCAAGAAAGATTTTCAATGTAGCTGGAATTCTATTCCCGGCCAGGGAAAGGATTCCCAGGGCAAAAGCAATGTCAGTGGCCATCGGAATCCCAAAACCATTTTGTGTTTCTGCCCCCCAGTTGTGAAGCAGATAGATCAAGGCCGGTGTCACCATTCCCCCAATTGCAGCGATGATGGGCAGGGATGCACTCTTCATATCGGATAATTCGCCAATGTAAAGCTCCCGTTCTATCTCTAGGCCGATCAACAAAAAGAAGACCGCCATTAAACCATCGTTAATCCAGTGCTCCAAATCATATTTCAAGTGAAATCCGCCCAGATCAAAGCCAATTTTTATTTGCCAGAAATCCCGGAAGTTCTCCCCAAAAGGTGAATTGGCAAGTGCAAGCGAGGTTATCGTACACAGGATCAAAATGATCCCGGAGGCTTGCTCGCTTTCAAAAAATTCAAGGAAGAGTGTGGTTAGTTTTGTTTTCATCATTAATTTCTCTCAATAAAGTTTTATGTATTACTTCGAACCAATACAGGCTGAACAAGAATGATATTTGGAGAGGGTACCGCAAGAAAATCCAAGCCTAGTATTGAATGTCTGCGTACTTTCCTCCTCTCTGCCCATCTATCGCTGATAGAAAGGGTAGGCAATTATGAACAGAATCGTGGTGACAATCAGCGTAGCCAACATCACTGGCAATCCGCGTTTATTCCACAGCGCTGGTGTGATCGGAGAGCGGGTACGTTCAGACAAGGAGGCAATGACGATGTTGGCGGTGGAACCGATGATGGTGCCGTTGCCGCCCAGCCCCGCGCCAAAGGCCAGCGCCCACCAAAGAGGGGCGATATTCATGCCACTGGTTCCGAGTCCTTGAATAATCGGGATAAAAGCAATGGTAATCGGGACGTTATCAACCACCGCTGAGAGTGCGGCCACCAACCAGAGTAACCCTACAGCCAGCCCCAGAGGGTTGATGTCACTGATGCTCAGGATGGAAGATGTGATGGCATGGAGCACCCCTGCCGCTTCCAGTCCACCGACCATTACGAACAGGGCGGTAAAAAAGACCAGCACACTCCATTCAATGCGCTCAAGTGTTTTGCGAATATCCGGACGAATCCAAACCAGGGTCACCGTTGCAGCGCTCAAAGCAATAAAAGCGGGGCTGATGCCTAGTAGCTTTTCCCAAAAAAACAAGAGGATGGTAGCACCCAACACCATCAAAATTTTACGAGCTGTCTTCCAATCTTCGAGTGCCTCAGCAGGGTTAAGGCTCTGAATGGCATCTGGATCGGAAGGAGTTTCTGCAAGCTCATGTCGAAAGAGATAGCGCAATAAAAACAGTGCTGCAAACCAGACCACCAGTACAACCGGCAGGGAGTGGGTTAGAAAATCGTTGAATACCAGCCCGGAGGCGGAAGCAATCAACACGTTGGGCGGATCCCCGATCAGTGTTGCAATGCCGCCGGTATTGGAGAGCAGGGCTTCTGAAATCAGGAAAGGCCCCGGGTTGATGCCGAGAATCTCGCAAATAAGAATGGTAACTGGGGCAATCAAGATCACTGTCGTGACGTTATCGAGAAACATGGAGAGGATGGTAGTGACTGAGCCGAGCAAAATCAGCAGGCGCAGGGGTTTTCCCTTGGAAAAACGTGCTGCCTGCACTGCCAGGTATTGAAAAAAACCAGTCGGTTCAAGTAATGCCACAAGGACCATCATGCCCATCAACAGACCGATGGTTTCCACATCCACTGCGGCAACGGCTTGTTCTTCGGTGTAGAAGCCCAGGATCATTCCTACTGCCACCATTGCAACTGCCCCGGCAACGGAGGCAATGGTGCGGTTGAGTTTTTCGGAAAAAACAAGATAGAGTGTCCCAGCAAAAATGATGAACGCTATGATTCCTGTCAGCATGTCAGCCACCTTGGGTCACGTTCCAGTTTGAGAGAAATGCCGTACCCACATCCACGCGCGAGGCAATGCCCACCAGTTTGCCTTGCGCATCCACAACAGGTAGATCATGGAGTTGGTGCTGATGAAGCAGGGCGAAAGCACGCATCAGCCCACTCGTCTCCTCCACCGTTTCGGGGGCAAGCATGATTTCGCTGACCGGGCGGGCGAGTAATTCCCCGCCCGGTTTGCGTAACTCGGCCGCGCCAAAATTTGCGACAAAATCAAAGTCTTCCACGAGGTGAACAAAATCTGGCATGACGGTCATAAGCAGGCTGCGCAAGGGGAGGAAGCCCACCAGTAGTTGACCTCTGGAATCCACAACTGGCAGACCGCCAATATGTTTCTCCACCATCAGGCGCGCCGCTTCGGCAATGGTTGTTTCGGCTGTAATGAAAAAGACGTTTCGTTTCATACAATCTTTGACTTGCATTTTTCTTTCCTATCTATAGCACTGGAGATTTAACAACACAGCCCTGACATGTCTGTCAGGCGGTTGATCAACCTAGCAGATACAACAATGCCATTGAACCAAGATACATCCCAGTCAGCGCAAACCCATCCCAGGAGATGCGGTATGGGGTCCTGGGTGAGGCACGGTACATCAGGCTGATGATAACGACACCAGTCATCATCATGGCCATCACAGCCGCAAACGCATTTGCATTGGTTAGCGATGCCCAAAAATTGGTGCGTCCATCGGCGAGGTCAAAGGCAAAAAACAGGGCTATATTGAACAGGTTGCTTCCAAGCACGTTGCCGATTGCGAGGTCAATTGCGCCAAGACGAATGGCGGCGAGGCTGGCAGCAATCTCAGGCAGGGAGGTGGTCAGCGCCAGGAACAGATTGCCTACAAAACTACGTGAAAGCCCGGTGGTCGTCGCGAGGCGGTCCCCGATGGATGCAAGCCAGATTCCCAGGGCAACTACAGCTATACTGTTCAGAATGAATACAATGTACGCTTTCCGTGCTGAAATTTTGGCGTAATTGCCTTCAACAGCTTCCTTTTCAAGAACTTCGACAGTACGCTCTTTTTCAAGCCCGGCAATCATTTTTCCGCCAAGGATATAAAGCAAAAAAATGGCAATGCTCAAGATGCTAACTCCCAGACCGCCGAATCCATTTAGGGCTGGACCGATGAGCACTCCCATCACCACCATGCCAAGCATCAATACACCCAAGCCAGCCGAAAGAATATGAACATCCTGGGCTTTGGCAAGTACTCTTCCCGGTTGATAAGCCAGGTCGATCAAGGCGATGAGTGCCAGATTGAAAAGACAACTTCCTAGGACAGACCCTGCGGCAAGGTTTGGCGCATTCAGCCAAGCCACCGCTGAGACACCTGAGGCCAATTCGGGCAGGGAAGTAACGCCAGCAATCAGAATCGCCCCAATCCAGGCGCGTCCCAACCCTGTTTTCTCAGCAATTACGTCACCATACTTCGAGAGCAGGGAACCCGCCCAGCTAATCAATGCGGCACAGATGATGAACTCGATCCAGATCATATTTTTTCTCCGATTCAGAAAGCATGTTTTTTTACTGAAAGTATCTTTGCTTTAATGTTCGCCAAATTCTCTAATTCAACTCGCCTGTTGCCACTGAGCGCGTACGTCCCACGGTTTGAGATGGAATGCGTTCGCCAAACTGCTCGTGGAAAATTCGGTAGTAGAACAATTCCTCTTTTGAGCGCAGGGCAGCTTGCGGATATTGCTGCTGTGCTTCGGCGAAATCCTTGTCTGAAATCTGGTCGTTGGCATAATGTGCCAGCAGATCACGCGAGCCTGTGCCGTGGGAGAATTTCTGCTTGGGGCGTTGGAGAATTCCATTGGGCAGGAAACCGGCAAAGGCGCGGCGCAGAAGCGTTTTTTCAGTTCCGCCTCCAACGTGGAACTTTAATTCGGGTGGCAGGCTCAACGCGAGGCGGATCATTTCCTTGTCAAGAAATGGGACTCTTCCCTCGATACTGTGCGCCATCGTCATTCTGTCTGTCCGTTGCAGATTGGTGTTGTGTAAATTGGTGGTGATCGTCCACAGTTCACGCTGGAACTGTTGGGGATCCGTCACGCCGCTCAAGTACTCGTAGCCTCCAAAAATTTCATCAGCGCCTTCGCCGGTAAGCATTACCTTGACATGCTGCGACGCAAGGCGTGCCAGAAAATAATTTGGAATGGCGCTGCGCACCAGCGCCGCATCGAACGACTCAAGGTGGTAGATGACCTGGGGCAGCACATCCAGCATTTCCTGGAAGTCATAGACGTAAACGTGATGGCGCGTGCCAAGCGCATCCGCGACTTCCTGCGAGCGGGCAACATCCTCGCTGTCCTCCATGCCAACCACAAAGGTGTCGAGCACATCGCGTCCTTCACGCGCCAGCGCAGTGATCAGACTGCTGTCCAGTCCACCGGAAAGACTGACCCCCACGGGAATGCCGGGGTCGGCGATCAGCCTTTTTTGAACGGCGCGACGCAGGGTGGAACGGATCAAATCATCATATTCGGTTTCGGGCAGGTTGGATGGCAGGGATGTGTTCCACTGCAAATCGTCAATATGAAAATAACGCACAAAACCGCGCGCGGCGCTCCACCAATGTCCAGCGGGGAATTCACAGACATCCCCCTGCATGTCGAGCAGCGCCTTGATCTCAGACGCAAAGAACATGCCCGCATCGTTTTTTATATAATAAAGCGGTTTGATGCCAATGGCATCACGCGCCAGTAATACTTCGTCGCCGAAAAACACGAAGGCGAACATGCCATCGAGCGCATCAATGGCTTCCATGCCGTGTTCCATGATCAGGCGCATGACCACTTCCGTATCTCCCTGGGTAAGCCAGGGTCCGGAAAGCTGGCTGCGCAGGGATTGGAAATTGTAAATTTCGCCGTTGAACACGATCCAGTGTTGACCGTCCGTCATCGGCTGATGGCTGGCAGCTACATCTACGATCGAGAGTCGGGCATGCCCCATCGCACCCAGCGGCGTTTGCGTGACACCCTGTTCATCCGGACCACGGTGGCGTAATTTGCGCACAGCCTGCTCCACAAAAGTTGTATCGTTGCTCGGGGTCGACCCGCAGAATCCACACATAATCTCTCCTTACTTTTTCTTGATCAAATCAAATTTTTTCATTAATTGTTGGCGCCGTCCTGGGTGAAAGACACCGTCTCTGGAAGCGCGGACTTCTTCAACCGAGTAAAACATCTTCGGGTTGAGTTCATGGATGATTTTCTCAACTTGTTCCAGTTCGCGGCGATGGATGGTGGTAAACAAGACCTTGACCGGACCTCCCGATCCATGCCCATCCAGAACAGTTACGCCGAATCCAGCATCCGCCAATCGTTTTGAAAGTTCATCCCCTTCAAAGACGGCAAAGATTCGCACGCTGAGTGTGCCAAGCGCTAATTTTTCCTCGATCCACATACCAATATAATTTCCCGCTGCGAACCCGGCGGCATAAGCGAGATAACTGGAAAAATGCGTCAGGTTACGCACCAACTGGCTGATGGCGACAACCCAGATAAAAACTTCGACAAATCCCAGCAGGGGCGCGAGCCGCTTCCAACCGCGTGAGAGTGAAATAATGCGCACGGTACCGAGTGTCACATCCAGGATGCGGGCGAAAAAGATAAAAACGGGTAATGCAATAGGGTATGTTTGAAAAAGTGTTTCCATGAGTTTCCAAAACGTTTTGGTAAGAACTTAAAAAAAGAGGGAATCTTGTTTGCCGGATTCTATTGTTTTAGCCGCCTGTCGAAGGGCGAATCAGAAATTTTGGCTGAATCTTGACCTGCCGTTCAGCCAGAAAATCACCTTTGATAAGAGACAACAGCATGGTCACAAGACGGCTGGCAATGTCATAAACCGGCTGGTCCAGTGTGGTCAGCGGCGGTTGAGTATGCGCCGAGTCGGCAATCCCATCAAAACCGGCAATGGCAATGTCGCGCCCCACCTTGAGTCCGCTTTCATGCGCCGCGTGCATCGCGCCGATGGCAGTCAGGTCATTTACACAGACAATCGCCGTGGGCGCGTTTGCCAGCGCCAACAATTGTCTGGCAGCCTGATACCCTCCTTCTGGGGTCAGGTTCGCGCGGATTATGAGGGCGGGATTCGAAGTTATTTTGGCTTCCTGCAACCCAACCTGATAACCCTGGTGGCGGTCATACTCGATCTTGAGGTCTGGCGACGCCCCGATATAAGCAATTCGGCTGTGACCCTGGTTGGCAAGGTGGGCGATCAGTTCAATCATGCCCTGGTTTGTCTCAGTTTCCACGCCAATAAATTCCACAGGAAGTTGGGAACGCTCCAGCGAAACAAACGGGGTTTTTCGTTCTGTCAAATATTGAACACGCCAATCCTGTAATCGTGTGCGATTTATAATGACGCCATCCACCTTGTGACCTTGCACCCAGCGTTCGTACAAAGCCCTCTCAGAGGGGCTGTCCGGTGGAGCGGCAGAAACGATCAGGTCAAAATTGTTCGCCGCAGCCGTGTCACCCAAACCGGCAATAAACTCAGAATAAAATGGGTCGGCAAATTGGGGCTTTTCAGTAGGCAGGATATATCCGATCGTATCCGTTTGTTGGCGGCGCAACTGGCGGGCAGCACGGTTGGGGGTATACCCCATCTTGTGCGCAGTCTTAATGACCAGTTCGCGGGTATCGTCGGCAACATCATCGTACCCATCCAATGCCCGTGAAACGGTGGTAATCGATAAATTTAGCGCTTTTGCAACATCTTTAATGGTCGGCATAATATTTTCCAAAACGTTTTGGATAATATTAGCAGATGAAATTAGAAAAGTCAAACAAAAGTCCTCAGGAATACTTGCTCAGAAGGGATCGACTTGAAAAATAATCCGCGACAATACAGGGCATGATGGTTTCCCGACCCTGGCTTGTGATGTATTTTATTTTCACGTCTTTTTGCCTTTACATCCATTTCGCAAGTTCGTTAAACCGTGAGCTGCCTCGGGGGCGATGACCACGGTGATCTTCATGTGAGCTTCAATAGTAGTCGTGGCGGTTGGAACGAATACCCGGGCGCCTTCCGTGCAACGCACAAGGACACACCCGGGCGGTAATCCCAGAAGGCGTACTTCCCGTCCAACAAAAGGCGCTCCCTGTTCAATCAGGAAATCCATGACCATTGGTTCTTTCAATTTGATATGAGAGCCATCGCGGAACAGATCGCGTTCGAGTAATGCTTCGTAAATGGGCAGATCTTTCAATAATTCCGCAACTGCATAAGCACAAAAACAAGCGACCAATAATGGCAGCATTTGTTGATAATTACCCGTCATTTCCACGATGAGGACAATTCCCGTAAGGGGCGCGCGCACAATGGCGGTAAAGTAGGCAGCCATACCAACAACAGCAAAGACTGCCGGTTGCGGCACTATGCCTGGGGCGATCCGATTTGCGATTTGACCGAGGGCGAGTCCAAGCAGAGCGCCCAGCGCAAGCAAAGGAGCGAAAATACCGCCTGCAGCGCCGGTTCCATAGCTGGCAATGGTCATCAGGAATCGAATTACAAAAAAGATTGGGATTACCCACAGGATAAGATTCCCTGCGAGAGCAGTTTCTGCAAGCGAGTGCCCTCCTCCGACAATCATGGGCGAAAACCAGCCAGCCAAGCCAACTAACGCGCCAACACCTGCCACAACTACCAAACTCCATCGTCCCTTTACACGAGTAAATAAGTTCATTGTGCCAAGCAGGCTTCGATTGAAAACAACTCCCAGCAAACCTGCGAAAATACCCAACAAAGCAAAAATTGGCAGGGATGCAGTCGGAGGTGTTGGATAATCAGGAATGGAGAAAACAGGAAATGCTCCTGAAAGAACACGTGAAACGATGTCAGCAATTGCTGCTGCCAGGAAAGCTGCCCCAAATACAAACGGGTGAAAGTCACGCTGGATCTCTTCGAGAACAAATATCACACCAGATAAGGGCGCGTTAAATGCCGCCGCAAGTCCTGCGCCCGCCCCTGCCGCAATCAATGTCCGCCGTTCGCGAGGCGGTACTTTGAGCCACTTGGAAATTGCATCGCCAACCGCTCCTCCCATTTGCACAGTGGGACCTTCACGTCCAAGTGCCAGTCCGCCGCCAAGTGCCAAAGTTCCAGCAATAAATTTTACAGGTAGTACGCGCTTCCAATCCAATACCCTCAGGCGATGCAAGACCGCTTCAAGATGGGGTATGCCACTTCCACTTGCTTCTGGCGCAAAACGCCGCACCAACATGACCGATAACGATGCCCCTGCCATACCAAAGAACACGGGAAAAACCCACCCCCAGAATGGATATTGATGCGACCACTCAATTAATCCGTTACGAAAAGCGTCTGCTCCGGCAAGCGCAATCCGAAAAAATGAAGCGACCAAGCCTGCGCATAATCCTACGAGCGCCGCGCGTGGGAACATCCGCCGTCGTTGTTCTCTGATGTTAAGATCTTCCTGTATTTCAGAAAGGATTTCTTTTTGGGATGCCGTAGCATCTTGAATTTTCTTGGTTTTACCATCGTCGTGCATGAAGACGCTTCCTATCATAAAATTAGCGCAGCGAGTAAAAACTAGACCAACCATGAATTTTGAGAAAATGGGGCAGCAAAGCCTACGCTATTGGATATGATTCTCAAAATTTTTGAGATTGTATCATCTACAGCCAAGCACCCTGCAAATTTCATTTATTTGGTGATTAATGCATTATCGAATGTCTACGTGTATTCATCGCCTTAATTTCGCCCTCAAATCCTCCAGAGATTACTCCTGCCTACCGCTTCCCTAATCGGGCCAGATAAAACGCTGAAAGTTACCTGATAATACTTGGGGAAAGTCAAGGACTCATTGATGCATTACGTCAGGATGTGTCATAATTGAGGCATCGGCTTCGGGGATTCTTCGTTCTCTACACGATGAAAATAACTTAATATAACTGCTCTTGTGCGACAAAATCTCGTCAAAATTGACTTTTATAGCAATGAATAACAGTTGTTTAGCCCCTCAAAAACCGTCGTAAAACCTTTCAGATTTCTAAACTGTGGCAATAGTCTGCTTGAGGATACAGGGTATGCGTGGGCTAATGCGAATGGTTACAAAATTAGAAGCTATCTGAACACTGGTAGTATGAGTCCACAATGGGGAGGCAGTCGATGATATCGAAGATGTAAAGAATGGATCATGGAATAGACCTCTTGCATAAGTGTGCCATAATAGGCACATGAGATACGAAACCGTACAAGTGCTCAAAGATGAAGAATTCAAGCGGTCAACAGGCGTTCAGCGAAAGACTTTTGAACAGATGCTCCAGGTTGTCGAGACGGG
>JACRBJ010000018.1 GCA_016234555.1 Chloroflexota bacterium | reverse complement strand
GCGGACTCTTGGCGTGTGAATACTTTGGCAACGCCTGTTTGGTCAGGCGATATGCAATTTTGGTGACTTTTACGTAGCGGCTCTCTCGTTGGTTCATGCCCTTAAATCTACCAGCTCACTCAGATGTTTGCAACAGAGCAACGTGAAAGCATCAAGTTTTTTAGATGGATCATTTAAGTTGCACCGGGCGAAAAAATTGATTCATCCCAAGTCTGCATAGAGAAATTGACCGGCTCGGGTTGCAAAGTCCAAAACTGCCAGATTGAGTGATGCCCATATGTGTGACCGCAGGCCCCGGTAAAAACGGCGCGATAAGCGTGTGCGCGTATCGTAATCATTGTAACGTCCGTACTCGGCCTGCCACTTGCGCAGGAACGGGTCAATCGGGTGCCCTTTGTAATTCGGTTCAGCATCCAGTACCGGCTTGACGGGTAGTCAATGATAATCAGAGGCAATCATCTCCCAGTTGGGAGTATCCAACAGAATGTGGCCCGACTGCCACATATTCATAACCAGCCATTCATAATCATGCAGATGCTGGGATGAATTGCAACCGACCCAAGGTCTATCAAGCGAACTGGGACCGTCCGGGTGATAACTAACAAACGGCTTGCACCCCAGTCCTTCGGTGAGTCCTTCTGCCTCCCATTAAGGTTTTTAATTACAATATCACACGAGGGATGGATTGTCTTTTTATCAAAAAAGCGGTTTTATCTTCATATTTTTTAACATGAATCCCTTCAGCCATTAAAGCTATGGGTTCATAATCGATGGGACCACATAACTTTCGATCAAATCGAGAATTTCCTGGGGTCCATGTTTTGCAGTGCGACCTGCAGTTACTACAACAATTAAACTCTGGTCAGGTATTACAAATATGGTTTGGCCGTCCGAACCCAAAGCTGCATAGGCATTTAATAATGGATACGTCCACCACATAAAGCCGTAATCGGTCCCTTCTTCCCTTCCAGATTCCATATGGAATTGAGTGGATTTCTTGACCCAGTCGGCAGGAACGATTTCTTTCCCGCCCCATTCTCCCTGATAGAGGAATAAATAACCCAATTTAGCCATATCCCTGGTAGTAAGTGATAAGCCATTTCCGCCGCGTGATATTCCGTTGGGATCGCTCTTCCAAACATAATTCGATATATTGAGAATGTCAAATAATTCCTTCCTGGCGTATTCTTCAGCGCTCATACCGGTTTGTTTTTCTAGAATAGCTGAGACGACATGAGCGCATCCTGAACAATAGTTGAACTGGCTTCCAGGTTGTTCTACCATAGGTTTGTCTAATACATATTGGACCCAATCCTGAGTTGCCATCATATTCGAAAAATCAAGATTATCATCCCATTCAAGTCCTGAACTCATGGTTAATAAATTCTCCAGGGTCATGGATTTTTTCCTCTCATCCAGATTCTGGAAGGTGCGGTCCGGAAAAAAGCTCAGAACCGGGCGATCGACGCGATCAATTTTTCCCTGATCCAGCGCTATTCCAACAAGGATTGAAACAACACTTTTGGTTATCGAAAATGTGTGATGCGGCACCGTTTCAGAATATGGATCGAAATAAGTTTCACTGACGATGTATCCATTCCGAACAACCAACACACTATGGATATCCAAATGCTGTTCTTTAATTGCTCCTAACATGTCCCCAAGTATTTTCGAGTTCATGGATTGGTCTTCGGGTGAAGTGGTTTGCCATTCGGGCTGAACATGTTCCGTTGAAGTGGGTGTTGGTGTAGGGTTGGACTCGGACAAAATTTGTGGGGTTGAGGTTTTGGTTATCGAAGTTTGATCGGATGAACAACCTGGCAGGATGGCTGCAACAAATAATAAAATAATAATTTTAGTTGGGATAGTCTGGAATTGTTTGACCATTTCAGTTCCTTCGAGCGGAATAATTTATCCGGTCGTCATTTCTTAATTTTATTTCACCTGGCTGGAGAAAATTTTTCGAGAAGCTATCCCACAACATTGCGTAAAGATTTCACTCCTTCCGCAATACCGTTGGGATGACCAAAAATCGCACTGCCGCTGACAAAAACCCGCGCCCCGGCCTGATACGCTTCGGGCAGCGTTTGGGCGGTCATGCCGCCGTCCACTTGAATCATGGCGGATGACCCAGCCCGCTTTAGGAAGTCTGCCACACGGCCGATTTTTGCCCCCATCTCTGAAATCCAGCCTTGCCCCGAAAAGCCGGGATTATTCCCCAATACCAAAACCAAATCGAGCAGATGAACCACCTCGCGCAGACTCTCAACCGGGGTCGCAGGGTTGAGTGCCACACCCGCCTTGCATCCCGCTACCCGAATCCCTTGCAAGGTACGATACAGGTGCGGACAAGTTTCCACATGGACGGTGATCCAGTTCGCGCCGCCAGCAATAAAAGCGGGGATCAAAGCATCAGGGTCGGCAACCATCAAATGCACATCAACCGGCAGGCGGGTATGCTTTTTGACGACTGGCAGGATGAAGGGGCCAAAACTCAAATTCGAGACGAAGTGACCATCCATCACATCGATATGAATCCAATCCGCGCCGCCCTGTTCGAGGGCTTCGATTTGTTCGCCAAGGCGGGAGAAGTCCGCTGAGAGAATTGACGGGGCAAGGATGATGCTCATTTGGTGGTATCCAAAATTTGCTTGATGAGCGTTTCCTCGCGTTGAACCTCGTCAGGAGTCAGCACACCAACCTCAAGTTCGGATGTAAATTTCGAGCCGCCAGGCAGGGAGCGGACATTCCCCTTTTTCTTTTCGGTGCTAAAACCTTCTACCTCGGCAGTACACGGCTCCATGCCGAGCGCGTCCTGGTCGGCGGTGCGACAGATCCAGCGCACACCATGATCCAGTTGTTCGGGGCGATGACGTAAAAGGTCGGCGCTGCCATCCAAGTGGATTTGCATGGTATGTGCCCAACCGTTTTTATCGGCGAGATAATTCAGGTAAAGAACCATTTCAGGGTCGTAGACCAGAGCGGGGTCGAAAACGAGATGTTTTTCGGGGTGTTCCTGCAAGACCTTCACAAACTCACGATAGCCGGGCGCGACTTCCATAAACGGTGGGATGTTCGCGCGGACACGCATGTTCTCAGGGTCGCAAATCACAGTCTGTGCCAGCCGCCCACCATCCACCGGGTGGAAATTGACATGCTCCAAAAACATCAGCGGCATGGGGCTGGCTTTCAGGTTGTGGATGGTCATCGAAACCGTGAAGACAGATGAATCCTCGTAGAGTTTGACCAGCGGTGTGGCAGTATAGTTATAGTTGAAGGCAACCGTGTGACGATAAACGCCTGTCAATCCAATGTACTCACCCTTTTCATCCGAGCCAAAAACCAGCGCGGCAGATTGATATGGCGCGTTGGGCAATTCGCCGTGCAAAGGATGATTATCTTCCGCACTGGGAGATCCCATTGCTGTTGCGCCACAGTGCAGGAGGAAACCGCCATATGTGGAGAGAAAGTCGCGGGTGGGATACGGCTGGTCGAACATGGATTTCATCGTCAGCCGCCGCCCGCGCAGGGTCGCATCCCAAATCTGCTGACCTTGATACGGAAGCATGACCAACTCTCCGAGGGAGTTTTTCAGGCGCAGGGCGCAGACTCCGCCTGGGTAGCGGAAAGTGCTGGCGGTCAGTTCGCCGTGTTCGGCAAGGACGACTTCAGAAGACGTGAATTGTTCAGAGGTGAGATGAATTTTAGTTTGCACGAAATACTCCTATTTAAGAGATACGCTGTCCAATCCCAATACCCAATCTGGACCAGCGAGGGGAGATGTAAAATTAACTATCTCGTTAGGGTAATCACCCAATGGATACGTTTTGCCATTGCGTGGGTCAAACCACCAGGCTTTGACCTCCCCCGAAATACGCCTCAAATCCACTCGCAGGCTTTGCCCTGCTTGCGGAAAGTAAACCATTCCATACATTCCATTTGCACAACGCGTGGCGCATGGATAAGCCGCACGCAATGCACTGAAAGTCTCGCTATTTTCCGAATCATATTCAGGCAAATCGGGCAACATATCAGGTGCAGGGATTCGGCTTAGGTATGGACGGGAAAGCATCAGTTTTTTGAGGTGTGCCATCTGTGCTGCGCCCGGTCGCAGAATTGCTTCATCCCAGGCTGGCATGGGGAAATTGACCGGTTCCCGTTGCAGGGTCCAAAACTGCCAGACCGAATGGTGTCCATAAGTATGTCCACATGCCCCGGAAAAAACGGCGCGGTATGCCTGTTTACGCACATCGTAATCAGAGAAACGCCCAAACTCAACCTGCCATTTACGCGTGAAAGGATCAATCGGGTGATCCTCGTAATTTGGTTCACTATCCAGTACCGGCTTGACAGGAGTGCGATTGTAATCAGAAGCAACCATATCCCAATTGGGCGCATCCAGGACAGAGTGTCCCGACTGCCACATGTTCATATCCAGCCAGTCGGCATCATGGAGCCATTCCGATGAACCGTTTCCTCCCCTCGGGTGATAAGTAAAAAACGGACGTCGTCCCAAGCCCTCCATAATCCCTTCCGCCATTGCCGCCCAGAGTGCTTCGTAGCCAATCGCCGAGCGGTCGCCTCCTAGAATCCACAAAATATTGGAATCATCCCGGTAGCGCTGCCCGAGAAATTTTCCATAGATTCGGGCATTTTCAGGATTGAAAATAGCGGGTCCTATTCCCCACCATTTCCCATCCACTTTATCAGCCCAGGTAGGCAATAACCCAATATAAAGTCCTTTCTCCGCGGCCAACCGAATAACTTCATCAACAAAACGAAAGTAATACTCATTTGGGCGTGTTGGGTCATCTCCAAGTAATGGGACATGCCCATTTGCGTTGGGCGTGTGTAGTCCATCCAATTCAGCCAGAATAACCGCCTGGATAACATTAAATCCCTGTTTGCGGCGCGTTTCGAGATAGTGTTCTGCCTCAATGAGATTCAGACGATGAAACAATTCCCAGGCGGTGTCTGCCAGCCAGAAAAAGGGTTGGCCGGTTGTAGTGACAAGAAAATGTCCACTCGCATCAGGCACGATAGGTTCAAGAATCATACAAATTACCTTGATGCTATAACCGATGTGTGATCGGCGCGACGGCGGGATACACCTGCCGATAGAGCTCGAACTGACGAGTGTAGGCGGCGTGTCGCGCTGGGTCTGGATAATATTCGTCGGTGAATTGCAGGAAGCGGCCTGCGGCTTCGGCAACAGACGGGAAAATTCCAGCGCCAACACCTGCCAGCAACGCCGCGCCAAACCCAGCGGCTTCTGTGATTTTCGGAGTCACCACCGGAATGCCTGTAATATCTGCTTTGAGCTGTAACCAAAACTTCGATTTGGCTCCACCGCCGATGGCGCGCAGCACATCAATCTGTACGCCGCCCGCTTTGAGCAAATCGAGGTTCAGGCGCAATTCATAGGTCAAGCCTTCGAGGATGGCTTTGGCAAGGTCGGTGCGGGTGGTGGCAAAGGTCAAGCCAAGGATGGCGGCTTTTGAGGCAGTGTCGAAGGTTGGCGTGCCGCGCCCGGAAAAATGCGGCATGACAAGCAACCCGCTTGGTTCGGTGGAAGCGCCCGCTAACATCAGGTCATAAGCGTCAGTGTTGGCTTGAGCAGATTGAAGCATCTGCGGCTCGCAGAATCCATCGCGAAACCAGCGCAGGGACATGCCGCCGCTATGATTAAGAGTCATCGCCAAAAAGAGACCAGGGACAACATGGTTGTAAACTGAAATGTCGCCTTCATACAACGGCTGGCTGACGACGGGGCTGGGCAGCGCCACTTCAACCACCTCGGCGGTTCCAGTGGAAACTGACGCCAGGCCGGGGGAGGTCAGCCCTGCGCCATACGCACCGCAAGCCTGATCGTGTCCGCCGGTGACGACGCGTGGAGGATGAATCAACCCGAAGTCGGCAACCAACTGCGGGCTGAGAGTCCCAACCGCAGTCCCTGAAGGTTGGACCAGACTCAGTCGAGCAGAATCCAATCCGAGAGCTTCAAGAATCCCGTCGTCCCATTTCCCCTGATTCAAATTGAACATTTGTGTGCGGGAGGCAAGGCACTGGCTGATGACCGCCCGTCCGGTCATTTTTTGGATCAGGAAATCTTCGACCAGCAGGAACTTGTCGGCGGACTTCCAGATTTCTGGTTCGTTCTCTTTGAGCCAAAGCAGTTTTGGGAGAGTGTTTACTGTATGGATGACCATGCCAGTGCGCTGGAATAGGGCTTCGCCGCCGAACCGTTCGCGCAGCCAGTCGTTTTGCGAACCAGTGCGCGAGTCCATGCCGAGGATGGTGGGACGCAGGGGGTGACCGTTTTTATCAACCGGAGTAACTGCTTCACCGTGTACCGAGAGTCCGATGGCGGCAATCTCAGTGACGTTGGCAACGGCAATTGCTTCGCGGATGGATTCCTGTGCCAGCCGCCAGACGTTTTCCAAATCCTGCTCCGCCCAAAGCGGGTGGGGAAAATCAACTGTGTATTCGCGTGAAGCTTTGGCAAGCAATGTTCCGTCTGAGTCGAAGAGGATGGCTTTGCAACCGGTGGTTCCAATATCCAAACCAAGCAAACTCGTCATAATGTTCCTCTATTTTGTGGAAAGAATCGAATGCACACAATCTGCCATTGCATTCCCTAATTTGTTGTGTGCCTGTGGACTGTAATGAATCCCGTCTGCGGGGTCAACGGAAATTACCTGGCTGACATCCAGAAAGGCGCAGCCGCAGCGTTGCGCAACCGCGGCAAAACGCCCTGCCAGTTGCATGGATTTTTCCCGCGCTCCGAGGAACATTTCTGCGAGGTCACCCTGAGGCAACACGGGCGGCGGGGCAGCCAGCAGGATGGCAGGGGCACGGCTGCCTGTTCCACAACCAGACTGCAAGATGACCTGCGCCAGGCGTTCCACCCCAAAAGAAATATCCAGGGTGGTGAGTGAAAAACGCGCCTTGAGGTCATTCGTCCCCAACATCAGAATCACAAGGTCGAGCGGTTTGTGGCTTTCGAGACAGGCGGGCAAATAGCGCAATCCGTTCTTGTCGCCTTCCAAAGGGTCATCCCAAACGGTGGTACGCCCATTCTGCCCTTCCTCGATCACATCAAATCGATTGCCAAGCCTTCCTGCCATGACTCCTGTCCAGCGCACCGCACGTGGATAGCGATCTGCGGTCTGGGGAATATAGCCCCAGGTATTTGAATCGCCATAACAAAGGATTCGAAAACTACCCATGATGGAATTAAAGGGTGGTTAGGGCTTTTTTCTCAGCGAGCGCCTGCCCGGCAGTTTTCTCCACGCGGATGTTGCGACGCTCCAGGCGTTTGATCAGGCTCATGCGTTGGGCGTCTACAAAAACGGCAAAGAAAATTACAAGCGGCGAGATCATCTCCTGTAAATATAAATCCACCTGAAGGTAGACCAATCCGGTGCTGATCATTTGCACGAGCAAGGTTCCAATGAGTGTGCCGGGGAAAACAGCGCCCACTCCGCCAAAGAGACTGGCGCCTCCCAAAACAGCCGCAGCGATGGCGCGGAACTCAACCCCTTCGCCAAAGGAGGCTGAAAGCCTGCCTTGCTGGCTGAGGGCAATAACTGTCGCCAGAGCCGCGCAAAATCCGCAGACGATATAGGCAAACATGGTCAAACGGGTGACATTCAACCCGGCTTTTTTTGCAGCTTCAGGATCGTTGCCCATGGCATAGAGCTGGCGTCCGGGCGAGGTATGGTTTAGCACAATAAATGCCACAAAAATCACAGCCAGAAAAACAACAATTGGCAGGGGAATACCCAGTAAACGCGCCGCCGCAAAAGGCATTTCCTTGGTTACATTGATTGCGCGCGACTCGGTGATCAAAAGCGCCAATCCTCGCCCGGCAGTGAGTGTGCCAAGCGTAGCCATAAAGGGAATGATCTTCACCTTGCTGATCAGGAATGCGTTGAACAACCCGAGCAGAGTCCCGCAAAACAGGCAAACGAGAATCGATATCCACAGCGGGTATCCTTGTTCCAGCATGATCGCCAGAATTCCGCCGGAGATATACATGTTCGCGCCAACCGACAGGTCGATGCCGCCGGTCAGCAAGACGAATGTCATGCCAACGGCCAGGATGCCGACAAAAGCCGAGGATGAGATGATGTTCTCGAAATTGGTCCAGGTGAAGAAGCGTTGATCCAGCAGGCTGAACACAACAAAAATAACCACGAACAAAATAGTGGGGGTGTTTTTTAATAGGGTCAAGAGCAGGCGCTGTCTTGATTGATTCGCGTTCATTTGCCACCTTCCCGAAAAGCCGTTTGTAAGATTTTCTCGCGATTGAAATCTGTTTTTTCAAAAGAGCCCAGAATTTCCCCGCCTCCCATGACAATAATGCGGTCGCATACGCCAATCAGTTCTTCGATTTCAGAGGAAATAAACAACACTGCCGCACCCTTGGCGACAATATCGTTGATGATGGAATAGATTTCATACTTCGCGCCCACATCGACGCCGCGCGTAGGTTCATCCACCACCAGAACCGATGGATTATTCATCAGCCACTTGCCCAGAACCACCTTCTGCTGGTTTCCGCCGCTCAACCCCTTGACTTGATTCTTGAAGGCATCATTGGCTTTCACTCGTAACATCGAAACAACATTGCGGATTGCATCATTTAGAGAGGATTGGCGCACGACACTGGTAATTGGCGTCGCAAACTTTGGAAGCGTCACCAAGCCGAGATTTTCCGCCACGGTGGAAGTCATGAGCAACCCCTCCTCGCGCCGATTTTCAGTTACAAAGGCAATGTTTTGCTGGATACTTTTTACCGGGGATTGATGATTGTGCTTTTTGCCGTCCACAATAATATCGCCGCTGTCACTATCTTCAACGCCAAAAATAATTTGAGCCAGTTCCGAACGCCCGGAACCCATCAGTCCGAATACACCAAGCAGTTCCCCTTTGTGAAGAGTCAGGTTTATGTCGTGAACAATCCCGGACTTTGACAACCCTTTGATTTCAAGCATGACTTGTCCAGTCGGTTTCGAGGTACGTTCCGGGTATAAGGTCTTGATGTCGCGCCCCACCATCAGAGAAATCATCTTTTGGATGGTGAATTCGTTCTTCGGAGCCGCCTGAATTACTTCTCCGTCACGCAAAACAACAATATCATCAGCCAATTGCTGGATGTCGCGCAGGATATGGGAGATGTAAATGATGGTTTTTCCTGCACCATGCAGGCGATCAATGATGGAGAATAATCTTTCGGTTTCGCGCGCCGTCAGGGATGTGGTCGGCTCATCGAAAATGATGATACTGGCATCCTGGCTAAGCGCTTTGGCAACCTCAACCAGTTGACGTTCGCCCGGCGAGAGCCTATCCACAGTAATGTCAGGCGAAAGGTTCAGGTCCACCATTGCCAGATATTCCTTTGTACGAGTGCGAATCTGAACCTTGTTCAGGAATGGTGTTTTTCCGATGTAAGGGAAGTTGTTGATAAACAAATTCTCAGCAATACTTAGATTGGTGAACAGGTTTAATTCCTGGTGGATGAAGGCAATGCCCGCCCTGGTGGCAGACTCCGGGTTGTGAGGCGCGTAATCCTGTCCATCGAGCAGCAATGTTCCCGAATCGAAGGGAACCACACCGCCGAGAATATTCATCATCGTGGATTTCCCGGCTCCGTTTTCGCCGATTAGCCCGACAATATGTCCGCGTCGAACGTCGATGCTGACATTTTTCAATACCGGAACGCCAAAAAAACTCTTGCTAATATTACAAAACTGGAGAATAAAATCGCCCATGAGATTCACCTGCTAGACATTTTGCTGTTGAAGGATACGAGTGCGGATTACATCCAGCAATGCCGCCAGTAAGATCACCGAGCCTTTGACAATTTCGATCCAAAAGAAAGGCACATTCAGAAGCGACAAGGCATTACCCAGCAGAGTAAGAAAGACAACCCCAAAGAATGTCCAGAGTACCTTTCCCTTCCCGCCGGATAAACTCGAACCGCCGATAACCGCGCCGCCAATTACATCGAGAAGTAAAGGCACGCCCAGGGTGGGGCGTCCCATGTCCATGCGGGAAGAGTACAAGACCGAAGCCACTGCCGCGCAAAAGCCGCTGAACATGTAGGTCAGGATGACGACCTTTTTGGTCGGCACGCCGGAAACAACTGAAGCGCGAATGTTTGTGCCGGTGGCATATAGCCAGCGCCCAAACATGGTTCGGCTGAGGATAAATTGGGATGAAATAGCCAGGATGAGGGTAATCACCATCGCGTAGGAAATCAGTCCACCGCTGTCTTCGCCGATTGCCGTAAAACCATCCGGCAGGTTGATGATATTTTCTGATTTCACATAGTAGATTGCAAGTCCGGCAAAAAATGTTTGTGTGACAAGCGTCACCATGAATGCAGGGATGCGGGCGTAGACGATCAAACTCCCGTTGATGAAGCCGATCAGCAATCCCACCAGCAGCATTGCCAGCACTGCGAGAAAAATACCGGCGCCGTTATTGGTCAGGATGCCGCCATTCTCAAATAACAGCCAGCCCCAGATTGGGCTTTTGGAAAATATAATTGGATCAGCGGCAGTGGCAATCAGCGAGGCTCCAATGACGCTTGTCAGTGAAATAATTGCGCCCTGTGAAAGGTCAATGCCCGCAATAATAAGCACCAAAGTCTGCCCGATTGCGACAGCGTACAGGGGCCAGATATTTGAAGACAGGCTGGACATATTATATGGGCTGGCAATGACCGGAATAAACGGGATAAGCGCCAGGAAAACAAAAACACACAGAAAAAGAATGAAGTATTCCGACATGAATACTTGTCGGGGCAGCCTTCCCAATTTTTCTTTGATTATCTCGCCTGAAAATTTCTCGCGTAGGGTCATTTCATCGAAATCCTTCCGAGCCTGAAATCGGCATATCTGACGGGCAAAACCATTCAACCAAGCCAGTCGGGAATGGAGGCGGGTAGAGATTGCCCGCCTCCATAATTAATTATATGATGGTAATTTTACTTACCGTGGAACAACTTGCAGCCCCACATATCCATTTCACGTTCGGCCATGTTGCCCTGGGTTAGAGCAAAACCGGGGTCATCCAGCCAGGCATCGGGCTGTTTCTCGCCCTTTTGGACGGCGTCCATAATGGCGGCGAGCAGGGAATCAGCCTCAAAGTACAGGTCCTGAACGCCAGTGGCATCTACATAGGCGTTATCAGCCTGCATCAAACTGCAAGCGGTCTTATCGCCATCAAGACCGCCCATGATGACGTGTCCTTCCTCTCCAATCTTCTTCCACTTGCCCATCGGTTCGAGTACGCTCTGGATGGTGGGATACAGGAAATCGGAAGAAGTGAAAATGAAGTCGATATCGGGATTGGCGGTCATGGCAGCCTGCAAACCAGCCAGCGCCACGGAGGCATCCCATTTGGTCGCCACTTCGACAGGAGTTTCGAACAGGTCGGGATTGGCATTGATGACATTATAGAAACCCTGCTTGCGTCCAACGGCATTCGGGTCACCAAGGTCGCCGACCATAATGAGCGGCTTCACTTTGCGTCCAAGCTTCTTGGCTTCATCAGCCATGTATTGAACAGCCTGTTCCGCGATTTTCTCGTTGTTGGCGACCACGGTCAGGGCATTGCCTTCTTCGTTCTGGGGCGGGCGGTTGAAGATACCGATCGGGATGTCGGCTTTGTTGGCTTCGGCAATCAGTTTGAGGGCAATCGAACCGTCCACGGGGATGACCATGATGCCATCCACCTGCTGGGCAATACAATTCTTGACCTGCTCAAGCTGCTTGTTGGCATCGGAGCCGGAGTTTACTTCGATTACCTCGTAACCTTTGGCCGCGAGGGTTTCGGTGATGGCTTTGTGTCCAGCCATCCAGAATTCGGTTTCCAAATCCTGGAAGGCAAAGCAGAGTTTCGTGCCTTCTTCGACGACAGGGGCAGCTTCCACCGCGGCAGCGGCTCCGCCTGCTTCATTGAATAGTTTGCAGCCCCACATATCGTTTTCACGTTCAGCCATGTTGCCCTGGGTCAGCGCAAACCCAGCGTCATCAATCCACGCATCGGGTTGCTTTTCGCCTTTTTCAACGGCTTCGATAATCGCATTGAGCAGGGCATCGGCTTCAAAGTACAGGTCTTGAACACCAGTGGCGTCGACAAAACCAGTTTCGGGCTGCATCAAACTGCAAGCGGTCTTATCGCCGTCAAGACCGCCCAAAATGACATGGTTCGGGTCACCAATCTTCTTCCACTTGCCCATCGGTTCGAGTACGCTCTGGATGGTGGGATACAGGAAATCGGAAGAGGTGAAAATGAAGTCGATATCGGGATTGGCAGTCATGGCAGCCTGCAAACCAGCCAGCGCAACGGAAGCATCCCACTTGGTCGCCACTTCGACAGGAGTTTCGAACAGGTCAGGATACTTGTTGATGGCGTTGTAGAAACCTTTCTGACGTCCAACGGCATTTGGGTCACCAAGGTCGCCGACCATAATGAGCGGCTTCACTTTGCGTCCAAGCTTCTTGGCTTCCTCTGCCATGTATTCAACGGTTGCCTGCGCGATTTTCTCATTGTTGGCAACCACGGTCAGGGCATTGCCTTCTTCGTTCTGGGGCGGGCGGTTGAAGATACCAATCGGAATACCGGCTTTGTTGGCTTCGGCAATCAGTTTGAGGGCAATCGAACCGTCCACAGGGATGACCATGATGCCATCCACCTGCTGGGCAATACAATTCTTGACCTGCTCGAGTTGCTTGTTGGCATCGGAGCCGGAGTTCACTTCAACGACATCATAACCCTTGGCAGCGAGGGTTTCAGTAATGGCTTTATGCCCAGCCATCCAGAATTCGGTTTCAAGATCCTGGAAGGCAAAGCAGATGGTGTATTTTTTCTCGCCAGTGTCCGCAGCAGGCGCGGCAGCCGGAGCGCAGGCTGCCAGAAGAAAACTCAAAGCCAACAAAACGGATAGAACACGAACCAGGTGTTTCATTATGTACTCCTTTTTCTTTTATTAATTAGGATATTACGGCGATTTGGTAAAATAAGTCCGTTATGGAGTCAAATCCATAACCGACCGGATACAGATTGTCCTGTTCATTCGCCTGGACTAACAGTCTGTATCCACGTTTTTAATCTCTTCTCCTTCTGAGCAATCAGCCTCCTTTCCAGATTTCAGTGCCCGGGGGCATTTATCCAACGTGATGATAGACATCCCATCCAAAATAAGTTTCAAAGGCATCCGCAAGGATGGCAGCAGAATGGGAGGCGTTCATGGCACAATGATGTTCGAAGCCATTCTTGCAGATGTAGCGCATTAGTTTTTGCAGTCCGGGGGTGTGGATAACGGCGCGCGCGCCAAACGTGTCGAGTGTGTCGTCGGTGAATTCGCCTTCGCCCACGTAGGTGCGGATGATGCCCTGATTATCGTCGGTGCTGATGCGGGCGTAGGTCATCGGTCCAGCGGGGACTCGTCCAGCCACAGCGCCGTAGGTATTTTCGGTGCCAAGCGTGGTCGCCAGAATTTCAGCATTTTTGATCTCGATGCCCGGCAGGAAACTCTTTGCCCAGTTGCCGCAGTGGAACAGCACACATTTATCCGGGTCGCCGCCGTAGTTGTTGTTCCAGTCCACAAGAGCGCTGGGTGAACCAGAAGCCAGTTGCAGGGCGTACATCGAAGCCACGCCGGTAATGTCCACTTCGCAGGCGGAGGGCATCAACTGCTCACTCATCATGCTCATCAGCGTGCAGACGTTGATGTGGTAGTTTTGCTGGAGCGAAGTCCAGCATTGGATGGCACTGGCGGTCAGGTCGTACTCCTTCATCCAGTCGTCGATGACGAGACCCAGTTTGGCCATGCGCACCAGAGCGGGGGAAGGTACAGAGTCATGTTTGGCATACCCCTTGATGGCAGCAAGTTTGTCCTTGACCCGCGCATCATCATCCGAAAGCTTATTGGCATTGCCGAGGATTTCGGAGAAGTCCACTGTCACCACGCTCATGCCGAAAGATTGGAGCATTTTCTCGCTGAAACGCATGGTATTGAAATTGCCCGGGCGGGCGCCAATGGCTCCAAAGCGGGCATTCTTCAAACCCTTGACCACGCGGCAAACCCCGACAAATTTCGCCAGGTCGGCGCGGAAACTGTCGGTCAACGGATGAACGGTGTGCAGGTCGGTCAGGCTGTAGGCATAACCGTACTGGCGCAAATCATTACAGACCGAAATCTTGCCGCAGAACCCATCGCGGCGGCGTTCGACTGTCAGTTGGTTGAGGTCATCGGGATATGCCTGAATCAGAATCGGGACATTCAAGCCTGAGAGTTTGATCGTATCGGCCACGCCTTTTTCGTCGCCGAAATTGGGCAGCACAACCAGAATGCCGTCAATACGCTCTGCGTTTTTCTTGAAAAACTCACCGCAGACTTTTGCGTGCGTCCAGGTCTCGACGCCGCCCAGTTTGGTGGCCTTGTCATCGAGGATGACCGCTTCGATGTCCATCTCCTTGAATAATTTCAGGATGTCAGCCCGCGCTTCGGCCACCAGCCGGTCGGGAAAGAAATCGCGGTTGCCGACTATCACACCCAGAGTTACTTTTGCCATAATTTTCTCCTTTAGTGGTTATGCAATTCATTTTTGCCGTTACAGTTCATTTGCTGCCTTTGCCGAGATAACTATCCCAGCCTGATCTTACATAGGACTTCATGGCTATTTTCATTTGCTCGAGTTCGACGTCAATTTGCTGATACAGAAACGCATTTTCAAGAGCCGATGCCAGTTGTCCCGCCAACACGGTCAGGAGGGAAATATCGCGCTCAGTAAAGAAGTTTTCATGATTTGACTGAATGAGCAGGGCGCCAATCGTTCCCTGTCGGCTGGCAAGCGGTAGGGCGATTTCGGAACGGATTTCAGGCAACAACGGGTTGGAGGGTTGCAGCCCACTGTTCCTGATATCGGGAACGTGGCTGGGGCATCCAGATTGAATACACTGACCAATCACAGAATTACCGCCCGCCTTCAATTTTTGATTTCTTTTCAATAATTCCTGTCCGGAAACGCCGCTCCCGGCGCGCAGGTAGGCATACTCTCCCGCCCGTTCCGTCAGGCTGCCGCGCTGGGAAACTATAAACAACCCAACGTAGTGAAACCCAAAACGTTCATGCACACTTTCGACGATCTTCTCCGTCAGGATCTGCGGGTCAAGGATTGCGCCAACCATTGCTGCGACATCGATAATAGCCTGAAGTTCGCGGGTCAACTTATCCCTTTGTAATTCGGCTTCCTTCAAGGCGGTGATGTCGCGGCTGACGCCCAGCAACCCGATGATTTGCCCGGACTTGTCTCGAAGCGGGAACTTGCTTTCGGAAACCCAGATATTCCTGCCGGTTTTGATGTTTGGCACCATCCACTCGCGGTGGATGACCGGTTGCCCGCTCTCCATGATGCGTTGCTCCTCTTCGAAAAAACGCTGTGAGTCGCTTTCCTTGCCGGGGAAGAGATCGAAGTCCGTTTTGCCAATCACTTCCTTTGGGTCATGCAGACCCAGCAGCAGTTCGGTCTGGGGTTTGTTGATGCTCACAAAACGCGACTGCCTGTCTTTCACAAAAATGAAATCCGGTGAGTTTGTCATCAAGGCGTTCAGCAATACATCATCGGTATCTATGGTTGGTATCATCTGACGTCTCCAAAATCATCAACTCATCAACACAGGAATGGAAAACAACACTAATCTCTTGCCAATTCATCAACTGCCTTGAGCAGTTCCACCTCGCTAATCGCGCCGTCGAACCACTGTTCCTGCAACTGCCGCAGGCTATACACAGTGGACGGTTTGATCTCGACATCTTTGCATGTGATGGGGGTATCCATCTTGACCGGGCGAAGCAGTTTTGCGCCTTTGGCCAGCCCAATGGGAAGCAGGCACTCGGCTTTGGCGTTTTCGTAGGTGTCTATCAGGCTGTAGTAGGTCGTCCCGCCGATGGCATCCAGTGTATCGCCGGGGACCAAATCCCGCTTGGCAACTGCAAAGACTTCCGAAACCAAACGATTCAGCGGGACCATATTCGACTTCTTGCGGATGGTCAGCATGGCGCAGGTCAGCGGGACTTCGATACTGCAAAGATGGAAGGGGCGGAACAGGGTGTAGTAGGGACCGTTGCCCATGTCGCGCAGGATCAAGGCTTCGCGCAAACGCGGATGGTCGGTGCGGACAATCAGGAACACACCGGGAGCCACACGCCCGATGCCGTAATCCACCACGCCCATTTTGCTCAGTACACCGCCTTCCTCTTTTAGAGCAAAGGTTTGGTTGAGATGATCGCGGTCAGTTTCGGGTCCGTGCATCCCACGCACATCGGGGATGAGCCCGGTGGCGTTGGAGACAGCCGCCATTTCGATCATGGTCTTGCTGCCATCAACGAATTCGATCAGCATGTTCGGGCTGAGTCCACGACGGGCTGCTTCCTTTTGCACAGCTGGGTCAGCGGGCGTGCTATGACGATCGAGCGGGTTGTTCTTTCCTTTACCAGCAGCGACAACCGTAAAGCCCATCGAAACCGCCAGGTCATAAAGTTCCTTGCATGCAGCGGGTTCGTCGCCGGCAGCCAGCGCGTAAAGCACGCCCTTTTGTTGGGCATACCAGTGCAGGATGGGACCGACGGTGATGTCCGTCTCCACATTCATCATCGCCAGATCCTGCCCGGAGCGGGCGGAAAGCAAAGCCGAACGCGCACCAATTTCAGGCGCTCCCGTCGCTTCGAGCATTACATCGATATTCTTCATGCTGGTGATGATATGGTAGTCGCGCACAGCCGCCAATTTTCCAGCCGCCACCACGGCGTCCGCCTGTTCAGCGGTTTCCGCGACGACCACTTCCCCTTCGATCTGGGCGATTTTATAGGCTGCAATTGCCCGTTCGAGGTCAAGGTCGGCAGTGACAACCACCCGCAGTCCTTTCATCATCTTCGATGTGGCAACCACATCCGTACCCATCTGTCCCGCCCCAATCAATCCAACACGGACGGGGTTGCCGGAGGCTTCGCGTTGTTCGAGTTCGTAGTTGAGTCCAATCATTTTGTTATCCTGTAATGCAAAGATTATGGCAGTTGAACCATGACTTTGAGCGCCTCACCGCTGGCTGCGGTCTGGAAGGCACGTTCAATCTCATCGAGTGAAAAAGTATGAGTGATCACCTGTCCGCTATTGATTAGGCCTCGTTCGATGGCTTCCAGTGCCAGGGCGTGATAGGTCGGATGATAGGAAAATGTCCCGATCACCTGGATTTCATTGTAGTGAAGCCGGTTTCCGTCCAGTGTAGTCATCGGGCTGGATTTGGGCAGCCCACCGAAGAGAACGACCTTGCCACGCTTGCGGACGAGTTCCACCGCCTGGGCATGTGTGGCGGCCACCGGGTTGGCACAGATCGCGGTATCGGCTCCAAGTCCATCCGTCATGCGAAGGACTTCGTCCACGAGGTTTTGGCTCATGGGATCAACGATCAGTTCAGGCTCGAAACGGGTTGCAATCCGACGGCGCACTTCACTCGGTTCGGAAAGGATGACCCGCGCTCCGCGTGCCCGTGCTGCTGCAAGGTGCAAGCAGCCAATGGGTCCTGCCCCCATGACGACAACCGTGTCGCCGAGGGTAGTGCCCGCCTCTGCATGGGCAGCCAAAACGGAACTAAGGGGTTCGGCAAGCGCTGCCTCCGCAAATGAAAGAGTGTCAGGAACACGATGGACGATCCCGCCGTCGAGCATTTCCGCTGTCAGGACCAGGTGTTCGGCAAATCCACCGTTGTAACCGGGCGTGATACCAATCAAATGCAGATGATCGCAAAGGTTGTAAAGTCCATGCTCGCAGTAATAGCACTTTCCGCAATGGACATCCGGCGCAACCGCCAGGCGTTCACCAACAATATAACCCTTCGCCTGGGAGCCGACCTTGGTCACCACGCCGGCGATTTCATGCCCGGCAATCAACGGATCATGTTCCGTTCCGGGACCTTCCCGCCAGCGGCGCAAGTCTGAACCGCAGATTCCGCAGGCTTTGACGGCGATCAAAATCCCATCTTCGGGGATTTGCGGAATCGGGGTTTCGCGCAGTTCGATTTGCATTGGAGCGGTTACATAGGCTGCCTTCATTTTTTCTCCTCCCATGAAGCATCTTTTAACTTTATGCCTACAGCGCCGCCTGGATGGGTCCTTCCAAATTGTTCGAGAGAATATCCACGCAGATTCAGTAAAACGACGCACAAGGCATCGCAAAACGCAGAATTGAATAATGAACTACCGGTTGCAATCATTCCATAGGGATCAACTCCTTCCGGAGCCTTGACCACCAGTGTGATGTCGCTGAGTTTGCCAAGAGAGGAAGCAGGTTTTTCGGTAATCCCGATGACGGTAGCCCCACGTTCCTTTGCTACATTTGCCAGGAAAGTCACCTCGGCAGTTTCGCCGCCCTTGGAAAGCGCCACGAGAACATCCTCGGCGCGAACCGCGCCGGATGCTCCATGCTGGCTATCGCCTGGGTGCAGAAAAAAGGCGGGTGTGCCGCAGCAGGAAAGCAAATGAGCAAAACGCAGGGCCACCGCATGGGATGTCCCCGAACCAGACACGATCACATGTCCCGTGCAATTGAGCATCGCCTGAGCTGCCTGCACCAGGGTTGGTCTAAATTGTTCCGCCAGGCTGATGATCGCCTTGCTTTCGATATCAATGACGCTGGTCGCCATATCCAAAATCTGTTGTTCGTCCACATACACCTCGTTGAAAAATAAATTCTAAAATCACCTACTGAAGAAGTTTCTCCGCAGTTACAGAATCGGTGACCAAAACGTTGATGAGTTTTCCGTTTAAAGCACCCATGATGGCCGGAAGTTTCCCAGGTCCGCCGGCGATGCCGATTACCCGACCAGCATGTTTGAGCTGATCGAGCGTAATTCCAATTACCCGATTATCAATTTCGGATTGAATCGCCTGCCCCTTTGAGTCGAAAAACCGCAGCGCAATGTCGCCGACCGCTCCTCTCTCAAGCAGCATTTTCAGTTCGTTATTGGAGATAATCGAACCGTCTCGCATCAAAACCGACTCAGGATCTGGCGCTCCGATGCCGACAAAAGCAAAGTCCAATTGCTTGAACATTTCCATGGCACGCTGGATATATAAATCAGCAAGAAGCACCTCGCGTGCCTGTTGACTGGCGACAATTCCCGGGGCGGGAAGCAGGGTCAACTGCCCACCTACTGCATGCGCCAACCGTCGGCACAAATCCGTGGCATGGACTTCCGCTTCGGGCTGTCCCAATCCGCCAATAATCTGCACCACCTTGGTATGCGGGATGCGTCTTGGATGAAGCGCAGTCACCATGTTATGCAAAGTCAGTCCCCAGGAAATCCCAATCGTAGATTTGGCTCCCACCGACCGTTCCAGATATCCAGCGGCAGCAATCCCCAACTCACGCAGGATGTTTTCCTGTGAATCATTGGCATGGGTTTCCACAACCAATGCTTCGCGCAGACCAAAACGCTTCTCAAGTTTGTTTTCAAGGTCTGAAAAGAGATGTTTGGGTGTCACCACGGTAATCTGCACGATTCCCTCATCCCGCGCCTGCTGCAACAACCTGGAGACTTTGGAACGCGAAAGGTCGAGCCGCTCAATGATCTCATCCTGCGACAAGCCTTCTTCGTAATAAAACTTGCTGACTTTTACCAGCAAACGCGTCTCTTCGAGGGGGGATAGTTTGACCATGGTTTATTTATGAAAATATTTTCATAATTGAGAATTATTTCAATTACATAATAGCATTAAGAATTTTCAAAGTCAAGTCATAATTAAGATGTGACATTTGACAGGTAATCACCAAGGATTGCCCCAAAATATGCCTTCGTTTTGTATTACGACGTTTGATAAGAAAAGGCGGCTCAGGAATTTCCTGAACCGCCTTGGTCAACCATCTATCCCAACATTTACTTTGGACGATATTGCAGCGCCTCCGCCAAATGCGCGGATTGAATTTCCTCACTCCCCGCTAAATCCGCGATGGTCCGTGCTAGTTTGAGAATGCGATGATAGGCTCTTGCGGATAAGTTCAACTGGCTCATCGCCGCCCGCATCAGGCTTTGACCTTCATCCTGCAAATGGCAAAACTTCCTAACCTCAGCAATCCGCATGTCGGCGTTACAGACGATGTCCGTTGAATCGCTGAATCGTTGACGCTGAATTTCCCTTGCCGCCTGCACCCTGGCACGGATTGAATCGCTGGTTTCACTGGTTCGACTGCTGCTCAACTTTTCATAATCCACGCGCGGGACTTCGATGTGAATATCGATACGGTCGAGCAGGGGACCTGAAAATCCGCTTTTGATATTTTGTAACCACAACGGGCGCACAAGTGCAGGGCTTGAGCGAGTCGCCGTAATATCCGCACGGACAAGGATTCATCGCAACGATTAATTGAATATTTGCTGAGAATGTCAGCGAGCCTTTGGCGCGGCTGATGGTGACAACCTTATCTTCCATCGGCTGGCGCATCACTTCGAGGACGCATGTGCCGAATTCTTAGTGATCCGCCGTTTTGAATAATGGATGAGTTATTTGCTGATGTCATTTACGTAACCAACTGCGCCCGAGCAAGCACCAACGAGAAATGGCGAGACGTTATCCCAGGTTAGGTCCAGTCCTTCACCCAGCGCGTGGGTGATTCCGTCTGCTAGACAACTTCCGCCCGCATTGTAATTGACCAGTGTGAATTTCCATAGATCTTCAAACGAGGCAACATCCCCCGGCGTTTCGCCAGTGTAATTTTGAACGACCTGCCCAGCCTGTTCACAATTGGCGACCATGGTATGCGCGAATACGGCTATCGAAAAATCTGCCTGTGCGAGGTCAAGTCCCAGCGGACAATCTTCACATGTTGCGTTGACGCTTCCCACCAACGCGCGCCGTAATTCCAGCTGTTCTTCTTCTTTGAGATGTGTGTACCCATCGCCGCAGGTATCGTCGGGGAACACCAGGGGACAAAATTGTTCGTAAAACGAATCATTCCAAAACAAGGTTGTATCTGCGCCGTCTTCTGTGAGTTGACCCAATCCCACGTCTGCTGCGCCCTGATAGATGCCAGGCCAAAACTGGCTTTCACGCGCGAATAGATTTTTTAGCAATCGCGCCGGGATGGCAGCTTCCTGCGCAGTGCTTAAGATCAATTCGTCAAACTGATTCTGCCATTCGATAACAGCCGGACGCGCTTTCTCAAGCCCGCATTGGTTAACGCCCCCAGTGGGCGACAACCCACCGTCAGCGCAGGCGTTTGCATCCACCGCGCCTTGCAAGATCAAGTTTGTGGCGAGGTAGGTGTAGGGAATATCACTGCTGAGCTCTTCGCTTTCCTTGGGGGTAGTCAGCCATTTGGCAGGGCCGCCAACAGGAGGAAATATATTCCATGAATCTGAACAAGTTGCAACGCTTTGACCCTGCCATTGCGAAGAGAGCACATCCACATACCAATATAATTGATCGGGGTCGCCTTCGTCCGCTTTTCGCACGCGGACTTGTGCGCTGTAAACGATACTGCTATCGCCGTACGTGGAATATGACCAGAATTCAACGGCTACGCCCTCTTCAACTGTTTCTGGGATGTGGAATTTGCATACAGCCTCAGCACAGTCGAAAGGTTTGCCGTCGTAGGTTCCTTCAACGCGGGTAATGGATTCATCCGGCAGCGGTTCCTGTCCCGTGATGACGAGCGTTGGGGAACTCTCGCATATGTTGGTGGAGGCGCTTAATACAGGTTCGCAATCTTCAAGAGAGATCCATGCGCTGGCAGGCTCAAGTTCCAACGGGACTTCTTTTTCTTCAATATAGCTATTGGTCGGAAAAACGTAATAGCCTTTGCAGATTCTTTTGTTTTTGCCTATGCAAGGATCCTGGACGATCCATGTGTTGTAGACTGTTTCGCCGCAGTCTCTATAGATTTCCCATGGGAGCGGCATCCCTTCGTGATCTATGATTAGGGTGCAGATTGATTTTTGCTTTTCCCAGGTTGCCAGTTGCCACTCGAAGGCTTTGTATTCCACGGTGAGCACGGTGACTCTGTCAGGTCCCGGCGGAGGATTGGGAGCAGAGTCCGCATTCGGCGCAGTCGAAGAGTGGCGTGTGAATGCCATACCAATAATGGCGATAACAATCGAAAGCAGTCCGGCTATCCAGTGGCGTTTCATGTCAATTACTCGATTTACGCAACCAAGCAGAAAACAGGCTGAAGACATGGCATGCAAACATTGTCTTGAATTGAGCGCAAAGTATCTCAGCAAACTCGAATTGTGCTATTGAACTGGGCATCTCCCATATCTATATAATGCTCCCACCCTGGAGCAAGACCAAGGCGGGAATAATCGGTTGTGATGCCATGCAGAACAAGCGAAAAAATATGTTTGCGAACCAGAACCAATTCATTCTTGGGGATATGATGGATATTAATTATCAATGACCGTTTGCGATCTCTCCATTGGCCATTTCAATCGCGCGCGTACCGTACGAGACAAGCTGTCGCGTATGCGTTACCATCATGATCGTGATGCCCATGCTGGTATGGAGATCGCGGAATAGTTCCATGATCTCCAACTCTGTTTTTTCATCCAGATTGCTGGTCGGCTCATCGGCCAAAAGCAGCTGCGGTTGATTCATGAGCGCGCGCGCAATGACAACCCGTTGCTGCTGCCCGGCGGAAAGTTGGCGTGGATAAGCCTCGAGTTTATCCTCCAGCCCAACCTTCTTCAGTAATTGGATCGCCCGCTCATGCATCTGGGCAGGTTCCTGTTTTTTACCAAAGACCGTAGGAAGGATCACATTATCCTGGACCGTGAGTGCGGGCAGCAGGCTGGGGAACTGAAAGACAAATCCAAATTTTTGGCTGCGCATATGAGACTGCTGTTGATCCGTCAGTTTCCATAGATCCGTTCCATCCAATAAAATTTTTCCAGAGGTTGGACGGGTCAGCCCTGCAGCAAGGTTTAGGAGGGTGGTCTTGCCGGATCCAGACCGACCAATAATGGTCATGAATTCGCCCTTCTTGATCTTAAGGCTTACTCCATGCAGCGCAGTGACTGAATTTCCCTTGCCGAGCGGATAGGTTTTGGTGACTTCATTAATTGTGATCATTGTACCTACTCCCTCATGGCGATAGCCGGATCTTGCTGGCTGATCTTATAGGCTGGGATTAAAGCAGCCAGGTTTACGCTTAATAGAGCCAGCAACAAGCCCATACCGATCTGGGTTAATAACGTGACTGGTGAAGGGAGCAGGAAAGGGATATCCAGAGATACCATGATCAACTTCCTGAACAGGAAAATTGCCAAAGAGGCCAAATTGACCCCGGCTACGCCTCCAAAGAAGGCCAGCAGGGTGGCTTCTGCCAGCAGGGATTGGAAAACATACCAACGGGTCGCGCCGAGCGCCCGCAGGACTCCCAACTCCTTGCGCCGCTCGTTGGCGGCCATTGAGAAAACAAGGCCGATCAGCACAATGGATAATCCCAACGTCACACTCAGGACTATCATAACGGTTCGGAGCAGACCCGTCATTTGTTTGCGGTAAGTCTGAAACATATCCGAGCTTTCGATGGAAGTGACGCCGGGTATCTTTTGCGCGATCCTGACTGCAACGTCGTGCGGGTCGGTGCCCGGTGTCACTTTGATCAATGCGGCCGAAATGCTATCCGGCGGGATTTCCAGCGGCTTTACCGCCTGGGTGACTGATTTGTTGGCGATATCGTACGCTGTGTCAAAGGTGAGAAATACGCTCTGGTCGAGCCCGGTGCCGGTAGGCTCCAGATTGGTCTTGAGCGTGGTCAGGTATCCGTATACCTTGATCTTGTCTACTCCCTCGCTGGCAGTGACAAAGCTGCCTCCCACCACCTCTCCCAGATGTAACTCATCCCCTAATTCATCCTTGAGCCAGGGCTCAATGGTGAAGTCGGTTGCCGGATCGTAGGCGATCATAAACATCGAAGATACGGCGCAACAGGGAACATTGGTTAGGGTCACCAGGAACATCTGAGGCGTGACGACTTCCACACCCGGGATCGCGGCAATCTTCTCCAGGTTGTCTTTTTTGGGCATCCAGACCCGGGCCGGAACGCCCATCAACAAGGCGCTCTCGACTGAATCCTGGCTTCCCAAAGGGACAACGATGACATCCGCGCCAAGCCGGTCGATTGTCAATCGCAAGCTGGACTCTGCGCCACGCATGATCACCGCGGTAAACAGCACAAACGCAGAGACCAGCGTGGCGCATAAGGCAACCACAATGTTGCGGAAGGCATTACCGGAAATATTCTTCAGTGCGAGTTGAAATGCGCTCATGCCGCGGCTGGCTCAATGAAGCTGCGGGAAACCCCCAGGTTGATCAGGCTGGCAGCCATGACCACGACGCCCGAGAGGATCAATGTAGGCTTTTCGATCATGTTACATTCCATCATCGGATTGGCGCACACCCCGATCAGAACTGTGGGGAACAAAATCACCAGGGTGCCCAACGCCAAACCAATCAGGTTGAGCGAGCGCAATGATTCCTTGCGTTTGCTGGTGAAATTGAGAACGCCAACCAATGCCAACGGAATAGCCATACCAATTTCGGCGATGGCGGTCCAGTGACATTTCATTGGCACAGACCTGCCGTCTGCTGTGGTCAGCGTTTTACCATTTGCCAGACAATCGGTGAATATCGGCACAATGGCAATTACGAGAGCCAACGCAATCATCAGAATTCCCATGGTTTTGTTCATTTTGAAATCTCCTTTTTTGTTGTTTGGAATTTAGATTTGACATTATCGTGCCTGCAAAAATTATCCTTTGCAGAAAACAGACCTTCAACTGTATTTAAGCTCACTTCAATATGACATTCAATCTGTTGTTGTGGAGGGATCAGCTCCTGCAATTATCCTATATTTGGTACAACTTGTCATTTTTATATTACACAAAAATGCTTTTTTTGCTCTGGAAAGCAGACTCCGCTCGCCAGAGCTCTCAAACCTTTAAAGATTCTCTCATCTGGATAGTACAATCACATTCTTTTGCTGTGTTATTGGGCCAATCTTTGACTAATATCTAAATTTTTGGAGCTGCTATCCAAACAGGGCGGAGCAATTACCGGCATGGAAGATCCAGATGGTGCCGCTTTTATATATTGCGGAGGTTTTATGGGATAGGGGCGGGAGCGAATAGCATGCCGTTTAATAGCCAAAATCTCTGAGGCCAAAATCTCCGAGCAGATGCGCTCATCGTCTGAATTGTAAGGAATGGCATCTCTCCATTCTGGATCGATATTTTTTGCCTTTCTGGCAGTGCATTCGAATCCCGCCCGGGTGGCAGCCACGCAGGCATCCGATTCGTTCTCCGCCATCACGAACAAAACCACTCTCACACGATACAGTTTTTTGTTCATATATTCCTCTTGCCTGGCTCGCATCTTTTATGACTTTGCCCGGATAAGTGATTGCTGCTAACGCCGCCAATCACCGTCTGAAAGCGTCTTCATAAACTCAACCAGCGCGTGTTCATCGCGGCTGCTCAAGCCGAGATTGCCCAATTCGTCAACGTTGACGGTGTCAGGGTATTCAGATGGGTCCCACGACGCGCCGGGCACATCGCGCGTGTTGTAGAAGTGGACGATGCCTTTCAAAGTTGTGAAATACCCATTGTGACCATAAGGGGCACTCAGACGGACGTTGCGCAGGGTCATTACCTTGAACTTGCCGTTTTCAGCCTCATCTCCCACGATGGATCCTAATCCCAGGTCAACCGGCGCATTCACCAATAGTGGGTGTGTACTCTTGGGTAGGCCGAGATTGTCATAGGTGAAATCCGTAAAGACAGGTGGAACCATGCCAGCCGGCGCCCAGGCAGGCACTTGCACGGGCAATGTATAATCTGAGGCAAGAGTCCAGTCGGCTGCGTGGCAGGCAGAGCACATGGCCCCTTCGCCCTTTTGCAGGACGCCATCATTGTTATTCTCGCCCATGAATAACTGCAAGCCATACCATTCCTGATTGGTGAAAATCCCATTACCGACCTTCTTGGCAATCCGACCCACGCCCTTGGCGCAGTCGTTCATATCTCCACCTTTGCGGATACAGGTAGCAAGGTAGTAATCATATTTGGAGTTGAACAGAGCGAACGCCGAGGTGCGCTCGAACGCCGCTATGGATAATCCCACCTGATCATACGCAGCCTCAACGCTATCCAGGCTGCCCGCGCCCCAAACCTTCTCAAACAAGCCGGCATACTTCGAAGCTTTGATATCGGCAATGACCTGTTCCTTGGAGGCATTGGCCATTTCCACTGGATTTAGGAAGGGGCCCACCGCCTGGTCAGCCAGCGGATCGCCAAGATACTCGCCAGTTGCCCGGCTATCCCAGAATTGACCACCAATCCATAATCCTTGCGCCTCATCAAAATACCTGATGGGGCTGTACATGGCATAGGCCGAAATTGGGGAGTTGCGACCGCCGAATAATCCGGGAATGACGCCTTCAGAAACCGGAAGATCAGACTCGGGGTCATCGAATCCGAAGGCCGGGTGGTGACAGCTTGCGCAGGATTGACCCGCGGGCTCGGAAAGATTTTGATCGAAATAGAGGAATCTGCCCAACTTCTCAAGATCCGTCAGTCGGTCGGCCGTGGGTTCTGGAGAAGCCATCGCCGATACTGGGATCAGGGCAAGCAACAGGATGATCCCCGCGGCCAGAAAAATTTTAGATCTCATCGCAATTTTCCTTTCTCTGAGATTTTAGGAATGTTCAAAATATGAGTCGATTATCTTATTTTGCTCTGAAAAGCGGACTCGCTCGCCAGAGCTCTCAAACCTTTAAATAAAGATTCTCTCGGCTGGGTAATACAATCATTTTCTATTGTTGTGTTATTGGGACAACCTTTGACTGACCACTAAATTTTTAGAGTTGTTATCCAATCGGGATGGGGGGATCGCCGACATCGAAGACCCTGATGCAGGTGCCTTTACATATTGAGACAGCTTCATAGGGTAGGTACGGGAACAAACAGCCTGCTGGTTGTTTGTCAAAATCTCCGAGCAGACGCGCTCATCGTCGGCATTGTACGGGATGGCATCCTTCCATTCCGGGTCGATATTTTTTGCCTTTCTGGCAGTGCATTCGAAGATGTCGAATCTCGCCTGGGTGGCAGCCACGCAAGCATCCGATTCGTTCTCCGCCATCACGAACAAAACCACTCTCACTCGATATAGTTTTTTGCTCATATATTCCTCTTGCCTAGTTCGCATCTTTTATGAAAGTTGAGATAAATGTATTGCTAATAAGGAAGGTAAGTAAATATATTTTTATGCGAGGCGCTACTTCACTTTGTCTTTTTGTTTTGCTCTGGGGAACGAACGTTCGCTCCCCAGAGCGCTCAAACCACTAAAGTCTCCTCTCTCTTCCCTTTTCCGTCGCCAGCATGGGGCTGGCGACGGAAATTTACTAAAGGGTTATGGTGTAACGATTGGGAAGGGGGTGATGTTTACCCAAGCGGATACACCTACGGCATTGACCGCGCGGATTCGGTAATAGTAACTTACGTTACGAGGCCGCGTTTCGACATAGGTGGTTGAGTTGGCGCCGACTGTATTGGTATTCTGTCTAGCTGTGAAGTAAATGTTTGTGGCGCGCTGAATCTGGAAGCTGGTCTCGTCGGTGGAGTTGTCAGCCCAAGTGAGCGTGACAGTAGCATTGTCGCCGCTTACCACAGCCGTACCTGCAAAGTTGGAGGGAGCCGCCAAAATTTTACCCATGGCAATTGTGTTCGAGTAAGCCGATGAGTCTATTCCATTCACAGCCACAGCCTTTACCCTGTATTGGTAGGTATTGCCTACCAGCGCTGTGATGTCGTTGTAAGTCACGTCGGTACCTGTGCCATTTCTAACCGGGACAGTTGCGAGCAGGGTGAAGGCTCCACCGTTGGCGGATCGTTCAAGTTCGAAGCCGCCTTCGTCGTTGGCGTTATCTCTCCATGTCAGGCGGATCCGGAGCGGGTCATTCAACAAAGCGCCAACCAGGTTGGTTGGAGCGGCAGGAATGCTGCCAATGGTTACGGTGACAACGTTCGAGTAAGCTGAAGAGCCAAATCCATTTATTGCCGCAACCCGATAGGAGTAGATATTGCCAGATGTTACACCGTCGGCTGTAAAAGTCACATTGCTTGTGCCGGCTCTGGCTGGGACGGTGGTAACAAGAGCGTAAGCGCCGCCGTTGACAGAGCGCTCAACCACAAAGCCAGTCTCGGTGGTGGCGTTATCAAGCCAGGTCAGTCTGACTCGTGTTGGATTGATGAGCAATGTGTATACCAGGTTGGTTGGAGCGGCCGGAGAGGCAGTCAGCGTCACACTGGCCGTATTCGAGTAAGCCGACGGACCTCCTGCATTTGCAGCCATTACACGATAGGTGTATGTGTTTCCAGCAACTACTGTGGCATCCGCATAGCTGACTGTGTTGGCGGGCAATGTAACAAGCGCCGCAAAGGCTCCGCTATTGTCAGATCGTTCAACCACGAAGCTGGTCTCGTTATTGGCATTATCAGTCCATGCCAGACCGACCTGGGGACCGTTCTGCAATACTGCAGTCAAAACGGAAGGAGCCGTTGGCGGCACATCCGGGGTTGTGACAGTAACAATGTTGGATGCACTAGAGTCGCCTCCCACGTTGAAGGCAAACACACGGTAGGAATAAGTTGTGTTGGGGGTGACGTCCGGGTCGATGTAGGCAGTGATATCCGATCCCACCCCATTAAGGCTGGTGAAGTTGGTACAACCAACGCCTGTGCAGCGCTCGATGCGGAAACCGGTCTCGGTGGTGGCGTTATCAAGCCAGGTCAGTCTGACTCGCGCTGGATTGGTGAGCAATGTGTATACCAGGTTGGTTGGAGCGACCGGAGGGAGTGTCACACTGGCCATATTCGAGTAAGCCGACGGACCTCCTGCATTTGCAGCCATTACACGATAGGTGTATGTGTTACCAGCAACTACTGTGGCATCCGCATAGCTGACTGTGTTCGCAGGCAATGTAACAAGCGCCGCAAAGGCTCCGCTATTGTCAGATCGTTCAACCACGAAGCTGGTCTCGTTATTGGCATTATCAGTCCATGCCAGACCGACCTGGGGACCGTTCTGCAATACCGCAGTCAAAACGGAAGGAGCCGCAGGCGGTACGTCCGGGGTTGTGACAGTAGCAATGTTGGATGCACCAGAGTCGCCTCCCAGGTTGAAGGCAAACACACGGTAGGAATAAGTTGTGTTGGGGGTGACGTCCGGGTCAGTGTAGGCAGTAATATCCGATCCCACTCCATCAAGGCTGGTGAAGTTGGTACAACCAACGCCTGTGCAGCGCTCGATGCGGAAACCGGTCTCGGTCGTGGCATTGTCAGTCCAGGCCAAATCCACGCGATTGGTATTAATGGCTGTAGCAACCAGGCCGGTCGGATCTGCTGGCGGAGGAGCAAAGACGGTTACAACATTCGATATCGATTCACCGGCAGCCGCGTTGAAAGCGATCACGCGGTAGCTGAAACCCTGGCCTGTGATCGGCGTCAGGTCGGTATAGGTGGTGGTATTCGCCGGGACTGTCGTAATGACTTCATAGGTTCCGACCACGCCGTTATTTCCAATTGGCGCGCGCTCGATGCGGAAGCCAATTTCGTTCTTGGGGTTACCCCAAGTGGTGAGGTCGGTATAGCTGACGGGTGTGCCATCTGTCCAGTTGAGGATGACGCTGCCTCGTGTGAAAGTGAGGACAGGCGTGTCAGGGAGTGTCCGAGGCACGTACACCGAAACCGGTCGCATCATATCCATTTCTTCATGGCTGAGGATGTGGCAGTGCCACACATATTCCCAGAAGAAGTTGGTCATTTCATTAACGATCGGTGCGATGGGCTGACCGAGGGCATTGGTGTTGTTGAATCCGGCTTCATTCCCGTTGACGCCGTTCTGTGCTCCCCTGGCGCCGAGTGGCATCATCGGGTTGAGCGGTCTTATGCTATCAGGGAGGGCAAACGGGAGCACTGGCACGATGGGACGAATCGCCACGTAAGTGTCTTGGAGCGGGTTGACCCGGATCGTATCCTTCCAGCCAAGCTCATTGGGATCGGGCGGGCTGATGATGTTATCCCAGGCGACGCGATTGAGCAGTTGAATGTCATATAAATGGAAGTGGATCGGGTGCGTATCCACGCCATTGTGGGTGATCTTCCAGATCTGTGTCCCATCAGAAGCCACGGAAATGGGGGTCACGTTCAGGCTGCTCGGCATGTTGGTTGAGTCCAGGATCTCGGTCACTGGGTTCACGTATGGATAGAGAATGATGTTCTGCGTGAGCGGTGTTGCACCCGGCGCTTCAAGGCCGATATTGGCACTCATGCGCCCGAACTCGTCAAAATTGGCCGAGTTCATCTCATCGTGAATACCCTTTGGCTCGAGTGGGATTGCCAACTGCGGACCTGCGAGGGTGTCGAACTTGAAAAGGTCGCCTCCCTGCTCTGAAATTCGCGCATATCCATCGCACCTGGCTGACGGGTTGGTGGGAGCGCTGCACCAGCCGCTGCCTGCGAAGTTGGTGCCGTAGGCTGAGTTGTAAGCTGCCTGTCCGACCGTGATCGGGTTCTGGCCTTTTTCGAAGACGCCAGAGCCATCAGCGTGATGGGCGAAGGCTGTCACGAGGGCGCCCATTCTGTCGGCAGTCGTACCGGGGCGATCAAATGCAACCGCGGGGGCTGTATTTGAGACCTTGACCTGCATGATGGTGCGGGTGTTGGGACCATAGCCCGCCAGGGTGCTGGGGGCGCCGGACGGTGAAAGGTCTGGTCCGCCCGTGTAGTAATCGTAACCGGGGACGCGCGCCGGGAAAGCGGCGGGAGCGTCGTTATAGAGGATCAGGGTCTTGCCGCGGAACTGCGAGAAGTCAACGATCACATCGGCGCGTTCAGCGGGCGCCAGAAGCAGTGAGTGCTGGTCGACATTACCCACATCGAAGCGGGTCGGGTCGGTGATCCAGGTGGTGGGTTGTGCGGGAATTACGACTGGAGCAGGCAGGAATCCGCCTTCGGTGCCGATCTGGATCCAGTTCGGACCCTTCGGGCTCCAGGTTGTGTCCGGCGTCGGGAAGACGACCGGGTCGGTCTGTGCGGCTGCAACCTCGGCTGGGTTCAGGGCAACTTCGCTGAGAGTGCCTGTCCTTGGGTCAGCTACATACCACGAGAGGTTCCAGAAGCGGTCATTCGCCGCGTTGAGGATGCGGTAACGATATGCCTTTGGTTGAACTGTGGTGGTCGGGTAGACCGCGCCATTGACCAGGGGGGTGTCATTGAAGGCTTCCATACCCACGGAGATGTTTGGCGTGCCCGGAATCAGCGCGGGTTCGCAGAACGGCTCGACGTTAGGGTCACAAGCCGGGTCATAGTAGGGGTTGGCAATTGGCGGGTAATCGGCGTTGGCGGGCGGCCAGAAGAACGGTCCGTACATCCAGCGTCCGAAGGCGCTCATGCCCGTGGGGTCGCTTGGGTTCTGGGCGGGCATGTAAACATGGGGTGCCCAAAGGCTGCCCTCGCCGCCCCAGCGGTTGTAATTCCAGGTTGGGTCTTGTTGGGCCACCGCAGCCGGGCTGGGCAGGAAGGTCTTATCCTGGATGATGAGCGGCGTGCCAAGGCCCAAACCTGCAAGAGCGCCGCCTGTGCCTATCAGTTGCTGTTCAATATCATCGGTGATCAGGTAGCCGGCGGCTTCACCTGCATAAACATTCAGGCGGGTGATGCCCCAGGCATGGTCGTGGTAGAACAGCAAGCGTGCACTCTGCTGGTTGGTATAGAAGAAGGTGATTGCCCCAGGGCCCGGATCGGGCATATCGGGGACGTTGCTAACACTGACACCCTTTGGATACGGGGTGGTTTCACCCGCGGGGGTGGTCCACTGATGCGGGGTACCGTCGCTGATCCACGGGGTGATGCCGCCGTGCAGATGCAGGGTGGCGCGGTTATCCGCAAAGCAACCCTCCGGCTTGGGGGTTTCATTGCACATCGGGTTGCGGATTCTGTCATAAACAGTGCCTTCATCCGGGAACATTTCAACGGGCACGCCATTGGCATCCAGTGTCATCATGGTCGGGCCGGGGCCAGCGCCCATCAAAGTGCTATCCACGGGCAGGAAAAGATCGCCGGGTGTGCCGGTCGGCAGCAGGTTACGGAACAGGATTCGCACCGGTCTATCTTTGGTGGCGACGATCGTCGGTCCAAGATAGTGAGGGTCATCGGCGCCATAGGCCTGGCTGCCATCGGGCAGGAGGATGGGGGTATCGGGAAGGGCTGGATCTAAATTCGCGTTGCCAAGGGCAACATGTTTCCCGGGCACCACGCTGGTCGAGAGCTGGACATAGCCGCGCAGCAGTGTGGGCGCCAGGCTGCTGTGGAACTTCATGCGGTATTGGACCACCGCGATCTCGTAGTAGTCCGAGCCGGGGTAGGTGGTGGTATCGGCGACAGCCACCGGGATGTATTGGCCGAGGTTGTTCGCGGCTGTCGGTCCGAGGCCGGGCAGCGTATCCACGAATTTCTTGAGGCCGGGCGTGATATATCCAGCGCCTGGATTGGTGACGTTAATGGCTGTAACGGCACCTCGGACTGCGATTGTTGCTTCGGCGCTGGCAGGTACGGTTGAGGTTCCGCCCAGGTCGACGATATCCACGGTTGGCACAGTGTCGTAGCCCTGGCCGCCGGAGGTCAAATCGATCTGGTTAATACCGATGGTCGCAACAGCGGTGGCTGGGGTTGTGGCTGCGAGAGTGAAGTCTCCGTCCCAGATCGTGACCGTCGGAGCGGAAGTATATCCGGAGCCTGGGTCCACAATGGCGACTCCATCAACAACTCCGTTCGCGTCCATGGTCGCTGACCCGGTTGCTTGAACACCGCCGGGCAGTTGCGGGAGCGAGAATTGGACAACTGGCTGGATGGTGTAGCCGCTTCCGCCGGAGGTTAAAACGAGGTCATCCACGCCGCCACTTGCAACGGCTGTGGCATTGAAGCCAGGTGTGGGGTTGCCACCCGTGATCGTGACTTCAGGAGTAGTGAATCCGAACCCGGACTCAACCACCGCGATGTTGGTGAGGACACCAGTCGAGATTTGTGCTACCGCACTGGCTTGTGTCGTGGGGGTCATACCCGGAGAGGTGATCGAAACGATCGGGGCGGTGACATAGCCATTGCCCGGGTTGATGACAGTTATGGACGAGATGCCGCCGGTACTCGGGTTGACAGTGGCAGTTGCTTCTGCGGCTATTCCGGGAGGAGGTATGGTCGGCATAACATTGGCTGAGAAGGAATACGTCCGTGCCTGCCCATACAGCGGGAAGGTGGACGGATCGCCAACTGTGATCGTGTTGCCTTGTACAGGCGCATTAGGAGCAGGGAAACTGAAAAGGTCAGGACCAGTTCCTGTGTCGACAGGGATGCCCGCACCGTAGAAAGCGATCACATCACCCGCCAGCACAGGAATATTCGCGACCGGGAAGGTAGCCACCGCGCTTACTCCGGGGGCGGTGAGCGCCGGCACCACAAGCAAACCAGTATCGAAGACCACCTCATACTGGTCAGTGGTTCCAGCGACCGGTCGCAATATATAGGCGTGGAACGATTGCCCCGCTGAGGGAGTGGGGCTTCCTCCCGCAGTTGCTTGGTTCCAGGTCTCGAAGGCTTGCAGCGTTCCGTTCGGCAGCGCCGCTGGGACAACCACCAATACGGGGACGAGTGCAGACGGCTGAGTAAGAGCGGTGTTGTCAATCGTGACCGACGTGGGTGCCGCTGCAAAAGTGACAACCCAGGGATCGGCGTCTGTGCCGCTGCCGAGGACCGTGGCTGATACACCAGCCAGAGCGTTGAGCGCAGATGCAACATCGGCGGCGGCGGCATTCCAGGCGATGGCGCCTGTGACCGTTCCATTTACACTCAGCGTAAAAGTGCCACCTACAGCAGTTCCGATCTTCACGTAGTATGTGACTACTGCGGAAGCGCTCACGCCTGCGTCAGTGACAGCCGTGGTCAGACCAGCTCCATCCATTGTGATGGATGTAGGTGGAACTACAAAGACGATCACCCACGGGTCAGCGACCGAGCCGCTGCCGGTGACCGCCGCAGAAATACCGATTAACGAGAGTGCAGCTTCAACATCCGCGGCTGGCGCATTCCAGGCGATGGGAGCCGTAGGCACGGCATCGACATCGAGTATGAAACTTCCGCCAGTGGCGCTGCCTGCGTTAACGCTGTATGTACTGTCAGCGCCAGTTGCTGCGCTGTCAGTAACAGACTGAGTAAGGCCTGCACCATCCAACGTGACCGACGTGGGTGCAGTTGTGAAGGTCATAACCCACGGATCGGCAATTGAGCCGCCGCCGATGACTGTGGACGAAACGCCCGCCAGCGCATTGAGCGCCGCTTCGACGTCTACCGCTGCGGCATTCCAAGCGATGGATCCCGTGACGGTTCCACTGACATTCAAGGTGAATGTGCCGCCAGTGGCGCTGCCTATATTCGCATTATATATAAGAACCGCAGCTGGAGAAACACTGGCAGGAGTAACAGGTGGCGGCGCGACAAAATCCGTGGCATACGCACGATCCACAAGCGGATTCCCAACCGATGTTGGGATCGGGGGCGCCGGGGAGATCGTGACGATCGCGTTTGCGAGCGCTTGCGGGCTGTTGGCCCAGTTTGGATATGGCCCGTAGTAATGCGGCGTCTCTCCGGGCGCCGGCGCCTGCGCATTGGTCACTGGTGTTGACCTTTGCGCTTCTGTTGGCTGCACGACCGCCACCAGCATCAGCGAGGTGACGACCAGCAGGGATATGACTGAGAGTAGTATTTTACGACTTAACATGGTATTCTCCTTGAGCTATAGTCGATAAGCAGGTGTCAATGGTTTAAAAGTGATGAGTCGTTTTGATTTTTTACGCCTCCTTAGATCCTGTTCTATAGACACAGGAATCGCAATCCTTTGATTTCAATATTTCACATTTATCGGTCAACTGCATTTTGATCTGCTGGTTCCAAACGCTCTCAAGCGCCTTCACCTCTTTAAGTTCACTGATCCCAGGCGGGCTTGACCGATGGATTTCATCAAGAAGATGATCAATATCTGCGGCGATTTCCTCCATTGAAAGTTCATGTTGGTCGGGCCACTTTCCCATCTCAAAAGCCGACATAAGGAAGTTGTAACGTCCATACCAATGCGGGAGGGTAACTTTTCGTAGCCAATCTGGAAACCGAACAGCCAGTACTTCAAGCATCTGGCTCATGGTCGCTTGAATCCAGTACGCCCGATTTGTGGTACATATATGCGACACCAATTCCAGATTCATGAAACCCACAAATGTGTCATTTAGCGGGGGATTAAATGTGACAAAATTATCTATTAATCTTTGGAATTCACGCTGAAATTGCTGATCTTGCAAAGTCTGTTGGCGGAAAAGGCACAACGCACTCTCGGGAAGCGTTGGAGGATAAACCGGAAGATGTAATGCAAACTTCCAATCGAGCCGTGTGCGGACTGCTTCAACAGCTTGAACATCTGTCAGTCCCTCCAGGAATTGGAAGAAGGTTATTTGGGGAAGAATTATTCCTGCTCCCAATAAAAGCTCCGGCTGGATCGCTTCCAGGATTGATTCCAAATTTTCCCCAACCAGAATGTAAAAATTTTTGCGCCCAAAAATTGCTCTTGCACTACGTTCTGTCTCTCTTGGAATGGGTGGAATTGCATTGATGTGATTAGTCATCTCTCTCCAAACGAAGTTCGACGGGCAATATGGCCCGACACCTTTCAGATTTGTTAATACTTTACAATGAAACTGATATGTTTTAATCGGTATATCCCCACAAATTCTTCATGATTTTATTGGTAAAAAACCACATAAAAAAGAAATCAGCTCGTAGTTTCTACGAGCTGATTTCCGGTAAAAAACCGCAAGTTTTCAATCTTGCGTTATGATGGAAAGGTAAATCCCACAATCCGGACTCTTTAAATCAGTCCTTTCTGCTCCGCATATCTCATCAAGTCGACCCGGCTGTGTAGGTTTAACTTATCTGTCAAATTGCCACGATGATACTCGACAGTACGCACGCTGATACTGAGGATTTCAGCGGCACGGGTATTGGTATAACCTTGAGCGATTAAACGCAGGACTTCAATCTCGCGTTGAGTAAGCGGCTCCGGAACATCCTTGGTTGCAGCCAATGCTGGAACAGGAGGCTCCGATAACAACAAGCGCGCCATGGCAGGGTGGAGGTACAACTCGTCGCGCATTACCACATGAATGGCATTGATCAACTCGGTTTTGACCGCCCTCTTTAAAATATATCCCATTGCACCCGACCGAATTGCCTCCTGCATCAGTCCTTTATCTTCATGCACGGTCAGGATAAGGACCCGTGCTTCAGGAACAAGCTGCTTGATCCGTCGTGTGGCCTCAATACCGCCCGAATCCGGCATGCTGATATCCATCAAAATTACATCGGGGTGTTTTTCAACAGCCTGTAAGACTGCGCTATTCTCATCATACGCCTCGCCAACCACCACAATATCTGTTTCGACACTCAACAGGGAACTCAATCCGTCCCGAAGGATGGTGTGATCATCCACTATTAATAATCGAATCGACATAATTTACCTCCACAATCAAAGTTGTTCCTTTTCCGGGAGCGCTCTCGATCAAAAGTTTTCCGCCAATCATATCTGCTCGTTCCCGCATCCCAAACAAACCCAAATGACCGGATTCTTGAATTTTTTGCGGGTTAAATCCGCCTCCATCGTCTTCAACAATCACAATCAATTTGTTATCCCTTATGGTCAGTATCACATCCACCCGTGAGGCATGAGCATGACGCACAACATTGGTCAAAGCCTCCTGAACTACGCGATATAGTTCTGTCTCCATGTCAGCAGGCAGACGATCATGAAACTTTCCAGATCTGAAACTGGTCTTTAATCCATATTTTTCTCCGACCGCTTCCACATATTGGCGCAGTGCGGGCACCAGTCCCAGATGGTCAAGACTGGCTGGACGCAACGCCATAGCCACATTATGCAGATTTTCACTGACAGCATTCAGCGACACTTCCATTTCTGCGATCTTCTTTAGAATCACCTCTGGGTGATAAGCCTGTGTTTCCAATATACGCAGATCGAGCATCAGCGAAGTCAGCATCTGACCGGCCTCATCATGCAATTCACGTGCAATATAAAGCCTCTCATTTTCCTGGACCTCCACCAGCCGGTGGGAAAGGGATTGCAGACGGTCATTGCTTGCCCTGACCTGTTCAAAAAACCATGCGTTTTGGATGGCAACTGCTGCGTGTGATGCGAAAGCCACCAGTCGATCCTGCATTTGTGTTGTAAAGAAACCAGGCTGTTCAGCAAACAGGTTTAGGAAACCGATGGTCTTGTCCTCTGCAAGCAAAGGTGCAGATAAATATGAACGACACCATTCCAGTCCGTTTGCGGAAACCCACGACGGTTCCTTCTGCATATCAGGGATCAGAAGCGGTTGACCGGATTGACACATCTGTGCCAACAAGCGAAAGTCCTCAAGCAGGAAGCGATTTTTCATCCCTTCCAGAGCCTTTGTCCAGCGTTGATCTCCCTCGTGGCTCGCGTCGTAGAAAAAATCTCCATCCAACATCAGAATATTTGCAAGTTGATATGGAATTACCTCCTTGATCTGTTCCAGGATGAGATGCAGCACCTCATCCAGTTTCATGCTTTTGTTAAGAACAAGCGCTGCTTTCACCAAGGCTTCGGAGAGTTGATGCTGTTCCCGTTCCGCGACGCTCAAGGCCTGCAACTCGACGTTTCGTTTGTCCAATTCCATCTCGGCCAGCTTGCGCTCGGTGATATCCTGTTTAATGGCAATGAAGTGCGTAATTTGATCGTTCTCGTCCCGTACTGGAGCGATGGTTTGATCTTCCACATACAGATTGCCATCTTTGCGGCGATTGGTCGTTTCACCCCGCCAGACTTGACCTGAAATTATGGTGTTCCATAATTGGCGATAATAATCTGAATCATGCTTTCCGGAATTGAAGATCTGGGTGGTCCGGCCCAGAAGTTCACTTGTATCATAGCCAGTTATCTGGGTCAGGGCAGGATTTGTCCACTGGATGATACCCTTCGGATCGGTAATGAGGATGCCGTTTGCCGCGGATTCCATGGCTGTGGTCTGGATGCGGAGTTGCTTTTCAACTTCCCTGCGTTCGACGATCTCTCTCATCAACTCCCTGTTCACAGAGGCCAGTTCTTCTGTCCGTTCCTGGACGCGCAATTCCAGCTCATCGAGCGCCTTGCGCAAAGCCTCCTCAGCCTGCTTGCGCTCGGTGATGTCGTGAACCATCCCCACGGAGCGAATGGTCTGGCCGGTTTGATTGCGGAAGTGTTCACACTTTTCGTGGACAATACGAATCTCACCGTTCGGACGCCTGACAATCCGGTGATCGATTTCGTACCCGTCTTTGCCCTCACGTACTGAGTTCAAATAGATGGCGTCGACCATTGCGCGGTCATCCGGGTGCACAGATTCAAGGAAAGCCTCGTAAGTCGCTTCGAATTCCTGTGGGCGCAGTCCAAAGATATGGTAGACCTCGTCAGACCAGGTCAGCCGGTTGTTTTCCAGATCAAATTCCCAACTGCCGAGATGGGCGATCTCCTGTGCCCGCTCAAGCCTCTGCTCGCTTTCACGCAGCCTGACGTTGGCCTGTTCCAACTCTTTTTGGGCTTCCAAGGTGTCTTCGATAAGGTTGAGGGCAGCCAGGCGCGAGGCGCGCAGGTCTTTATTGACAGCCTGTAGCTCGGCGGTCCGCGCAGCCACGCGCTGTTCCAGCCTCTCGTTGGCGGCGCGGATTTCGGCTGTCTGTTCGGCGACACGCTGCTCCAAGTCAGCGTTCATTTGCCGCACGGCCTTCTCGGATCGGTCACGCTCAATGGCGTAGCGGATGCATCTGACCAACACGTCGCTGTTAATCTTCCCCTTGACGAGGTAATCCTGGGCGCTGCGGGAGAGGGCTTGCAAGCCCATCTCCTGGTTGTCCAGTCCGGTTAGGACAATTACAGGCGGAGCGTTCGGAGTGACAATGATTTTCTCGATTCCACCCAGACCACGATGATCTGGCAGGTCGAGATCCAATAAAGCGACCGCAAACTCGCCGGTCGGGATGAGTAGGAGTCCCTCTTTCAAGGTTCCAACCCCAACAACCTCAAAATCCGTTGAGGAGGCTTCGCTGAGGTATTCCTTCAACAGACGCAGGTCAGCGGGATTGTCCTCAATGGCCAGCACCCGTACTTTATTCGATCTCATCCAGCCTCCTTGATTTCGGCCCGGCTTGTTGCGCAGAGCCGAAGCTGAAGGGTCTTGATCTGCCTTGTTCTCATGGATCATTCACCTGCCCGCATTTGTGAAGAATAAATAATGGTACGGTTGCGGCCTTCCGCTTTTGCCATGTACAGCGCCTTATCCGCATATTGAATGACGGTTTCGATGTTTTCATCCCGGGCGCTGCCGACTGCTTCAGCGATGCCGATGCTGAGAGTGACAGTGAGTATGCCCTTCTCGGTCTCCATGCGCAAAGCCGCGGTGCTCTCGCGAATGCGCTCGGCAATCTGAAGCGCCTGTTTGGCGTTGGTTTCAGGCAACAGGATGATGAACTCGTCGCCGCCGTAACGCGCAAGCACATCCGCCGCCCGCATGTGGGCTGAGGTGGTCCGCGCAATCCACACTAACACATTATCGCCAACTGTGTGCCCGACAAGATCGTTGATCTGTTTGAAGCCATCCACATCGAACATGAGAATTGTCAGCGGGTGCCGGTAGCGGAGCGCGGCGCTAAGTTCATGAGTGGCAAGTTCAAGAAAATAGCGGACGTTGTACAAACCGGTCAAGCCATCTGTGCGCGCCAGCAATTGTTCGCGCTCCAGCGATTGCTGTAATTCGCGGTTGGCGATTTCGAGCAGGTCTTTTGTGTGGCGCAGCGTTTCCTCGGCCTGACGCTTTTCGGTAACATCATGGAAAACAAGCACAACACCCAGCAGATTGCCAGCCGCATCCAGGATGGGTGCGGCGCTGTCCTCAATGGAGATTTCATGACCGTCCCTGGCAATCAGGACGATGTTGTTATCAAATTTTACGACATGCCGTTCCCTAAGAGATCGCCCCACGATGTCTTCAGCCGGCTGGCGGGTCTTTTCGTTGATGATCTGGAACACTTCCCTGATCAATTGGCCGATGGCTTCCTCCTGCACCCAGCCGGTCAGTCCGGCGGCGACGGGGTTGAGGAACGTAATTCGTCCTTCAATATCAACGGCGATGACGCCATCGCCGATGCTGGTGAGCGTAACGCGCATTTGTTCGGTGGTGCGCGCCAGCTCGGAGCCGAGTTGCTCGGCTTGCTGGCGGGCTTGGATGGCCTCTTCCGTCATACGCATGGCATCTTCCGTGAGGTTGAGTGCGGACAGGCGCGAGATTCGCAGGTCTTCATTGGCAGCCCGCAGCTCTGCGTTAACCTGGCGCACCGCTTTCCTGGCTTGGTCGCGCTGAATGGAGTAGCGGATGCTGCGGACCAATATGTCGCTTTCGATCTTGCCCTTGACAAGGTAATCCTCGGCATTTTTGGAAAGAGCTTGCAAGCCCATCTCCTGGTTATCGAATCCGGTCAGCACGATCACGGGAGGGGCGGCCGGTGTGGCGAGGATTTTCTCGATCCCATCCAAGCCGAAGTTATCCGGCAGGTTGAGGTCCAATAAAGCAACCGCAAACCCACCGCTTGGAATGAGCGGAAGGGCGTCCTTCAATGTCCCGGCCCCAACGACCTCGAAATCCATTGAAGAGGCATCCCCAAGCTGTTCCTTCAACAGACGCAGGTCAGCGGGATTATCCTCAATAGCCAGCACCCGTAGCGTGTTTGATCCCATCTAACTTCCTTGTTTCAACGGCAGTTTGACGATGGTAAGCCAGAATTCCTCGATGGATTTCACCACCTTGGAGAACTGGTTCAAGTCCAAAGGTTTTACGATGTAACAGTTGGCATGCAGTTCGTACGATTCCAGAATATCCTTCTCGGCGTCGGATGTTGTGAGCACGACGACAGGCATGGCCATCAAGTTCGGATCGTTCTTTATTTCTTCCAACACCTCGCGCCCATCTTTGCGCGGCAGGTTCAAATCCAACAGGACTATGTCGGGACGCAGGACGCTTGCATACCTGCCTTCGCGGCGCAAAAACGCCAGCGCCTCCACTCCATCGTTCACCACGCTGAGGTTGATATGCAGCTTCTCCTCCTTCAATGCTTCCTGGGTGAGGCGCACATCCGCCTGGTTATCTTCCACCAGCAGGATTTCGATCGGCATCAACATGTTTTGAGGGGTCATTTTTCATTCCTTTTGTTATGTAGCGAAAAGTATTATCTGGCATTACATGCTAGTCTTTTTAAATGGGCACGTAAAAGTAAAAGTGGAGCCCCGCCCCGGCTCGGATTCAACCCAGATGCGCCCACCCATGTTTTCGACGATCTTTTTACAGATACTCAACCCGATACCGGTGCCTGCATACTTATCCCTGGCGTGCAGGCGCTGGAAGATCATGAAGATGCGCTGGCTGTATTGAGGTTCGATGCCGATCCCGTTATCACGCACAGAAAAGACCCACTCGTCCTCCGCCTGCTGTGCGCTGACGTGGACTCTGGGCGGCTGATCGCCGCGGAACTTAAGGGCATTGCCGATCAGGTTCTGGAACAACTGAATCATACTGGCTTCGCGGGCTGTGACCACCGGCAGCTTGTCGAAGGTCACCTGCCCGTCCGCAGTCTCTATCGTAACAGCCATGCTTTTCACCAGATTGCGTACCAGCCGGTCGCAATCCACTTCAACCATGTCTGTGTCGCCATGTCCGGCTCGGGAATATGCCAGCAGGTCGGTGATCAACTTCTGCATGCGGGCGGCCGCGTCCACGATAAAGGCAATAAACTCGCTGGCATCCTGGTCAAGCCTGTCCTTATATCGCTTTTGAAGCAACTGCGAGAAACTGGACATGATGCGTAGGGGTTCTTGAAGATCGTGAGAAGCCACATAAGCGAACTGCTCCAATTCGGTATTGGAACGCCGCAGGTCTTCGGCTTGCCGCGCCAACGCTTCCTCTGCTTGCTTGCGCTCGGTGATTTCATGGTTTACGCTTACATAACCTGTAATCTGGCCGCTTTCGTCGCGGAGCACCATGGAAGATACCTCCACCGGAATGCGGGTTCCATCCTTACGGAGTTGAGTTGCTTCTCCACGCCAGCGACCAGTCTCTGCAATCGTACTCCTCATCACCTCGGCATCCTTTTGTGGCCATTCAGTTCGCAGGAGTTCCAGGCCGTTCCGGCCAAGGACTTCCTCTGCCTTCCACCCATACATTGACTCGGCGCTCGTATTCCAGACATTCAACCTGAATTGCACATCGGAACCCACGATGGCATCATTAACGTTGGCGAGCAATCGGGCCTGGTAAGCGACATGTTCCTCCACCTGCTTGCGTTTGGTGATGTCAACATGATATAAGCGGATGCGTTCACTCTCTGGAATATTCACAATCGTCTGGTGAAAATAAACCTCGCCGACTTTCACCTCCTGTGTAAAAGTCGTCTCCGATTCCCCGGTTTTGAATTTCTGGATGAATGGCTCCAGACTGGCCAGGAGAGGATGTTTGAGTCCTGAACTGGCGAGACCTGGGAATAACTCCCGGGACTTGGGGTTAAGGTAAACGATAACGCCGGAATACTCAAGCTCAACAATCGGGTTGGGGTTTCTTTCAGGGAATGAAGCCAGCCAGTCCCGTTCCGCCTCTGCCCGCTTACGTTCGGTAATGTCAACATAGGTGGCTACCGAGCCGCGCACATATCCCTGATCGTCAAATATCGGCTCAGCATTCGCCAGCATTTCAATAATTCTGCCATCCGAGCGTACGATACTAAATTCGTCATTACGCACACCACGCGCGTTGAGCGCCGCAAACTGGATCGGCAGTTCTTCGACCTGCGCCGGGCGGCCCTGGCGAAGCACCTGGTAGCTGACCTGCCGTTCCTCCTCGGGCGTGCTGAGAGATACGTTTGTTCCCGTGGGCGCGGTCAGCCACTCGGACAAGAGCCGGTTTACCGTGATCACCCGGCCTTCGGAATCGTGCCCGATGGCAATCCCGACCGGTACCACATCCAATAGGGTTTGGAGTTCGGCCAATCTCTGCGCAAGCGTTTCGGTGAGCTGGCGTTGGATCTGTTCCGCCTGTTTGCGCTCGGTAATTTCCTTGAGGAGATCAGTATTGGCGGCTTCGAGCTGGACCGTGCGTTCTGTGACCAATTCCTCCAGATGCTGGCGGTATTTTTCCAGCTCCGACTCAATTTGCTTATACTCGGTAAGGTCAGTTACCACTATACCGAGCCGTAACTCGCCGTCCAGCGTGAGCTCTTTCAGAGAAATCCCCACTGGCACTTCGACCGCCTTACCGCCCGAGAGCGTCAATTCTCCTCTGCTTTTCCCATCTGTCCTCTGCTCCAGGAGTGTCTTTGCCTTAGGATAATCGCTGGAAATCACGAATTGGAGCAGAGATTGGCCGAGGACAGCCTCCATGGGGAGGCCCAGAATTTCCGCAAAGCGCGCATTACAGTAGAGGATCGTTCCGCTGGGTGAGAGGGTCAATGCGCCCTCATTCATTTCCTCGATCAGGATCTGGTACGGAAGTGATGCATCTTTCAGGGTGAAGACCTGGTCACCCTGTTCCCCTGCAACAACAAGAGCATCCACTTCGCCACTGCGAATGGCGCGCAAAGTTTCCTCAGCCTCTTCGAGGCGAAGAAGCAACTCTTCTTTTGATAGTAAACTGTTGGGACTCGAAGGTATAGACATCGCAGTCACTCCTGCCAACAAGCATTATTTTTTGGGACGCAAATCCAGACCTACAAGCACACGCTCTTCATTCGACAGATCGCCGACAAGGCGACGCAAAGGCAGCGGGAGTTTTTTGATCAAGGTCGGGGCAGCAATGATCTGTTCGCCTTGTGCCAGACTGGGTTTCTGATAAATATCAACGATCTCCAATTCATAGCGTCCTTTGAGGTGCGCTTCGCAGATAGTGCGGATATTTTCAATAGCACGGGAAGAGCGGGGCGTCATCCCTGTGATGTATAGCCGCAAAATATATTTCTCCGGCCTGGGTTTGGCAAGGGCTTCTTCAAATTTTTCGGTGGTTGTTTTCTTTTCAATCGAGGGCATCATGGCCTTCTTTCAATAAAATTCAACTACGCGGGCGCAGATCCAGCCCTACCAGCACGCGCTCGGTGTTCGACAGGTCGCCAATAATCTTTCGGATCGGAACCGGAAGCTTGCGCACTAGGGTTGGCAGCGCAACGATCTGGTCACCCCGCGCCAGTTGAGGCTCCTTGAGCAGGTCGATCACCTCGATGTGGTATTGTCCCGCCAGATACTCCTCACAGATTTTCTTTAGATTTTCAAAGGCGGTTAAAGACTTGGCCGTCTGACCGGCTACGTAAAGCCTCAGTTCCCAGTCCGGTTTCTGCCCGGCTACCATTGTAGACGCAAGGGGTTTTGATTTTGGAGTGGCTTTCATTGTTATCCTTTGACTGACGTACGTTAGTCGTCTGCCTGCCGCAGTTTGGCAATTGCAGCGCGGTTCTGTTCGGAACGCCTGTCGGAGTATTGTGTATTTTCAAGGACCTTCTGGAATTCGGCTTCCTCGCCAGCCAGCTCAGCTTGCAATGCGGCAATCTGGGATTTGACCAGCTTGCGCTTGCGCTCCAATACAATTCCACGGCGTTCTACATCCTGACGGCGCACCTCGGCCTCGGCAGCCAGGTTGGCCTCCTGGGCCAGCCGCGCCGAGCCCATTAGTGCGCCATTGGGGCCAAGATAAACATCCACCAGTTCGACGCCGTGATCGGTCAGGAGGAACTCGCGCACCTGGTTCGAATGCGCCATGCCGCGCGATTTCAGGATATACATACCGCGCGCTCGCTCGCCGTTCATTTCCACTTCGCGCACCAGCAGCCAGGTATCGATCAACGATGAGATACCGATCTCGCTCTGTTCCATCGAACCGCCGCCTGAGGTCAGGCTGGACAGAAGTGCAGTGACCTGACGCGACTTCAGAAAATCGATCAGGCGCACCAACATGGCCTTGACTTCCAATTGTGAACCCAATGCCATCAGGTCGGTGATCGGATCAATCACCACCACCTGCGGCTCGAATTCACGGATCAATTGATGCATCTTCGCGAGATGTATTTCCAGGCCGTATTGTGCCGGGCGGACAGCCTCGAAACGCAGCAAACCGCTCTTGACCCAGGGTTTCAGGTCGATCCCGATCGAACGCATATTGCGCAGGATCTGGCTTTCCGATTCCTCGAAGGCAAAGAAGAGACACTTCTCGCCGCGTTTGCAGGCGGCGCTGGCAAAATGGGCAGCCAGACTGGTCTTGCCGCTGCCGGCCGTACCGGAAGTGAGAATGGTGGAACCGCGATAGTAGCCCTGTCCGCCGAGCATTGCGTCGAGTCGCAGCACGCCGCTCGAGACACGCTCGGAAGATACGGCATGTCCTAGTCCAAGCGATGTGATTGGCAGGACTCCAAATCCGTTTTTACCGATAAGGAAGGGGTATTCGTTCGTACCGTGGGATGTGCCACGGTATTTGACCACACGCAGTCGCCGGGTGGAGAGCTGGTTTTCGATGCGATGGTCGAGGAAGATGACCGCGTCTGAAACATATTCTTCCAGGCCGTGGCGCGTAAATTTTCCATTGCCCTGTTCGGCAGTGATGACCGCTGTGACGCCTTTATCTTTCAACCAGCGGAACAGGCGGCGCAGCTCCGAGCGCAGGATCATTTCGTTCGAGAGTCCGCTGAAGAGCGCCTCGATCGTATCGAGCACCACGCGTTTCGCGCCGATGGTGTCAATGGCAGACCCGATACGGATGAACAATCCCTCCAGGTCGTATTCTCCGGTCTCCTCGATTTCGCTGCGCTCGATATGTACATGTTCAACAATGACGCGCCCGTCAGCTTCCATGCTTTTGAGGTCGAAACCAAGCGAGGCGACATTTTGGGCAAGTTCCTCGCCGTTCTCTTCGAAGGCGATAAAGACGCCAGGCTCGTTGTATTCCAGCGCCCCGCGGATGAGGAACTCCACCGCAAAGAGAGTCTTGCCGGCGCCTGCGCCGCCCACCACCAGCGCAGGACGACCCTGAGGAAGTCCGCCTCCAGTGATCTCATCAAAACCTTCGATGCCGGTGGGAACCTTCAAGATTCCGGATATCGTCCCGCTGTCATCAATCGTTTTAGTTCGCCTTTTCCGATCAGAAATTTTTGATTTCATAATTCTCCTTCTCGAAATCCAGGGGATAACGCCGCGGTTGACCGATTTGAGCACAAAGCGCGTTCACTTCTTTCTTCAGTTCGATCATGCGCAGTTCGCGGCCGACCATGGCATTGTTGAAGCGCATCAACTCCTCGTTCACGGCCTGTATTTTCTCCTCTGCCTGCTTTCTTTCGGTTATGTCGTGTCCGATGACTATCACCCTTGGCGGATCTTCATTTGTAAATGTAATCGCCCCGACCTTGATCGTTGTATATAACCAGACTCCATCCTTCCTTCTAACACGGTACTCGACATCTTCGTCTATTTTATCTCCTGCCAGTTTCTTTCCGACCCTTTGTGCGAACATCGACCTGCTTTCCTCATCCAGAAGGTCGGAAGGTCTCATTGAAAGCAATTCGTCCCTCGAATACATGAGGATATCGCACATGAACTCGTTTACGCTGAGGAACTTTGTGCCCTCCATGTTCATTTCATAGATGGCCGCGGGAGCGTATTTCACAAGCTGCCTGTATCTCTCCTCGCTTTTCCTCAGCGCTTCCTCCGCCTGCCCGCGCACATTGATCTCGTCCTCCAATTCGGAGTTCGCGGTCCTTAATTCTGCAGTCTGTTCCTGCACCCGCAGTTCTATTTCGTCGTAGGCTTTGCGAAGTTTCTCTTCCGCCTGTTTTTGTTCTGTGATGTCTGAAGCGACGGCCAGGATATTCACTTCGCCGTCGAGTTCTATTGCCTCTGTGGAAACCGAAATATTTCGGATCTCACCAGATTTTATTCTGGTCGTCATTTCGAAGCCAGCCACGGCTCTCTGTTTGAGCAACAACCATTCGAGTTTTTTCCGTTCTTCGAGATTTGGATACAAATTCAATTCATCCGAGGTGAAGCCGATCACCTCATTTCTGGCGTATCCGTATAAGCGAAGAAAACTCTCATTAACTTCAATAAACCTCCCGGTCTTCACCTGAATGATGGACAAAGCGGCTGGGTTGGACCGGTACGCAAGGGCGAAACGCTCTTTAGATTGCCGCAGTGCAATTTCCAACAGTTTGTGTTTTTCAATATGAAGCAGGAGGGGTTTAAGTGAGAAGAAATACACAATAGGGAATATCAATATGACCATCAAGCTGGCATCCATCAGAGCCTGTAGATAATAAGGCAGGTTTGGGAAACCATAAATGAAGGTCATGACAACTACTTCTGCTAAAAATATTCCCCCAATTGTAATGACTAGAAAACGCAAAGGCGAGAAATGTTCTTGAGCGCCATTCAGATCAGGTGTTTGCAGAACCCCGGAGACCCTGTTGTTTGGTTTGTTAGAATCGAATTTCTGCTGGTTTTGATTGTCCATAAGAAACCTCAGATCTCTTGGAGTAACTATCCAGCCGGCGCGAGTACCATCACTGCCCCAAGGTCATGAAGGAACACATTCATCCAATTAGCTAAATTAATCTGTAATAAGGGCGCAAGTTCTGTCCAAATACATCAAAAAGCTCAATATCCGTGATAATAGTTTAGTTAGAATGATATACAATGTCAACTAACATACGTCATATTATTGTATTTGCTCCCAAAAACCTTATCACATTAAAACTTGCTGTTTCCATCCAACATGCCCGACTTGGGTAACCTCTCACGCGCTTCGTGCTAGTCACATTGCAGGTCTGCTTCCGGTTTTGTGTAGCATCCAAAATCCCCCTACGATGACGCCCTTGCTCTTGTCTAGTAGATAGTCGACCGGCTTTCGACGTTCACATAATATCAGATTTAAATTCGAGACGCAGTAAGCAGCCACGTCTTTTGCAATTCATTATACAATGCAGTTCCGCCTACCCCAACATCAACTTCGGACGGTATTGCAGCGCCTCCGCCAAATGCGCGGACTGAATTTCTTCGCTCCTTGCCAAATCTGCGATGGTCCGTGCTAACTTCAGAATTCGATGATAGGCGCGCGCTGATAAATTCAACTGACTCATTGCCGCCCGCATCAGGCTTTGACCTTCATCCTGCAAATGGCAAAACTTCCTAATCTCAGCAATCCGCATATCCGCATTACAGACGATGTCCGTTGAATCGCTGAATCGTTGACGCTGAATTTCCCTTGCCGCCTGCACCCTGGCACGGATTGAATCGCTGGTTTCGCTGGTTCGACTGCTGCTCAACTTTTCATAATCCACACGCGGGACTTCGATGTGAATATCGATACGGTCGAGCAGGGGACCTGAAATCCGCTTTTGATATTTTGTGACCACAACGGGTGCACAGGTGCAGGGTTTGAGCGAGTCGCCGTAATATCCGCATGGACAGGGATTCATCGCTGCGATCAGTTGAAAGTTTGCGGAGAAAGTTAGCGAGCCTTTTGCGCGGCTGATAGTGACAACCTTGTCTTCCATCGGCTGGCGCATCACTTCGAGGACACGCGTGCCGAATTCGGGGAATTCATCGAGAAAGAGGACGCCGCGATGGGCAAGAGAGATTTCACCGGGCTTGGGGATGTTTCCGCCGCCGACGAGTCCGGCGTGTGAAATGGTATGATGCGGCGCACGGAACGGACGATGGCGAATGAGCGGAGTCCCCGCTGGAAGCTGGTCAGCCACCGAGTAGATTCGGGTCACATCCAAAGATTCGTCGATGCTCATTTCAGGAAGAATACCAGGCAGGGCGCGGGCAAGTAGGGTTTTCCCCGCGCCGGGCGAGCCGACCATAAGTACATTGTGTCCTCCAGCCGCGGCAACTTCAAGCGCACGTTTGACGTGTTCCTGTCCTTTGACTTCGCTGAAATCTGTGGGGATGAACAGCGGCTCGAGCGAGTCGCCTGCGGGGAGATAGGGCTCAATGGTTTGCCGACCAGCCAGATGGTTGTAAAGGTCTGCAAGCGTTTTGACCGGGATAATCTCCAGGTCTGGAATCAAAGCCGCTTCGGGCGCATCCACTTCGGGGACGAACATCCGCTTGAAGCCGTTGGCGCGGGCGGCGGCAGCCATCGGCAGGACCCCGCGCGTGTGACGGACGATCCCATCCAAAGAAAGTTCGCCAATGACCAATGTATTTTCGATGGCATCGTGTGGAAGAAAGCCCGCGAGGACGATGACGCCCAGCGCAATGGGCAAATCATACGCGGGACCTTCCTTGCGGACGGAGGCGGGTGCGAGGTTGACAACAATACGATGGCGGGGGAAATGCAAGCCCGCATTCTTGACGGCAGTCTGCACACGTTCACGGCTTTCTTGAACGGCCGTGTCTGGGAGCCCAACAATCGTCATGCCGGGCAAGCCGTTGGTGTAATCCACTTCGACTTCGACGATGACACCATCAAGTCCCACTACGGCACAGGAATAGATGCGGGAGAGCATGGGGCTATTTTACATGAGAATGAAGATTGTGAGTCAGATATACCGCACTCGGTCAAACACCTGCCCTGGCGGGCGGTGCCAGGGAATTGCGCTTTTTCTGAAGGCGGAAAGCGCAATTTTTGACCGTGGGTATTATATAATGCCACGCATGGAAAACCAAAAACGTCCCTTCTGGACTCGCGACTCGTCCATCATGCTTGGCGGGTTCTTCGTTACCATTTTTCTCATCGTTTACGTTTGGTGGCCCCTTGCTGAGGAGGTGTTTTCTTACATTGATTGGAACGGTCCCTGGTGGCTTTACATGGATTGGTTGTTGCTCGGCATTTTCTTTTTCATGTCGCTGACGATTGTGGCGCGGGCAAACCTCAAGACCGATTTGCTGATCATCTTCGTTGGCATCTGCGGTGGGCTGGCAATCGAATCGTGGGGAACGCAGACCAACCTTTGGCATTACTATACGGCGGAACGCCCGCCTTTGTGGATCATCCCCGCCTGGCCCATCGCAAGCCTTTCAATTGATCGCATTACAAGATTCTTCAACTGGGCAATCGAGCGGACAAACAAGCATGTCAAATCGACTGATTACCGATTACTGACCTCCCTTTACTGGCTGACTTTCGTCCCTTTCCTAATCCTGATGCTGGTCTTCATTTCCCCGACCTTCGACAAGTCTTATACCTGGCTGTCGTTGGCGTTGTGTATTCTGCTTATCTTCACACCAACCGATTACCGCTTTGCCTTCCTGACCTTTGCCGCCGGGGCGGGGCTTGGTTATTTCCTTGAACTGTGGGGGACCACCCGCGAATGTTGGACATACTACACTTTTGAAAAGCCTCCCTTGTTTGCGGTCCTTGCGCATGGCATGGCGGCTGTGGCTTTTTGGCGGGCGGGGTTGTTGATAAAGATGATGTGGGAGAGAATCAGTCAGGTTAAAAGCCTGACCTATGGGAATCAAAAAAACAGCGCGGATTGAGTCCGCGCTGTTTTTTTGAAATGGGGTTAGTCCAGAAGATTTGCCGGGATGTTGCCGCCGTTCTTGGCGATCTGCCTCAAGACTTCCTTGTGGAGCCAGACGTTCATCTTGGCAGAGTCTTTCATCAGGTCAGCAGGGCAACCGAGCTCGGTCGCCAGTTCATTGCGGGCTTCGCGGCTGCTGTCGATGTCCAGCAGTTTGAGCAGGTCCACGATGGAGACTTTCCAATCAAGCCCTTTCCCAAGGGAAAGTTTTTCCAATTGCTTGACCACGTCCACTTCAGAAATTGGCGCCGGTCCCGACGACGATACGGGTTCGTAACTGCCTTTTGCGGTGCTTGGCGTTGGTTGCGCACTGGCGACCGGCTTTGGCTTCACGGCTTCAGCAGCGGGCTTTGCAGCAGGGGCAGCGGGTTTAACGGTCGCGGCAGCTGTGGCGGCTGCAGGCTTGGTTTCCTCACCTTTTTTGAGTCCAAGCTTTTCGAGAATTTTACCGAAGAGTCCCATGATATATATCTCCTTTGAAATAATTTATCGAATTATCAAGACATTTTTGCTTGATGGTTTAATTGTATAACTTGTTTACAGAATTGCAAGGGTTTTCCCGTTAGAGACCCGTTAACTTTTCACACAAGCCATGCCTCTTGACAGGCGGGAGAATTGTCGTACAATGTGACTTGGTGGTCACATGACCACCAAGTCACATGACCTAGAGGTCACAAATGCCCAAACAAACTTTTCTCAACCTCCCCGAAGAGAAGCGTCAGGCGGTCATCGATGCCGCGATAGATGAATTCGCCGATTACGGTTTTGAGGCTTCATCCATCAACCGTATCGTGGCAAACAGTGGAATTTCAAAAGGCAGTTTCTATCAATACTTTGAAGACAAAATGGACGTGTTCAAATACTTGATGGATGTGCTTGCGAATGAAAAGACCGAGTACTACAAGGGGAAACATCCGCCAAGCACCAACCTGGATACCTTCGAATATTTTCGCTGGATGATAAAAACAGGCATGGAGTTCAACTCCTCCTATCCGCGCCTGGTGCAAGCAGTTAGCCGCGTCCTGCTTGCCGAAGGGCTTTATTACGGAAAAGACTTCATCGAATACCACAAGATGGCAACAGATGGGATTTCCATGATGGTCAAGCAGGCAATGGAGAATGGAGAGGTAGACCCCAGTGTGGATGTGGAACTGGCTGTCATAATTATGGATACTTGGACTTATGCAATTAATACCTATATCCTAAACGAAGGTATGAAGCAAAGAGATGTCATGAAATGGCTGCGCTCTGCAAAGACCCAGGAAAAGATAGACAAATTCCTGTATGTGATGGAATATGGTTTGCGAAAAACGGAATCGCAATTTGTAAGCAGGAATTGACCGAAAGGAAAAACAAATGACCTTATACCTGCGCCTCGCATGGCGCAACATCTGGCGGCACCGTCGCCGCACGGTCATCATCATTGGCGCGATGGGACTTTCCCTGGCATTGATGATGATGTATGACGGACTGATCGAGGGATTCAACCAAGCCATCTATGGCAACGCAATCCGCGTGCTGGGTGGCAACATTCAGATTCACGCGGCGGGATACCGCGAAAAATTCGAGAGCAATCCGCTGCTGCCCTTGCAGGATGACGAGGTGGCGATTCAAGCCGCGCTGGCGCAACCGGGCGTGATCTCCGCCACACGCAGAATCCAAACCGGGGGCATGGTCACCAACCGCGAGGGCGCGTTCTCCCTCAGCATCATCGGTATCGACCCCGAAGCCGAAGCGCCCGTCAGTTTGATCGAACAAAACATCGCGGAGGGACGCTGGCTCGCCTCCGATGACCAGGATGTGGTTTTGATCGGGCGCGGACTCGCAGACGAGATGCTTCTCAAAGTCGGAGATCGAATCACCCTCGTCGGCAGCGATGTCAACAAGCAGAACCGCCAGCGCACCATGACCGTCGTCGGCATCTACGACATCGGTGTGCCAACCAACGAAAAGAACACGCTTTATATTTCACTTGCGGAAGCGCAGTCGTTGTACGGATTGGGCGATCAATCCACCGAGATACAAGTGAACATCGAACAACTTGGGAACGAACCTGCGGTGGTGAATGCGCTCATTCCGCTGTTGCCCGGCTACGAGGTGGAATCATGGGAGCAGAACTACCCCGAATTGAAGACCACCATCTCCCGCAAGAGTTCGGTGATGAATGTCTTTGGCGTGATCATCATTGCAATTGCGGGCATCGGGATTTTGAACCTGTTGTTGATGGCGATTTACGAACGTACGCGTGAGATCGGTCTGCTGGGCGCAATGGGACTCAAGCCGCGACAGATCGCCGCGCTCTTCATCCTCGAAGGGACGTTGATCGGCGTGGTCGGGGCAGTGGCAGGTGCTGCCCTGGGCGTGACGTTCAATCTGATTGGCATGCAAATTGGTTTCGACTACTCATCGTATGCCGACATCACCGAATACATGGCGCTCATCACGGGAAAGATCTATCCCACTCTGGGCGTGGAAAACCTGTTCTCGCGCATGATGAGCGTGATCGTGATTTCCACCCTCGCGGCATGGATTCCCGCCACCGAAGCCTCCCGCCGCGAACCCGCCGAGGCGCTGCATTATGTGTAAAGCAAAAGACCTGACAAGTTTCCACAGGATACTGATTGGTCAAGTCAAATTTGATGAAACCTTTCAGGTCCGTGAAAGAGATATAACATGACTCAATTATTCAAAATGGCTTTTCGAGACCTGGGACGCAACAAGCGGCGCTCGCTGCTTTCTGCGCTGGCGGTCTCCATTGGCATGTCGCTGCTGCTGTTGATGGCGTCTGTTGTGGACGGCGAAATGCGCGGTGCATTGGAAAACACCATCCGCCTGCAAAGCGGACACCTGCAAATCCGTCCTGTGGATTACAACGAAAACAAGACAAGCCTGAAGTGGGAGGATTTGATCGCCGACCCGCAAGGTGTGATCGCAAAGTTGAAAAACATTCCGCAGGTGGTGGAAGCTACACCGCGTTTGTTCGCCAGCGGCATCGTCTCGCGCGGAGAAAACTCCGCAGGCGTTCAAGTCATCGGCATCGACCCAGCTTCCCCCGCGAATCAGGTCTTCCGCAAAGGATTGCTCGAAGGTAACTTCATCAGCCCCGAGGACCGAGAAGGAATCCTCATCGGCAGACCGCTGGCGCGGAAGTTCAACCTCAAAGCTGGCGACCAGGTCAGTTTGCTGGTCAACAAATCCGAGGGCGATGTGGACGAGCAAATGTTTACCGTGCGCGGAATCTACACCACCAACACCGTTGGCTATGACGAAAGTTCGGTGTTCATGCCGCTGGTCAAGGCGCAGGCGTTCATGGGCGCGGGCGACCATGCGACGATCATCTTTGTCATGCTGCAAGACCGCGAGCAGGCGGAAAGCGTTGCCTCTGCGCTTCAATCATCGAACATGAAAGCGGTGACATGGGAGGAGATGAACGACCTGATCGTGCAGTTCGAAAGTTTTGCCGACGCCTACATGACCGTGTTGTATTTGATCGTGCTGGGCATCACCGCAACCGTCGTGACGAACACGCTGGTGATGGCGGTCTTCGAGCGGACACGTGAGATTGGCATTCTTGCCGCGATTGGGATGAAGGGACGGCGCATCATGGCGCAATTCCTCGTCGAAGGCGCGATGATTGCCACGCTGGGCATCCTCGGCGGGCTGATCCTCGGCGGAGCTTTGGTCTGGTACTTCACCGTGTACGGATTCTTCATCGGCGACATGGGCATGACGGGCATCCTGATGGGAGACCAGATTTATGCCCACCTGACGGTGCAGGACACCATTTATCTGGCGGTTGTCGCGTACATCGTTACATTACTCGCTTCGCTGTATCCCGCCACGCTCGCCGCGCGCATGGAACCCGTCGAAGCATTGCATGGAAAATAAACTACAACAGGTGACAGTCACTTTCAAAATGACTGTCACCTGAAGGAGAAAAAAATGGAAGTCGCAAAACTCACGAACATTACCCGCAATTTCAAAGTCGGCGAAGTGGAAACCCGTGCCCTGCGCGGTGTGGATTTATCAATTCAATCGGGCGAATTCACGGCATTGGTTGGACCTTCCGGTTCGGGCAAGACCACCCTGCTGCAACTCATCGGCTGTCTCGACCAGCCCACTTCGGGGACGGTGGTCATCAACGGACAGGATGCAACCAAGTTAACCCGCAACCAGCGCGCCGACTTGCGCAAGGTCACGTTGGGATTCATCTTCCAATTCTTCGCGCTCATCCCGACTTTGACTGCTTATGAAAACATCGAGATGCCCCTGTTGCTAAATCGTCAAAAGGACAGTGAACGCAAGGTGCGCGTGAACGAGCTGCTCAAAGCCGTCAGCCTTGAAGACCGCGCCCATCACCGTCCCGACCAACTCAGCGGCGGACAACAGCAGCGCGTCGCCATCGCCCGCGCCCTCGCCACCAATCCCGTCATCATCCTCGCCGACGAACCCACCGCCAACCTCGACACCGAAAACGGCAAACAAGTGATGGAGATCATGCAGAAACTCAACAAGGAAACAGGCGTCACTTTCATCTTCGCCACCCATGACCCGCGCGTCATCAGTTACGCCAACCGCGTTGTGACTCTGGAAGATGGGATGATTACGAAGGACGCGTCCCGGTGAAATATGGGCAAGACCCATGCGATCTGGTGAAATATATTGACGTCACGACGGAAGCACAACCTATTTTAATGGAGCAAACAAATGAAAAAAGTACTTTTTATGTTGACAGCCATCCTCACGCTCGCGCTATCCGCTTGCGCCACATCCGCTGTCCCGGAGGCAATTCCCACCGTCTCGCTTGACTCGACGGGGGCAGATTCCTCCGCCACATCCGTCACATCTGCCACTCAGGCAAGCGCTTCGGCAGTCGTCGTGCCGGTCAACAAGGTGGAACTTTCCTTCCCGCTTTCGGGCGCGGTCAAAACTGTCGAGGTGGAAACAGGTGACTCGGTCAAGGCGGGCGATATCCTCGTCACGCTTGACACCTCCATCCTTGAAGCAAAGGTCAGGGAAGCGGAAGCAAACGTCATCGCGGAAGAAACGCAGGTTGCGTATTTGATTCGCGTTGGCACGTCGCAGGAAAATCTCGATGCCGCAAATGCGGACGTGGAACGCATGAAAGCCCTGGTGGAGATTGCAAAGGCGCAGCTTGCGCAAGCCACGCTCACCGCCCCGTTTGATGGGACAATTGCGTCGGTGGATATTTCCCCTTCCGAGTTTGCCAGCCCCGGTCAGGTCGTAATCGTGCTGGGCGACCTTTCACATTTCCAAATCGAAACCACCGATTTGAGCGAAAAGGATGTAACGGGCATCGAGGTTGGTCAACCTGCCGACGTTTTTATCGAAGCCCTGAATCAGAATTTCAGCGGCAAGGTGATCGACGTCGCCCGCATCTCTGAAACCGTCGGCGGCGACGTGGTCTTCAAAGTCACCGTCGAACTCGACGACCAGCCCGAAGGTTTGCGCTGGGGCATGAGCGCCGATGTGAAGATCGAGTCTGAATAGAAGGTCATCATGAAGAAATTTTTTTGGATGATACCTACCGCGCTGGTTTTGATCCTCGCGGCATGTGGATCGCCCTCCGCGCCGGTTGCTGCCCCGTCCCCGACCAAGTCTGGTGTGGCTGACGTCTCCCCGGCAGCGGATGCTGTGATCGCTTCGGCGGTGGTTCGCCCGGGGCGGCAGGCTGGGATGAGTTTTCTCATATCAGCCCCGGTAAAGGAAGTCCTCGTCAGGGAGGGCGATACCGTAAAGCTGGGACAGCCGTTGATGGTTTTGTTTACCCCTGACCTTGAACTTGCCGTGCAGGAAGCGGAATGGTCGGTTGTTTCGGCGGAAGCGTTGTTCAACCGTGCGAAAGACCCCTATAAAAAAGTTGTCTCAGAAGGCAAGGTGCTTTACGCCGCTGGATATGTTGAAAAACGCAATGAGATGGAAGCCAGACTGCAAGTTGCGCAAGCCGATCTGGATGCCGCAAAATATGAGTTTGCACATGGCGCGCTCCTGGCTCCTTTCGATGGAACTGTCGTGGATATCAATATCAAACCCGGTGAGTTTGCGCAGTCGGGACAGGTGGTCATTACACTGGCGGATGTTGCCAACATGCAGGTCGAAACTACAGACCTCAGCGAACGCGATGTGCCAGCCGTGCAAATTGGTCAAACCGCAAATGTTTACATCGAAGCGCTGAATGTCACAGTTACTGGCAGGGTGACGAGAATATCGCCGATGTCAGAAACTGTCGGTGGGGATGTGGTTTATCCAGTCACGATTGAACTGGACGAACAGCCCGAAGGTCTGCTCTGGGGCATGAGCGCCGAAGTGGAGATCGTGAAGTAGACACGCACGCAGGTGGACAGGAAAATAAGTTGACACGTAAACAGGGATACAATTACCTGGTTACGTGTTTTCTTTTTAAACTACAAAGGAGAGCCATATGCCAAAAATCACCGTCATCGGCGCGGGAAGCGCATCATTTGGAGAGAACACACTTGCGGCGCTCATGCGCTCGAAGAAACTGCATGGCACGCATCTTGCGCTGGTGGATCGCAATGCACAGAGCCTTGACATTGTCCACAGGCTTGCAAACAGGCTCAACAGGGAATGGGATTCGGGATTCACGATCAGCGCCCATGCAAATCACAAGGATGCGCTCGATGGTGCAAATTTTGTGGTGTCCGCCATCGAGGTCGGTCCGCGTGAAGAGTTGTGGAAATCTGATTATGAAATCACGTTGAAGTACGGTGTTCATCAACCCTATGCGGAGAACGGCGGACCGGGAGGATTCATCCACGCGGCGCGCAACGTCAAACCGCTGATGGAAATCCTCCGCGACATGGAGCAGGCATGTCCCGATGCATGGTTCATCAATTTCACCAATCCCATGGTGCGGATTTGCGATGCGGTTCATCGTCACAGCAAGATCAAAGTTGTCGGGTTGTGTCATCAAATCTACGCGGGCTATGGCATGGCGGGTGCTGCGCTGGCAAAGGACCTTGGCATCGAGGTGCCTGATGGTTTGGAAGGTATGCACGCCGATATAATGCAGCATCCACTTCAACAAATGGTTGTGTATCAAACGGTTCCACTGGTTGATATTTGTGCCGCTGGCATAAATCACTTTACGTGGATTGTGTCCATCCACGATAAACGCAGCGGCGAGGATTTGTATCCGCTTTTAAGGAAACGCTTCTTTGAGTTGGACGAAACCTTCGAATCGCTTACCCGCCGCGTGTTTCAGGACTTTGGCATGTTCCCCGTCCCCGGTGATACCCATCTCTGCGAATACCTGCCCTGGATGAGCGATCCCATCACGAAGCCGTGGGAGAAGTTCAATATCCGCCTCTATGATTGGGAAATGATGGCTGGTCTGCGCGACTTCAGCCTCGACCGCTTGAACGAGATGGCAAACGGAGACATGACCATTGAAGGCTTGTTGGATGCAGACTCCGAAGGCGCGCTGGAAATGATCGAGAATATGGTCTGCGCGGGAAAGCATTATCACCTTGCCGCAAATCTGCCGAACGTGGGACAAATCTCCAACCTGCCGATGGGCGCCATTGTGGAGACTCCCGTCATGGTGGATGGAGCAGGGATTCATCCCGTGCATGTTGGCGCATTGCCCGAACCCATCGCAGAGCTTTGCCGCCGCGAGTTGATGTCCGCGCAATTGGGCATCGACGCAGCGGTGGAGGGCGATTACGAAAAGGCGTTGCAATGCCTGCTGCTCGATCCTGTCATTCATGACCTCGATCCCGCCCGACTCATTCTGGATGACTACCTGAAAACATACAGGGAACATCTTCCACAGTTTTGGAAATGACCCATTTCCCCTTTTAATTTCTGTTGCCAGAGGATGCAGAATGCAGTCTGCGTCTTCTTTTTATTCCAAACTTAATAACCTTAAAGAAATATAGCTATAATGCCGTGAATGCATTGATGATATTTTAAGATAAATATATGTTCAAAAACCTTTACATAAATCAATAGTTAGATACAATGGATATGTAAATAATGTTTTTGTGATCGATAACATCAATCAAACAATAAATAAAGTCGAGTTGATAACGCAATAAAAATATCAAACAAAGAGAAAGACAACAACAAAGGATAAATCATGTATATCTGTGTATTGACAAGCTATCCAGATGAAAACGATGTCCCCTATGATCCATCAGCGTATATGAATGGATATCGCTGGAAGCAGCATTTTGTAGAACCAAAGGATGTCGAGAAACAAATTCGTGATCTGATGGACGAGGGCGTTGACACTTTTATCAACCTGTGTGATGGCACGCCCGACGACGCGCTTTCAGGCATTGCACTTGTGCATGCGCTGGAAAAATATAACGCCGCTTTTACTGGTGCTGATTCAAAATTCTTCGACCCCACACGCGACGAGATGAAGAATGCAGCGCGACGTGTGTCCGTTCCCACGCCGAATTGGATATTTGTGAACCGCGTTGAGGATGCCGAAAAAGCAGCCAAACGCTTGAAGTTCCCCATGCTGGTCAAGCCGCCGCATGGATATGCCAGCGTGGGCATTCGCCGCAACTCACGGGTCGAGAATATCGAACAATTGCGCGAACAAATGAAGGTTGAAATCGACGAGTTTGGGCGCGCGTTGATTGAAGAATTCATCGAAGGGCGCGAATTCACCTGTCTTATTGCGGAAAATCCCGACGATCCCAAGAATCCACTCACGTTCACGCCCGTTGAATTCATCTTCCCTACGGGTGAATCCTTCAAGCATTACGATATGAAGTGGGTCGAGTACGAAAAAATGTCGGTGGCGGTTGTCGGCGACCCGAAGATTCAAAAGACCCTGCGCCAGCAGACCATGCGCGTCTTCAAGGAATTGGGCGGCAACGGCTATGCCCGTTGTGACTACCGTATGGATGCCAGCGGGACGATCCACATGCTGGAGATCAATCCTAACTGCGGAATTTTCTATGCGCCTCACGAACCAGGTTCGGCGGATTTCTCCCTGCTCAACGACCCAACAGATCACAAGAAGTTCATGAAGTTGATCATCCGCAGCGCGCAAAACCGACAAGCACGAATTGCCGCGGAAAGAGCGGTCAAACGCCAGCCGCGCAAGCGTGCCATCGAGATCGAACAGATGGCTTACAGCTAGAACAAAAATGGACACGTTTTGCGTGTCCATTTTTTATGTCAGAACCCAGACCCTAAATGTTTTCCCTCTTCGGGGACTTCGTAAAATCTTTAGGGTCTTTCAATGACGCCCGCTCCCGCACTTGCCTTGCAGACGTAAACACTTGCATCCAGCCCCGACTTTCTCTTGTATGCGACGGCAACCGCATCGGTGAATTCACGTGCATCTTTTTCCTTCACCAGCGCCACAGCACAACCGCCGAACCCCGCGCCCGTCATGCGCGCGCCGTAGCAGGATGACTGTTCCTGCGCGCACTCCACGATTTGATTAAGCGCTTCGTTGGTCACTTCAAAGTCATCGCGGAGGCTGGCGTGGCTGGCGTTGAATAAATCCCCCAACCGCTTCACGTTGTCCGCCTTCATCATTTGCACGGCTTCCAGCACCCGCGCATTCTCTGTGACGATGTGTCTTGCCCGCTTCATGACGACTTCGCTCAATCCACTTCCTTTTTTCAGGTCATCCACGCTGACATCGCGCAGCGCCTTTGCGCCGAACCAGCGCGCCGCCTCCTCGCATTGACTCCGTCTCTCGTTGTAGGCTGAGTCCACCAGCCCGCGCCGCGTGGAGGTATCCAGGATTACAACCGCGGTATTTTCAGGAAGGGGGGCGTGTTGATATTCGAGTGTGCGGCAATCCAAAAATAAGGCATAACCTTCCCTGGTCGCGGCGCTTGCCATTTGATCCATGATGCCGCAATTGACTCCCACCCATTGGTTTTCGGCTTTTTGCGAGACCCGCGCCATGTGAGCCGCATCCCAATCAAAGCCGGAGGCCGAGGCAAAGGCGCGGGCGGTTGCAAGCTCCACGGCAGCTGAGGATGACAATCCCGCTCCGCGAGGTACGTCGCCTGTCATCACTGCATTGAAGCCGCGCAAATCATATCCATCCTTTTGAAGCTCGAAGGCAACACCCTTGATGTACTCGATCCAGCCTTCGCCTTTCGTGAGGGAATGCAAATCGAAAGCCGAATCAACTTCGAGGTCGAGAGAGCGGATGCGGACAGTTAAATCAGTCCGCGGCGTCAACGCCATCCACACCGCGCGGTCAATCGCCATCGGCAGGACAAATCCATCGTTGTAGTCGGTATGCTCGCCAATCAAATTTACCCGCCCGGGCGCGCGAACGATAAATTCAGGTTTGGCATTAAAATAGGTCGAAAAAGATTGCTCGAGGATGTCTGTTTTCATAACCGCATTTATACCATAGAGGCATCGTGACGGAACCTGAGTTGCTGGAAAAATATGAGCCTGTTTTGCGTTTTGCGAAAAGCGAGCGTTTCTTTCCCATGGCTGTGGAGCCGTACGTGGAGAGATGTTCCCTGTTTGCAAGCGGACCGCTTGGTGTGGCGGAATTTCTCTTGCATCACGGCGAACCGTTGATCGGGCGGATGGGCAAACTAAAGAGCGAGCAGTTTTATATTCGTTTTGTCAACAGGGCGCTGAACGATTCGGATGCGTGGGTCTGGCTGGCATTTCTTTCGGTGTTGGGCATGGCGGGAGGGTGGTTGAGTGCTGGCTGGGTGGGTGTGGAATTTTCGTTTACCATTTCATTCATTGTCGGGTTGATTCTCTTTATGCTGGCGTCGCCAGTTCGATTACGGATTATTCCCGCCGCGCTGGCAGCTTTATTTTTCATCGCGCTGGAGGTTGCGCCGATCTGGTTCTTTCTTCATCCCAACCGCCAGATTGGCATTGCGGTGGAATATTTGGTTCTGCTCCCGATCTATTTGGTCGCTCTGTTCTACCTTTCCGTTCGCACGATGAAGTTTATCCTTGACCATATTGTTCCCGAAGGGCCTGGAATGGTGATGGACGTCCTTTCGCAAGCTACGGAAAAGATCGCGCAGGAAGCCTATGGCGAATATTCCAGAATCCTTGATGCGAATCCACAGCCCGTTTATTATGGAAGGGTATTGCATGAAAACGACGCATTGAATCGTTGGACGATCCTGCAATATCATTTCTTCTATGCCTTCAACGATTGGCGGCTGGCGGCGAACGGGATGAATCATCACGAAGGGGATTGGGAGATGGTCGCCGTTTACCTAAAGAACGAAGAACCGTATGCGGTCCTGTTTTCGCAGCATGGCGCGGGACACATCGAAAGATGGGATACGGTCAACAGGGTTGTTGAGAAACATGGGGAAAAGACGACGCATCCGCTGGTGTATGTTGCGCTCGGCTCCCACGCGAATTACAACAGGCCCCAGGTGATTCGCTCTCACGACCTGCATAGAACAGGCAGGATACAGCGCCTGCTTCTTTGGGTCGATGGATTGATCCACTACATATTTTTGTTGTTGAACCCAAGTGAGAAGGCGAGGCAGATTGCGCTCAATGAGATTTCCATGCGGCAGATGGATATCTTTGATGAGAATGCCTTTGCCGAATTGCGTGACGAGGAGGACCATTATCTGGTCAGCCTGCCGCTGGAGATGGCAACGGGCGATGGATTCCGCGCTGGCAGCAGATCTGCCCACCTGCACGAGCATTTTATGAAATCGGATAGCTACCTGAAGCGCAGCAAATCTAACAGAAAGACAACACATCCAAAGGTAAACGAATGGCAGCGCGTACTGTTGAATTCTGAGCCTGATTGGGTACAATATAAGGGATTGTGGGGTGTCAAGAGTTGGTTGATGGAAGAGTCGGGACCGCCTGGCCCAAAATGGGACAGACCCCAAGATGGCCAGGTCGGTGTCCTCGAAAGAAAGCGCTGGGGCAGGCCATTGGATTGGCTTGCAGAGTTGGAAAAACATTCGCACTAGAACAACAAGGAGAAAACAATGTCCATTTCACAGGTTCTCGAAGTTGCCCTCGGTCTTATCTTTGTCTACTATATTTTGGGTTCCATCATTTCATTGGTCACACAATGGATTAACGAATTTTTTGAGACGCGTGGCAAGGCTTTGGAACGCTATCTGGTCAAAATCGTCGGCGATAAAAAGATCGGTGACTTTATCAGCCTGCCGCAATTGCAGGCGCTGCGTCCCATCCGATACAAAGGTCCGCTCAGTGTATTTGGCGCGGTTACCGAGCCAAAAAAGATCGAGAAGATTCCTGTTGCCACGCTGGTGGATGCCTTTTTTGACTTTTCAGGGCTGACTGCAAATCAGGAGTTGAACCTTCTACAACTGGCTGAATTGATTGACAAACTGCCTGAGTCGGAAGGCAAGCGTGCGTTCATCAGCTGGATCAATCAAGGTGTTACTAATATCGAAGATTTGCGAAAGCGTACTACTGCTTATTTCACTGGCATGATGGAACAGGCAGCGGCGACGTTCCGCGCGAACGCCCGCAGTTTTGTAATTCTCCTGTCCATTGGCGTCACTGTCCTCTTCGGCACGGACAGCATTCAGCTCGCAAAGACACTCTGGGTGAATGCGGAATTGCGCGCACTCGCGGTAGCCAAGGCGGAAGCCGTGGCAGCGCAGGAGGGGGCAACTGCCACCATCGATGACCTGATCCACCAATTGAGTGATCTCACAATCAAGATCGGCTGGTGGCAGACAGAACATCCTGCAGCGGGAGCGACGGTCATGGATTGGGTACTGTTTGTTATTTTAAAGATAATTGGGCTCGGTTTGACTGTCGCCGCCGTATCTCAAGGCTCTTCCTTCTGGTATGACCTGTTGAAGAAATTAACCTCACCTGCCACAAGTACCAGCAGTAGTAAGAGCAGCGATGGGACGAGCAGCAGCAGTTCAAGCAGTAGCAGTGGATAGGTATTACGCATAAACTTCCGAGGTGGGAGCCTCGGAAGTTTATGCGGTAAAATCTCTTTAACAACTTTGCAGTAAGGAAAAATAAATATGATAACCATTCGCACTGACGTTTTCAAACTTGGCGATAACTTCGCCACTTTACTCGGTGATGAAGTCAAAGTTGGACAGGCCGCGCCTGAATTCACATCTGTTATCTCAGGTTGGACAACTGTCAACCCCTTGCAAGAATCGAAGGGCAAGGTGATCATTCTTTCTGCCGTGCCTTCGCTCGACACCTCCGTCTGTGACCGCGAGACCCGCCGATTCAACGAAGAAGCCTCGAAGTTGGGCGACGACATCATCATCTACACCATCAGTACCGATTTTCCGATGGCGCAAGCCCGCTGGTGCGGCGCGGCTGGCGTGGACAAGGTGAAGGTGGTCTCCGATGTGGTCGAAGCCGAATTCGGTGTCAAGTACGGCATCCTGATCAAGGAGCGTCGCTACCTGCGTCGCTCGGTGTTTATCGTTGGGCGCGACGGCAAACTGACTTATGTCAAATATATGCCTGCCTTGAGCGTGGAACCCGATTACGACGAAGTAATCAATGTGGCAAAGGCGGCACTGAAGTAAACGAGGACGGCAGTCCATTTCCAAATCCCGTCACATCGTTGACGGGATTTTTTTGCAAGAAAGACCTGACAGGTTTTTCGAAACCTGTCAGGTCTGGTATGGAGGTTGTATGGGAGAAGCAAGAAAAACTTTTTGGGAGGGAGTGCGAGCGGAAATCCCGTTGCTGATCGGCGTGTTTCCCTTCGGCATGATTTACGGCGCGCTGGCGCTTAAGGCGGGGCTTTCCGAGGCGGCTTCACAGATGATGTCATCCATTGTGTTTGCGGGATCGGCTCAATTCGTGACGGCGCAACTTGTTTCGGACGCGGCACCTGGACTGGTTATCCTTCTGACGATTGCAGTGGTCAACCTGCGGCACATGTTGTACAGCGCGTCGCTTGCGCCGTACTTGAAAGACCTGCCGTTGAAATGGAAGGCAATTCTTTCCTACCTGCTTACGGATGAGTGTTACGCGCCAAGCATCCTCAAGTATGAAGAAACGGGAGTCAAGCCGTTCAGCCACTGGTTTGTACTCGGCGCGGGACTTGCTCTCTGGTCCACGTGGCAAGTCAGCACGGCACTCGGCATTTTCCTCGGCACGGCAATCCCCGACTCCTGGCAACTGGACTTTGCGCTTCCCTTGACCTTCATTGCAATGGTCATGCCTGCGCTGAAAAATCGTCCGATGGTGGCGGCAGCCGTCAGCGCAGGTGCGGTTGCCCTGCTTGCCTACGGGCTACCGTTCAAGCTGGGATTGATCCTCGCCGCGTTGACAGGCATTGTCGTCGGGACAGTGTTGGAGGGTAAAAAATCCTCAAGGGAGTCGCTATGAACATCTGGCTGGTTATGCTCATCGGTGGTTTGATCACGTTTGGGATGCGCTTCTCGCTCATCTTTTTGTTCGGCAAATTTCACATTCCAGAGACCATGCGCAAGGCGTTGCATTACGTCCCGCCTGCGGTGCTTTCTGCCATCGTCTTCCCTGAGTTGATTTATCCTTCTCCTTCGAATCAACTGGATATTTCCCTTGGCAATACCCGTCTGCTGGCTGGAGTCATCGCCATCCTTGTGGCATGGTACACGAAGAATACTTTGATTACCATCCTTGCAGGAATGATTGCATTGTTTGCATTACAAGTGTTGATCGGCACTTGACGCCTTCCCCCTTTCCCCGTAAGATAGGCGGCGCAATAGAACATTAATTCAGGTGACAGTCACTTTTAAAGTGACTGTCACCTGCTTGTGGAGCAAACATGGAACTCGGTATCGTTCGAAAAATAGACATTGACACTGAAATGCAGCAATCGTACCTCGACTACGCCATGAGCGTGATCGTGGCGCGCGCCCTACCCGATGCGCGTGACGGACTCAAGCCCGTGCAACGGCGCATCCTTTATGCGATGTACGACATGGGCATCCGCGCGGACACGGCTTACAAGAAATCCGCTCGTATCGTGGGTGAAGTGCTCGGTAAATATCATCCGCATGGCGACTCAGCGGTGTATGAGGCGATGGCGCGCATGGCGCAGGATTTCTCCATGCGGACTTTGCTGGTGGACGGTCAGGGTAACTTTGGTTCGGTGGATGGCGACCCGCCCGCCGCGATGCGCTACACCGAAGCCCGCCTCACCTCCGCAGCGTTGGATATCCTCTTCGACCTGAACAAGGAAACGGTGGATTTCGTCCCCAACTTTGACGATACGCTCGAAGAGCCAGGCGTTCTTCCCTCCGCGATTCCCAACCTGCTGGTCAACGGCGCGACGGGTATCGCCGTCGGCATGGCGACCTCCATTCCGCCGCACAACCTCGGCGAAGTTGTGAACGCCATTGTCTACATGCTCGAACGTTGGGACAAACTCGATGACATTGACGTCGAGCAACTGATGGAATTCGTCAAAGGTCCCGACTTCCCGACAGGCGGGCTCATCATCGAGGAGAAGGGCGACGAAGGAATCGAAGCCGCGTACGGTACGGGGCGCGGACGAATCACGGTGCAGGCAAAAGCGCACGTCGAGGAGATGGAGCGCGGCAAGAGCCGCATCATCGTCACCGAACTCCCGTACATGGTCAACAAATCCAGCCTGATCGAGCGCATTGCCGAACTGGCGCGGGATGGACACCTCGAAGGCTTATCCGACCTGCGGGATGAATCCGACCGACAGGGCATGCGCATCGTTCTGGAGATGACCAAGAATGCCGAACCCGAAACGGTTCTGCGCGAACTGTACAAGCGCACCCCGATGCAGACCACCTTCGGCATCAACCTGCTGGCGTTGGTCGATGGCGAACCCCGCACATTGACTCTCAAACAGGCGCTGCGTGTGTATGTCGAACATCGTATCAACGTCATCAAGCGTCGCGCTGAATTTGATTTGGCAAAGGCGAAGGCGCGCGCGCATATCCTCGAAGGTTACATGGTCGCGCTGAAGAATCTGGATGAGATCATCGAGCTGATCCGCTCCGCCGCCGATGTGGACGCCGCCCGCTCGAAGCTGATGAAGCGTTACAAGTTGAGCGAACTGCAAGCCAACGCCATCCTCGACATGCAGTTGCGCCGTCTCGCAGCTCTCGAACGCAAGAAGATCGAAACCGAATACAAGGAAGTCACCGCCACCATCAAAGACCTGACCGACCTGCTAAAGAATCCCAAGCGGATGCGTGGTGTGGTTGCGGACGAACTGCTCAAGGTGAAGGATGCCTACGGCGACCGTCGCCGCACGCAGATCATCAGCCTCAAGGCAGGCAAAGCCGCTAAGCTGCTGACAGCCACCGACCTGATTCCCGAACAGACCGTTTGGGTGGGCGTGACGGAAGAAGGTTTGGTCTCACGCACGCATGATGACAAACCGCCCAGACACTCAGGTAACGACGCGCCGAAATTCCTGGTCAAGGCATCCACAACTGACACCATCTTCTTCGTCAGTGAAACGGGCAAAGCTGCCGCGGTTGCCATTCACATCATCCCCGAAGCGGAAAAACTCAGCGACGGCACAATTTATTTTAAAGTCTCGCCTCTTACCGAGGGTGACCCGCTCGCGGCTGTATTTGCCATCCCATCTGCCAAATCCTCTCTCGGTGAAGAGACCTGCGTTCTCACCGTCACCCGCTTCGGCATGATTAAGAAATCCCTCATAACGGAGTTACCTGGTCCCTCGGCGCAGACGTTCACCCTCTCCCGTGTCAACGACGGCGACGCGCTGATCAATGTCGCGCTGACCGATGGACAAAAAGAAATCCTGCTCGTCACTGCGGGCGGCATGGCGATCCGCTTCAAGGAAGATGACGTGCGCCCAATGGGACTCGTCGCGGCGGGCGTCAACGGCATGAAACTCGATGATAACGACATCGTCATCGCCGCGGAAATCCTGCCTGCCGAAGGTGAAATCTTCCTGATGACCTCTGACGGCAAAGCCAAGCGCGTTCCAGAAAAAGACTTCCCCAAGCAGGGACGCTACGGCAAAGGTGTGGTCGCATGGAGCCTGCCGAAGAAGGTCAACATCGCGGGCGCCGTCTCTGGCAAGCCGAACCACATGGCGACCATCTTCCTGAGCAAAGCCGCGCCCAAATCCACACGGCTGGACGCGGTTGCAGTCCGCAAGCGCGCCGCCACCAAAGGTGATGTGGTCGTGGAGATCAAACCAGGCGATGAGGTTTTGTCCGTGAATGTGGCGTGGAATGTGGACAGGTTTGTGAAGATAGTAAAGGAAGAGAAGAAGGAAGTAAAAAGCAAGAAGGAAGTGAAAAACAAGAAGCATGCTGCAGCATCGTCCCCGAAGGGGAAGAAGGCGGCTCCTGCAAAACCGTCTGCAAAGGCGAAGAAGCCAGCCAAGCCAGCGAAGGCAAAGAAAAAGAAGAAGTGATGCCAACCAGACCTCCGAGGTTTTTAAAACCTCGGAGGTCTCTTGCATAAGGAAGAACCCATGCCCCGTAGGGAAATCCCCTTTGCGCCAGACGTGTATTATCACATCTACAATCGCGGAAATAATCGCGAGGCGATTTTCTTTGAGCCTGACAATTACCTGTATTTTCTGAAAAAAGTCAAAAAGTATCTCGTCCCTGTTGCGGATGTGCTTGTCTATTGCTTGATGCCAACACATTATCATATTGTGGCAAAGGTTTGTCAGACCTCCGAGGTCTCGTTGGCAATGATGAAGCTCTCTGTCTCCTATACCAAAGCCATCAACAAGAAGTTTCAACGGGTAGGCGTTTTGTTTCAAGGACAGTTTCAGGCAAAGCCTGTTGTGAATTCAACCTATCTGTTGAATCTGTGCCGCTATATCCATGCCAACCCCGTCAAGGACGGAATTGTGGCGGATATCTCCCAATGGCAGTATTCCAATTACCTTGAATGGATCGGCGAGCGGGACGGCACGCTGGTCAATCGTGAATTTATCGCGGAATATTTCGACAGTTCCGCCGACTATCGCAAATTCGTTTCGGATTACCTGAAATCACGTCAATTACCTGAAGACGTGAGAATATATTTGGATTCGCTGGAAAAATAAAGCAGACCTCGGAGGTTTTCAAAACCTCCGAGGTCTCAGCGCAAGAAAGATGAAGTAAAAGATTATGAAAAAACGCCCGCTACAAAACCTCGTAAAACCGCTGAAATGGCAAAGGAATATCGCTTTGATTACAGCAAAGCCAAGCCCAACCGTTTTGCATCCCGTATGAAGGGTGCGCCGCTTGTGGCGGTGATTGACCCTGATGCGGCAAAGGTGTTTACTACAGCGGAACAAGTGAACACAGCCCTACGGGCGTTGATCTCATCCATGCCGAAGGAAAGAATGGTTGAAAATAAGTAAAAGTTTGAGACCCCGAGCTTATGAAAGACTCGGGGTCTTTTGTTTGAAGGTATAATCCAATCATGGACAAGATCCACGTGGATGTCTCGCGCAGGAAGCTGGCGGCGTTCTGCCGCAAGCATCACATCCGAAAACTGGCGTTCTTCGGCTCGGTTTTGCGCGATGACTTCAAGCCCACGAGCGACGTGGATGTTCTGGTGGAATTTGAAAAAGGTTATACCCCTGGCTTTGCGTTCTTATCCATGTCGGAGGAGTTGAAAAAAATCCTTGGGCGCGAAGTGGATTTGCATACCTATTCGGGCGTTAGCGCGGGGAGGAATCCGATCCGCCGCAGGTCGATCTTGAATTCGGCAAAGGTTTATTATGTCGCGCGACGACGTGTGGCGGTGTGTTAGGATGTAAAGGAAGAAAAGTAAAAAAATGAGAAGCCTACAGAGAAGAAGGCGAAGAGAAGGAAGTGATTGGTTACTTGGTAAATTAGTAAACTCCGAGCTATGAAAGGTTCGGAGTTCTTATTATGATAATAGATTATTGTAAGCCCCGTTCCACTTTACGAATAACCATAACAACTTTTCCCTTTATCTCTAAAGGCTCGCTTTTCTTTATATAGATAGGTTTTACTGTGGGGTCAGCAGGCTGCAAACGATACTGGTCATTTTCTTCAAAAAAGAATTTAAGCATAGATTCACTGCGTTTTGGAAGCCAAATAGCTGCCATTTCACCATTACGGACTTTTGTGGCAGGTTTCAATATCACTATATCGCCATCATTAATCATAGCGTCAATTAAACTGCCGCTTCTAGATTCGAGAGCAAAGAGATCGTTGCCTTTCTCCCGTGCAGGAAACAGTTCTTGAGCAACCTCAACAATTTGATTATTTTCAAAATAATCAAATTTTATATTCAACTTTAATTCAGGGAAAGGTTCACCAACAAAAATTGACCCTAGTATTGGAATATTAATTCCACCTTTAGTTGTTTTAGGCAATAGATCGCTTGAATCATAGCGAATACTTAAATCATCTGCACGAAGGTGAAGTGATTCTATCAATTTCAAGTATCCACTTCTCTCAAATAAATCAACCCATTGATAACGACTTATTCGGTCTGGGACATTACAATTTTCCAGTCTGGCAGGAATAAGAAAAATAGTTCCTTCTGGTTTCTCATCTGCCACATCAAGAGCAAAGCGTATTTCTTTTTGAATATATCCTTCTTTTGTTGTTGAACTATTGGATAGGCAGACGATCACTGTGTCAGAATTGCGAACAGCCTTTTTAATTTCGAGGTCCCAATCTTGTCCAGGCATTAGTTTTACTTCATCTAGCCACACGTCAAAATTATCGGCAATTAACCGATTGTAAAGTTTCCGTATTTTAGATTTGTCATCTTTTGAATGACACAGGAATATTTTGAGCCTACGATTTTCAGTCATCTTACTTCATATTTTATCAGTGAAGCTTTGATTTATTCTGTATGCCGAACACACCGATGGTCAGGGGTGTATTGCCCGTCGCGGAAATGTCTGCTAGGGTTTGAACGTATGGCGTAAAATCCAGCGCGTCTGCGTCTGTCGGCTGGTCATTGACGATGTAAGTCTTGTCGGTCATGGGGAAGTCCTCCTGTGCGTTCCTGTTTTATCCCCAAATCAAAAGAGGTGAACCTTTTGGGATTCACCTCTTTGTGCAATTTATAATGCTTTACCTTTCCACAACCTCCACCCGATACGAAGCGGGGAGCGTAGTGTAGTGCGTCTGCCCGATGACGAAAACCACCAAACGGTTTAGGCTACCAAAATCCACTTCGAGACTACCCGTGCCGTTTTTGACTTCGAGGTCATACACGGTAATCGAGCCGTCCGCTTTTTGCTCCACGGCGCGGACGCCCCAAACCTGTGGCACGCGGTTGTGGATGGGGACGAAGCCGCCCGAAGACCAATCCTTGCCGCCAGATTCCACGTTGTCGCTCCAGCCGATCTCAGGGATGGACAGGTCGTCCACGGCGAAACCGAAATTGTTGACCGAGCGATTGGTTTGCATGGCAAAGCGCAGCATGATTTGTTTGCCTGTGTAGGAACTCAGGTTTGCCGTCTCCTGAATCCATGCGGATTCGCTTCCGCCGCTGCTTTTGCCGGAGAATCCGTGACCGAGGTTTTGCCCGTTCGGGTTCGTCTCGCGGCTGGAAGTGGCTGGCACGGCTGTCCAGTGAACACCGTTGTCGGTCGAGACCAGCAGGTAGGCGTAGTCCCAATCCTCTTCGATGTCGTACCAGGTCCAGTATTTCAGCGTGGCTGTCGAAACGTTTCTCAAATCCACGCGGCGGGTGAGGGTGGCGAACGTCCCGTCGTTGCGGTTCGACCACCAGAAACGGTCCCCGCTGTGGGCGTCGATGGGAATCAGCTTGACGCGCTGGTCGCCTGTGAAGTTGAGCGTCGCCCTGCCTTCGCCCGAAAAAGAGAGGATGTCCACGCCGCCGTATTGCTGGACTGTGCCTTGATAAGTCATCGGCAATGAAGTCGCTTCAAAAACGGGGATGGGATTGGGCATGACCGCCGCAGTGATGGCGTCGGTGTAAAGCGTGTCGGCATTGCGCGGCGAGTTGAACTTGTCCAGCGTGCGCTCGATGCTGATGGCTCCGTTGGCAGGGTCGGCGGCGAGCGCCCTGATGAAGTCCGCGCCGAACTGCTCGTACAGATATTCGAGATACAGGTACGCCTGCCCGTAATCCGCCGAGGTCTTGCCCCAATACCAAAGCGATTGGTCGGGCTGGCGGAGATAGTCTGCAACCCAGGTGTCGCCCCGCATCCCAGCCACTTGTTGGGCAAACATGCTGAAGCCTTCGTCCAGCCAGCCTTCCTCGTCGGGATCGACGTTCTTCTGGATCATGTGCTGGAACTCGTGCGCGAGAATCTCCTTGTAATACGCGCTGGCGATCCCCGACGACCTTGAGTTGGAGATGAAGAAATACTGCCCCTCGTTGGAATGGGATTCGACCACCGCTGGAAGCTGGTCGGTCTCGTTGAAGTAGCCGCCGATCTCGCCCACGCCGTCGGAGTGGACAATGAACAGGCGATAGTCTCCATCCAAGCCGAGGGTCTCCTCGCTGCCGAACACGGCGCGGATTTGCTCGTAGGTGTTGTCGAAACTCCCGCCCGCCGCCGACCAACTGTCTGCGCTGACGTTTTGCCCGCTGTTCACATCCTGCCAAAAATAGGCGTGGTCGGATGTCAACATCAATCTTGCGGTGACGAGGTTGTACTGGAGGGTGGAACTATTCCGCACCCAAAAGGTCCGCGTGTCGCCCGGTTGGTACGTCCTGACGGGTTTGGATGGCGCAGCGGGAATCTTCTTCGGGTCGAGATTTTTGATGGAAACCGCCAGCGACGTTGGGTCAACGGGGGAGGGTTGGATGGCGGACAATGACGCGTAGAGCTGTGTGTCTGCGGGCGAAACGGTTTCCGCGGAAATGGATGTGAACTCCGGGGCGGTATACACGTTTTGCATTGCAGGCGCCTCTGCAGCGGGAGCTTCTGTGGCAGCAGGTGCTTCGGTTGCGGCAGGAGCGGGCGCCTGGGCGGCAGGCGCCTCAGTGGCGGCAGCGCCACCACAGGCTGAGATCAGAAGGACCATCAACAGGATGATTAGGATGCGGGTGAAAGATTTTCGGGACATGGAAAAAATCCTTTGGTTGCTGAATGATAAACCTCAGACGTGAATTTCCTCTATTTTGTTTCACTCGTGAATATATCATAGCGTTGCACGGGAATAAATCCCCGCGCTCAATTACGAAGCCTGCTTCGCAGGCGGCTTCGTAAATAAGCCCAGACGTTTACGTCGGGGCGGGCTGAGCAATTATAGGAAAACAAAAACCCGCCTCACGCGAGACGGGCACTGACCACACTGATAACTGGTCACTGATAACTGATTACTGTTCACTTGTAATTCGGGATTTCATCCAACGAATAAAAAATCTTTCCGCCGAGTTTGCGTGAGGTTTCGACCATCAAGTCTGCGCCTGTTGATGCGCCTCCAATCCGTAAAACCCCGTCGCACTTCTCAAGCAGTCGTTCCGCGATGGGATGAAATATCTCGTTGAAGGCATCGTCGCCGATCTGTTTTGAGCCAGCCAAGGCTACGAGCGGCAGGGCAAACCATTCTCCGAGGACGGGGATGTGACCCTTGCGAAAGATGGGAATTGCCTGCGCTTCCATCGCGTGGACATTTGCCGCGATCTTTTCGGGGTCGTCGCCTGTGCCTGAGCGATAAGGTCCAGCAATCAGGATCATCAATCGTTTTTTGCTCATTTTCTCTCCTCTAAAGTTTTCTGTCGTCACTGATAACTGATTTACTTTCTCCTCGGCGCGAGTCGATTCCTTCCATAACTCTTCGGCGTGGGGGCAGGTTTCGGTGGACGGCGCGAATCTTCTCTCGGTGCGCCCCTGCCTCTCCCGCCGCCACCAGCAGGTCTGGGTGGGGCAGCAGTTGTGTAATCGAAACCTTCGAGGGTCTCGCGTTTGATTGGCTGTCCCATGATCCGTTCCAGAGTCCGAATCATGTCGTTATCCTCTGGCGTGACCAGCGTGAAGGCGTCGCCTGTGCGTTGAGCGCGACCCGTGCGACCAATTCTGTGAATGTAGGCATCGGCGGTGTCGGGCATGTCGTAGTTGATGACATGCGAAATGCTTTCCACATCCAACCCGCGGGCGGCGATGTCGGTGGCGACCATGATATCGTGATGTCCGCTCTTGAAGCCTTTGAGCGCGGACTGCCGCTGTCCCTGCGAGCGGTCACCGTGCAGGCTGGTCACTTTGAAACCAGCACGCAAAATTTGTTGCGCAACTTTTTGCGCGCGATATTTGGTGCGGGTGAAAATCAAAACGGAATTCGTGTCGGTATGCTTGAGCAGTTCGATCAATAACTGGGATTTCAAATGTTGCGGCACGGGATACAGCGCGTGCGTCACCGTGTACGCAGGGCGGCTGATTCCCATCGCGATCTTTTGTGGTTGCTTGAGCGCCTGTTGGGCGAGCAGTTCCACGTCGGGCGGGAAGGTGGCAGAGAACATCATTGTCTGGCGTTTCTCTGGCACGGCTTTGACGATGCGCCGCACGTCGGGCAGGAAGCCCATGTCAAACATGCGGTCGGCTTCGTCGAGCACGAGGACTTCGATATTCGCCATTTTTGCATGTCCCTGGCTGATGAGATCGAGCAGGCGACCTGGACAGGCGACGATGATTTCCGCGCCGCTGCGCAATGCCTGAATTTGCGGATTCGCTCCGACGCCCCCATAGATGGTCACGCTCTTGAGCCTGGTCCCAGTGGACAGTTCCTTGATGACATCGTGGATCTGTTCCGCCAGTTCGCGGGTTGGGGTGACGATGAGCGCGCGGGTGACGTTTCGTTGTCCGCTGAGCAGTTTGTTCAAAATGGGGAGGACGAACGCTGCCGTCTTGCCTGTGCCTGTCTGCGCCGTACCGATGATGTCGCGTCCGCGCAGGGCGGCGGGGATGGCGGCTTCCTGGATGGGTGTGGCGGTGTCATAGCCCGCCTTTTTGATTCCCACCATCAGGCGGGAATCGAGATTGAATTGTTCGAAGTTCAAAATATTCCTTTTCTTCAGAAGTCAATCAAGTTGGGGGAAAACAACGCGGACTGCTGATATGTAATGCCCTCGGCCGCAATTTGCGGCCGTGAAGGGTATAAATGAGTCAGCGGATTTGTCAATCAGGGACTCGAAATTTGTTTACAAGAGATTATAGCACTGAAAATAACACTATTTGGAGGCGTAGGTCACGTTTGCAATGTGACGGTTACGCTAAAAATAAAACCGCCACGCCGATGATTGCCAGCACCGTCCCTGCCACGCCCTGCCAGCCGACCTTTTCCTTGAAGACGAAATAACTAATCGGCAGGACAATCACGGGCGGAAGCGCCATCAAGGTGCTGGCGACTCCCACCTCGGCATATTTCACTGCCAGCAGGGATGAAGACACCCCGAGCAAGGGTCCAGCCACGGCGCCGAACGCGATCAACCACAAGACTTTGGGATGCTTGCGAACGGTTTCGATTGTTGCGCTTGTCTGTCCTGCAACCACCGTCCAGAGCCAGATGAAAGCCGCTGCTGCCAGCATCCGAATGGCGTTTCCCTGAAATGGGGACAGATCGCCTGTCATCCCCTGTTTTGCAAGGACAAGTCCAGTTGCCTGTCCCAGCCCTGCCAGCACGCCGAAGATAATTCCACGCCGCGTGTGCCCGTGGGGTGTGTCCGCTGGCTCTTCATGTGACAACACCACCCATCCAATCCCTGCCAGCGCAAGGACAATACCTGTGATCTGCAGGACGGTGAGCGTCTCACCGAAAAATATCCACGAGATGATTGAGCCGAAAATGGGCGCGAGGCTCAACAGCAGGACTCCGAGGCGGGTTCCCACGGAAATGTAGGCTTGAAATAAAAAGATATCCCCCAATGCCAATCCGACGATGCCTGAAATTCCCAGCCACATCCAGCGCGAAGTCCCTGCCGAAAATGGCAAGGGTTCTCGGAAGAGGATCAGGTTCAGGATGACCAGGTATGTCAATGCAAACGCCAGACGTACTCGGTTGGTGACCATCGATCCAACCGCCCGCCCAGCTTTTGAGAAAATAAATGCCGAGATCGCATAAAAGAAGGATGTCGCCAGCCCTGCAATTTCACCGATGAAGTTCATGATTCCGCCATTCCCTTTTCACTGCTTGCCAACTCCGCCCTGGTCAAAATAATCACCGCCGCCAGAATCAATCCGCCGCCGAGCAGGGTGATGGGGGTAAGCCTCTCGCCAAAGAGCCACGCCGCAAGCAACACCGTGACCACAGGCTCCAGTGTCGAAAGCATTGACGCGTTGGTGGGACCGATGATTTCCAGCCCAGCTAGGAAAGTGGTGATGGCGATGATGGTCGAGAAGACGATCATCCCCAGCATGGCAAACCAACCCGTGTTGCTCGCGGGAAGGTGGACGCCGTTGGCGAAGGTCAGCGTCCCGTAGACCGCGCCCGCCGACATGAAGACCACCGCCGAGGATTGAAACGCTGTCACGTGCTTCATCACGTTTGCGCCGACAACGATATAAACCGAGTAAACCAGCGCAGCGGCGATGATCATCATTACACCGAGGAGTTGTCCGCCCTGCGGGTCAACGGTCAACCCCGCGCCGACGAACGAGAGAACCAGCGCCACAATTTTTACAGCGGTCACTTTTTCGCGCAGGAAGATCACCGAGAGGATGAACACGAACATCGGATAGAGATACAGCAGCAGGGCGATCAACCCAACAGATGCATATTTGATGGAGGACAGATACAAAAAGGATTGACCGACGTATCCCACCGCGCCCATGCCGATGAGTTGGGCGAGAATCCGTCCGCGAGGGAAACGCTCCTTGCGCAGGATTAGAACTGTAATCATGAAAACAGCAGAGACGCCGAAGCGGATGAAGAGGGCGGTGAAGATGTCCATCCCGTCCCCATAGACGTATCGCCCGAAGATGCCGAGGGTCCCGAAAGAGGCGGCAGAGATGGCGATGAGCAGGATGCCGATGAGTTTTTTCATTGTTGTTGAGTCAGGGATTGCAGGAATGTTCGGATTTGACCTGCGGTCTCATTCCACGCTGGCTGTTGAGTATACCGCCTGCGGGCATTGAGCGAAAGTTGGGTTAATAGATCGCGGTTCGAGGCAAGTTCCGAGATGTGAGTTGCGAGTGCTGCGGAGTTGTTTGGCTGGATCAAATAACCAGTCTTTCCATGTTCAATGATTTCTCCTGCCGCGCCTGCCGTTGTGCCGATGGCGGGCAGACCAAAACACATCCCTTCGAGGTAGACGATGCCAAATCCCTCGTAGCTCGACGGCACAACGAGTAGATGCGCCTGCCTGAGTTTTTCGAGAAGTTGTTCATTATTGAGCGCGCCGTGAAATGTGACGATGGACGACAGACCGTTGGCTGTGACGAAATCCTGCATTTGTTTGGCGTAGGCGGGGTCGGCGGTGAGGGAACCGATAATTTCGAGTCGAAGGTCAAAAGTCAAAAGTCGGATGGCGTCGAGAAGCGTGTGAAGACCTTTCCGCTCGATGATGTTGCCGAGGAATAGAATCCGCAACTCGTTACTCTTCGCCCGCTTACAAATTTCCTCTTCTGAAATGGCTTCGCCGAATCTGTCTGTGGGTGGATACGCAATCACTCCTGGTCGATAATTCCCTATTAAACCATTCACTACTCCCTTTGTTGTCTGCGAATTGAAGATGAAACCGTCCACACTTTGCAGGTACTTCCTTTCGATGACGCGATAAAAATCATTCTGCCGTTTGGGACGTAACTCGGAGCATCGCAAATGGTGTACCAGGCTGACGATGGGATAGGGATGCGGTCTGCGATTTGCAGCAATCAGCGAAGGATGGTTGAGTTCGTCCTGAATCAGGATGTCAAGACTGGGTGGTAGCCTGAAAGTCAGATTATCCGTCAGGTGCGTGGCGTAATTCCGCCAGGGCAGGGAAATGATTTCAACATCATCCCCTTGTGCGCGGAGATATTCCACCAATTTGCGGTCGTACAGGTATCCGCCGCTGAGGGTGTTGAGCGAGCCGTAGATGAGGAAGCCGATTTTCATAGGTCAGGGTCAAAAGTCGAAGGTTGAAGGTTGCAGGTCAGACCTTTGACTTTTGACGTTCGACTAAGTATGCCGCCCACGCGTTCGCATGTTCCCACAAAACCACTTTGAGCGCGGAGATATTCTTCGCCTTGATTCTTTTACTCAATGTTGTGGCAAGGATGCGCGAGAAATGCTCGATGGATGGGTTTAGTCCCGCAAATTCGGGCTTGTCGTTCAACGTCTGCTCCTTGTAATAATTGACCACATCGTCGAGATGCTTTTCCACATCCACGATGTCCACGAGATAACCGTGCTGGTCGAGTTCGCTGCCTTCGAGTTGCAGTTCGAGGATGTAATGATGAGAGTTGGGAAAGTTTTCTGATCCCCAATCTCCACCAATCAAAAAGTGGCGCGCGATAAACTCTCTGCGTACCCCAAGTGTGTACATGAGTTGCTCCTAATTTAGTTTTTTACAGCCCGCATAATAAGTTGACCATCTTTTCTGGTAATTGGCATGGCAAAGTCAAAGACATCGATGCGGGTGCAATAATTCAGGTCCGATCTCGGGAATTGAGGATGGTCTGACATGTGTTGGAATGCGTCCCGCGAGGCGACTACGCGGCGGATGCATTCTTCTGCATCCACTGGTTGACCCGTGAACTGCTTTTCCAGAAACTCGGCGCAAGCTAAATCCTCGCTATTGTCCGCCCCGCCTGTGATGACAAAGGTGATTTCCCCAGGCTTCAATCGCAACACATGGTCCATCGTTGCCCTTGCGACTACGAAACTGGTGGCAAGCATCACTTCTGCGTTGATACTGCGTACCACACCTTGAGTCCCTGCGCCCGTGCGCTGGATGAGGGTGATGTCCGTCAAGTCGTGTTCGAGGATGCGGGTGGGCGAGTTGCCGAAGTCGAAGCCTGCGGGCGGAAGTCCACCTACTTCGCCCATTACTTTTGAGTTTTGAACTTGAGCCTTCAATGTCAACGCTTCATCAACGGTACTGACGAGACGAATCTCTTTTGCTCCGCGTGAAAAGGCATATGCGGCTGTGGAGAACGCCCGCAGTACGTCAATAACCAGAACAACGCCTTGGGCTGTGTGGCAAGTTTCGAGGGTGGTGTAGTTGAATTTCATTTTGAATAGTCGAAAATAATTTGAATCGTCTCCTGCGGATTTTCATCCAGCAGTCGATAAGCCTTCTCCGCTTCTTCGATGGGAAAGCGATGGGTGATCCACTTCTCTGGCTTGATTCTCTCCAAAGCCTTCCACGCCACATCGAAGCGGCGGGACTTGTCCCACCTGCCTGAAAGTTCGGGTGAGATGGTGCTGACCTGCGACGAGATCAACTTGATGCGCGAGCGATGGAAGTCTTCGCCGAGGTTGATCTCCGCCCGCTTTTGACCATACCACGAGCCGATGACGATTCGCCCGCTGAAGGCGGTCAAGCTGATGGCGTCGTTCAAGGCAGATGGGGAGCCACTTAGCTCGAAGGTCAGGTCGAATTTCTCTTGCGCGTAGGAAAAAGAATGTGTTAGATGAGTTGGATAATCTGCGCCTCGCAGGTCAATCGAAACCACCCCCTCAATCTCACTGGATGCCTTGCGGCGTGACTCAAACTGATCTGCGGTGAGCAATCTCTCCAGCGGAAATTCACTCAACAGTGAGGCTGTCAATAACCCCACCACACCCTGACCCAGCACCAAAACCCGTTCCCCAAGAATCGGCGCTCCATCCTGGACCAGGTTTACTGCTGTTTCCACGTTTGGCAGAAAGCAGGCTGATTCCGGTGAGATGGATTCGGGAATAAGCATCAAGGATGAAGGATGAACGATGAAGGATGAAGCATGTGGATGAAACGCAAAAACCAGTTTACCTTGCAATGACCTGTCTACCTGTTTACCTGTCTCCCCGATTACACCCACGCACGCATACCCAAACGCCAATGGATACTCCAACTCGCTGCTCAATGGGTCGTGGGCATCCCTCAACTGTGGGAACTGTCCGCGATAGACCAGCATCTCTGTCCCCGCGCTGATGGCGGAGCGGACGGTTTCCACCCGCACCTCATCCTCTTTGAGAGGGGGGAGGGGCGTTTCCCGAATTTCGATTTTTCGAGGGGCGGGGAAGAAAATTGTTTTTGCCGTGCGCATGGGCAGAGTTTAGCATAAAAAAACGGCAGTCTCTTTTCAAAAGTGACTGCCGTTCGGATGGTACTGTTTTCCACTCCGCCGCCGTTGGCTATTCGCTGGAAGGAGGAGGCGTGCGGCGAAATTCGTAGTTTTCCATGATCGCCTGTATGATCAAAATTTGTTCGGGCGTGACATCCCTGAACTCGAACCCCACATTAAAAAACTCGGGGCTGATATCTGGCTGGCACCATGCCGTACGGGCCGGGACTGTAATTCGCGAAGTGGAAATATGGGGTAATTCAGGCAGTTCGATGGCAAGGGTCAATTCGGTGTTTTCCTCCACGAATCTCTGCCCAATAACCATTGCGCCCTGCTCGTGAAGGTCCCCCAGATAGCCCAGCAAATATCCGCCGTACAAATCAAAAACCTGCGTGTAAGCCATTAAATTCTTGCGTTGCGCCTTCCGTCTTTCCTGCATGAAAACTCCTTGATCCATCTCAGTTTACATGAAATCATGCTCGAAAACAATTACCGATTTATGGTAAAAATATTCCATGCGCTGGATTTATATTTCACCTCACCTTGACGACGCCGCGCTCTCTGCTGGCGGCTTGATCCATGAACAGACCCGTTCGGGTATGGACGTTGAAATCTGGACGATGACCTGCGGCTTCCCGACCGGCGAACTTTCACCTTTTGCCCGGGCGCTTCATGCCGCCTGGGGCGTTTCCGCCGCCGCGGATTTGCTGTCTGTCCGCCGGGCGGAGGATATCAAAGCGGCTGGCATCCTCGGCGCGAAAACCGTCCACTTCGATTTTTTGGATTGCATTTACCGTCGCGGCAAAAATGGGAACTGGCTGTACTCTGATGTTTTTGTCCCGCCGCACGAGGATGACGCGGACCTGCCTGTACAAATCGCCGGGGCGATCTCCGCCCGCCTTTTGCCGACCGACCAACTGGTCTGCCAGCTTGGGCTTGGTTCACACGTTGACCATGTCCTCGTCCGCCGCGCCGTCGAGTTGCTCCGTCGCCCATTGCTCTACCTCGCCGACATTCCCTACCTGTTCAACTCGCCCGTCGAATTGGCCTCACACACAGCCGGGATGAGGTCAAAAACCCACAGGATAACCGAATCAGGTTTCGGGTCGTGGCTGGGGGCGGTATCCGCCTACGAATCCCAGCTTGGCGGCTTGTTCGACAGTCCACAAGATATGGACACCAAATTCCAACAATATTGGTCTGAATATATTGGAGTCCGCCTGTGGTCTGCCTCCTGAGCGTTTTTTGTAATACTTTTGGGGCTTGAAACTCGTTTTGAATTATGTTATAGTAATCGCAACTTTCCGGACGATACCACCGGATTTTTTTATCCAATTGCATCCCACAACAGGGATGCAAAATTAATTTCAATGGCAGGACATTACTATGACAACCAATTTCCTTACCAAAGAGGGCTTTCAGAAGCTTCAGGAGGAACTGGATCATCTACGCACCGTCAAACGGCAGGAAGTTGCAGAACGCCTGCATGAAGCGATGGAGGGCGGCGAATTGATCGAGAATGCGGAATATGAGGCAGCCAAGAACGAACAAGCCTTTGTAGAGGGGCGTATTCAGGAACTCGACTTGTTGCTTGCCACCGCTCACATCATTGAAGAGAATGGAAAGGCAAAGAAGAACGACGCCATTCAGGTCGGCTCGAAGGTGACGATCAAGGAAGGCAACTTCGAGGCTGAGACTTTCACCATTGTCGGCGCGGCGGAAGCCAACCCGCGCGAGGGCAAGATTTCGAACGAATCTCCGATTGGCAAGGCGATTCTGGGTCACAAAGTGGGCGATACCGTGAAGGTGGAAACCCCCGGCGGAACCTATAACGTCAAGATCATCAAGGTCGGCTGAACCCTACAGGACGCGACTTTCCCCCCGCGTGCCTATGCCCGCGGGGTTTTTTTATAAAAATAAAATCCCTAAAGGTTTTCCCTCTTCGAGGACTTCGCGAAACCTTTAAGGATTGATCACCAAGCTTCAGAAAGCGAATCATCATGGCAGAATACACATCCCTTGAAAAAATCCGTTTGCAGAAAATCGAGGAACTGCGCGCGGAGGGGGTCGAACCTTACCCCACCCGTGCCCAGCGGACTCATACCAGCGTGCAGGCAATCACCGAATTCGAGACGGCTGAAGCTTCGGGACAGGAAGTCAAAGCCACGCTTGCGGGACGCATCCGCGCCAGCCGCCCCATGGGCAAGGTGACTTTTACACACATCGAGGACGGGGCGGGCAAGGTGCAGTTGTTCCTGCGTGCCAATGAATTGGGCAAGGACCGCCTGGACTTTTTCAACAAGATGTTCGACCTGGGCGACTTCATCCAGGCTTCGGGCGTGATGTTCCGCACCAAGGCTGGGGAGGTGTCCCTGCATGTCCACGACTTCAAGCTGCTTGCCAAGTCTGTGACTCCGCTGCCCGCCGACAAGGATGTGACCCAGGAGGACGGAACCGTCGTCCGCTATGCTGCGCTGGAGGATGCCGAACTTCGCGCGCGTCAGCGCTATGCCGACCTGGCGGTCAATCCCCATGTCCGCGAGAACTTCCGCAAACGTGCTACGCTGGTCAAGTCGTTGCGCTCCTTCCTCGATGACCACGGCTTCCTCGAAGTCGAAACTCCGATTTTGCAGCCGTTGTATGGCGGCGCGGCAGCGCGTCCATTCGTGACTCATCACAACGAACTCGACCAGGACATGTACCTGCGTATCTCCTTCGAGTTGTATCTCAAACGCCTGCTGGTTGGCAATTTGGAGCGGGTGTACGAGATCGGGCGCGACTTCCGCAACGAGGGCGTTTCGTTCAAGCACAATCCCGAATTCACCCAGTTGGAATTCTATTGGGCGTACGCCGACTATTTGCAGGTGATGGAACTGACCGAGCAGATGGTTGCCTTCGCCGCCGAGCAGGTGACAGGTTCCACAAAGGTCAAGTTCGACCAGCACGAGATCGAGTTCAAACCGCCCTGGCGACGGCTCGAAATGCGGCAGGGAATCCTCGAAACCAGCGGCGTGGACATTGCCGAGCACAAAACCGCCGAGGACTTGTACAAGGCGATTGCAGCCAAACACGGCAACAAGACTCCTGATCCAAAATCCACGCGCGGCAAGATGATCGACTTCCTGCTGGGCGAGTTTCTGGAGCCGACTCTCATCCAGCCGACCTTCCTCTACAACTATCCGCGTGATATTTCTCCGCTGGCAAAATCCATCCCCGGCGACCCGCTAACCGTGGAGCGCTTCGAAGGTTACGTGGCTGGCTTCGAGTTGTGCAACGCCTTCACCGAATTGAACGATCCGCTCGACCAGGAGCAGCGTTTCATCGAGATGAGCCGCGACTATACCGATGACGAGGAAGAGAAACACCCGCTCGATGAGGATTATCTCCGCGCCATGCGCTATGGGATGCCCCCGAATGGCGGCTTCGGCATGGGCGTGGACCGCCTCGCCATGCTGTTGACGGACAACCATTCCATCCGCGAGGTGCTGTTGTTCCCCGCCTTGAAGAAGGAAGAATTCTGAAAGTAAAGCAGCAAAAGTTCTTTAAACACAAAGGACACGAAGTACACGAAGGATAATTGCTTTTCCTTTTGTAATCTTGGTGTCCTTCGTGTTTAAAACGGAGTTGAAAAGAACAAAAACCCCGATTTGTGGGTACAATAACCCCATGGACGAACCAGCCCTCATTCAAACCGCGCAATGCGGTGACTTGGACTCATTCAACACCCTGATCCTGCATTATCAGGACTCGGTCTTCAACACGGCGCTCCGTATTCTCGGTGACGAAGATCTCGCCGAGGACGCAGCTCAGGAAGCCTTCATCTCCGCGTTCCGCAGCATCAACACCTTTCGCGGCGGATCATTTAAAGCCTGGCTCCTGCGGACTGTGACCAATGCCTGCTATGACGAATTGCGCCGCCAGAAGCGGCGTCCCACCACGCCGCTGGAGCCTGAGACAAACGACGGCGAGGAGGTCGATTCTCCGCGCTGGATGGCTGACCCCAACATGACTCCCGCTCAGCAATTCGAAGCCGACGAGCTCGAACACGCCATTCAGCACTGCCTCGACACGCTTCCCACCGAGTTTCGCACCGTGGTTGTGCTCGCCGATGTTCAAGGTATGGACTATAGCGAAGTGGCAACCGCTGCGAAGGTTCCGCTTGGCACCATCAAGAGCCGTCTTGCCCGTGCGCGTTTACGCCTGCGCGAATGTCTGCGCGGCTTTGAGGAACTTTTGCCTTCATCCTTTCGTCTGGAAGGAGGAAGCACCTCATGAAAAATTTCCGTGATATCGAATTACTCTCTTCTTATTTGGATGGACGACTCAGCCCATCCGAATCTGCACGCCTTGAAGCTCGTCTCGCCTCCGACCCCGGGCTTGCTTCCGCTTTCGAGGACCTTCGCGCCGCCCGGAGCATTCTCCGTAAACTGCCCTCGCGCAAGGCTCCCCGTAACTTCACGCTCACTCGCCAGATGGTTGGTCTCAGACCGCCATTGCCGCGTTCGTATTCCTTCTTCCGCTTTTCGACCGCATTTGCCACGGTTTTGTTGACATTGACCTTTGCCGCCAACGCGTTGTCACGCGTCCCGTTGATGGGGGATTATGTGGGTGGCTTTGGAATGGGCGGTGGTGGAGGTGGAGCTGCCGAATCTGCTCCCGCGCTTGCGGCCGAAGTCCCCGCTCCCGAAGAACCTTACGGAGTTGGCGGTGGACCTGCCGCAACCGAGGCTCCCGCCGCGATGGAGGAAGCAGTCCCAGCCACGACACAAACGCATGCCGCTACCATGATCCCGGCTCCTGCAGTGGAAATGTTGCCCCTGCCCACCGTGAGCGCGGATGCTGTCGCAACGGAGGCGCCAACCGCCAAGCAGATGGCGACCCCGCCCGAAGCGATGGATCAACCCCCGGTTCAGAATCAACCTGAGGCGGAGTCGGTTACGGTGGAGCCACCCCAACGTCAGCCGCTGATTCCCGTCGCATGGCAGGGCATCCTGTTCATCCTGATCCTGCTCAGCGCGTTGACCGCCTTCCTGCTGCGCCGTTCCGCGATGCAAAAGTGGAAATAGCCCATGGCGCGGGATGACATCATCAAGTTCTGTCCGCGCTGTGGGACGATGGTCAATCGTGTTGAGTCTTTTGGCTTGGTGCGCCCGGTCTGCCCGCAATGCGGGTGGATTTATTTTCAGGACCCGAAGGTGGCGGCGGCTGTCCTTGTGGAAATGGATGGATGCGTTTTGCTGGTGCGGCGCGTGAACGAGCCGTTTCGCGGACTGTGGACTCTGCCCGCAGGCTTTGTCAATGGTGGCGAGGACCCAGCCGAAGCGGCGGCGCGCGAATGTTTGGAGGAGACCGGCTTGGACGTGCGCGTGACCCACGTGCTGGAGATCATCCCCGGCAGGGAGCATGAGCGCGGCGCGGATTTTGTCATCGTCTATCATGCTGAGGTCGTCAGCGGCGAGCTTGTCCCCGCGGACGATGCCGACGCGGCGGAATGGTTCTCACGCGATGCCCTGCCCCCGCTGGCATTCAGGGCAACACAACAGGTGCTGGAACACTGATCGTCAACTTCGGAAACTTCAAAGGTTTCCGAAGTCTTTATATGTATTGCAATTTTTTGTCAATATGACTCTTGTCTCTTTATATTTATATATTTTTGGTGTATGCTTATATGTAGACCAACACATGAAAAAGGAGAGAAAATCATGAAGTCACAATATCGTCCATTGTTTGCCTTTGCTGCCTTGTTGTTGACCGTGGGACTGGCGTGTAAATTCCTGACCGGACCTGCCGCCACCGAAGCGCCTCCTGTCGAGGAGCCGCCCACCACCGAGGCGACCGACGCCCCTGAACAGCCGCAGACAGAAGAGCCTACATCCGCTCCGACCGAGGCGCCTGTGCAACAGTCATCCGCCGAGCAATATTTCACCGAGGAGTTCGACACCGATATCTCGAACTGGTCCAGACTAAACGTCACAGGTTCAAAGGAAACCAACGTGGATGGGTTGAAGCTCGAGGTCAAAGATAGCCGTCTGGTGTTTGATTTTGACACCAAGCAGCTATACACCTATCTGTTCTATGACCCGTTCGAATATGAGAACGTGACCGTGGAAGCCAGCGCCGAAAACCGGGGCATG
>JACRBJ010000017.1 GCA_016234555.1 Chloroflexota bacterium | reverse complement strand
GGACTCTTGGCGTGTGAATACTTTGGCAATGCCTGTTTGGTCAGGCGATATGCAATTTTGGTGACTTTTACGTAGCGGCTCTCTCGTTGGTTCATGCCCTTAAATCTACCAGCTCACTCAGATGTTTGCAACAGAGCAATGAAAAATATTCAAGTTAGTCGAGTACTAGCAGCGAAGGCCAAAAGCGCATTTTGAAAGCAAAACGTGCCCAGCAAAGCGTGCATCCGACGCATTTACAAGCGGTTTTCTGTTACCAAGCAGAGTCCACACCCGCCTGCCTAAGTTCAAACCAATGCCCTGCAGTCACAAACGGCTCCGAAAGATGGACTTTTGGAGCCGTTTTCTTCTTGTGACCAGCCTAATCTGGGAAAAATCCTCTCAAGGAAGGTTTATTACCGTCCTCTGTCCAAATATCGGTCATGCACTGCCTATCTCCAAATCCCTGACCTCCAGCCACTGCTCCCCGCTTTCCAAAACCCCAGCCGTAAGCTTTCCTTCCGGCGTGAATGCCGCATATTGATTGTCGATCCAGATGATGAGTCCCAAGGGCGGATTCGGACTTACCGGCGATTCAAAGGCACGAACCTCATCCACATCCCAAGCCACGCGCTGCGGACTCCACTCGAGGCTGTACCTGTGCCATTGAGTTGTATCCACGTTGAGTGCGGACGAGTCCTCGTCAATGACTTTGCCCAAAAATTTCCTCGTCACCTTGCGCGAGAAGGGGAGCGCCAGCCCAGCGGGAATCAACAGCGGATGAAACTTCGGCGAGCGGAAACTCTGCGCCAGAAAGCCTTGCGCGGGTTTATCGTCGGTGAAGGACAGGTAGTTTTGCGGCGAGGCATAAAAGAACCACGCCGCATTCGGCAGCGCAGGCAATCGGATCGGATTCCCGCCGAAGCCAAGCGACAACCCGAACGGGTCGTTCCACAGCCCAAGGCCCCAGGTCCCAGCCGCGGACGGAGTCGAAGTCCGCGCACTCAGGCTGAGGCGTAGACTGCGGTGTGGGAATCGGCTTCGGCGCAGTCCCGAATAATCATCCAGTTGCGCGTCCCGATAGCTGGGAGCATCGCCCGCTCCAATCCCCAACCGCCAGCCATTTTCCATCTTCTCAACACTCGCGTTCTTCGTCGCGCTTGCTTTCATCCTTCATCCTTGCCGATTCACCATCCAAATCCCAACTAAAATTACCACGCCGCCGAACAAAGAAACAGGCGTGACTCTTTCTCCCAAAACGTATGCCGCGACCACCATGCTCGTCAGCGGCTCGACGAAGAGGAAGGCTCCCGTCTGCGCGGCGGACAGTTGGCTGAGCGCGCTGAACCAGGCAATATAAGCCAGCCCGGTGGTGAAGATGCCGAGATAAATGATGACCATCCAGCCGCGAAGATCGAGCTGCATAATTTCGGCATGCTTTCCGCTTGCCGCAAATGCCACGGACGTGAACGACCAGCCGAGGGTCATCACCCAAAACGTCATCAGCGTGGACGGGTGTCTCTTCAACCCGTATCTCGACAGGATGGAAAATACCGCCCAATTCACCGCGCTGATGAGGATGAGGAAGTCGCCTTTTGTGCCGAAATTTCCGACCGCCAGCGCCTCCCAATCTCCCTTTGTGACCACAGCCAGCACGCCGCACATGGCAAGCCCGATGCCCAGCGATTGATGGAGGCGCAGTTTTTCCTTCAAGACCAGCCAGCCCAAAATGGCGATGAACGCCGGCGACGTAGTGATGATCCACGCGGTGGTGGTGGCTTGCGCCGTTTGCAGTCCATTGGATTGCAGCCACTGATGAAAGGTGATTCCGAGGAACCCAAGCAGCGCAAAATACCACCACTCATTGCCTTTGGGAAATGCAAACTGTTTGCGAAGAAGCACGGCAACAAAAAGGATTGGGATGCCCATCGTAAAACGCAGCCACACCACTGTGTTGGGGGAGATCTGCCCCACGGCGATTTTCGTGGCGATGAATGATCCGCCCCACACGACAACCGCGAACAGGGCTTCAATGTATGGAAGAAAGCTGTTTTTTTGCATTTACTTTCCCCGCGAGAATTCGTCTAAAAGTCTTTGATACAGGTGTTCTGTCGCCGGTAATGGTTCCATGTCGAGTTCCTTGGCTAGAATGTGTTTCATTTCCTGGTATTGGTTGATCAGCCCGGCGCGGTCTCCCAGCGCGGTGAAGATTTTAAATGCCTGGCAATAAAGGTCTTCCTGGAGCGAATCCACCCGCAGGGCGCGCTGGATCAATTCCTGCGCGTTGGTGAAACGTTTATGGGCGAAGTGATAGTCTGCCAGCGCGCGAAGTGAGCCGAGATATGCCCTGGCCAACCGTCTGCGTTCGGGAAATAACCAGTCATAATACAGGTTTTGGAGATATTCACCGTTGTAAAGGTGAATTGCCTGCTCATGGAATTTGGCGGCGGTCTCCTCGTCGGATGTGGCGCGGGCTTTGGCGAGGGCGGAGTCGAATTCCTCCACGTCGATGACGAAGCGGGCGGCGTCGATGCGATATTCACCCGCTTCCACAAGGATCAGTCGCGGGGAATTTTCCCCCGATTTCATTGCAGCGCGCAGGCGCGAAAGCGCCGTATGGAAGGCTGTCAGCCCGCGACCAGCCTTTTCCGCCCAGATGGCGTCAAAGGCGCGTTCTGCATGGATGCGTTCGCCGCGAAAGGTGACAAAATAGGCAAGCAGGTCGCGGGCTTTCGAGGAAACCCAGCGTTCCTGGGTGATCTCTTCTTCCCCGATAAATACGTGGAACGCCCCCATGCTTTTGACCGTGACCACTGATTGGTCCCTGACCGTGATGGTTTGTTTCTTCCGCTTGTCGGGCGCGAACTCGCGCACGCGATCCAAAAACGGGCTCGTGTGACCCGCTTCGGCAAGCGCATTGCAAACCACCAGACTGCGCTCTCCCTGGTCGACGAATAATTGAAAGGCGCGGGTCGGCTCGATCAATTCAAGTGACGCGCACGCATGGCGAATCCCCATTTCCCTTCTGCCGGTGACAAGATGGATATATGCCAGTCCGAAATGCACCATTGCCAGCGGAATCCTGAACTGGCGGCGTTTCCCGGCTTGCAGCAGTTCATTGAATAAATTCTCCGCGCGGTCGAGTTGTTCGTTTTCCAGCGCCACATCCGCCAGAACGCTCCGGCATACAAATGCCTCATAGGTGTCATGGTTGCCGGTGTATGACCAGAGCGCGCCCTCGGCAAGCTGCCATGCCTCATCCACGCGACCCTGCCCGTACAGGTTGTAGGCAAGGTAGCCAGTCGCCATCAACTGCTCGTAGGATGCCATGCCGAGACGACGGGCAAGCTCCACAGACTGGCGCAGGGACGCTTCGGCGCGTGAGGTTTCACCGAGGCGGGTGAGCACATTTCCCAAAGCGGTGTATGCCGCCGGGAGCAGTTCGGTCAGGTGCAGGGTTTGCGCAATCTCCAGTCCGCGTTCGGCGTATTTCAACGCGGTTTCAAGTTCGCGCCAATACAAATGTGGCGTAACCAGGAGAATGTAAGCTTGCGCCGCTATCGGGGACATTTGTTCGGGGACCAACCTCAGCGCCTCATGAGCGTGCTGCGCCGCGGACTGCGGGTCGCCGTGCCACCAACAGATTTGTCCCAACGATTGGAGAAAACCGGCGCGTTCCAGGGCTGAAAGCCCATCGGCTTTGCGCGCCTCCTCCACAGCCTGTTCCGCCAGTTCCTGACCTTTGTCCATGCCGCTTAGGAAGCCGGCGCTTTTGGCAAGCGCCATCAGCGCTTCCGCCCGCGCGGTGTGATCAGTCTCCGTCGCGGATTCGAGCGCTTGTGCTGCCAGTTCCTCCGCCTGACGGTAATTTCCCTGTGCGCGGTACACTTCAGCCAGGCGGGTAATCGAGCGGCTTTTGCCCGATGGATTTTCCTGCTGTTCGAACGCAAGGCGCGCATCTTCGTAGGCTGCGATTGCCAACCCGGCTTCGCCAAGCCTGCGGTGGACATTGCCGTGTTGCAATAATAATTCGGGATGTGTGTGCAGGATGTCTGCTGGAAGCATATTGAGATAACGGTGCAGAACTTCCACGCGTCCGCGCTCGACGTAGTCGGATGCGAATTTCAACGCCACCCGCGCCGCAGATTCGGAATCCTGCGCGTTGACAAAATGCAGGAAGGATGCCTCCCATTCCCCATGTTCCTCGTAGTATTTTCCCGCGTTTCCTTCCAGTCCCCGTGACTGTTCGCCGTACTCGCGGTGAAGCCTGCTCAGGAGGAATTCGCGGAATAAAAAGTGGTAGCGGTACCAGCGCCTTTCCGAATCCAGCGAGGTGAGGAAGAGGTTTTGCTTTTCCAGTTCCTCCAGCACGTCCTGGGAGTTTTTTACCCCGGCGATGTAATTGCAGGATGCCGCGTCCATTTGCGAGAGCACGGAGGTTTGCAACAGGAATTTTTGCTTTTCCTGCGGCAGCCTGCGAAAGACTTCCTCCGTGAGGTATTCGAAGACAAAACGGTGGGAGCCGCTTAACGATGCGATGATTTCGCGGGTGGCAATCGCGTTTTGCCCCGCCAGCGTGTTGCGGACGATTTGCAGACCCGCCGCCCAGCCTTCGGTTTTTTCGCCAAGCAGGGACAGGTTTTCAGTTGACAGCCCGTGTGTTTCGCGCTTGAACAATTCGGTTACTTCGTTGTTGCGGAAGCGCAAGTCTGTGGCGCGCAATTCAGCCAGCAGCCCGCGGGCGCGCAGGCGGGCAAGCGCAAGCGGCGGGTCTGCGCGGGTGGAGATGATTAGTTGTAGTGCGGTTGGGGCGTTATCGAGCAGGTAATCCACCAGTTGATGCACGACCGGGCTGGCAATGACATGGTAGTCTTCCAGCACGATCACAAATTGCTCGGAGACCTGCTCGTTCAATTCATTAATCAGCACGGTCAGCACGCGTTGTGATGCCATGCCGGCGTCGGGACTGTTGAGCAGGGCTTGCGCGTTTTGTCCAAGTTTGGCGGCTTTCTTCCAACTCGAACGGCGGATGGCTTCGATGAGATAGGTTAGAAAAACCGTCGGGTCGGAATCAGACGCCTCGAGCTGGTACCAGGCTGAAGGTCCGGAATGGGTGGCGATAAAATCCGCAAGCAGGGTGGTCTTCCCGTAGCCGGGCGGCGCAGAGACGAGCACCAGTCTCCGGTCATGCTGCCCATCCAGCCATTGAATCAGGTGAGGTCTGGGAAGGGCGTCTTCGACAGGCGGCGGCATGAATTTCGTATTCAGCAGAGGGGAAGCCTTCATCACGGATAATTATATCCGCGAATGATTTGCAAATTTTCTGCAAACCCGCCGTGATAGGATTGCGACATATTCGTCATAGACGAGAGGAGAACCCATGAATAGAAAGTTGACCATTTTATCGCTGCTGGCGGTCGCGGCTTTGATTTTGACGGCTTGCGGATCGCCAACCCCTGCAACGGAAGCGCCGGCAGGCGCACCCGCTGAAACTGAAGCGCCCGCCGCGACGGAGGAAGCACCCGTGGCAGGTCCCGTGGTGTTGAAAATTGCCAGTTCCGCAAACATCACCACCTGGGACCCGGTCGCTTCGTTCTCGACGGAAGCGGCTTATCTCGGCAATGTCTATGAACAACTCCTGCGAATCAATCCGCCCGGGTCGGCTGAGAAGTACACCCCCCTGCTCGCTGAAAGTTGGGAGGTGGCTGCGGACGGCTTGAGCTACACCTTTAAACTCCGCAGCGGAGTCAAATTTCACGACGGCGAGCCGATGAACGCCAAAGCGGTCAAAGCCTCCGTCGATGCGGCGGTCGCACGCGCGGGCGCATCCTTCATCTGGCTCCCGCTGGATAACGTGGAAGTTGTCGATGATTCGACGGTTAAGTTCAACCTGAAATGGGCGGCCCCGGTGGACCTGATCACCTCATCCTTGTACGGCGCATGGATCGTCAGCCCCAAGGCGCTCGAAGCCGCGGCGGCGGATGAAAACTTCTGGGCGGACGGCAAGAGTTATGGCACGGGACCCTATATGGTCGAATCCTATACGCCCGATGCCGAGATCGTCTTCACACAAAACACCGATTACTGGGGCGGCTGGAAGGATGGGCAATATGAAAAGGTGGTCGTGTCCATTGTTCCCGAAGCAACCACCCGTCAACAAATGCTCGAGGGCGGCGAGGTGGACCTTGCCACCGCATTGCCAGTTGAAAACCTTGGCACATTCGAAAACAATCCAGACTACACCGTTTACAAGGAACCCTCCTTCTTCAACTACGTTGGCTTCTTCAACACCCTGCGCCCGCCATTGGACAATGTGAAGGTGCGCCAGGCTCTCTCGTATGCCATTCCGTATGATGACATCATCGCTATTGGCGCAAGCGGACTCGGTACCCAGAGTTACGGTCCCGTACCAGCCGGCGTCTTCCCGTGGGATGACAGCGTTTTCCGCTATAGTTACGACCTCGAAAAAGCCAAGTCCCTTTTGAAGGAAGCGGGCTACGAAAATGGCGGTTTCAAAATCCGCCTGACCTATGCCTCGGAGAACGCCACCGAGGAAGCCTTTGCGCCATTGATCAAGGATTCCTTTGCCGAGATAGGCGTTGAGGTGAGCATCGAGCCGATGTCTTTCAGTCAGCAGTGGGAACTTGCAAAGACCGACCCCGCAAACGCGCAGGATATGTTTCTCCTGCTGTACTGGCCCACCTACTCCGATGCTGGTGCGGATAACATGTGGTCCATGTACTACGGCGGAGCTGAATCGCCCTTCCTGAATGTCACGGCTTTCAACCTGTCCTATTGGAAGAGTGACGCGTACAACGCGCTGATGGATGAAGCCGGTTCCCTGACCGCCACCGACTATGAAGGTTCGAAAGCTAAATATGTGGAAGCCATGAAAATACTTGTCGAGGAAGCGCCCAGCGCGTTCTTCTTCGATACCATGGCTGTGTTTGTAGTACCCAACAGCATTGAAGGCTTCCAGTACAATCTTAACTATCCGTTTGTGCCGTTCTTTTACTACGACGTGCGCCCAGGCGGTTAAGACTTTTTTCTTCCTTCCAGCGCCATCCCCTGCCGAAGTGCAACGGTAGGGGATGGCAAACCATACTCCTATGCGAGCACTTGACTTCATTATCCGCCGTTTGTTCACTGCCGCCTTCGTGCTGCTTGGCGCGTCCATCATCACCTTCTTCCTGGCGCGTGTAATTCCCAGTGACGCGGCGGCGTTGTACATTGGACCCAAGGCGCGGGCGGCGGACATCGAACGGGTCCGCAAGCAATTGGGGCTTGACGAGCCGCTTCCCGTCCAATATGCGATTTACATGAGCGAGTTGCTGCACGGCGACCTTGGAAACTCCATCAGCACCAAACGTCCCGTCCTTCAGGAGATCACAGAGCGCGTTCCCGCCACATTGGAATTGCTATTGTTTGCGATGCTCGTCGCCTCGCTAATTGGCATTCCCCTCGGTGTGGCAAGCGCCCAATGGCAGGGCACCACGCTGGATGTCTTTGTTCGCATCGTTTCCATCTTCGGCGTGTCCATGCCCGCGTTCTATCTCGGCTTGTTGATGCAGATTGTGTTCTTTCGGAATTTGGACTTGTTGCCTCTTGCGGGGAGGGTGGATTCAGACCTGCGATTTATTGCCCCCATCGAATCACTGACCAATTTCTTTTTGATCGATTCGATCCTGACCTCGAACTGGGTTGCCCTCAAGGACGTTTTCCTACACCTCATCCTTCCAGCGCTGACCCTGGCGGCATACCCCATCGGCTTGATTGCGCGCATGACCCGCGCCGCCATGCTCGAAGTACTCGGTCAGGATTACATCCGCACGGCGCGGGCGTACGGCGTCCGCCAGTGGGTCATCACCTACATGTATGCCCTCAAGAATGCCATCAGTCCCACACTGACGGTCATCGGCTTGACCATCGCCTACTCGCTGACGGGGACCTTCTTCGTGGAGGTACTCTTCAACTGGCCCGGGCTGGGGCTGTTCACCGTGCGCTCCCTGTTGAATGTGGACTATCCCGCCATCATGGGCGTGACCCTGTTTGGGGCGGGCGGATATGTGTTCATCAACCTGATTGTGGATTTGCTGCAATCCTGGGTTGACCCAAGAATTAGCCTGAAGTGACCCGCATATGAACATCACCGCGATAAAAAACACCGAGACCCAATACACACGCACTGCGCGTCACGTGTTGAATGTGATTCTGCGCGATCCGCTGGCATTGATGAGTTCCATCATCATCGTGGGCTTTATCCTGCTGGCAATCTTTGCCCCCCTTGTCGCTCCATATCCCGATCAGGGACAGGGAAAGACCAATGCGTCGGACACGATGCAGCCGCCTTCCCCTGAGCATCCGCTTGGCGCGGACAGGCTCGGGCGCGACATCCTGAGCAGGATCATTTTCGGCGCACGCCCCGCCCTGATCGTCCCGATTGGAGTGGTACTGTTCGCCGTGTTGATTGGGATGCCGCTGGGGGCGCTGGCTGGCTACAAGGGCGGCTGGGTGGATGAAGTCATCATGCGCATCACCGACCTGTTCCTCGCCTTTCCATCGCTGTTGCTGGCGATGGCAATTACAGCCTCCATTGGGCGCGGACTGGACAAGGCAGCCATCGCGCTTGTCGTTTCGTGGTGGCCCTGGTACACGCGCATCGCGCGGGGAGTGGCGGTCAGTTTGAAGGAACAATATTTCGTCGAGGCTGCCCAGGCGACGGGCGTCCACGACGCGGTCATCATCTTCAGGCATATCCTGCCGAATACCCTGTCCCCGATTCTGGTGCAAGCGACTGTCGATTTGGGGACGGTGGTCATTGCCATGGGCGGGCTGGCATTCATCGGTTTGGGCACCCAGCCTCCTGCGCCGGATTGGGGCTTGATGGTCAGCGAGGGACGAACCTTCATTTTGGACCAATGGTGGATATCCACCTTTCCGGGCATCACCATCTTCATTGTTGTGCTGGCGTTCAATCTGCTTGGCGATACATTGAGGGACATCTTCGACCCGAGGCAGTACAAATGAACGAGATTTTGTCTGTTCGCAACCTCGAGATCGATTTCAAGACCTCGCGCGGAGTCCACAAGGCGCTGCGGAATGTCTCTTTTGACGTGAAGCAGGGAGAGGTCTTCGGCGTGGTGGGGGAGACGGGCTGCGGCAAGACGATCACCGGACTTTCCATTTTGCGATTGTTGCCAAAGTCTGCGACAGCGCGCGGCGAGATTCTATTCGAGAATAAAAACCTGCTCAGTCTTTCGGACAAGGAAATGAACGAGATACGCGGCAGGCGCATTGCGATGATCTTTCAGGATCCAACGTCGTCGTTGAATCCCGTCTTTACGATTGGAGAGCAAATTCTGCGGGTGATTCGCCAGCACCTGAATTTGGATGCCAAATCTGCATTCGAGCAGGCGCATCAAAGCCTCGATGCGGTGGGACTTCCAGACGCGAAGCGTGTGATGTCCTCGTATCCCCATCAACTGTCGGGCGGACAGCAACAGCGTGTGATGATTGCCATGGCGCTGGCGTGCCGTCCCTCCCTGTTGATTGCCGATGAGCCGACCACCGCGCTGGATGTGACCATCCAGGCGCAAATATTGAACCTGTTGCGCGACCTTCAAAAGAAATTCGACCTGTCCATTATTCTTGTCACGCACAACCTTGGGGTGGTGGCGCAGGTCTGTGACCGCATGGCGGTGCTGTACGCGGGTTCGGTGGCGGAGATTTCGCCCACGTACTTTGTCTACGAATCGCCGCACCATCCCTACAGCAAAGGGTTGCTCGACGCCATTCCCCGACCAGACAGGCGCGGGTCACGGATGTCCGCCATTCCGGGCACAGTCCCTGCCGACCCAGGCGGGATTGTAGGATGCCCGTTCGCGCCGCGCTGTGCGAGCGCCTTCGACAGGTGCTCGGTGGAAATGCCTCTCCTGAAACCTGTGGGCGAATTACATGAGAGCGCCTGCTTTTTACCCGTCGAGCCGAGCCGACCATGACGAATCAAATTCTGCTCTCCGCCGAGAATCTCAAGAAGCATTTTCCCATCCACGATGGTTTGATCTCGCGCATTAATCCGTCCGCCCGCCGCCATGTCCATGCTGTGGATGGCGTCAGTCTGGAAGTTCGTCAGGGCGAGGTGCTGGGGCTGGTGGGTGAATCGGGCTGCGGGAAAACCACCCTCGGGCGGATGCTGTTGCGCCTGATCGAACCGACAAGCGGAAAAGTCTTCTTCAACGACCGCAATATCACAGCCCTTTCGCGTTCCGGGATGCGTTCGTTGCGGCGCGAGATTCAAATCGTGTTTCAGAACCCGTCCTCGTCATTGAGTCCGCGCTTTCGCATTGTGGACGTGGTGGCGGAGCCTTTGCTCACTCACAGAATTGTCTCTAGGTCTGATGTGCGTGGGCGGGTGATCGAACTGCTGGAACAGGTCGGGTTGGGTAGTCAGCATTTGGAGCGTTACCCGCACGAGCTTTCCGGCGGACAGTGTCAGCGTGTGGCGATTGCGCGCGCCCTGGCGGTTGGTCCGCGTTTGATCGTGCTGGATGAGCCGACGTCCGCGCTGGACGTTTCGGTACAGGCGCAGATCATCAACCTGCTGCAGGACTTGCAGCGCGAGAACAACCTGACCTATGTCTTCATCTCCCACGACCTCAACGTGGTGCAACACATCAGCGACCGCATCGGCGTGATGTACCTGGGCAAACTGGTGGAACTGGGCGCTTCCGATGAGGTATTCAATCATCCATCCCATCCGTATACAAAGGCATTGTTTGGCGCGATTCCCATGCCGGTCGTGACGGTGGATCGTCGACGGCTGGCAATTTTGGAGGGAAATGTCCCCAGCCCCATCAACCCGCCTTCGGGATGCAGGTTCCACACGCGTTGTCCCCTGGCACAGGATAAATGCAGGGAAATGGAACCAGCTTTTCGTCAGGTGGGAAGCGGGCGTCTTGTCGCCTGTCATTTTGTGGAAGAATAAGGAGCCATCCATGACTCGATTATTTGGTATTGCCGGTGTACAGATGTCCGTTGAAAGATGGAATGTTCATGCGACCATCGATAAAATGTCCGACATTGCATTGAATATCAGCAGGAGTTTTCCCTGGGTTAACCTCGTCATGTTCCATGAATTGGTTGTGCCTGGATTGGTCCAATTTGTATCCCCCGAGGATAAGGACTGGCATCTGAAAAACGCGGAGACGATCCCAGGTCCTTCGACAGAACGCCTGCAGGCGCTGGCGCGCAAGACACGTCAATGGCTGGTTCCCGGCTCGATGTGGGAACTCGAAGGCGACAAGATGTACAACACCGCCATTGTAATTTCACCGGAAGGGGAGATTGTGGCGAAGTACCGCAAGATGTTCCCGTGGCTGCCGTACGAAGCCGGAACGACCCCCGGCGATCAGTTCTGTGTTTTCGACATCCCCGATATTGGGCGTTTTGGGTTGTGCATTTGTTACGACATGTGGTTCCCGGAGGTGTCGCGTCAACTGGCATGGATGGGTGCGGAGGTCATTCTCCAGCCGACGTTGACGCCCACCTCCGACCGCGAGTTGGAACTGGCGATGGCTCGCGCCAATGCATTGTTCAACCAGTGTTACTTCTTCAGCGTCAACGGGATTGGCGAATGGGGCGGTGGGCGTTCCACGATCATCGACCCGGATGGAAGAGTGTTGCAGGAAGCCTCTACCAACCAGACCTTTATCACGGAAATGCTTGATCTCGACCATACGACACGTACGCGCGAGTTCGGCACCCTGGGCCTGGCGCAAACCTTGAAGCAGTTGCGCGACTCGGGACATAAATTCCCGATCTATGAGGATGATAATTTGAGGAAAGGGGGGTTTGCGGAACTTGGCGTGCTGAAGTTTCACCGAAATATCGAATTTCCAAAAATTGCCGAATAGCCATCCAAATTGGGCGGGGAATTTCCCGCCCTAGGGGTCGTATTTATCCCAGCCAAAGGAGTATGAATATGAAAAGACGTTTTTTCACTTTTGCAGCGGTGATCCTGCTCGTGTTGACTCTGGTGATGGCGGGTCCGCCTCAACAGGCGCAGGCACAGCAAACCCAGATCTATTTTACGAATTTCAATTCAGGATACAGCGGATGGACCGTGAGCGGTAATGTGTTCAGCGTTGCAACCCCGTCCATTCAACCCAATTCCGTCCGCCTGCGAGGGACAGCCTCCATAACCCGCACAATCTCGACAGCAGGGTATACCGGCATTGCGGTCGCCTGGAATATGGCTGCTTCTTCACTGGAGAGCGTCGACCACTGTTATGTTGAAGTCAACACCGGTTCAGGCTGGACTGTCATTGGCGCGTTGAACGATGGACAGGACACATCGGCTTTTTTTAATGGGACAACAGGTAACATTTCCGGAGCAGATCAAAACGTAAACTTTCAAGTCCGCTATCGTGGGAACGGGGCAACCACCGGCGACTATTGTTATGCCGAGGATATTACAGTAACCGGCACTTCCGCTCTGATCCCTACCAATACCCCCACGCCCACTGCGACCCCGGTTACGCCCACGCCGATTTCCGGACAAACCGTCCCCGGCGATCTATTGACTGGCTCGGGTGTTGTCTCCCGAACATTGCTCACCTATGCAAATCTAACCAGCGGCACAAGCACGGCTCCTGTTAATGACAGCGCGTTTGCGCTGCCAGCCGATGCCGCCATGCCGCTTCACACCTTTGAAGGACGATTGGTCTTAAACAACGAAGCCACCAGCGGCGGCTTTGGCGAAGTTCGCGACGATTATGCCTACACTGGCAATGGCGATTCCCCGCGCAAGCATTTGCCGGAGTTCAGCTTTGAGTATGTGCAAAATGGCAGTCACTTGATTCCGGTCACACAGGGATTGAGCATCACGGGCCATGCGTATTGGAATTACATCATCGGACCCGGACGCGCCTGGTCCGAGACGACGGACAACGGTTGGTCGCGCGCCTCGTTCCCGTTTGCCCTGGTGCAGCGCAATGCGAATTGCACGCACAACGGTGTGATGGCCTTCCTGTTCAATGGGTCGTCGGTGTCGAATGTGCGCTACCAGATCACACAGGAAACCTGCGTTTATTACAAGATCAATATGTGGGGGCAGCTTTCCGCCACATATACTCCCTATGCGGTTGCAAATGCGGTGGTTTACAAGGATAATCATGCCGTCGAGGTATCGAACCGCCTGCCGACAAAGCCCATCGCCGACCTGGCTGTTGACTATCCTTCCTCCGGCGTGAACACCTCCGTGTTCGGCAGTGGTGTGACGGCGGCTCACATGACGACGTATGGCCTGGTCTTCAACGGCGTTAACTATGTGTCGGGCTGCGCCACCCGTTATGGACAATACGCCTACTGCGGTGTGATGCGGGTCCCATCCTACTCCACCGCCAAATCTGCGATGGCTTCCATGGCTTTGATGAGGCTTGGTCAAAAGTACGGGACTGGTGTGTACGACCTGCTGATCCGTGACTATGTTCCCGAATACACCGCCAGCATCGGCGACTGGACGAACGTTACGTTCAATAACACCATTGACATGGCTACCGGAAATTACCGCCTCGCTGGATATGAAGCTGACGAGGCTGGCAGTTACATGGAAACCTTCTTCCTTGCCGAGCCATACAGTAACAAGATCGCGGCTGCCTTCAATTTCCCGTACAAGGTCCCACCGGGCACATACTGGAATTACCACTCCTCTGATACGTTCCTTGTCGGGCGCGCCATGCAGAACTACCTGAACGCCCAGGACGGCGGAAACGATATCTTCAACATGCTGCGCGATGAAGTGTTTGTGCCGCTCAACTTGAGCGCCGGTACCATGACCTCCCTCCGCACTGACAACAGCGCCAGCGGGCAGGCTTTTGCCGGCTATGGTTTATTCTGGACGCAGGATGACATTGCCAAAGTTGCCTTGTTTTTGAACAATCAAAACGGGGTCATCGATGGGATACAGGTTCTCCAGCCCGATATGCTTGCGGACTCCATGCAAAACGATGCCTCCGACCGCGGGGTGGATACAACCGGTACGCCAGTCTTCAAATACAACAATGGCTTCTGGGCGAAGGAATTTACGCCCGCCGAGGGCTACGCCTGTTCGTTCCACACTCCGTTTATGTCAGGGTACGGCGGTATTACTGTTGTGATGATGCCCAATGGCGCCACCTATTATTACTTTAGCGACAATGAAGAATATTCATGGTCCAGTTCGGTGAGCGAGGCAAATAAACTCGCTCCACAATGCCCGTAGACGGACGCGGAAACCAGGGATGGCCGCCCATATCGATTTGTGGGCGGCTTTTTAAATTGTGATGTCAGAGTACCCTTCGGGTATAATATCCAACTCGGAGGCTCTTTTTATGGAAATTACCTGGTATGGACATTCCTGTTTTCGGCTCACGGAACGCAACTATGTAACCGTGGTCACCGATCCTTTTGATAGCAAGGCTGTCGGCTACGAACCGCTCAAACTCAAGGCGGAGATCGTTACCCTTAGTCACGACGCGCCCGGTCACAATTTCAGCGACGCGGTCAAAGGCTCTACGCACGTGCTCACCGGCTCCGGCGAATTCGAAATTGGCGGCGTCTTCATCACAGCGGTTCAGACCGACGGCGTCAAAAAGAAGGACAAGGTCCGCAACACGGTTTACGTCTTCGACTACGACGGCATCACCGTCGCGCATCTCGGCGACATGCAGCAAATCCCGACCCAAAGCGAGGTCGAACTGCTTGGCACGGTCAACGTGGCGCTTGTCCCGGTGGGGGGCGGCAACAGCCTCAACGCCGCGAAAGCCGCCGAAGTCATCAGCATGTTGGAGCCGAACATCGTCGTCCCCATGCACTACGCCACCCCCGATTCAAAGATGAAACTGGACGAGATCAACAAGTTCCTCAAGGAAATGGGTCTGGGCAAACAGGACGCGCAGCCTTCGCTCAAGGTCACGCGCACCAGCCTGCCCTCGGAAACCCACGTGGTCGTTTTGGATTATCAAAAAGGCGCTTAACATGACCGTCAAAGTCATTATGACCTGGGACATTTCTCCCGAACGCGATCAGGAATATTTCGAGTTCGTGGTCGGTGAATTTGTGCCGGGCGTGCAGAGGCTTGGCTTGCGCCCGACCGAAGCATGGGCAACCATCTATGGACCCTACCCGCAAATCCAGGTCGGCTTGCTTGCCAGCGACCTGCCCCAGGCACGGCGCATCCTTGCCTCGGCGGATTGGGCGCTCCTCCAGGACCGCCTCTTTGGCTACGTCAAAAACTACTCGTACAAAATCGTCCCTGCGCGCGCCGGCTTTCAGTTCTAGACATCCATGACCTTGCAGACTCCCAAAGTCTTTTCATTCCTGCCGTGGCTTTTTTTCGCCACGGCTTTTGAATCTTTAATCGCGGCCCTCCTGCTGTTGCTTGTCCCCTCCGAAAGCGGACTCTCCCTCGCGCGGCTTGCCCTGCTTGGGATTCTCACCCTCTTTTTCTTCGGGGGAATCTTTTTGGGATTCACCGCACGCCGCGGCTTGACTCGCTTCGACCGGGCCTTGTCCACGCCTTTTATTTTGACCTGCTCACTGGCGGCTTTAATCTGCGGGTTGATCCTGTTCCTTTTGCGTTATCTCGACCCGGAGCGACTCCTGCCGTACTACGAGCGCCTGAGTCCATTGTTGTGGTTCCTGCTCGTCGTGACAATTCAAGCCGCCGTCTTTCTCCTCCTCTCCAAAAACGGATTCCACCCGCAGGAATTCGCGAAGCGCAAACCAGTTTATCTTTCATCCGCCATTGTTTTCGGGATTCTTTTTGCCATCTTCCTCTTTGTCGTCGTCACCAAACTCGGCATCACCCCCGACACCGCCTACTGGGGCGAACCCGGCGTCGCAATTCTCGGCTGGCAGTTTGCGCTTTCCCTTCTTGCAGGTTTCGCAATCCTAGTTTACGAAACACGCAACACGCATTCTGCATTCTGCATTCCGACTTCTGCATTGATTTATCTCACCGCCGCCGCCCTCTGGCTTACCGTCCCCCTAAACGTGTTGCAGAACAGCTTCTACGCTCCCATCACGCCGCCCGCGAACATGCCCTTCCCATATTCCGACGCGGGATTTTACGATTACCTTTCCCAAAGCCTGTTGATTGGGACAGACTACCTCAACAGCATCCCGCCCCGCCCGCTCTATGTGACCTTCCTCGCCGCCCTGCATCTTCTCTTCGGACAGAATTATCCCGCCATCATCGCCGCGCAGACGTTGGTTCTGGCGTTCTTCCCCGTTGCCTTGTATTTTCTGGCGAAGAAACTTCACTCTCCAGCCGCCGGCGTAGCCGTTGCCCTCTTTGCCATCTTCCGCGAACTGGTCGGCTTATGGATTTCGTCCAACACCCGCGTTGCAAACTCCAAAGTGTTCACCACCGACTTTTCCACTGCCATGGCGCTGGCTTTCCTCTGCCTCGTCCTGATCTGGTGGCTGGAGCGGCGTGACCTGAAATCCACGCTCACGGCGGGCGGATTCTTCGGCTTGGTGCTTTTGTTCCGCACGCAGTCCCTGCTGGTTTTGCCTGTCGTTTTTATCCTTGCTTGGTTTGTCTATCAGCGAAAAACAAAGGATTGGATTGTCGCCGGTGTTGTCTTTGCCGCCGCCATGCTTCTTGCCGTCCTGCCGTGGCTGACGCACAACTACACGGTGGAAGGTCAATTCACTTTCGACGATCCGCGCCAGGCGGCGATTATCTACAGCCAGTATTCCTTCACGGGGAATTTGGACCTCAGCCAGTTCAACCCCGAGACCGACAGTGTGGGGGAGCGCGTCCTCTCGTTCTCGCTCGAAAATCCCGCCTACGTCGCGGGCTTCATCACCACCCATATTTTGAACACCGAGATTGGCGGCTTGCTTGCCCTCCCGCTCATCGCGGACTTTGAAAGCCTGTCTGCGCATGTGAATTTATATTGGGTCGCCTTTGACGGGACTCTTCCCTGGTACAACGTCGCCCTGCTCATCCTTTATCTTGCGGTCATCGCGGTTGGACTTGGGGCAGCATGGCGTCGCACTGGCTGGCTGGGACTGCTTCCACTGGCGGTCAATTTGGGATACACCCTCGCCAATGGCATCTCCCGCTTTTCGGGCTGGCGCTACAACATGCCCGTGGACTGGGTCATTTATTTTTACTTTGCCCTCGGCGTGATGGAACTTCTCGGCGGGCTGACTTTGCTCTTCGGCGCGAAGGCTGAAAAAACTTTTCCCGTGTATGTTCAGCCAGAGACAAAACCAATCTCGCTACGTGATTTCCGTCCGCAGTATGTTTTTATTCTTCTGGCTTTTATCTTTGCAGGCTCCCTTCCCTGGCTGGCGAAGGGACTTGCCCAGCCCCGTTACACGGCTTCACAGCCTGAGTTGATTGCAAAACTCGAAGCAAGCGGCTATGCAGTTGACGATGTCAACGCGTTTCTTTCACAGCCCGGAGCGATTCTCACCGAAGGGCGCATGTTGTATCCGCGCCTCTATCGCCGCCACGAAGGCATGTCCTCGGCGCACCCCTGGGCTGCCTACGCCGTCGCGGACTATGCCCGCATTGGCTTTCTCCTGCTCAACGACCACCGCAGCGACATGATCTTCGTGACAAAAGAAGTTTTGGATTTCCCGCAGGGCGCCGACGCGATTGTCCTTGCCTGCCAACATGACGGCTACTTCTACGTCCACCTGATTGACTTTGGTTCTCGTTCCTATCAATCCACCCCACTCTCCGAGCCTTGTGTTGACAATTGATGTTGGCACGCCCCTTGCAAAATAGCAGTTTGTAATTTATATGTCATGAAAGAATTATCAAGACAGGTAGGTTAAATTGGAAATCCACATTGGACATTCTGAACACGAATTTATTCTGCTTGATGTAATCAGCCGTAGTTATCCAAATTCCAATGATTCTTATGATGGAAATTGGCTCGACGCAAAAGCAATTGTAAAAGTGGGTGGTTTTACTGGCACAGTTATTGGTCAGCTAACGACTGATGAACTAGCATCTTTTCAAGCAGAATTGGCTAACCTTTATAAGTCCCTTTCAGGATCTGCAAAGTTTGTAACCTTGGAAGGATGGTTATCTTTTGAAATTACTGGTGACGGAATGGGGCACCTTTCTTGCACTGGTATAGTAATAGATGGATTTGTTCAAGGAAACACCTTCAATTTCAACTTGAATATTGACCAAACATTTTGCCAGAGATTTTGAAGAGTGTGGAAAAAGTGGAAAGTACCCTTCTGTCCGCAATCAAAACAGAAAAATAAGATGACTTTCTGTTGCGGAAATACTTGCAAAATAAATGGAGCCAAAAATTCTACTTTTGGACATGCGGAAGTAGAACTTCTGCACTCCGCTAATTACTGATTACTGTCCACTGATGACTGCCCTCCCCCTCCTTCTCCTCAACTGGTACCACAAATACGGGCGGACTCTCCCCTGGCGTGACCACCCCGACCCGTATGCGGTTTGGGTGTCTGAGATCATGCTTCAGCAAACCCGAGTCGAGACGGTCATTCCTTATTTCGAAAAATGGATGAAGCTATTTCCCGACGCAGCTTCACTGGCGGCTGCCTCCGAGCAAGAAGTCTTGAATGTCTGGGAGGGACTCGGCTACTACAGCCGCGCCCGCAACCTGCACAAAGCTGCGAAGGTCATCACCGAAAAATTCAATGGACAACTTCCCCGTGACCTGACCGAACTCTGTAGTTTGCCGGGGATTGGTCGCTACACCGTTGGTGCGATTGCTTCGATGGCGTTTGGCATGGACGAGCCGACTTTGGACGGCAACCTGCGGCGTGTCTTTGCCCGCCTGTTTGACGTGGACGAGTTTGCCGATTCACCTACGGGCGAAAAAATCCTCTGGGAACTCGCCGCGCAAAACCTGCCCAAAGGCAAAGCAGGCGACTACAACCAGGCATTGATGGATTTGGGCGCGACGGTCTGCCTGCCAAAGAACCCGCGCTGTTTGCTTTGTCCGCTGATGGAAATTTGCGAAGCACGCAAGAACGGCACGCAGGAAAGCCGTCCCGTGATGAAGCCGAAGAAGGCAGTCCCGCACCACGTCCAGGTGGCGGCGGTCATCTGTCAGCGTGGACGAGTCCTGCTGGCGCAGCGTCCACCCGAAGGTCTGCTGGGTGGGATGTGGGAATTCCCCAACGGCAGAGTCGCAGAGAATCCAGCCAAAGAGTTGACCAAAGTCATTTACTCGGCGACCAGTTTGAGGGTCAGAAAAGGGGACGAGTTGGGAGTCATCCAACACGCCTACACCCACTTCAAGGTCACAGTCCATGCCTTTCGATGCGAGCCTGTTTTCATCCCCAAAAGCAAAAATCTCAAGTGGGTGAGGCTCGCCGAGCTGGACGATTACCCCATGGGCAGGGTGGATAGGCGGATCGCGGACAAACTGTCATGAACGACCAGTTTGAATTTGACCGCCGCCAGATGGTTGAGGATCAAATCCTCGGCAGGGGATTGCGTGACCCGCGCCTGCTGGCTGTGTTCGAAAGCGTGCCGCGCCATTTGTTCGTGCCGCAGGAAGATCGCTACCTCGCCTATGCCGACGGTCCGCTGTCGATTGGTTTCGACCAGACGATTTCCCAACCCTACATCGTCGCGTTGATGACGAGCCTGCTGCATTTGGAAGGGGACGAGCGTGTGCTGGAAGTGGGGACGGGGTCTGGCTACCAGGCGGCGATCTTGGCTCGGATGGCGGAGGAGGTGCATACGGTGGAGTTGTTGCCTGAACTGGCGGCGCGGGCGAAGGGATTGCTTTCCGAATACCCGAATGTCTTTTGCCACGTTGGAGATGGCTCGCTCGGCTGGCAGGAATCCGCGCCGTATGACGGGATTATCGTTACTGCCGCCGCGCCCGAAACCCCGCAGGCTTTGCTGGATCAATTGAAGGACGGCGGGCGGCTGGTGATCCCCGTCGGCAGGCGGGGTTATCAAAAATTGGAATTATGGACGCGGCAGGGAAATCAATTCGACCGCGATGCATTGATCGAGGTTGCCTTCGTCCCATTGAGGGGAAAACACGGGTGGTAAAAAAGCGAGAGGACGTTTGCCTTGTCCTCTCGCTACTCGTTACTACTTTTCCCTTCAAGCCTTGCTCAACGTGACCAGCACCATTGGTCTGCGTTTTGTTTCCTGGTGCAGGTAACTGCGGATGGTGTTGATGAGGTCCTTTTCACTGCTAAACCCGCCGCCGTTGACAGCCTGCATTACTCGCTTGCGGACTTCGGGCAGGAGGGTTTCCGCTTCCTCGGGGGTCACAAAGCCACGGGTGAGAATTTCTGGTTCGTGCAGCAGTCTGCCCGAACGTTTGTCGAGGCTGATGTCGATCAGCAGGATGCCGTTGCGCGCCAGCTGGCTGCGTTCCTTCATGATGTCGTGGTCGATGTCGCCGATGGATTCGCCGTCAACGAAAACGTAGTCGCCGGGGATGCGTTCTCCCAACATGATCTTTTTGCCAACGAGTTCCACCACCTGACCGTTTTCGACCACGATGATATTTTCCTTCTCGATGCCCACTTCCATTGCGAGTTTGGCATGGCGCTTCAACATCCGCAGTTCGCCGTGGATGGGCATGAAGTGTTTGGGTCGCACCAGGTTGAGGAGCAGTTTTTGTTCCTCCTGCGCTGCGTGACCCGAAACGTGAATCGGCGCAATCTTGTCGTCGATGACATCCGCGCCGCGCCGCAGGATGCGGTTGATGGTCTTGCCGATTGCCTCCTCGTTGCCGGGGATGGGATGCGACGAAAGCACGACCGTGTCGTTTGGCTTGAGGTCAAACTGACGGTTGGTCCCCGCCGAAAGCCTGCCGACAATCGAGGAAGGTTCGCCCTGCGAGCCGGTGCACATGATGACCACCTTGTGATCCTGCATGTTGAGCGCCTGTTCGATGGGGACGATCATTTCATCGGGGATTTCGAGATACTTCAACTTGCGCGCCACCTTGACGTTGTCCACCATGCTGGTGCCGGCAATTGCCATTTTGCGCCCAGTCTTGGCGGCGGCATCCGCCACCTGTTGCACGCGCGAAATCAGCGAGGCGAAGGTGGCGATGATGACCCGTCCCTTTGCCTCGGCAAAGACCTTATTGAATGCGGGTCCGATGATCTGCTCGGACGGAGTCCAGCCTGGGCGTTCGGCGTTGGTCGAATCCGAAAGCAGCAGGTCCACGCCGCGGGCGGCTAATTCCGACAGTTTCCCAAAGTCGGTGGGCCACTCATCCACGGGAGTCTGGTCGAATTTGAAATCGCTCATGTGGATGACAAGTCCCGCAGGCGAGGTGATCGCCAGCGAGACGGCATCAGGGATGGAATGGCTGACGTGGAAGTATTCCACCTTGAACTGTCCGATGTTGGACGACTCGCCTGCCTGGATGGTTTTGAACTGCGCCTTGTGCTGGGAATTGTTCCGAAGGAGCTTTCCCTCGATCAGGCCGCGGGTGAGGGGGGTGGCGTAAATCGGCACGTTGATCTCTTCGATGAAGTGCTGAATCGCGCCGATGTGATCTTCGTGTCCGTGGGTGATGATCAACCCCCGCACGTTGCCCGCCTTTTTGACGAGGTATTGGAAATCGGGGATGATGTAATCCACGCCCAGCATGTCGTTATCCGGGAACATGATTCCCGCGTCCACCACGATGATGTCGTTACCGAACTCGTACGCCATCATGTTCTTTCCCACTTCGCCCAGGCCCCCGAGCGGGATAATTCTTAACTTGTTTTTCTTGCTCATTTTATTTGGTTTTCCTTTGTGTGTTAAATAATAATTTCAACCGCCATTGGCGGGTAAGGTCGTTTTTGGAAGGAGGAGGTTTTGTTGCCCAACTCAATATAAAAAAAGACCCCTGCCGACTTATTCGCGAGGGGTAGTTCCGTGCCACGTTGCGATTGTTCTCAAAACAAACTGCCGACAAATGTGACAGTGAAAGTCAACTTAATTGCTGTGAGTATAGCAGGGCGGTGTGGATTTGTCAAAGCGAAGTTGGCATCCGGCAACTTTCGCTCCCGACCTGCGTAAACTACAACGTGAAGTTCAGAGATCATTTTTCCGTTTCGTTACAAAACTGATAGGTTGGGCGGGAATCAAATCCCGCTTTTCTTGTTATGATTATATAAGCCATGTCATCCACCAGTCCCGTTACGAATGAAACCTCCCTTAGAAACCGCCCCGGTCTGCGCTGGGCGTTGATCGGCGTATGGGTGGCGGTGGTGGGCTTTACCGCGATGGTGTTGGGGACGGTCCTTTCACCCCAGTTTGCCGACTTTCAGAATACGAATATTTCGCGGACCCTGCTGGAAATCCCCGCCCTGTTGCAGTTTTTCATCGAATACGGCGTCGACCTGCTATTGATCTTCGGTTTCTCGGTGATCGGGGCTGTGCTAATTGTCCGCCGCTCCGATGACTGGTTTGCGATCTTCACCTCGCTGTTCCTGATTACTTTCGGCGTACGCGTCACCAATCTGGCGCATGTAATTGCGCTCATGCCGGGCTATGAACGCTCCGGCGGTTTGATCCTTGCGATGGGGGATATTGGCATCGTCCTGTTCTCGATGCTTTTCCCGGATGGGAAATTCGTTCCGCGCTGGCTGAAATTCGTCGCCCCACTGCTGGTGGCGACCATGCTGGGGATTTACTTCTTCCCCAATGCCCCATTCTTCTGGGGCACGATGGACTGGAATAAATACCTGCTCGTGACAACCACCTGGTACGTCATCGGGCTTTTGTCGTCGGTTTACCGGTACATGCACCAGGCGACACTGGCGCAAAAACAGCAGATCCGCTGGGCGTTCATCGGTACCATGGGACCCTTTTTGTGGTTCCTGATCTTCCAGGTGTTGTTCAACTTTATCCCCCAAGTCGAAGGCGCAACCCTGCTTGGGACGAGTATCCAGCTCGTGTCGCGTTTTGCGGGCATTTTCATGTTCCTGATGCTGCCGCTCTTTATTACCATCTCCATCGCCAGCGCCAAGCTGTTCGACATCGACCTGTTGATCAACCGCTCGCTTGTTTATGGCATCCTCACCATCGGGCTGGGGTTGACGTTTGCCCTGGCGCTGGGATTGATCTCGATCATATTCAGGAACCTTCACGGCGGCGACCAAGCCTTCATGGTGGCAACCATCTTTTCGGTCGCGGCGGGAGCGCTCTTCCAGCCCGCGCGTAAGAAACTCCAGCGTTTCGTCGATCGCTTCTTCTATCACATCAAAATCGATTACCAGAAAACGCCCGCGGAAATCCAAGCGGAATCCGATACCATCATCAAAGGCACGACCCTTTCCTCGTATCACGATCTGAAGTTGATCGGGCGTGGCGGCATGGCGGAGGTTTACAGCGCAACCAGCCCAAAGCGACGGTCGGTTGCCATCAAGGTGTTGAAGGCTGAACTGGCGACAGAGGAGCAATTCCGCAAACGGTTCATACGCGAGGCGGAGATCGTCTCGGGGCTGGAGCATCCCAACATCGTGCAGGTGCTGGACTTTGGCGACGAGGACGGCGCGTATTACATCGTGATGGAACTGCTGACGGGACCTGACCTGAGCCGCCTGCTCAAGGAGGAAGGTCAGCTGTCCCTGCCGCAGACCGTGAACCTGTTGAGCGGTATCGCCCACGCCCTCGACTATGCCCATTTACAGGGACTTGTCCACCGCGACATCAAACCGTCCAACGTGATGATGGATTCCTCGACCATCTCCTCCCGCGCCGTGCTGACGGATTTCGGTATTGCCAAGATCACCGACGCGCACACGAAGATCACCAACACAGCCATGCTGGGGACGTTCGATTACATTGCCCCCGAACAGATTCAAGCCTCCGCCGAAGTGGACGGACGCGCCGACGTGTACGCGCTGGGTGTGATGACCTACCAAATGCTGACGGGCAGTCTGCCGTTTCAACGTCCCAACACGGGCGCGCTGCTACTTGCCCACTTGAACGCTCCTCCGCCCGATGCACGCGAAACCGTGCATGGACTTCCCCGTCCGTCCGCGCGAGCCATTCAACAGGCAATGGCAAAGAAGCCCGCTGACCGTTTCCAAACTGCGTCGGAGTTTATCGCGGCGTTGGAAGGCGTGTAAATTTTCCCCCGTTTGCTTAATCGAACCGGCGTTTCGTCCACATCGCCTGACGCCTTTTTCTCTTCCGTAGGGAAGAAATCAATGTCGAAACTTGCGGGGTCGCAACTGTTGACTTCCATTTCGTCACTCTTTCTTTATGTTACCGGCAGGCTATCTTTTTGCATACGTGCCAATGTAAAAGGGTTTTCCCGACTCCAGGTGCACAGTCTTTGATTCTGCTTCCATCAACCCGGCATCGTTGGCGATGGACTTGAACTGCCGAGGAGGGACCAGTTGCATGATCGGCGCGAGGGCTTTCAGGCTTTCAAACCGGCTTTGGGATACTTTTGTGTGATTTTTTGCTGGCAGTTGAAGAACAGCCACCATGACGCCGCCGTCGCGCAGCCACCCTGCTATTTTTGGGAGCAATATTTGCGGCTGGACGTATTCGAATATCAAGCCAGCAAACACCAGGGAATAGGCTGAACTTTCGAGTGCGCATGTTTCGAGATCGGCTTCGACAACTTCCAGCCCTGCAACCAGCCGCGCGTGGCGACGACGCAGAATCTCCAAATATTCGGGGTTGATATCCACCGCGGTTACTTTTTTCGTGACGGCTGGGTCTATGTGTTCAAGCCCGTTGCCTGTGGTGCAGCCCAGCATGGCGATGCTGCCGCTCTCGTATTTGCCGAGGGATTCCTGGAATGTCCGAGCCAAAAATTGCTGTTGAGCAATTTCAGGGCTGCTCATGTGCCCTTCATAGTCGGCTGCCGGGATTTGAAGCCAGGGGTTAGTCATCAGGAATCTCCTATGCCAAAGGAATTAATCTATACTCATCACGGTCTCAGATTGCGCCTTTTTACGGTCGGGAAGCGCATGAGGGTATCATCAGTACTTCACGAGAGGAAAGTTGTTCGGGTAAGAAGCGACTGAAGTCGCTACTATGTTTTTGTGACCTGCTGATTATACAAAAACTTTGAGATTAAAAAGGCTCATAAAAGTCGTTGCGTAATCGTTTGAGTGGCGTAGGGGAGGCGTCAAGCATGATTTTTGGGCTGGTGATAAAGTTAACTTCGTAAGGTGATTTCTCTTCTCCTCCTTAAGCAAAATTGAAAGAGCCGGACCTGAGGACCCGGCTCTTTCAATTTAATGGGGTAAGGCAGGTTGGAGTACGAAGGGTCAGGGTATGGAATACCGTAGCACCAGCATCGGCTTACTGGCGTTGTCCGCATCCCCACTGTAGAGTTTTACATAGTCCGTCCGTTGATCGTTGTCATCATCCAGACTGTATCTCAGGCGGAATTGGGTGACCCCATTCAGATTGATCAGCAATACGGCGGGATCGAGATCTGCAATGTACCACCCGTTGACCGGCTTGCCGTCGAAAGCGCCCGCGTCGACACAACTCTCCCCCGCCTGAAAATCGGCTGGCTGCAATTTCGCAGAAGAGCCAAAGTAGGGACATGCATCCACCTTTAGCTGACGGCGCTTATCGAATGGATTGCCCGCAAAACCTTCCACCCTGACCTTTAATCGAATGGATGTAATCACCGCATCATCCGGCAAGCTGGAGGTATTGAAGGAGAGAAAACCACGAACTTGACGGTTCGATGGGTCATCCCCGACGGTAAGGATTTCAGAGGAGGCATCCACTTCGCATCCTGTCCCGCTTGTTTCCGAACATTCCCGTATCATGCCGTCGTTGACGCCATTCGAGGTAAACAGCCGGTAGCCCATCAGATTCCAACCCAATAGTTTTGGCTTTCGCGCGGCGTTGAAAATTCCCCAATGGGGTTCGACCGACGAATTGGCTTTTGATGGTTGGTCAAACCCTTCAAAATAAACAAAGCGGACATTCGTCTTCGCAAGTTTGCGATAATATAAATCGTGATTTTTCTCGGACAGTCCGGGCGCGCCGGAGGTGGGCAAGCCAACCTCCTTGAAAAATATGGAACGGTCCGTGTTTTCGACCATATCGTTGTATCGCGTCGTCTGCCATTCGACGGCATCCATCGGGTATTTTGTGCTGTGCCAGTAGGGATGCGCATTGGGAAAAAGCCAGTCACCCACAAATAAAAGTTCGGGATGGAAAGCATAATCGTCTATTTCTTCCGATGTCGCAACCGGTTTACCGGTGCCAGACCGAAGGTCAGATATGGCAGAGCAAAGCTCCGGGATTGTGTACCTTTCCCTGTTTTGATAAAGACCTTCATTCCCAATCCCATACCCCATCACAATGGGCAGAGCGGACGCATTCCTGGCGTTATTCAGTTCGTTTTGATTCGAGGGATTCCAAATACCCATGATCAATCCCTGATACCCCAGGGATTGGGCGATGGTCGGAAGCGCCCTTCCCATAATGCCGGCGGAACCGTAGGTGACAAGACCGCTGAAACCAGCCTTCTTTAGCGCCATCAAATCCTTTTGGATGGATTCGACGGTCAGCTGGTAGGAACCCCGGCTCGAAACTGCGTTGGGAGAACTATAGGTGACCCATCTTATGTCGCTGACTTTTGCAATCCATTCCTCATCCACAGGGAGACTGCAATTGGTTGGAAAGCCTTCGGGAAGTACCGCCTCCCGCATTGTTTTGGGAGAGTAGTAGATGTACATGGGCGCCCGGGACGTTGGTATGGTATTCATGTAGATGAATACCGCGACCAGCCAGAGGGTTGCGAACAGTCTGTATTTTATATGCGCCTCCTGAGGTTTTGCCGGGCTTCCTTTTCCGATGGGTTGGAAGGTGTGCAATCCATCTTAGCATGATTACTTTTCAGACTCAATGAGTTTTGGTCAACAACCAGCCTACGAACAAACTACGATACAACGAATTTTGACATATTCGCAATTTCCTTGATTTTCACCACCCCCGCGGACCTCATTGCGTCCCTCACGACCTAGTCGTCCCCGCCCAGTACAATGCGGATGCCCTTGCTGGTCCCCATGCGGACTGCGCCGGCTGCGACCATCTCTTCGAATATTTTACGGTCATTAATCCCGGTGGAAGCCTTCACCTGCATGGAATCGCCCACAGTCTGCTTCATCAACCTCACATCCTCCACGGTTGCGCCGCCGCTTCCAAAGCCAGTGGATGTTTTGACGAAATCCGCATTTGCCTTTTGTGCGAGCTGGCAGGCTGTCACTTTTTCCTCATCGGTCAACAGGCAGGTCTCGATGATGACCTTGACGATCCCAGTGGGGTGAACCGCATCAACAACCGCCTTGATATCGCGGTAGACCAGCTCATGATCCCCGTCCTTTAAAGCGCCGACGTTGATGACCATGTCGATCTCCTCCGCGCCATTTTGAAGGGCTTCGCGCGCCTCTGCGGCTTTGATCGTGCTGGTGTTGGCGCCCAGCGGAAAACCAACCACGCAACAGGTTTTTATCCCGCTCCCTTTCAACTGGTCTGCGACGAAGCTCACGTTGGCGGGGTTGACGCAAACGCTTGCAAAATGATACTGACGGGCTTCATCGCAAAACCTCTTAAGCGTGCTCCGCACAGTGTCCGCTTTGAGCACGGTGTGGTCGATGTACTGCGCGTATTCCGGACGATAACCCGTGCCTTGAGGGGTGGTTGTCGAATTCATATTCACTCATCTCCAATACTTTTATTTTAGCGCCTTGTACAGCAGGGCTGCGCCGATCATCGGCGCGTCACTGCCTGCCTGGGCTTTTTCGATCTTGAGCATTTTTTTCCTGGACCACGAGTGATAACCGTACTGGTTCACCAGCTGCTCAAGGGGGCTGACGATCAATTCATAGTGTTCACACAACCCGCCGCTGATGATCACCGCCTGCGGGGAAAGGATGGATACGGCGTTGGCGATGCCGATTGCCAGGTCCTCCACAACAGCACGGATTAGCGTGAGCGCATCCTGATCGCCCCCGTAAGCCAGCTGGAAAACCGACTCGGATTTATGGGGCAGGCTGGCCAGTTTTTCAGGGAAGGCTTCCAGCGCCCTTTGGATGATGCCGGTGCCGGAACAATATCTTTCCAGACAGCCGCGCCTGCCGCAATTACATGGGCGACCATCCTTTTCGAACACACAGTGACCGATCTCGCCGGCGGTGTTCAGCGCGCCGTGGAAAATTCTTCCGTCCATAATGATTCCACTGCCAATCCCTGTGCCCAACGTAAGGCAGATCATGGACTGGTATTTTCGTCCCGCTCCCAAAAGATATTCCGCCCAGGCTGCGCAGCGTGAATCCTGCGATACGATCACATCCCGTTCCAGATATTTCCCGAAGATCGCCCCGGCCGGGACGTCCTCCCAGCCAAGGTTGGGACAGTATTCGACGTTCCCGGTCTTAATGTCCGCCGTGCCCGGCACGCCCACACCGAAGGACAGGATATCGCTTTTTTTCAATTGATTGCTCTCAATAAGCCTGTCCAGATGACCGCAAATGGTCTTGATCGAGGCTTCCGCCCCAAGGTCGATTTGAACCGGCAGGCGTTGATCGTCGATGACCTTCCCGCTTCTGTCCACCAGGCCCAGGTGGACCTTGGTGCCGCCAATGTCTATCCCAATACTGATGTCTTTATCCATGATGTGATTCTAACATCCAAAGAAAGGGATGTCATGCATAAACCGCGTTGGCGCTTATCTGGTTTTGCCCATGCCCGGCGCGGACGTGCCGCGCGGACCGCTCCGCAGCCTGATCTCACGGATAATCGTACCAGCCCGAAAACTCATTGTAGATTTCATCGGCAATGCTGTAACGCTCTCCTCGTTTGCTGACCCTTTCGCATTCGACGCCCGCATCCTTGAACAGCCTCTCCACAATGTCGTGGATTAACTCCTTGATGGAATCAGAGTCGCTTGTATCCGTTGCGTCGATCAACGATATGGCAACAGAATGTTCTTCTTCATTTCAGTGCTTTATCTGCGCGGACTTTTCCACCGCATACTCCAACATCCCTGCTACAACGACCGATAGCCGATCTGCCCGTCCGCCAGGGACAAGTTCGTGGAGCATATCCAACCAAACTTCGTAGGTTTCTTTTCCAACCACATCCTGAAGGTTTCTTTTGGATTTCTTTGGCATGACATCATTCCTTATACAATTATCGCTTTGATTTTCCCCACCACCACGGACAGCCCCTTCATCACCTCATCATTCCCAAAGCGGACAATCCTCAGCCCCATCTCACTCAACACCTTCTCCCGCCGTTCATCTTCCTCTTTCTGCAAATCATGGATGTCGCCATCCACTTCAATAACCAGCGCGGACTTGTGACAGTAAAAATCGACGATAAATCCCTGTATAACCTGCTGCCTCCGAAAATGGACTCCAAGCTTATTCGCCCGCACTTCTTCCCACAAGATTTTTTCGGCGGGGGTCATCTCTCGGCGCAGTTCACGAGCACGTTCTTGTTTTTCTTTCGTTACTTTTTGACCTGGGATGATGTTCTTGGCTGGCATGGAATTATTCTAACAACAAACCCCTCTCCCGTCTCCCCCAAGGGGGAGAAGCTAAAACCATCCTGAAACCAAGCATTGCTCTGCAAACCGAACACGCCATCAGGCGCAGAAAAGAAGTCAAGCCCATACCCTCTCCCTTGGGAGAGGGGCAAGTGGACACGCCGATCAATCACGCCAATCAGGGAGAGGTCCCTCCTTCCTCTCCTTCCCCGTCTAGATTGGTTCTCGCATGCAATGTGCAATGTTGTACTAATCGGCAAGGGGTATAATTTTACAATAGCTGTGGCAGGGTTGAAAATTCTTCCAAAGTTTCTTGCAAGCGACTGAGAGCAGGAGGTATTATGCCAAATCACAAACCAATGTCCGATCTCTCGATGAAAAGTTCAACTTTTCCTGAATTGTCATTTAACCCTTTGATTCCTCTTGAGCCTAAAATTAGAGATTTACAAAAAAAGTTTAGCCTTCAAAACCAAGTAATCATACTAAGAGGCTCCTCGGGAAGTGGAAAAACCGTTCATCTTGCAGAATTTGTAAAAGCCAATCCTCAAACTTCTTTCAGCTATTTTTTAACTGATAACTATTGGTGCCAACGTCAAACAGCATTTTTATCCAGTCTTTGCCAACAAATGGGAACCTTAGTAGGAGAAAAATCATTTGATACAGTCTTAAGCATCAATAATCCAAACCTTGATGCAGAGAGGTTGAGAATAATTTTCGAGGGATTGGTTCACAAAGTCATTGAATTTGCAAAGAAAAACAACTCCGTTTTCTACTTTGTAATTGACGGATTAGAGTGGGCTTTTGAAGGAAAAGCCGAAGAAAGAATCATTGATCTAATCCCACCACAAACTAACTCAAGGCATTTGTATTTCTTAGGTAGCATATCAAGTTCGACTAATAAAATCTTAGAATTTGATTATTTATCTGAAGAGCCAACGACCTTTTCCAGTTTGGACATAAAAAATTATTTAGAAAAAGGTGGCATTGAAGCGTCAACTGATTTCGTAAATAAAATACAAAAAATATCCGGAGGTATTCCAGGGTATCTTTATGTACTTCGGAAATTACACTTAGATGGTGTTCAAGATATTTTTGGGGCAATCGAAACGCCACCAGAAGCCGAAGATTTATTGAAGCTTCAATGGAACGCGACATCGGAAAGCGCTAGCAACGATGAAAAATTTATTTTGGCAACGATTGCTTTTTCTGTAATTCCCCTAAAGACAAATACCCTTTCTGAATTAACAATAACAGACGCCGAACACATAAACAAATTCCTTGAAACATCCGGAATAGTTCGCCAAAGCAAAAACAGTGAATGGATATTTTTCCCGGAGTTACTTAGGAAGATTGCCCAAAACAGATTAATGGATTTGAAAACCAAAGCAATTGAAAGATTGATCGCTCATTATAAGGAAAGAAAAGACGAAATTGATGCCAGTACTCTGTTATCTGAATATTACCTTATTTCAAACGATTACTCGGGTGTTGAAACTTTGATAAATCCACTTAGTATCAGTAAATCTATTTCCGATTCTGGGGATTTAGGAGGAATTAAACGTATTGCTGAAAAAGCCAAACAATTAGCTTATCAACAATCTAACAGGTTAGGTGTACTCTATTCCTCTTTACTCGCTTCTCAATTGAAATCGCTATCAAATCAAATAATTGGCGAAAGTGAAGTAAAGTCTCTAATTGCCATGGGCGAGTTTGATAAGGCTTTAGAGTTGACCTATGCAATAAGGCTTGACTTATTGCGAGTTAGGCTATTGGGAAGAATATATATCGCCAAAGAGAAGAAAGGCTTGACAATTCAAAGAAGCGGACTAGATGAACTCAAGCAGATGGTCGAAAAACTGGACACAAAAAATCTAGATCCTCAAGAAGTTCTTCTAACTGCAGCTGATATTTTTCCAGTTCTTCCTGATATCTCAACAGCCCTTATTGACAAAGTGAAGGGGCAGGACAATTCACAAACGGCAATAGACTTAATATACACACTTGCCTCAATACAATCTTCAAACACGTCAGACGAAGGTGTTATTGAAAAAATCGAAAATCGAAACCTTCAAGAAATGGCGTTATTAAGTTCTCCTTGGCTGACGAAATTATCTTCAAAAGAGATTATCGTTAAAGCCAAAAACGTATCACAAACAAAGACAAAAGAATTTTTACTTCGAGAATGGTGCAAGCAAAACAAATCCGATTCGAATTTGCATGATGTAATTGAAGCAACCTTGGATGTTATAAATTCTGACGCCAGCTATAGAGTTCCCTTAAGGAACCTTAGGCAGTTGTCAGAAACTCTTCGAAGTTGCAGTCCTGACTATATCAAAAAAATTATTGACAGATTTGATATTCCAAATTTTACGAGCCTTCATTCTCCTGTTGAAGAAAGAGTTAGGCTTGAATTAAATCTTGCTGAAGCAGTTATGCCAGTTTCTACAAATGAAGCTTGGGATAGATTTTGGGCTATTTACAATGTAGTTAAAGAGCTCTCATTGGACACCGACGTGTCGTGTTACTGTTACACACGATTCTTGATTTCTTTGGTTGTATTAGATCCAACTAACAGCAAGAATTTATCAAAGGACATAGAAAAGAAACTGGAAGACGAGTTCTTACGGTTAATTGATACATCTGCAGACCAGCTAGATATATCCAAAAGGATCTTAAGGGCACTGAGTGTTGTAAAACCAGAATTGGCATTAGATTTCGCAGATTTACTAAATACGGTCAAGCGAAGAAGCGATGGCGCACATGAAGTGCTTGCAGCATATATGCAGCAAGACCGTCTTGCAATAAACCCAAATATTATTGAAAAAGGCTTAATTAAGATTACCGATGACACAGATCAATCATCGACGTTGGCAAGACTTCTAGAGATAGGGAATCGTACAGATAAACTACAAAACCCAGAACTTCAATCTTATTTTCTTAAAAAGATTGAACTAATTAGCGATCCGATTCTGCTATGTAAAGCATTGGCTCAACTGATTATTTCCTACAACAAAGAGCTTGACGCTCAAAAACGAACAGAGCTCTTTGACAAACTAATATTGTCGTGGCAACAAATTGACATTACATGGGTTCAAACTGAGGCGGCGTTTGATTTGTCATCTCGAATAGCATCTGTTGACCATGAGTTAGCCAAACATTTTTATCAAAACGCAGTAGCACTTAGGGAAACGTTAGCCCTGGCAAATCAGACAATTGGATCAATGTTTCTTGAAACGTTGCTTACAACAGTAAAAGTCGCTGGGCATATAGAACTTAATAATGCTATGGAAAAACAAGCTTGGAATGACCTGTTCCAGCTAATTGATTTACTGCCCTCTCGCCTCTTAAAATGCCTTATCGTTTCAAAAATAGCCTTGGCAAGGTTTTATAAAAAAGGAGATAAGGAAAACTTTGATCGGTTAATCCAAGATCATGTGCTTAGCGAGATACAAATTGCTTCCCCATCTGATTTGAAAAATAGAATTATTGGGAATATTTCTGTTGCTATATATGAATATAGTCCTGAGGAAGCTTTCCGACTAGTGAAGATGTTGCCATATAATCAAAGAAATTTCGCGTGGGCAAATATGGCGATAAGAGTATTATTACAGCTAAATATTTCTGAAGATTTTGACGAAGAATCTCCAAATGTTCCAATAGACATCCAACGTGCCAACAAAGCCCTCTCAATAATAGAAAACATTGACAATGATGAATATTTCTGGTTGTCTGCAAGGATTTTGTCAAATTTAACGGCTTTGGAGGCTAGCCAATTTAGCGAACAACAAAGACTTGATATATTAGCCAGGCTTGATGTAATGGTCGAGACGAAACTACCTGACATTAAGAACATTGGACATCCAGGGTATAAAATTTTGACAAAGGCATGTATAGAGTCTGCTAAACGACGTTCGGCGAAAAAGTCGAAGCACTTGATAAAAAGAAATCACAATCAAATTGTTCAAGATGCAAAAGGCATTAAAAATATTGCTGACCAAGTATTAGTAATGAGTATGGTCGCTAAAGATTTCCGGGATATGGAAAATCAAATAGCTACTACTTTAATTGACGAAGCCTTTCAGTTCATAGAGAAAATTCCAAACACTAAAGATAGAATCAACCGCCTAGAAATGATTGCCGAAAGTTACAGTAAACTTAATAATACGTCTGGGATGGAGGAAGCGATTAGATTGGGCGTTACCTTATCAAAATCTCTTGACGGAATAAAGAAAGATACAGTCCTAGCGTCGTTGATTCAAATGGCTCATCAACTTGATAAGACTGTTGCGTCCGAGATTGCGGAAAGAATTGAAGACCCAAAAACTGGACACGAATTGGAAGTTAAAAATACGGCCTTCGATTTAGCGAGATCTCCTCATAAGTTAACTGCCCAGTTTAAAGATGCCTCATTTGACGATGACATAATGAATGAAGCAATAAACAAAATGCTCAAGACAGTCGCAAGCAAAAAAAGTGGTTCATTTACAGACAAAACCATATTAGATTGGGTGGCTTCAGGTGCACAGCTTAACTATGACACAACGCTTAAAATAGTGGAATGGGTTTCTGAAGTGACATTACTTCAATGCCCTGAATCGGCACGATCTCGGGAGTCTTCCAATATATTAAGATCAATTATTGAAAACAGCAAAGTGGTATATGGCATTGGAAGCCAAATATTGCCATTAATAAAAATACCCGAAAACATGAAAGCTAATTTTCAAGGTTTATCAGTTAGCAAGGAATTGTTCAGAGTCGGTGAGCGAAACCGTGCAATTTCTTGGATAAAAAACTGGTTACAGAATAACGCTAAAAGCTATGTTTCGATTTGCGACCCTTATTTTGACGAAGAACAAATGTGGATACTTCAGTGCATTCCAGCAGATGTGCAGGTAAAAATTATCAGTTCAGGAAAAGCTTTTGGTTTTACCCCAACAATTAATTATTCGCCTGAAGTAAAGAAAAACAATCGACGAAATGCGAAAGCAAAGTTACTAGCTTCTTGGGAAAAAATCAGCAACCAAACTTACCCGCCGACCTTCGTTGTAATTCATAGCTCAATATATGAAGGAGATAAAGACAAATTTCATGATAGATATATTGTCACAGATGGTGGAGGTATCTCTATTGGAACATCCTTAAATGGTCTTGGTAAACAAGAAAGTTTTATTACTGTTCTCAATCTAGATGATGTGAAATATGTAGAGGCTACATATATAACTCCTAAATTGAGCATTGATCAATTTTTCTCTCAAGTCATTTATTTTGAACTAGACCAGTAGAATAGAATACAAGTCATGTAACTGAAAAACCTTTGCAAAATTAGCACGGCAATTAATCTCCATGCGGGTTACCAGTCCAAACACCCGCCCTTTGAAATAGTATCAACCTCCCCGTCGAATGAGGCGGTGTTTTTCATACCAAAAAACCATTCATTATTTTTCATTCCGCATTCTTCATTCCTCCCCACTCTCTGATACAATACGCCCGATTTCGATACGCCCCTCTAAACTTGCACTGAGCCTGCCGAAGTGATCATTCGGGGCTACTCAATCACCATGATCAACTAATCATCTAATATCTACTTATCTACTATCGGCCCCCCCATACCAAACGAATCCCTCGTCATCTACTCCATAAACAAAATGGGACGCATCGCGCGCAGCGTTCAAAACAAACAGTGGGCAAGTTTTTAGTTTTCCTGAAATACCATATTTTTATAAAAATGTGGTATTTTTGTTGTATAATCCCACTATGGCAGATTACAAACAAATCTTCACCGATCACAGCGGCATCCTGCGCGCCTCGAAAGCCATTGAGTTGGGTGTGCCCAAGCACACGCTGTACGAGATGGTCAAAACGGGCGAACTTGTCCGCGAGGCACAGGGAATTTATCGCCTGAGCGATACCCCCATGCCAGGGAATCCCGACCTTGTGAACCTTAGCCTGCGCGTGCCGAGGGCGGTGTTCTGTCTCATCTCCGCGCTGTATTTCCACGAACTGACCACGCAGATTCCGCATCAGGTCTATTTTGCCCTGCCGCGCGACGTCAAAACGCCCAGGATCGGTTATCCCCCCATCCGCGTTTTTCATTTTTCGGTGGAGGCTTATCAGGCAGGTATCATTGAGCACGAACTGGACGGGGTCAAGGTCAAAATCTACGACCGCGAGAAAACCATCGCCGACTGTTTCAAGTTCCGCGAGAAGATTGGCATGGATGTGGCGCTCGAAGCCGTCAAGGACTATCTCAGGCAGCCAAAGGTCAACATATCCCTGCTGATGGAATATGCCCGCATCAACCGCGTGGAGAAGGTCATGCGTCCATATCTGGAGGCGCTGCTGTGAAAGAGCCTGTCAAAAACATTCCCGCGTCCATTCTGGCTCGCTTGCGAAATCAAGCCGACGAAATGAACCGTCCCTTTGCGGAAGTCCTCCAGTATTACGCCATGGAGCGGTTTCTGTATCGGCTCTCGAAGACGGGCTATGCCGATAAATTCATTCTCAAAGGCGGCTTGTTGTTTTATGTCTGGAACCTGCCCCTGCGCCGTCCCACGCGGGATATTGATTTTCGCGGCTATGTATCAGGCAACCGTGCAACTCTTTTGAAGATCATGGATGAAGTGATTGAAGTGTCCGCGCCTGAAGACGGGCTTGTTTTGGATCCACAGTCCGTTTCGGTGGAGGAAACGCAGATCGACGCCGACTATCAGGGCATCCGCGTAAAGTTGATTGCCCTGCTGGAACGCACCCGCATTCCCGTTCAAATTGACATCGGCTTTTCAGACGAACTTGCGTCGAAAGCCGAACCCATCGAATACCCAAACATTCTGTCTGATCTCAAAACTGTCCGCATGAAAGGGTATCCAAAAGAGGCCGTGGTGGCTGAGAAATTCCACGCCATGATCCGTCACGGCGACCTGAACAGCCGCATGAAGGACTACTACGATCTTTGGCTGATGTTGGAAACATTCGAGTTCGACGGCGGGTCTTTGCAAAAAGCAATCGAAACGACTTTCAAGAGAAGGGATACGGAAATCCCCAATGAATGCCCTCTTTCGCTTTCCGCTGATTTTGCCCGCACAAGCCAAGCCCGTTGGACAAATTTCTTGAGCAAGATGGAATTGGACAATACGCAAGTGGAAGGTTTTCAAAGTGTCCTTGAAACGATTTGGGAATTTCTCGAACAACCTGTGCAGTCAGCGCTCAGTCAAACACGGTCAACGCGCAAATGGATTCAGCGAAAAGGCTGGCAATAGCCAAAGCGCCATTCACCATCTCTGATACAATACGCCCATCAAATCCCAATCTACCAATTTACCAACCTCCCAAAAACCATGTCAAACGAATCCCTCGTCATCTACTCCATGAACAAAGTGGGACGTATCGTCCCTCCCAACAAACAGATCCTGCGCGACATCTCGCTCGGCTTCTATTACGGCGCCAAGATCGGCGTGCTCGGTCTTAACGGCGCGGGCAAATCCACCCTGCTGCGCATCATGGCAGGCATCGACAAAGACTACATCGGCGAGATCTCGCAAGCCAAAGGCTACACCTACGGTCTGCTCGAGCAGGAACCCAAACTCGATGAAACCAAGACCGTCATCGAAGTCGTCAAAGAGGCGGTGCAGCCCATCGTCGATATGCTCGCGCGCTTCGATGAGGTCAACGCCAAATTCGCCGAGCCCGACGCCGACTTCGACGCCCTCGTCGCCGAGCAAGCCAAACTGCAGGAGGAACTCGACAAGCACGACGCCTGGAATCTTGATTCACATCTCGAAGTGGCGATGGAAGCATTGCGCTGTCCCACGGGCGATACGCCCATCAAGGTCTGCTCTGGCGGAGAGAAGCGCCGCGTCGCGCTCACCCGATTGCTGCTCACCGAACCCGATGTTCTTCTGCTCGACGAGCCTACCAACCACCTCGACGCCGAGTCCGTGGCGTGGCTCGAACATCACCTGCGCGATTACAAAGGCACCGTCATCGCCGTCACCCACGACCGCTACTTCCTCGACAACGTGGCAGGCTGGATCCTCGAACTCGACCGCGGCTACGGCATCCCCTACAAAGGCAACTACTCCTCCTGGCTC
>JACRBJ010000015.1 GCA_016234555.1 Chloroflexota bacterium | reverse complement strand
GGACTCTTGGCGTGTGAATACTTTGGCAATGCCTGTTTGGTCAGGCGATATGCAATTTTGGTGACTTTTACGTAGCGGCTCTCTCGTTGGTTCATGCCCTTAAATCTACCAGCTCACTCAGATGTTTGCAACAGAGCAATGGCAAATAATAAACTTGAAGTCCCGGAAGGTGGAATCGCGCTATGCCTCTCTGGCGGCGGGTTTCGAGCCACGTTGTTTCATATTGGCACGCTCTGGCGCTTAAATGAATTGGGCTACCTTCCCAAACTGGACAGGATTTCCAGCGTTTCCGGGGGATCGATTGCAGCCGGGTGGCTGGGTTCGAATTGGAAGAAACTTGATTTTAACGATAGCGGGATTGCGGGGAATTTCATCGAGATCTTTGTCAATCCCCTCAGGTCATTTACCTCCAAAAATTTGGATGCCTGGATTATTGTATTTGGGCTCCTAAACCCGTTTAGTTCGATCAGTGACAGGCTCATTCAGTCCTATCGAAAAAAACTGTTTGGCAATTCGACGTTACAGGATTTACCCGATGCGCCTGATTTTGTAATTAATGCGTCCAGTGCACAAACCGGGGTATTGTTTCGATTTTCCAGGTACTTTATGGCAGACTACCGGGTTGGAGTAGTGAATAATCCAACCATTGAACTGGCTGTCGCAGTAGCGGCTTCTTCCGCATTCCCCCCATTCCTATCCCCCGTAAAATTGATTTTGGATGAACCATGCTTTCTCCCAGATCCAAAGGCCGATCTGCAAAGAGAACCTTTCACTTCAAGGATCATCCTGCTGGACGGTGGAGTCTACGATAATCTGGGACTTGAAACAATCCAGAAAAGCTACAGTACAATATTGGTCAGTGACGCAGGCGGAAAAATGTTGCCTGACCCCGGACCAAGGCTCTTCTGGGGTATCCAGGCCTTCAGGGTACTTAACATGATGGACAATCAGGTCAGGTCCCTGAGAAAGCGGCAAATTGTTGATATGTTCAAATTGAGAAACGAGTTAACCGGTTATATGCTTGAAAATCAGATGGACGTCGATGATAATATTCTCAAGCGGGTTTCGCGCAAGGGAGCGTATTGGGGTACGTATGTCGACATCGGTGATTACAATCCTGGAAATGATGTCCTAAACTGCCCGTATGAAAAGACCCAGGTGCTTGCCAACCTACCCACACGGTTGTGGAGGTTCTCCAGACAAAATCAGGAACGATTGATCAATTGGGGATATGCCATTTGTGATGCAGCAATGCGAAAGTATGTTGATCCCACCCTTCCCAACAATGCCCAATTTCCCTATCCTGGCGGCGTTGGGTAGACCACAGGAGATTCATCTTGTTCAAACCTGGTCATTATTCTGATTCCATCACGAAAAATGGCGGATCCTGAAACTAAATGAGACTTCATTTTCGCCTGGCTTGTGAATGCCATTTTCAACAATTTTGAATTTTTCAGAAAAGCAGATTTTATTCGACGGGATCCATGGGCAGAACATAAATTTCCGTTCTAAAAATTCCAGTTTCGAAAAGTAGCACTAAAGATCAGTTGTCGCTTCCTCCATTCAGCGACGGTTTTGCCAATGGCTTTTATCCAGGAAGAAAACTGTGTCAGCAGACCGCCGATCACCACGATAAAACTTGATAAAGTCGCAAAGAAACTGGCAACATCATGTGTATCCTCCGACGGAAACAAACTGCCCACCTTCTGTCCAGCCAGGAAAATTACAAGGAGCAGGGACAATGCGAATAGGATCTGAATGCTCAGAGAGTAAATCCTAATACTCTGATAGTGTTTACTCCTCAGATAACTTTCTGGCGTGTGTTTTTCCAAAAGCAAATTCCGCCAGACGTTCTGTTGCGCATCCAAACGCTCCTTCAATTTGACACGATCCACTGAGCGCAAATCGATAGCGGACCATTTTCGCAAAGTATTGGCGAGGGTTTCCCCCAGATAAGCGGGAAGCTCATCGGAAATAAATTCTATTTGTGTGGCCAGGTAGTCAAGTCGATATTGGTTCAGAAATTCCTGCAACACTTTCTCGTCGGACCAGGCTATCGTTGTATGCCAATATGTATTCGCCAGGCTGCCGCCAAAAAAGAATGATTGGGCTGCCTGTCCATAATGCACATTTAGTAATCCCCAGACTTTTTTACTCCACACATCCAATTCCCCTTGAAGAACATCCAGATCAACCCCGCCGCCTTCAAGTTTTTTGATCAATTCCTTTTCGCGCAACAATGGCAGAGACGGTCGCTCAGCTAGCTCAATGGACTGATAAAGGGCATGCAATTGATTTGCACTCCATACCAGCTCATCCAAGCTGAGACTCTCATTGATAGAATAAGCAAATGGTCTGGTTTTCTCACCCTTGCGCATTGCCGGCTTTTTAGTGGATCTTTCATATCTTGCCAATCGTCCAAAGGCTTCAACCAGCAACCATCCAAGCTGCATGGCAGCCAGTGTATTGTTCTTGTTTGTGGATTCTTCATTTACCATAATGACACCTGCATGTCCTTCATTTGCTCCGGACCTCGAGAATAACAAGCCGCTTCCCTTCAGAATTTGCATTCAGGAACCTAGTATCTTGAGAATCTCCCCATGAATATATCCCTGAAATATCGTAAACTCTGACGATATTATAAAAGGTTTTTCAACCCTCGCTGGCTGATTAAATTATCGGTTCGCTTTTGCCCGACAAACCTTTAGAAACCAGCCATTACCAGTAAACCATATGCCAGGGTATCTTGGAGGAGGGCTCGTTTTTCATTACGAATGATATCACTCTGTTATTACACAAGAAGGCACGCAAAGCAATACCCTAATCTTTGACCAGCATCTCCAATGCCTTCCATATTTTCAACATCGCTTCAGTATCGAGTTTGCAATAACGAATCAGATTTTGGCGGGTTTCTTCCACTTCTTCACGGGAGAGTTTGCCATTAACCATTTGCCACCAAGCGATCATCGCCTGACCCCCTTTTGATATGGGAAGTGTCGCATAGGATGATGGATTTTCCTGGACAAGCACTGGAAACACGCTTTTGATGGATACGCTTCCCCGAAAATCCGGATGAACGTAATATCCCTTCTCGAACACGTCCATCAGATCGTAGATTCGGCTGTTTACACCACCCAGCCAGGAGCGAAATTCCGGATACCTCTCTGCCATTTCAGAATTTCTGCCTGTTTCAAATGTTTTATTCCAGACAACTACAGAGCCATCTCCCTCTAAATGTTTTGCAAGGTGGGTCAGCAGATCGACGCCTGGATCCTTGGTTTCGGTCACCAGATATTCATAGTGCTCGGCCTCCCCATCAGCATGAGGGACCATATATAGAGAATATTGAAAAACAACATGTTGATAGGGCTTATACCCATTTAAAAATGGGACGCCGGAGCTATAAGTCTCATAGTCCAGGAAGTAAAGTGGATATCGAAGTTTCGACAATTCTTTTTTGATGGCCACAAAATCGATGGAAGGTTTGCCTGATTTTTGTAACCTGACTTGCATCCTTTGGAGGTCGGAGAGCGGATATTCTTCAGGAATCTCCGCCATGACAAGAATCCCGCGGCTCTTGAGGTCGCGTGCTTTTTGTTCGTTCAATCTTGGAATGTCAAAGATCGAATGGTCGGGAAGGTGTGGGTGGCACAGGGCCGGGCAGGGGCAACTTTCCGGCTTCACACATCCGATAATGCCTGCTGGGGAACTGCTTGTAAGCACCTGCCGTGCCTGTTCCCTGCCAATGGACACCTCGCTCTCGAGTCCTTTCACCACTTCAGTTACATCTTCGATAACAAAGAATTTATCCAAATCCAAATCCCCCTCCCACACATATTCCCTGTTTACATGAACCACGAAGGCTTTTCGTATCGCAGCAGTAGCCTTCACCACCAGACATTGAAAAGCAACATCGTAATGATGTTCCTTCTTGACACTGGTTGAGCTCTTGATTTCATAGATATCATATTTATGCTCTTTCGGGTCAAACAAAGCCACATCCGCCCTGGCCTCATATCCGTTGTCATTAAACGTTTTTTCCATTTCGATTTTGGAGCCGGGAGCCGTCTTTTTCAATAAATTATGCAGATACTCCTTTCCCAGCTTCTCTATTTCTTTCCCCTGCTCAAAAAACTGAAGGTCGTAGGCGGAGGGCGACTTCTCGATCTGGTCGTTGTGCTCGGCCCAAAGATGCAGAGGGGCATCCAAATAGACGAAAAAATCGGATTTGGTCAGCATGTGCTAATGAGATCTCCTCTATGAAATGGCAATTGAGAAATTTTATCCCAAGTCCGGATAAAGTGAATACCTGAGGGGGACACCCAATTGATTGAAACACATTCAGTTCTTGACTTTGATCCTTTATTTTGCTAAAGTATTATTGTAAATCGGACTTATTAGGTCTAGGAAAGTTGAGGGTGTTGCAATGAAAAAAGAACCATCAAATTCCACAAAACGAAATCCCAAAGATAAACCAATCAAGGGACTGGATAATTCCATTAAGCCATGGGCAATGGTTGCAAAGGATATCAAGGTCCGCAAGGCCGATTTGGAGAGCCTATACCAGGCATCGCGCTTCCTGAACAAGGATACCCGCCGACGGATAGGCCTGACCATGAAAATACCGGTTTTCATTCAAGACCCATGGGTGGCAATGCAAAACCCAACTCTTGGAGTGGAGCTGATCGAGGTCCGCCTGGATAAGAGTCTTGGTGATGGCCCAACCAGCGCCCGCATCGCGGTGGTTGATTACAACGCTGATACTCAAACACTTCTTGATCCAATTAAATGGTTCGACAAACAGGGGTGGTTTTACACGCCCGCAGGGGAACCTTTGCCCGATTCACCACCCGATCCGACCAGTGGGAAGGCTCTGCCGAAAAAATATGAGGCAGAATACAAGGACTTCATTCAAAATGCGCTCAAGAATCCATTTTTCCATCAGGTCAATGTCTGGGCCATCGTGCAACGAGTTCTCGAATTCTATGAGGACTCCCAGGCCCTTGGCCGACCGGTACCATGGGGCTTCGACGGTAATCGGCTACTGGTTGTGCCGCATGCCGGCTATGGTGAGAACGCCTATTATGACCAATCCACCAAATCGCTGCAGTTCTTTTATTTCGGTGATGAGGCCAAACCCGGTTACACCTGTCTGTCCCACGATATTATCGCACATGAAAGTGGTCACGCCATCCTGGATGGGATCCGGCCATTGTATAACGAAAACTCCTCAATTGAAACCGCCGCTTTTCACGAATTTATTGGCGATCTGACAGCAATTCTTCTGGCACTTTTCAACTCGGATATTCGTCACTTCGTTGCCCTCAAAACCAGGGCAAACCTTGGGGAAGACGAAATCCTATCCAGTATTGCAGAGGAATTTGGACAGGATGTCTATGCCCGTCCATATCTGCGCAGTGCCTCTAACAAGTTGACCATGGAAGATCCTGATATCAAGGAAAGCCTGAGTGCCCATAAGATCTCCCAGGTTTTGACCGGTGCAATGTTCGACATCCTGATCGGCATTGCCTGGATGCACATGAATAAGAATCTGCCGCTTTCCGGGGAGGAAGTGTCTGAGTCTGAGGCTGCCAACAAGTCGCAGCCTCGCAAAGTCACCCCGTTGCAAGCCATGTGGTGGGCGGCGGATCGTTTCCGCCGGGTGGCGTTGCAACCACTGGATCTTTGTCCCCCCTGCGATATTCAATTTATCGATTACGCCAAGGCCGTCATTCGTAACGATATCCTGACCAATCCAGTAGATGCCGAAGGTTATCGTACGATCATGCTGCAGGTATTTCATAATCGAAAAATTTGCAAATGCAAATACCGGTCTGGTCAGGACCTCCCAAGTGATTGTGAATTCCGGGACGCCATCTTCCAGCCGAAGCAGGAATTCACCTATCACGATATGAACCGTGTGTCCCGCTCACGCACAGCTGCGTACTATTTCCTCAATGATAATCGCAAGGCATTACGCATTCCTCCACACCAGGATATTATCGTTTCCGACCTGTATGATAACGCCAAACTCGGAGCACTGGGTGAACGGCTGCCTCACCATATCGTACTCGAATACATTTGGAAGGAGGAGTTGGAGTTCAAAGATCAATCCGTACGCGGTATGAAATTTGATTGGCTGGAAGGGAAAAAAGTGACCATGCATTGTGGCGGGACGCTGGTCTTTGATGATCGCGGCAATCAGCTCTCCTGGTTTCACAAGCCGGGGATTCAGTTGTTGGATCCAGACAGTGAGAAAAGTCTGCAAAAACAAAAAAAACAAACAAAACTGGAACTTGCCCAACTGGCCGATATGGAAATCGGCAAAAAACGCGCCGGCACAATCCTGACCCAGGTTTATGAAAAATTGAGGAAGGGAAAAATCGGATTAATGGATGAGGGCATGGCAGGGTTACCGCGTGAATTGCTCAGACCGGTCATGGCTTTAGAGGAGAATGGCGTCGTGCGTTTTATCAATACACCGCATTTGCGCAAGGAAGACATAAGTACGGAGGTGGCAGAATGGCAGAACAACTTTTAGTTCGCATGTTCAATGTCGGTTTGGGTGACTGCATTTATGTGCGGGTTCCGGACAAAGGCAGCAATGTACATATCCTGATTGACTGCGGTAACAAATTTAGCGGAATGGATCTGTTGCAGGATGCAATCGCCAATCTCGAAAATGAACTTCCCCAAAACCCGGATGGAACAAGAAATCTGGACCTACTGGTTGTCACCCACCCGCACGAAGACCATCATAAGGGTTTTGAACCAAATATCTTCAACAACATAAAGATCAAAAATATCTGGCTGAGCCCGGCCTTTTGCGAGCTGGATGAAGCATGCAAGAAGAAGCATGTTAGCAGCAAACGACTCAGTGCATTGCAAGCCATGGCGCAAAATGCGCTCAGCAGCATGGTGGAGGTCTCCCCGGCTGGCGAAACAAAGGATTACCTTGAAGACATGCTCCTCAGCTTGAGCAAAGCCGAAGCCTTTGATGAACTTAACCGAAATCTCCCCGGAAAAAACGGCATAAAGCCCAAATACGTTAGCGCTGATTTTAAATATGATGGGGAATTTAAATCACAGGATGTTGCAAGGTTGTTTAAGGATCAAACGACACGTATCAAGATCCTGGGACCCATGAGCGATATTGATAAATACTATTTGAGTGGAAATGGACAGCCGCTGCATCTGGCGCTCGGCGCAGATGGAGGACCCGCCATTCAGCGCGCAAATCTAAATCTGATTGAGGAAGTGAAACCGCCCAGAAATATCAGTTCCCAGGATTTCGACCTATTGCGCAGGGGCATTCAAGGCAATGCCCTCGCTATTGCGGCTATTGTCGGACACGCGGTCAACAATCTAAGTGTTGTTCTCCTGTTGGAATGGAAAGGCAACCGACTGCTTTTTCCAGGAGATGCAGAATGGGAGGGCAGCAAGATCGAGATCAAACCCAACGGCGGGAACGGGAGTTGGAATGTGATGTGGGCGACGCAACAAAAGGAATTGTCCAAGCCCCTGGATTTCCTAAAGGTCGGTCATCATGGCAGCGAAAATGCCACACCCTGGGCCAAAGATCATCCGATCAGCAAAGTGCTGGATTCATTACTGCCAATCCCGAAGGGAAACAAAAAAAGGACAGCCAAAGCGGTCATCTCCACCCAGCGCACCTCACGCTGGCCGTCCATCCCCGCTCCAGCCCTCCTGATGGAAATTGGCGCCAGGGTTGTCAATGCCAAGGACGATTACACTGGAGATACAAAGCTTGGTTCCGGGGTATTACAACCGGAGCGAACTGACCAGGAGAGTCTAACGAGGAGAAAAAAGTGGGTCGATGTGGTCTTCCATCCCAAATAAGCTTGCCCGCTTTTGGCTAAAATTTCTATGTAATGCTCGCCTAATAACATGTCTTCATTTCCCATGTTTTTTAAATGCCAATGCCGATGAGAGCAAAGGTTTTCAAGGGATGAAGTCAAAACATACCGTTGATAGCATCACAGGAATCATCCACAACCGCCCACTGGCAAAGGCAATCGATCGGTCGATCAGGTCCGGGTTGAATCATGAATATTTATCGACGTAAATGGGTTATGCAGTTCACTTCATCTAAAGTTTGATTTTCCATGAGGTAAAAAGAGAGAAGCTACATGATTACGATTGTTATTGCGGACGATCATCCAATTGCGCGCGCGGGAATACAGAATCTGCTAAGTTCCGACCCTGAGCTTGTCATTATTGGCGAGGCGGAAAACGGGATTGAAGCACAGGAGTTGGTGGCAAAACTTCGCCCCAACATCCTGTTACTCGACCTGAAAATGCCGGGTCCCAGACCTGCTGAAATTGAACGATACGTGAGAACAAACTATCCTGAAACGATTACTCTTGTCCTTACCGCCCATGATCGGGACGTGTACCTTGCAGACATGGTCGAGGCGGGAGTGAGGGGATATTTTTCCAAGTCGGTGCGGGGGGAGACCCTGATCAAGGCAATTCATCGCGCGGTCGAAGGGGAAAACCTGCTGACCGAAGCACAAATTGAGCGGGTGAAACAATGGCAGGAGAACAAAAGCGATAAGCGGAAAAAACTGACTGAGCGGGAAAGGGGGATTCTTTTGCTGATGTGTCGCGGGCTGGACGACTCTGCCATCTCCAGGGAACTGGGTGTCACCTACCAGACAACCGTCTATCATGTCACCAATTTACGAAAAAAACTGGGGGGCATCTCGCGCCAACAGGCGATCATGTGGGCAAATGAAAACCTCGGGAACGATTTGGAATTCGGGTAGGATTATTCCGAATACCTATAGTTAACAATAGGTTACAAAATCAGGGATTCAAGGTAAGATGCGGGCAAGCGAAAATTCACGGGCTAGAAAAAAATAATAAAACCAGCGAAAACACAAAATCACAAGGGAGCGGTTCATATGAATTCAAAACATAACTCTGGCATATTTGGGCGGTTTTCAGTCACGAAGCTTTTGAATATTTTGGTGATTCTTTCCATGCTGCTTGCGAGTTGTGGAAGCCCCCAAAAACAGGCGCCTACCGCTACTCCAACTGAAACACCAGTTGCGGAAAAAGAATCAGCGCGAAACGATTATGAGCCGCCTGTTTATACCCACCCCGAACCGGTGATGGGTGCACGCCCGTCATATCGATCCTCCACTGTTAATGAACCTGCACCAAGGCAAAAAGATGCAACACAGAAATCCGGGCAGGATGCCGCCCCATCTGTTAATGGAGCGAAGGTTGACAGTACGCCCACCGTTCCGGTCACTCCGCAAGTCAGCGTTTCGCCAATGCCAGGCAACGATTCGAAGCAGCAGTTCAACGGCATAACGCAGGCTCAAGCTGGCACAAGCTCCGACTCCAGTTCCGACCCGCAATCCGTAATATCGGGCGGATGGGAATGGCTTCTTAATCAAGCTTACATGAAAAGAACATCGGACGCCATCACATTAACCGATCAAAATCTTGTCCCAACCGGATCGGCGTGGGGTGCCCAACAAATCGACCTAAGCAAAGATTTCGACATAACGTTTAATCTCAATTTTGGAACCATTAACGGAGCGTTCAGGGGCGGCGACGGCATTGCTTTTGTTCTACAAAACACCGGAACCAATGCCATAGGAATAACAGGCGGGCAATTGGGGTATGGAGGGATTTTACCTTCCGTAGCAGTGGAGTTCGACACATTTCGAAACACCGAATTCGGAGACCCAGGATATGGACTCGACACTAGCCATGTTGCGCTCCTGAAGAATGGCAGCGTTTATCACAGCGCGGGACGTCCCCTGTTCAATCTGCCAACCCCATTGGAGGATGGGCAGGAACATGAGTTTCGGTTTCAGTGGACTGCCGCAACCAACCAGTTGAAAGTATCCATTCCAAATGGATCAGGGGAAACGATCTTGATAAACTATACAGAAGATTTTGTACAAACGGTCTTCGGTGGCAATTCGGTAGTATGGCTTGGCTTCACCGGCGGAACTGCATCCGCTACAAATGTCCAATACTTTTATGTAAAACAGTTAACCGTCGTTAACGGCGTAATGAGTTCCGGGGTGGAATGCAACTTATCATGTACGGGATCTTTAGATAATAAGAAGGGCGGTCCCATCAACACGCGCACAGGCGGGTACGATTACCTGGTAACCGACATCTCCATCCCGAGCGCGGCGGGGGAAATCTCTTTTGAACGTATCTATTCATCCCTGGGTGTTCCCTTGTATTCCACCAACCTGGGATACGGTTGGACACACAACCATGATATGAATTTAACCTTTGGCGAGTACGACGCATCGACCGGTATCCGAAAGGTGACCCTGAAAGGAAGCACTGCGAACCTGTACGATTTCTTCCAAAAAACCGGCTCGACAACCCTGGAGCCGTATAACGGTGTTTTGGCCTCGCTCGCCCAGGGCGAGGACTACTACGTCCTGAAAGATAAGTCTCAAAATGAATATCGTTTCGACCTGAACAGCGGAAAGATAATTTCCCGCATCGATTCAAATGGGCGGGAGCTTGTTTACACGTATGATACGGAGGGCAGGTTGGACAGGATCAGCGATGCGGGTGGAGCACATTACCTGGCTTTGAACTACTCCGGCAACGAAACGAGAATTGCCTCGGTCACAGACCATACCGGCAGGCAAATTATCTACACGTACAATGGGAATGAGGACCTCGTTTCTGCCACAGACCTTATGGGAGAGACCTGGACGTACCAATACGATGACTGGCATCACGTTACCCGGGTGACCGACCCCGGCGGCAGAATCGTCGAACGCACGGAATATGAGTCCAATACTGCCAATGCCCGGGCAGTCCGTCAATATGACGGGGAAGGAAATCTGGTCATTTCCCTTACCTACAATGCAGACGGTTCAACCATTTTGACCGACGCCCTTGGACACACCAGTACAGATTACTATAACTATCGCAACATCCGCAACAAGGATGTGGACCCGAATGGCGCCCAAACACTGAAAAGCCATGATGCCAACTTCCGCCCGACCATCATCACCGATGCCGGGGGGGATACGACCAACCTCGTCTGGAGCGAAAATGGGGCAAACCTGCTTCGTGTGGTGGATGGAGAGGGGGGACAGACCGATATCACATACAATGCACTCAACAATCCTACTTCGGTCATCGATCCCCTGGACCACCTGACAACATATGAATATGACGGCAATCTCCTGACAAAAGTCGTGGATGCGGCACAGGGAGAGACAACCTACACCTATACCCCTGAAGGTTATCTCGAGACTGTAACCGACAGTGAAGGTATCACGACGACTTATGGATACAACAGCTTTGGGCAGCGGACATCCATGACGGACGAATTTCAAAACACCTGGGAGTATGTCTATGACAACCTGGGCAGGCTGGTGGATCAAGTCGACCCATTGGATCGGGTGACCCATAATGAATATGACGCGGCGGGCCGCTTGATCCGCGTCACCCGGAACTATGATCCAAACCGCGCCAAGAACGAAGATAACGAGTGGAATATCGTTACTGAATATGAATACAACCTTTCGGGCGAGCAGGTCCTGGTTCGGGATACCCTGGGACGTGAAACGAAGTATGAATATGACGATGCCGGGCGCCTGATTAAGACCATAGACCCCGAACTGCATGAGACGATCAACCAATACAATGCGGCAGGGCAACTGGAGTTTACACTTGATGCTTTGCAGCGCCACACTTATTACTTTTACGATGAAGCTGGCAGACTAAAGGAAACCCGGAATGAATTGGACGGTGCAACCAGTACAATCTATAACCTGGATGGGACAGTGGCAAGCACGACCGATGAATTAAACCGCACCACTTACTACACATATGACGATCTCAAGCGGGTGAAGGTGACCACACAGCCCGGTGGCGGGCAGACAACCAATACTTATGACAAAGCTGGGAACCTGGCGGCGGTCGAAGACCCACTGCACAGGATCACACGCTATGAATATGATCCGGTCGGGCGGCTGATCAAGACCATTAATCCTGACCTGAGTGAGACCGAATCGTTCTACGATGACGCAGGACGCCTGATCCAGACCGTGGACGCCAGGGAAAACCATACCACCTATGTATATGACGATGCAGGCAGGCTTGAAAAGGTAATCGACCAGTTGGGCGGAACCACCACATATGAGTATGATGATATGGGCCGTCGCACAGCAGTCATCGATGCCAAGCTGAATCGTACCGAGTACGCCTACGACAAGCTGGATCGTGTGGTGGAGGTCACCAATGCCAGCGGCACAGTGTATACCGAATACGACGCGCTGGGGCAGGTACTCTCACGTACCGATGCAAATGGAAATTCCGTACATTATACGTACACCGTGCTTGGACAATTGAAAACACAAACGGATGAGGAGGGTGGCATTACCACTTTCGAATATGACGAGGTTGGCAACCGCGTCGCTGTGCAGGATGCAAATCTCCATACCATGCGTACAGAATACGATGCCCTGAACCGCCCAATCAAAGTGATCGACCCCGGACTTAATGAAACGAGGACGGTCTATAATGCCGGCGGGCAGGTAATCACAACATTTGACGCATTGAGCAAGGCTACCCACTACGAATACAATGAGTTGGGTTTGCAGATTAAGGTGATAGACCCTCTCGAACATGAAATAAAGTATTCCTACGATGCTGCCGGGCAAATGACCAGCATGATGGATGCCAACGATATTGTGACGGCATATGAATACGATGCGTCGGGACGGTTGAGCGCGGTAATCGAGAATTTCCAGGCGGCCGTGCAGCCTACAGTTGACATCAACGTTCGTACTGAATACACATACGACGCAAACGGCAACCGCTTGACGATCTGGGATGGCAATAACCATACCACGAATTTCACATACGACGAACTCAACCGCCTGGTCAGCGAAAGAGATCCGCTTGGCAATACGTGGACATACGAATATGACGCCTTGGGAAACCGCGTCTCCATGACGGACGCCAACGACGTTACCACGACCTACGAATACGACGATTCCCAAAGGCTGACGGGGGTGGATTCCGTCGGGACGGAGGCGGACGTTTCGTTCGATTATGATGCAGGCGGACGGCGCACCAGCATGACGGATGCCGTTGGCACAACCACCTGGGATTATGACGACCTCAACCGCCCGACCGCCATCAATGACCCGTTTGGAAAGAATGTGAGTTATTCTTATGACGCGGTGGGCAACCGCACAGGGCTTGCTTATTCAGGCAAGCAGGTGAACTATACCTACGACGCCGCCAACCGCCTGACCAACGTGAGCGATTCGACGCTGGAAACAGTCTACCAGTATGATCCCACAGGGCGGCTTGCCTCGATTGCTCTGCCCAACGGTATAAACACAACCTACACTTATGACGCGGCAGGACGTCTGCTCCAATTGCAGCATGCCACAACCGAAGGGAATCTCGCCTCATACCAATACACCTATGACGGAGTGGGCAACCGCATTCGGGCGGTGGAAAATGTACCCACACCCCTAAACCCCACGGTACGTCTTACTGTGATGGATGGAACCGGCAGCGCATTGGTTGGCAGGCAAGTCTATGCCTTCAACGGCGATACGTATACCGGATATCACAAGACCACCGATGCCCGCGGACAGGTGGAGATCACCCTGCCGGCAGGCGATTACCGCTTCCGCATCGATTCGGACGGAACGCAGTTCTGGAGCGGGACGGAGAATCACTGCACGATTGGGCAATGCGGAGACCTGTTGATCACCCTGCCCGCGCCGGTCTCGGTCTTTGTAACCGATTCAGACGGCGTCAAACGCGCCGACATCCCGGTCTATGTTTTTACCGTTGACCCTGCTACAGGATCAGGCCAGACCTACACCGGCTATCATGGCATAACAGACACCGAAGGTAAGCTGTCGCTGCGCCTGCCCGAAGGAAATTACCGCTTCCGCGCGGACCTCAACAGCACCCAGTTCTGGAACGAGGAAGTCTGCACCGTGCCTGGCTGTGAGATCATTCCCATTACCGTCACCCTGCCGGTGACCGTGACTGTACTGGATAATATCGGCACGCCCCATGCGGGAATCGAAGTCTATGCCTTCAACGGCACAACCTACACGGGTTACCACGCCGCAACGGACGAAAACGGACAGGCGCTAACGACCCTGCCCGAAGGCAGTTATCGTTTCCGCGCAGACTTCAACGGCACCCAGTTCTGGAGCAGTGAGCAAAATCATTGCGCGGTTCCAGGGTGCGGGGAGGCGGGTGTCAGCATCACCCTGCCGCTGGTGGTGACCGTAATGAACACCGAAGGAGTGGCGCAACAGGGACTTCAGGTCTACGCTTTCAACGGCTCGACCTATACCGGCTATCACGGCACAACGGATGCCGATGGTCGCGTGAGCCTGACCCTGCCTGTGGGTAGTTACCGCTTCCGTGCCGATGCCAACGGCACCCAATTCTGGAGCGGGGAATCCAACCATTGCACCGTGCCGGATTGCAGCGGGGCACAGATCACGGTGACCTCTGCGATGACCGTGACCGTGCGGGATACCGATGGCACAGCCAAGGCAGACCTGCCGGTTTACGCGTTCAACGATACAACCTATACGGGATACCACGCCACAACGAACGCCAGCGGCGAGGCAACTTTCACCCTGCCGCAGGGCAGTTACCGCTTCCGCGCCGACTTCAACGGCACGCAGTTTTGGAGTGGAACAGCCAACCATTGCGACATCCCCGGCTGCCCAAGCGCAAACATCACCGTGACCAAAGGCATTTTAGTGACCGTGCAGGATACCGACGGGGTGGCAAAGACCGGCTTGAAGGTTTACGCCTTCAATGGTTCGACCTATACAGGTTATAACGGCACGACCGATGAAAACGGTCAGGCGACCTTCATCCTGCCTCAGGGTAGTTATCGCTTCCGCGCCGATTTCAACGGTACCCAGTTCTGGAGTGGGGAATCAAACCACTGCGATGTCCCCGGTTGTTCGAGCGCAAGTGTAACCGTGACCAACGGCATTTTGGTGACCGTGAAGGACACGGGCGGTGTGGCAAAGGAGGGGCTGAAAGTCTATGCATTCAACGGCTCGACTTATACCGGCTACAACGGCACGACAGACGCGAATGGACAGGCGACCTTTACCCTGTCACAGGGCAGTTATCGCTTCCGCGCCGATCTGAATGGCACGCAGTTCTGGAGCAGTGCGGTCAATCACTGCGATGTCCCCGGCTGTTCGGAGGCGGCTGTGACCGTGACCAACGGATTGCTGGTGACCGTGCAGGACACGGAAGGCGTGGCAAAGGCTGGGCTGAAAGTTTACGCCTTCAATGGAACAACTTATACCGGTTACAACGGTACAACGAATGCCGACGGACAGGCAACCTTCACCCTACCGCAGGGTAGTTACCGCTTCCGCGCCGATTTGAACGGCACGCAGTTCTGGAGCGGCGCAGCCAACCACTGCGACGTGCCGGGCTGCGGCAGCGCAAGCGTGACGGTCACCAATCCCGTTACCGTCACAGTGCAGGATACCGACGGCGCGGCAAAGAGCGGATTGAAGGTGTATGCCTTCAACGGCTCGACCTATACCGGCTACAACAGTACAACCAATACAGATGGACAGGTGACGTTGACCCTGCCTGTGGGCAGTTACCGCTTCCGCGCCGATTTAAACGGCACGCAGTTCTGGAGCGGAACAGCCAACCACTGTGAAATTCCCGGCTGTTCGAGCGCGGGCGTCACGGTGACGAACCCCATCACCCTGACCGTGCAAACCGCGGATGGGACGCCGCAATCGGGCATCAAGGTGTACGCCTTCAACGGCACAACATACACAGGTTATAGCATTACCACCAACGCCAGCGGACAGGGAACCTTCACCCTGCAACAGGGCAGCTATCGCTTCCGCGCAGACTACAACGGGACGCAATATTGGAGCGGATCGAGCAATCATTGCACGGTGCCGGGTTGTGTGGAGTTAACGGTGATTGTCGGACCGCAGCCGACTGCGACAGCGACCGCTACCGCGACACCGACCGCTACAGCAACACCGCTTCCCACCTCCACCCCGACTCCCGTTGAGACGGAAACACCAACACCTGAATCCACCGCCACCGAGGAACCCGTCCCGACCACCACTGCAACATCGATGTCCCGCCTGCCGGGAGGGAACACCTTCGCCGTCTCATTTGCAAATCCGCAGACAGCCCGGCTGCTTCCGTCGAGGGCGGATACGTTCGGGGATGTCACCCTGGATGAATTCGACTCTTCGACGCTGGACTCCGCCTGGAGCTGGGGTGAGCCGCTGGCTGGACCCAACTGGTCGCTCACCGACGAACCCGGTTCGTTCCAGTTCACCCTGCCGCCCGATTACGACCACTGGGAGGGAGTGAACACCGCTCCCTCTCTGCAGCGAACAGACATGGGGACGAGCGACTTCGCCATCGAAACCAGGGTGGATATTCTCACGGAGAACGAGCCCGGCGACGGCTATAAATTTGGACTGCTGGTCGGCTTCTCGGAGACCGACCGCCTGTGGCTGGGCTTGACAGGCGATGGACAGTTGAGAATGTACCGCACTGGGGTGTTGGAGACCACGGTTGGCTTTGCCACCCTGCCCGTCTACCTGCGTGTCGAAAAGGTCGGTGCGGACTATGCCTTCCTCTACAAGCAAAACGCGGCAGATGACTGGACGAACCTGGGTTTGTACACTTCCTCCCAGGCTGTGAGTTATGTGGGCGTATACGGCAGCACATTTGATGCCATCAACGATGTGACCTTCAGCCTGGACTACTTCCGCCTCGAACGCGCGGTTCCTTCCAGCGATGTGACCATAACCGTATCCAATACCGACGGCGTGCCGCAGGAAGGCTTGCGGGTGTACGCCTTCGAAAACATCACCTACACGGGAATCAACAACCTCACCGATGCCAACGGACAGGTAACGCTGACCCTGCCCAATGGAAGCTACCGCTTCCGCACAGACCTGGATGGCGCCCAGTTCTGGAGCGGCGCAGCCAATCATTGTGAAGTGCCCGGCTGCATCGAAGCCGCGATCACCGTCGACGCGCAATATGACAGCGTCACGGTGGATGAGTTCGAATCCACCGTTCTCGATCCCGCCTGGACCTGGGTGGAGCCGCTGGCTGGACCAAGCTGGTCGCTGACGAACAACCCCGGCTCCTTCCAGTTCACTTTGCCGCCCGGCTACGACCATTGGGAGGGGGTGAACACCGCCCCTTCGCTGCAACGCACCGACATGGGGACGGGCGACTTCGCCATCGAGACCCGCGTCGACCAGGTCACGGAGAACGAGCCCGGCGGCGGCTACAAATTCGGTTTGCTGGTCGGCTTCTCGGAGACCGACCGCCTGTGGCTGAGCGTGAACGGCTACGGAAACCTGAACATCCACCGCACGGGCGTGATGCAAAGCACGGTTGGCTTTGCCGCCCTGCCGGTCTTCCTGCGCATCGAAAAGTCCGGCACAGATTACAACTTCCTCTACAAACAGAATGCGGAGGATACCTGGACGAACCTTGCCGCCTACACGGTCTCTGAACCGGCGAGTTACGTGGGCATGTACGGCAGCACCTTCATTGCCGAGAGCGACGTGACCTACAACATGGATACCTTCCGTCTCGAACGCACAGCTTCTCCCGATGTGACCGTGACTGTGGCGGACACGGGCGGTACGCGGCAGGAAGGCGTGATGGTTTATGCCTACAACGGTACCGTCTACACGGGCGTCAATGGCATCACCGACGCCGATGGACAGGTCACCCTTACCCTGCCCGAAGGGGAGTATCGTTTCCGCGCGGATTCCAAGGGTGTGCGGTATTGGAGCGACAGCGCCAACCACTGCGCCGTGCCCGGCTGCAACCAGGCGGAAATCACCGTTGCCAAATTCAACAATTTCATCGTGGATGAATTCGATTCCACCGTTCTCGATCCCGCATGGACCTGGGTGGAACCGCTCGAAGGTCCCACTTGGTCGCTGACAGAAAACCCCGGCTTCTTCCAGTTCACCGTGCCAACGGGTTATGAATCCTGGTCGGATGCCAATACGACTCCCTCGCTACAGCGGGCAGATATGGGGACGGGTGATTTCATCATCGAGACCAGTTATTCCGTCGAGGATGCGCCAGGCGATCATTGGCAATCGGGTTTGATGGTCGGCTTCTCGGAAACAGACAGGCGATGGGTTGGTTTGATCGGAGGTGGGCAATTAGGGGTTGGCGATTCGGATGGCTCTTTCTTCGAAACCGATATTGACCCGAATACACCCGTCTTCCTGCGCATCGAAAAGAACGGCGCGGAATACACTTTCCTGTATAAACAGAATACTCAGGATGATTGGACATATCTTGACTCTTACACCATCCCTGCCGCTGTAAGTTATGTGGGCGTCTTCGGAGACAGCTACAACACCGCAGGCGACGTAACCTACAACGTGGATACTTTCCGCCTCGAGAACGAAGTCACCTCCGCCAACCTGACCGCCACTGTGGTGGATACAGACGGCGCTCCCCAAACTGGCGCACATGTTTACGTCTTTGACGACGCTCCCACTACGTCCACGCCGGTTTACACCGGCTTCAATGGCGTGACGGATGCCGAGGGTCACGTTTCCTTCAACCTGCCGGTGGGCGCATACCGCTTCCGCGTAGACCTTAATGGCGTTCAATTCTGGAACGATCCTTCGACAGGCTCAGGAACCGATGGATGCAGCGTTCCGGGCTGCAAGCAGGTCGAAATCACCGTCTCCAAGCCTGTGACCGTGACCGTGCTCGACAGCGCCTCCGCACCGAAGGAAGGCTTGAAAGTCTATGCCTTCGACGGCACACGCTACACGGGATACAACGGAACTACGGACGCGAATGGACAGGCTGTTTTCACCCTGCCCTTCGGCAGTTATCGCTTCCGCGCCGATTTGAACGGCACGCAGTTCTGGAATTCCATGGAGAATAACTGCACGGTTTCAGGCTGCACCAGCGCCTCCATTGCCGTCTCCCTGCCCCTGACCGTGACCGTGCTGGAAACGGATTCATCGCCCAAAGAGGGCTTGAACATTTACGCTTTCAACGAAACAACCTACACCGGCTATCACCTCACCACGAACGCCAGCGGACAGGCAACCTTCACCCTGCCCTTTGGCGTATACCGCTTCCGCGCAGACTTGAATGGCACCCAGTTCTGGAGCAATGCGGCGAACCATTGTGACCCGAACGCCGGATGCCAGTCTGTGGGCATCACCGTCACCAAGCCGGTGACGGTGACCGTGCTGGACACCATCAGCACGCCGTATTCCAGCCTTCCGGTCTACGCCTTTGACGGCACAACTTATACCGGCTATCACACCACTACTAATGCCCAAGGGAAGGCAACGCTGACCCTGCCGCTGGGAGACTATCATTTCCGCACGGACCTCAACGGCACACAATTCTGGAATAGTACCGAAAACAACTGCCCCATTCCTGGCTGTACCACTGCGGGAATCACCCTTCCAGGTAGCATCACGCAGACCGAAACAACCATCGAATACACCTACGACCCGCTCAACCGCCTCACCGAAGCGGATTATTCCACAGGTGACTTCTATCACTACACCTACGACGCAGTTGGAAACAGGCTGACCCAGGATTCCTCTGTCCTCGGTCTTTCGTCCCCCGTCTCATATACCTACGACATTGCCAACCGCCTTGAGACTGCGAACGGCGTGGCATACACATACGATGCCAACGGGAATCTGCTTAGTGACGGTGTGAATACCTATACCTATAATTCCGCAAACAGGCTGACTTCTGTTAATGGCACAGGTTCATACACCTACAACGGCTTGGGTGATAGACTCAGCCAGAACGGAGTCAACTACACGTTGGACTTGAAAACTAGTTTAACCCAGGTCTTGAGCGATGGCACAACCACCTACACCTATGGCATGGGACGAATCTCGCAGACCAACACTGCCACAGAATATTTCCTTGGGGATGCTTTGGGTTCTGTTCGACAACTCACCTCGCAAAGCGGAGTAGTGACGTATGCCGCATCGTACAGTCCGTATGGGGAGGTGAGTCAAGCGGGCGGGGCGGGTCAGTCCGAATATGGATTCACAGGTGAGATGCAGTCTGGCAATTTGGTGTACTTGCGAGCAAGATATTTTAATGTCAGTGATGGGAGGTTCCTGTCTAGGGATACGTGGAGTGGAAACGCAAAACGTCCCATAACTTACAATGCTTGGCTGTACACAAACGCAAACCCTGTGAACGCCATTGACCCAACAGGCTTTTGCGCAGATCAATCTGATAGCCCTCGAAGATGTATCGTTGAATATGGAGACACTACTTGGCAGATTGCTTACGATAGGGGACTTAATTATGCTATGGTTGTCACCTGGAATCAAAAAGCCAAAGGAAATAACTGGAACCCGCGCCTGATACATCCAGGCGACATAATGTATTTAGAGGATCCAGCTTTGGCCCAACCTGTCAAGCCACGACCTGTTAGCTCTGGGCAGCTATTTAATGGCTACATTGAAGGAACAGGCAGCAGCTTTAGTGCAGCCTTTAATGTTTGGAGCGTGGAAGGAAAAGAGGTGGTATATAATTTTGAAACACTTCAACGCGCTGAATTTACCTATACTGGAGAACCATATCTGCCGTTTGGATCTTGCGGAGTTACCAACGAAGTGCTCGCGCTTGGCAAGTCTTGGTACACTGGCTTCTTTCATTTTATGCCAAATCAAAGCATTAACGCTTACAGCGGCCTAGCGGAAGTCCTTAGCGTTGGCGGCAGTCTGCCTGGGCTTAAAAATCCGCTAGAGGGACCATTAGGCAAGTTTGGTGCGGGAGGACAGGTTGCGGTTTTTGCCTCTGCCAATAGAGATACTCTTCCATTCGATATACCCTCTCAAACCAATTACGAGAATAGAGGCGCTACTATATCTGTCACAGAAGGCGGCTCTTGGGCTCCACGAATGCCAGTAACTGTTGGTACCATGCTGTTAAATTATCAGCGCGTAGGAAGCATAAAAGAATATTATTCAGTCAAAGATATGCAAAACGATATTGCCAGTGGAGTAGGAACAGAGTTTGGTGTGCATGATCTTGTCGGATTGACGCTCGCCTCTAGGCTATTCTTTGCTGGCCAGCAATTGCCGCAAATGTATGGATTACCTGCAGTCTATACACCGTAAAGGAAAATTCTATATGAAAACCCCTTCCCAGTTCCTTGTTTTTTGGCTCGTTATTTGCTTACTCACTGCTGGCTGTGGAAACGCAATGTCAACTCCGCCGTCAGCGCCTCTGCCGAGCCGCAACCTTGTATCCTCAACGATAAACATGACGGAAATATGGCGCGTCAGGACTGGACCTCCTAATTATCCAAGTCCTGCTGCTCAAACCCCGCCTTTTCTTTATGTCGCAAAAGATAAGATTATGATAAATGCTTTCATTATGGATGGAAGCAACGATTCATATCTGACTGCGTATGCTTTAGACACCGGGGCCGTCATATGGCAGACAAGATATTCAGAGCCACGCAACGGAACGAGTATGGGTGCAGGGTATTTAGATACCGTTTCCAACAGGTTGTATCTGGAATATGGATTTCATGTAGGCATCTTCGATATTGGAACTGGTCAGCAATTATGGGTTACGGAAGAATTAAGAGGACATGAAAGTTACGTTTTCCCCTACCAGCAGGCTAATCCAGCGCAGTTGCAAATTGACAATTCGCAGGAACGCATAACAATTGACCCATCAACAGGGAACATACTCTCCGTGCAACCATCTAATTTGGCTGCAATGGATTTTATGAGAGTTCCCCATAACAATATCCTTATTAAGAATATATCCTATGACGAGCAGGCAAAGTTCAACTTGGCTCCAGAGACGTATCATTTTGGCGCGTTCGACGCAAATGGTCAATTGCTTTGGGAGATTCCAAATTCCGCGGAGTTTTGGCCTACCTTCATAAACGACGATGATTTCATCGTGGCGTTTGGGGGACCAAAATATTGGTTATGGCGGGTCAATGCCCAAACAGGGCTCGACCGTTGGCGTTCGGACTTGGGGATTGTTTCAAATTATGCAATTTTGCGTGATTGCGTCATTGCTTTGCGGGAAGACGGCAACGCATTGTTATCCATGGACCTGGAAACCGGAAGGCTGTCCGGTTATGCAATTTTTGACAGGGGTTTTACGGAGGCAATTGGAGAAAGTCCTTTTTGGGTTGCAGCGAGCGATCCTTACTTGTTTGTATACTTTGGCGATACGCAGGAATTAATTGCTTTCAAGGTATCACCACCATAAGTTTATTGGACGGCTTCCTCTGCTATTGGTCTTTCATCTCCCGTCTCTTACACCTACAATGGCTTGGGTGATAGACTCAGCCAGAACGGAGTCAACTATACACTTGACCTCAACACTGGCTTGACCCAAGTCTTGTCTGATGGCACAACCACCTATACCTACGGACTTGGCAGAATCTCACAACAGCAGGGAACCGCGCCTGAATACTTCCTCGGTGATGCGTTGGGATCCGTCCGTCAACTCACTTCGCAAACTGGGGCGGTGACTTATGCCGCTTCTTACAGTCCGTATGGGGAGGTGAGTCAAGCGGGTGGGGCGGGTCAGTCTGCGTATGGGTTTACAGGCGAGATGCAAGATGGGGGTTTGGTGTACTTGCGGGCAAGGTATTGCAATGTTTAGTGCGATAACGCCGAACATCTAAGCGGGTCCTCAAATTAGACAGCAAGACATGCAGATGCTGCAATAGGTTGGCGTTACAACAGATTGGATCTCACAATATAAGGGGAACACGTTGACATCACTGCTTGTCGAACCAAAAAGTTGACATGGGTGGAGATGGGGTAGTCCACAAACACTCCATACACTGATTTTCCTAACGACACAGGCCGGATACCCTCCGGCCTGTTTTCGTATCATGCGGGGCAAACATAACAGAAAGGGATTCACTCCATATGAATTTTAAACGACACTTTGGCACATACAGACAGTCTTCCATCGCGGTATTGCTGAATATTTTGGTGATTCTTTCCATGCTGCTTGCAAGTTGCGGAAGCCCCGAAAGGCAGATTCCCGCCGCTGCTCCAATCGAAACACCAGTTGCAGAAAAAGCGCCGGAACGAAATAACTATAAACCGCCTGTTTACACCCACCCTGAACCGGTGACGGGAGTACGGCCATCATCCCAATCCTCCCCTATTGATGAACCTGGATCGACACAGAAAGATACAACCCAGGGATCCGGGCAGGATGAACCATCGGGTAATGGAACAAAGGTCAGCAGCACACCTGTTGTCCCGGTCCCCCGAAGGTCAGCGTTTCGCCGATGCCGGAAGACAATTCAAAGCAACAGCTCAACGACATGCGTCAGGCTCAAGCTGGCGCCAGTTCCGGTTCCAGTTCCGGTTCGCAATCTGTTATGTCCGGTGGGATGGAATGGATTATTAATGGAAATGCCTCTTCAACAAGGACATCCGACAGGATCACACTAACCACCCAAAGCCTCATGGTGTCCGGCTCCGCATGGGGCGCGCAGCAAATCGATTTACGCGAGGATTTTGACAGGACCTTCATCGTCTACCTCGGAACCATCAATGGCACATTCAGAGGCGGCGATGGCATAGCATTTGTCCTGCAAAACGTGGGAACCGACGCATCGGCGGCTCTGGGCATGGGGTTGGGGTATGCCGGCACCTCCCCGTCGGTGGCAGTGGAATTCGATACCTATCGAAATACCGACCTTGGCGATCCCGGCAGCGGTTTGGATACCAGCCATGTCGCTTTGCTGAAAAACGGCAGTGTTGATCACAACAGTTTCCTCCCGCCCGTCAATCATACATTGGAAGACGGAAAGGAACACACATTCCGATTCCAATGGAATGCCACGACCCATCAGTTAATGGTATCGGCTGTAAATGAGTCAGGGGAAACCATATTAGTGGATTACACAGAAGACTTTGTACAGACGGTTTTCGGGGGTAATCCGAAGGTGTGGCTCGGCTTTACCGGCGCGACCACATACGCCATGAACACCCAATATTTTTACGAAGTGCCAACTTCCAGGATTGATGAAATATATGGTTCCAGGGGAAATTGCAACCTTGGCTGCGGTGAAAGTACACAACATAGCCCAGCCAATCCCATCAACACACGTACGGGCGGGTATGATTACTTTGCAACCGACATATCCATCCCAAGCACGGCAGGGGAAATCTTCTTTGAACGAACCTACACATCGCTTGGCGTCCCCTCCTATTCCACCAACCTGGGATATGGCTGGACGCACAATCATGAAATGCATCTAACCTTTGGCGAATATGATGCATCAAGCGGCTTACGAAGGGTAACCCTGAAAGGGGATACTGCAAATCCATACAGTTTCACTCAGGAAGCCGGCTCAACAGTCCTGAAGCCG
>JACRBJ010000016.1 GCA_016234555.1 Chloroflexota bacterium | reverse complement strand
TTTTGGATCAACAACGGTTGTGTGCTATTCTTATGCATGAAAGCCTCCTGATCCAGTTTGGTCTCGCAACCATTACTTTACTCAGAAGGCTTTCCTTTTTCAACTACCTCTACCAAATAGCCAAACTCGAGGCCAGTTTTTACGCAACCGTCTAATCGGTATCAGCTTCGGGCGGGAGCGGCAAAGCCCGCACCAACCCTTTCGCGCGGAACTTCTCCACATAGTTGCGCACCATCCAGTAATCCAATCCCACCTGTTCGGCAATGTCGAAGATCGTGTGTTGCCCCTCGAACTTCATCATGATCTTTTCGATGGCGCGGTTCAACCCCCAATTCTCGCGCCAATCCACCCAGAGACCATGTCCGCTGAGAAAGACAGGACCGCGAAACGTACGGCGCGGGGTGTAGTTGCTGGCGTAGATGCGGATGATTTCCTCGGCGGCGTCCACGGCGTCGAGCAGCAAATCCTCGTGGATGATGTCGAGGTTGTCGTCGGAGGTGTGATATTCGGGATAGGGAAAACGGCTGAGCGAGATGGCTGGCACACCGACCCCGGGACCGTTGATAATGCGCTCGTCGTTGGGAGCCACCTGCGCGAACTCTCCCTCGCGGAATTCCTCTCCGCGTTTTTGGAGGACATATCGAGCGACTCGATCCAGCAGATGATTATCCTGCCGCGTACGCTGGAGGGCGAGCGAGTTCACGCTGCCAGTCGAATCCAGGAACAAGCCTCCGCGCAGGTTGGAGATCAAATCCTCGTGATGAGCGAGGTATGCCACCGTGCCGATGGTCTCAGGCCCAAACCAGAAGCGGACGGACATCGAACCAGCGGGCAGCGGATTCTCCGCAAGCCGCCGCGCCAGTTCAATTTCACAGACCACGCCAGAGCCGTTGTCGTTGGCTTGTGCGGGGTGACAGGTATGTGACTGGACGATGAACTCGCCCGCTGCGGGATTCGATCTGCTGTCGGGTTCGACCAACCCCACACCGATGCGGAATCCACTTTCGGGGTCGGTCAAAAACTCGGAGCGGATGACAGCGTGGTATTTTTTGTCGCGGGGCAACTTGTCGAATTGATTCTTTGTCAGGCAGAATCCCCAGTCGCGTTCGTAATATTTGAACTCCCACGGAATCGCATTCGGGCGCTTCTCGTTGTAACGCAGGTGCGGCGCGAGTTCGTCCCACGTGAGGACCTTGTCCACAGGCAGGGAATACGAAATGATGTGCAGCGGGCTGTCCTTGAAATCCACCACCCGCTTGCCAGCCTCGGTTTCGAGATACGCCTCGCGGACGACATAGCGTTCAGGCACCTTCCAAGTCCAGACCTGCGAGAGCGGCGCATAATTTTCGATTCGATAATTCGCCTCCGCTGGCATGTACTTGCCGATGACGGCAAGGGTCTTATCCATGTCGTCGGAGGCGAGAGTTCGGTTGAGATTCAAAAATTCAGCGAGGATGGATTTTAGAGCGGGAGCCAAGTACCGAGTCCCTTCTCTTTTGCGCGGCGATAAATTTCGGGGGCGACCGCCATGTCGTCCATTGCCAGCCCGAGGTTGATTGCCAGCGTGCGTTCCTTCTCGTCCCTGCGACCGGGCTTCAGGCCGGCGACCAGTTCGCCCAGATCGGCATAGGGTTTGGGAGTCTGGCGAAAATATCCACTCACTTTGTAATATTGGAATTGTTCGTGGTCATCGGTGCTGATGAGGTCCATCTGCGCCAGCGCCGCGCCCGACCAGTAGGAGTCGAAGTCCACAGCCGAACCGTATCCGCCGGGCTTGAGCCAATCCTTTTCGATGGCGGGAGTCGGGTGCTTGAGAATCGGTCCCGACGTGACCACCAAATCCGAGTCGACCACAGCTTGTTTCGGCTCTTTGGCGCTGACAAACTCAAAATCGAAACGCGCCTTCATGTCGGAAACAAACCGCTCCTGTACACTTGGGAAGATGTCGTAGGCATACACCCGCTGAACCGGGAACAGGCAGGCAAGGGCTTCGAGGTTGGCGCGACCCTGAACGCCGCAAGCCAGAATGCCGACCGTCGCGGATTCGGGGCGAGCCAGATACTTCGCCGAAAGCGCGGACGCGGCACCGGTGCGCATGGCGGTAATCCACGTGCAGTCCATCATCGCGTATGGGATGCCCGTCTCGACGTCGTTCAAAATCAGCAAGCCCGTGATGTAAGGTAGTTCGCGTTTGTAATTCTCCGGGTAACCGCTCACCCACTTGATGCCCGCCGAGTGCATGGCAGGGATGTAAGCCGGCATGGCATGGATGAACGCGTCGGGCATGGTGTGGATACCGGGCTTGGGCGGCATCTCCACCTTGCCATTTCCCTTTTCCCTGAAAGCCGTTTCGAGCAGTTCGATGATCTCCCGCATCGGCAGGTCAACCGTTTCAACATCGGCACGTGACAAATAGAGAACTTGCTGTTCAGCCATCGGAATCTCCTTGTGAAATGATATGCAACCGATTATACGACAGCGGGATAAAAGAGGTCTGGCGTTTGAAAGTCAACATTCACGCAGGGACGTTGTATAATGGGCGTGCAAGGGCAAGTCAGGGGAAGATCAACAGGATATCCCTTTGTCTGCTGATAAAAGTGACCGGAGATTTACCCTCACAATATTCAACAAAGGAGAAGAGTATGTATTCAAAATCGTTTTGCAGTTTGTTTACGCTCCTGCTGCTTGCAAGCCTGGTATTGACCGGTTGTGGAACCGCCGCAACGCCAATTCCCATCCCAACACTCACACCCATCCAGCCAACCAGCACGCCCGTCCCGACGGAGACGCCTGTTCCCACACCCACCAACACACCCTTCGTTCCAAAAGCCACCTTCAAGATCGCGGTCCACGTCCCGATGACGGGTGGCATGAGCATGTCCGGCATGGACATCGTCCACGCCAGCGAACTGGCGGTTGCCCAGTTGAGCATGCCGCTGGAGTTGATGGGATACGATGTCGAACTGGCGTCCTACGACGACATGGGCGACCTGGACGCCACAATAAAGAACGCGAAGAACATTGTCAATGATGCGGGCATCCTGTGCGGCGTGGGACATTTCAATTCGCGGCTGACAATCCAGGCCAGCGAAGTCTATCACCAGGCGGGGCTGGCGTTCATCTCCCCCTCCTCCACAAACGCGGAGGTAACGGGTCGCGGCTACCCTGAAATAAACCGCGTCGTCGGGCGGGATGACGGGCAGGGAGCGGCGGGGGCGCAGTTTGCCCGCGACTTCAAGTTTAATTCGATTTATGTGCTCTACAACAAAGCACCGTACGAGCAACAAAATGCGGACGGTTTCAAGCGCGAAGCAAACAAGCTGGGACTGCCCATCGTCGGCGAACTGCCCACTGAAAAGATGGACAACTTCGAGGAAACGATCAACGATATTCTCGGCAAAAATACAGACCTCGTGTATTTTGCCGGGCTTGCCAGCCAGGTTGGAAACTTCATCAAGGAAGCGCGCTCGCTCGGCTATACCGGCGCCTTGCTTGGCACAGACGCACTCTCTTCGCCGGAAATTCTCGACTTTGCCGGTCCCTTTGCAATCGACGGCGGCGGATTGTATTACACGATGATTGGAGCAAACCTGGCGTCGATGCCCAATGGGGCGCAATTCGCAAAGGATTACCAGCTTCAATTCAGCGCCGATCCCCAAATGTACGCCCCGTACGCGTACGACGCGACCGGCATCTGTCTGAAAGCCATCGAAGAGGCTTCCAAGGCAAAGGGCGGTGAAATTCCCACCCGCGCCGAGGTGGTCAGCGCCGTCCACGCCCTAGTGGATTACCCCGGAATCAGCGGAACCTACACCTTCGACTCAAACGGCGACCCAACAACTGCAACCTATCAGGTCTTCCAGGTTTCCACTATCGACCCGGGCAAATGGGGAGAAAACCCTGTCGTTATTTCATATGAAATGGCTCCGCCGGAGAAGTAGTCTGGCGCAGGATGCATGACAGCCATTTATTATGGCTGTCATGCACTGATTTGAACTCTCACATACATTGCTTCGAAATCGGCAAGTGACAAAACTCCCCCACCTGCACAAAGCGCATTGGCGGCGCCAGCGGCGACTGCATGCTGCAATGCAAGGTCAGGCGGAAGACCTTCTGAAAAGACAAAACCAGCCCACCCCAAAATGCGTCCCTACTGCCAACACTGCTGACAATTCGAATCTCTGGCAGGGTTGGGAATCAGGCAAAGGAACATAAAAGCTCCAATGCTTCGTTCAAGGTCGGTTGTCCGTTCGTGCCGCCTGTTTGCCGGGTCGAAAGTCCGCCACACACGACTCCCAACCGCAAGGATTTTTCCAACGGCCAACCCTGCAAATAGCCATAGATGAACCCCGCGTCAAAACTATCGCCCGCACCGACGGTATCCACAACTTTTACGGGGATTGAATCTGTTTTGGTTTTTTGGGACGACGTGACGCCAAGTGCTCCCGCCGCTCCGAGTTTGATCGCCGCAACCTCCACCTTCCGCCCAAGCCTGATCGCTGCTTCGTCGACATTTTCCGCCGCTGTGAGCGACTTCGCTTCCGTCTCGTTCGGCAGGAAGACGTTCGTGACGGAAAGCAATTCATCGAAGCCCAACCATTTTTCGGAGGGGTCATAATTTGTATCGAGTGATGTGGTCAATCCCAGCGAACGGGCACGGCGGAACAAGTTGGGCAAGTCAGGTTGCAGTTTCGTTTGCAGGAAGTAACTCGCCACATGCAGGTGACGCGCCTGACTCAACAAGCTGTCGGGGATTTCCGAAGCCTGTAGTTCAACCATCAGCCCAAGGTACGTCAGAATCGCACGGTCGGCATGGTCGTTGAGGATGACGCTCAATCCAGTTTGCCCATCGGGACGAACGATCACGTTGGAAATATCCACACCCCGCTTTTGCATTTCATCCAGCATGAAGCGCCCGAAGACATCATCGCTACAAACGCCGATGAACGCGACTTTCAATCCCAACCGTGCCGCGCCACAGGCAAAGATGGCGGACGAAGAACCAATGGCAAGCGACGCGGAATCGACAAGTTTCTCAACCTGTCCAAACTCAGGGATGACGTTGCCAGAGAGGATCAGGTCTGGGTTGATTTCTCCTGCAACCAATAAGTCGAATGGTCTCATGGGCTTTTTTACGGACAATATTTCACCCACGCATCCAGTTCACGGTTTTTGAGGATGGTGCTGAAATTGAGTTGTTTCGATTGCTTGCAAAAAGCGGAGAAATCGCCAGGCAGGTCGGTGTATTCGGCGGCGAAGACAGGTTTGCCCGCTTCGATGTAGGGCAGCATGGACTCGGCTTCCTCGTAGAAAAAGTAATCCTCGGTGACAGCGAAGTCGTACACCTCCACCAGCTTTAGAACCTGGTCGGAGGCGTTCTTCTGTCCGATGGCGAGTCCACGCTTGTGGGCTTCATCCGCCAGCCAGAGGACATATTTCAACTGGTCGTCAAAGGTCAGCGGGAAGCCTGTGTCGTTGGTGTAGATTTCCATGTTGTCTGGCTCCACGGCATCGAAGCCTTTGGACTTGCACAGGTCAAGACGGGCAAGCATAATGGGCGCAAGCAGGTCAATGCGGCGAATGTCGAGCCACTTCTCACCTGGCCAGCCATCGTAATCCTTGCCCAAAACTTCGGCGGGAAATTGGTCTTTGTCTGGACGCCAATCTTCCCACGAACCAACGCTGATATAGCAGATGACCTTTTTGCCTTTGGCATGGAGTTCGTCAATGACGGCTTGGTCAACGTACAGGTCAATATCGTAGACATCGGCTCCGATGGAGGTGTCGATGTCCACGTTGCCGATTTGCCATTGCCAGGTAAGACCAACAGTAGGATGCCACCAGTCAATTGTGGGTTGCGGGTTAGAAGTTGAAAGTTGCAGGTTGGAAGGCATGAGGGTTGGAAGCTCCGTCGGGGCAGCGTCAGATTGAGGGGAGAGCGGGGTGGATTCCACTTTCGAGGGCAATGCACATCCCAGAAGTAAAGAGGAAAGAAGAAGGACAAGAGTCAAAGGTCGAACGTCAAAGTGCAATTTGTTCATGATGACTTTCGACCTTTGACTTTAGACTTTGTGAGTCTTGAATTGCGGCAGGTAATCTTTGTGTTGGGCGAAGAGCTCATTGGTCATCTCCCTGATCTCCGCCAGCGACAGCACGGAAGCGGTCAGCGGGTCGTGACAGATGGCGCGATAGACCATGGTCGGGTCGCCCGCAAGTGAAGCATGAATCGCCATCTCCTCGATGCCGCTGGAGAGTTGGGTCAACAGGGCAGTCTCTGGCGGAAGCGCGCCAACGTGGAAGGGGTGGAAGCCAGAGCGATCCACAAGTACGGGAACTTCGACGCATGCATCCTGCGGCAGGTTGGTGATGAGGTGTGTATTCTGCACGTTGCCGTTGAACTTGAACGGCTCGCCGCCTTTGAGGGCGTTGACGATGTGTGCGGCATATTCATGTCCACGTTGGAGGTCTTCGGATGTGAGCGGCTTTGCAAGTTCATCCTTGACCTGTCCCTTCCAGGTGGCTTCACTATTCTGGTATTCCTTGAGGATATAGGCATATTCGCCAGGATTCCAGTTCGTGCCGTGCGTGCAATACTTTTCGATCAGGTCGGGGCGTTTGCGGAACCACCAGTTGTACTCGGAGTTATGTCCGCTGGATTCAGTGACATATTTACCAAGAGCGAGATACATCTCGTTGCGTACTGGTTCGGCATTGTAGATTTCTGGTCGCTCGGTGATGGCTTTGTGGATAAGCGGATAGGCGTCCCTGCTGTTCCATTTGAAGTCAAGATACCACGCCTGATGGTTGATTCCAGCACACAGGTAATCGATCTCCGCGTAGGGCGCGCCAATCCAATCCGCAAGCATCATGGCTGTGCCCTGAACCGAATGACACAGACCAGTGGTTGAGATGAATGTCTGCTTCTGGATCGCGGAGACCAGCATCGCCATCGGATTGGTGTAGTTGAGCAGGACAGCATTCGGGCAGTATTTCTCCATGTCGTGGACAATGTCCATCATCGGGTTGATCGTCCGCAGGAAGCGGAAGATGCCGCTCGGTCCGCGTGTGTCACCGACGTTGATGTCAATGCCATATTTCTTGGGGATCTCTATATCGTATTTCCAAACATCCGTGGTGCCTGTCAGAATGGTGGTCAGGACCACGTCCGCATCCTTCAGTGCCTCCGCGCGGCTCAGCGTGGCGGTTACACTGGCATGACGGTTCCCAGCAGCGATGAGTTTTTTGACGCTCTCATTGGCAAAGTCAAGCCGCTCCTCGTCGATGTCCATCAAGGAGATGTGGGCATCTTCCAATAGCGGGAAGGTTAAAACGTCGCGCACAAGTTCGCTTGTAAAGCCAAGGCTGCCTGCGCCAATAAATGCGATTTTGGTCATGAGAAGTGCTCCTATGTCATGTGTTCCAGTATCAGGTTAGCGCTTGACGCCGCTCAGCGCAATACCTTCGATGAATTGCTTTTGGGCAAAGAAGAAGATAATCAACAACGGCAGGATGGACAAGAACGCCCCCGCCATGAGCACGGTGAACTTCCCGCCCATCTGGAGTTGCTGCTGGAAGAATGCCAGCCCAACTGTCAGCGTGGTCTTGTGCATGTCCGTTGGCAAATAAACCAGAGGATGGAGCAGGTCATTCCAGGCATCTTTGAAGACGAAGATTGCCAGCGCGGCAACCGCAGGTTTGGAAAGCGGCATGTAGACGCGCCAGAAAATATCGAAGAGCGAAGCCCCGTCCATGCGGGCGGCATCCACCAGGTCGCGCGGGATGGTGAGGAAGTACTGCCGCAGCAGGAAGGTCCCGAAGGCACCACCCCAAAAGGCAGGGACGATCAACGGAAGTTGAGTCCCGATCCAGCCGAGGTATTTGAAGATGATGAAGTTCGGGATGAGCGAGACCTGCGGTGGAATCATCAAGGTGGCGACGAGCAGCGCAAAGAGAAAATCACGCCCTTTGAATTTGACAATGGCAAAGACGAACGCCGCCATCGCACAGGTCAACACCTGACCGATGACTGTCAGAATGGATAGCTTGAAGCTGTTGAATGTGAGGTAGAGAAATGCCTGGTCAGGTAGGTCCTTGAAAAGGTCGAAGTAGTTTTGGAAGGTGAACGGGGCGGGGATGATGTTACGGGAGAATTGTTCAGCAGGAAGGCGCAGGGAAACGGAAATCATCCACAGAAAGGGAATAAGCATGGTCAATGCGCCGAAAATGAGAAAGGCGTAGGTGACGACATCGAGAATGGTTTTGTAAATTGACTTGGACATGTCGCGCTCCTATTCGTACACCACGTAACGGCGTTCCCACCAGAACATGATCGCCATGAAAACTGCCACCAACAGTGCGAGCTGGATGGCTTGTGCGCTGGCATCTCCCATGCGGAAGAAATGGAAGGCGTTGCGATAAATCGAATACACCGCCACTGGGACGGAACTATCACCCTGCCCGCGTCGGGTCAGCATGTAAATGTAGTCGTAGGCCTGGAAGGCGTTGATGGCGGCAATTAAAGTCTGGAAGAAAATGCTCGGAGTGACTAGTGGCAATGTGACCCTGAAAAACTGCTGAACGTCATTTGCGCCATCAAGAGATGCAGCTTCGTAGTAATCGCGCGGAATGGCTGTCAGCCCAGCCAAAAAGATGATCATGCCTTCGCCAATCGCGCCCCACACGTTGACGATGACCACCGACATCATGGCGTTGTTCGTGCAAAGCCAGCAGACGGGAGCAAAGCCCAAAGTCTCCAACGCAAAGTTGAGGATGCCCGTTTCCTTGCCGTAGATCATGTTCCAGACCAGCGCGGTGGCGACAGCGGACGTCACGGCTGGCAAAAAATACACGGTGCGGAAAAATCCAATGCCGCGAATCTTGCGGTTGAGTAAAACCGCCAGCAGCAGCGAAATGATCACCACCCCAGGCACATACAACGCGGAGAATTTCAACGTGTTGGCAAAGGCTTCGATGTAATCCTTGTTCTGGAATAGCTGAATATAATTCTCCGCGCCCGCCCACTTGGGGGGATTGATCAAGTCCCAGTTGAAGAAGCTCAGCCCGAGCGTCGCCAACAGGGAACCAATCGTGCCAAACAGCAGACCGATGATGGTCGGCACCAGCATCAGCCAGAGCCATAGTTTCTCACGCCCAAGGGGTTTGAGTCCGTAATCCATGAACATTCCTCGCCAGGCCTGACAGGTTTTTGAGAAACCTGTCAGGCCTTATGTGGGTTACTTATTCTTCGCCAGTACTTCGTCTGCGGCGACAATGATCTCGTCGAGGGTGGCGTTCAATTCCGTTTCGCCATCGAACACAGGAATCAAGCCGTCGCCGACCACACCAGCCCATTCCTCATAACCTTTGAAAACGGGTTTCATGTGGGCAAAGGCAACCGAATCAAGGAAGACTTTTTGATCCAACTCGCCAGGTTGTTTGAGATAGGCGTCGCTTTCGGCAACAGATTTGAGCACAGGGATGGCAAATCCCAACTGGGCAAGTTTCGTCTGTCCAGATTCGCCCAACGCAAACTTGATGAACTCGAACGCTGCGTCGGCATGTTTGGAATCCTTCGAGATGACAAAGCCGGCGCTGTTGACGCTGGTCGCCTGTCCCGCCGGACCCTTCGGCATCGGTGCAACATCGAAGTTAATTCCAGACTGGACATACCCAGGCACCGCCCAATGACCGATGGTGGTCATCGCCGCCATATTGGATTGGAACAGGTCCAAGCCGAACTCACCCGAAGTGGTGGGAGTAGGCATCACGCCTTCCTTGTACAGGCTGTCAATGTAAGCCCAGGCATCGCGCGCGCCGCCTTCACCGATCAAGGTCTTGGTATGCTCGGGGCTGATGATCTCGCCACCGTACGCCCAAATGGCCTCACTCCACAGCAACTCCATGTCCCATGTGTCCGACCAGAGTCCATATTGATCGATCTTACCGTCATTATTCGTGTCCAGTGTCAATTTTTTCGCAGCGGCAAGCATATCGTCGTAGGTCCAGTCTGCGGTCGGGTATGCCACGCCTGCGGCATCGAACATATCCTTGTTGTAGAACAGCACAATGGTCTGGAAATCGCGCGGCAAGCCGTAGTATCCATCCGCTGTCTTATAGGCAGTCAACGTTTGCGGATACAGGCCGTCGAGGAGGCCGGGGTTGGCATCGATGTACGGTTGAAGATTCAGCAATGCGCCACGGCTTTGCCAATCCAGGAAGAGCGGAGCGTCCATGGCGAACACGTCAGGTGGTGTGCCGCCCGCTATCAGCGTGTTCAACTTTGTCCAGTATGAATCCCAATCCGAGACATCCACCTTCACGGTAATGTTCGAGTTGATTTTTTGGAAATCATCCACAACCGCCTGCCAGACCGCGAGTTCCTCTGGCGCGCCCCACATGGTGAAGGTGATCTCCACGGGGCCTTCCTCCGCAGCAGGTTTTGCTCCACCGCCGCAGGCAGCCAATAAAAGGCTGGCAACTATGAGAACGAACAATAGTTTTTTCATTTTCTTCTCCATTCTATTGTGACAGCCGCGACACCACGCTCACGCGCGTGCCAGACAGGGAACACGGCTATCTGGTTGGACGCACCCCGCCGCTCGTCATAGTTGATTAGAAATCCAATTTCACGACCGCCGTCAAATTTTCGGGACGGTCGGGATTCAAACCTTTTGCCAGCGAACGATAAAAAGCCATCAATTGCAAGACTGGCAGATACAGGACGCCGCGCACACATTCTGGGACTCCCGACCCGAAAGCGACATCCGCTTCCGCCTCACCCAAAGCTGATACTGTTCCTCCCAGCATTTTCATCTCTGACAGCACCTTCGCCTCGTGGACTCGGTTCGTATCTGAGAGCAGCCCCACCACGACAGCCTTTTCATTGACCATGCTCATCGGTCCATGACGAAATTCCAAAGTGTGGAATGGCTCGCTGTGAGTTAAGGTCATCTCCTTCATCTTGAGATTGGCTTCGCACGCAAGTCCATAGCGGATGCCAGAACCGAGGAAATAAAATCTGTCGAAGTTCAGGTTTTCCCCAATCCCTTTTGCATGCGACTCGTAATTACCAATCAACCAATTACCAATCTCTGGCAGCTTTCCCATTGCCTCAACCAAATCTGTACGCCCCGCCATCTTCGCGCACATCGCCGTCGCCGCCACGTACATCGAAGCAAACGAGCGAGTCTGGGCAACTGATTCCTCCTGACCCTTATCAATCACGATATTGAAATCAGCCAAACGCGAAAGAACTTCGTCATAATTACTGATGACAACCACGTCGCCACGTTTCTCAGCCTCGAACTTTTCCACCGCCTTGATGGTTTCAGTTGTCGTCCCAGAGCGACTGACAGCAACCAGCAAGGTCTTTTGGTCGGTTAGCGTATTCTGCGAATTCAATAACAACTCCCCGCCAGGGACAGCCCGCGCAGCGCGACCCGTCAACTCCTGATACAAAGCTGACCCCGCAAATGATAGATAGTGAGTCGAGCCGCAGCCTGTGAAAATCACCTGGCTATAGTCCGCAGTCTTTGGCAAAGACATGCCGCTGACCACATTCAAAGCCTCTTTCCATGCTTCCGTCTGCGATCTAATTTCGTTGTAGGTGTGGTAATTGGTGGGGTTCATTCTTTATCCTTCATCCTTGAGTTTAAGTACGTTCTGTGCATTCTTTCGATATACTTTTTCCAACACTTCATTGGGCAGAAATAAGCCATTCACATGCCAGCGTCCCTGCTGTGGAATTTCGCCTGGGTTGTAGTTGAAATATTCATCATCCGTTTCGAGCAGACGGTAATTCAAGCGATAGACGTCCAAATCGGGACCCATATCCGAGCCGTACAAAATCCGATCCTGATATTGGATGAAAAACTTCCGTGCCGTGTAAGGCTGTCGTCCCAATTCGCCAAAGCGGGCGGAGATGTCCACGTAATAATTCGGGCAGGCATCCAACATTTGTCCCACCCATTCCAAGTTTTCGGCATAGCATCCGACGTGAGCACCAATGAAAGTGGTTGATGAGTGACGGGCAACAAGAGTTTTGAATCCATTCATGATTTCCAAAAACGGCGGAAAAAGCGGACTGGGAAACGCCCAATCGGGATGTTGTTCAATTTCCTCCCAACGTTCATTGGTCTCGTCAATCGGGTCAAAGAAAGCAACAGGGTCTGCAACATGAATCAGCACGGGCAAACCAAGTTCGCCAGCCGCATCCCAAATAAGACTCAGTCGCGGGTCATCCACCTTGACCAATTCCCCATTCTGGTCTTTGACGTGCAGTCCAAAACCTTTCCAAATCTTCAAACCCTGTGCCCCCGCCTCTTTCTGAACATTAAGTCTGCCCACCGCCCATTCGGGGAATGCGTCACCCATGTCCTTCCACCTCGACCAATTCACACCACCAAAGATTTGAAACCGCTCAGGTGCTTTGGTTTTGAAATAATCAAGATGATGATAAAGAATCTCTTCCCCCCAGCCGCCGTCCAGGTCAACATAATGAGTTACACCCGCTTCATCCAGCAGGTCAAGCAATTGACTCAGCGGCTTTTGATCCCAGCCGCCGCCAAAGGACGCAGCAAGATGGTTATGCGCATCGACAACAGGAAATCTCGGCTTATCAATCAGGGTAGTCTTTGTCACCAGCTTCGAGCGCGGACGAAAATTCTCAAGCAACATAATCTCGTCCTATGCCATGACCACTTGTATTCCCTGCTTTTTAAGAGACTGAACAAACTTCGTATCCGCCCTGGCATCAGTCACAAATATATGCATTGCAGTCAACGGAGCAAGCAATGCCGTGGACACACGGTTAATCTTGGTGTGGTCAGCTGCAATGATGACTTCCCTTCCAATCTTCAAGATGGCGCGGTCGGTTAGGGTTTCGGGGAGGTAATCGTTGGTCAAGCCGTGTTCAAGGTCCACACCGCGGGTCCCCATGACAACCTTGTCCACGCGCAACTCCGCCAGCGCCTGTTCTGCGATATGCCCGATGAACGAAAGCTCGCTTTCGCGCAACTGTCCACCAAGGGAAACAACCGAGATGCCCTTAACTCCTGCAAGGGCATTGAGCACTGGTAGTGAATTGGTGATCACAGTCATATTTTTGCGTTCGCGCAGGTTTTTAGCCGTCTCCAGCACGGTTGTCCCTGATCCGAGGAAGACCGTCTCCCCGTCCGCAATCAACTCAGCAGCCACCCGCCCAATGCGGGACTTCTCATCTGACTGCTCCCCTTCGCGCTGGAGGATGGGCAATTCAGGTGGCGCCTTCTCAATGGCGATTACGCCACCATGCACGCGTTGAACCTTGCCTTGTTCAGCCAGCGTCTCCAAATCACGGCGGGCTGTGGCTTCGCTGATGGCAAATTGCTCGCAAATTTCAGCCACAGACAGCCTTTGCTGACGGTTCAAAAGACGTACAATCTGTTGTTGACGTTCCGGGCTTGAGAGGGTTTCAAGTGCCATAAAATGCTCGCAGTCAATCAAAAATCAATCACAAACAATCATATTGTAATCAATTCTGATTAAAACGCAAGAGGAAAATTAATCCGCTCCCCCGCATTTCCAGACATGTTTTGCGAGCTATTGTAGGCTTACGGAGCGCACTTCCCCAAATCAAGCGCCAGAATTGCGTTCAACCAGGCATGCGCCATCTTGTCATAGCCCCGCGGGTTGGGATGATACAGGGTGACGAAATCGCTCCTGATGAGGATGTCCTGCATATCCACCACCGAAACTTGTCCGCCCCTGGACGCGACAATCTCCGGGATGGCGTTATTGAAATAAACGTGATTCGAGTCGGATCCCCAGCGCAGGCGGACGATGCGGGCGACAATGATATGCGTTTCGGGCAGGCGCGTGAGAATATCGTCCAAAAGCCCGGAGAGATCTTCCGAGGTGGCTGCCAAATTCGTGTAGGGTTGTTTTTTGGGAGTGGTATTCAACAGGTCGTTCGAGCCGATGTGCAGCAGGATGATATCCGGCTGGTAGGTTTCGAGCCAGCCTTCCTCGGCAATCGCCTTGCGGACGTTGGAAATCCGCCAGCCGGGATGCCCCTCGTTATCGGGGTCGGCAAGCGCCTCCCCGCCGCTCTGTTGCGAGCCGACAAAATCGAACTGAATCCCCTCGCTCTCCAGCAGCGCGCCCAGCAGGTTCCGATATCCGCCGTAGCTGGGAATCCCCTCGCCGTACGTGATGGAATCGCCAAGCGGCATGATTTTGATTGGATTGCACGACGGGGCGACGGTTGCGGTGGATTGGAGAGCAGGCGTCGCGGAAAGCTCCACCTGGATCGTTGGCGCAACCAGACTGGGCGGAGGGTTGGTTACCGGTAGAGGGCTGGTCGCCACCGACGGAACCACGTCCCCGCCCGGGGCGCACGCGGCAAGCGCCACAACCACCAAGCCACAAACGACGATTCGGTTCATTGTTTCTGAATCTCAGGTGGGGGAGTCCCGCGCCACATCTCGATGCGGCGGAAGGCTTCGACGTATCCCATGCGGTAAAACGCGGGCAGGTGCGGATCGTTGACCTGAATGTTTTCCACCTGCGTATCGAGGCGCGGATATTGGTTGTGCAAATGCGAGAGCAGGGCATACGCCACCGTCGCTGGGTCGCCCGCTTCGGTTTTGAAGGCAAAACGGGTCAGCAAAAACTTCTGGCGCTGGTAAACCAACCAGCCGCGGCTGCCATCCGCAAGCTCCAATTGCAGACCAGACACCTCATGGGCATTGAACAACGATTCGGATTGATTCGTCCAGGGCTGTGTGCCACGATCCCAACCGACGAGCGTCATCGCGTCGTGGCGTTCCAGCCGGCGGGCATCCGCCACAATGGGATCAACCGCATGAGTCAGCGGGGAATGGCGCAAAACCAGCAGCTCGCCCACTTCGTAAAATCCGAGTTTCAAAAAGAGCTGGTGAGCCGGCGTATTATTCTTGATGACTTCGAGCATGACAAAATGGATGGACAGGTCCTCCGCCTTTTGTATCAGGCTCTCCATTAAAAGCTGCCCCACCCCATGACGGCGTGTATTCGGAAGCACTCCCAGACGCGTGATCCACGCCCGTCCCTTGCGCAGCCCAAGCATGTTGACGCCCAGCATTTCCCCATCCTCGGTGGTGGCGACCAGGGAATCTTCGCGGCTCACGTCATAGGTCTTGACGTACTCGCCAAGCCGCGCCGCGTTCATCGGCATCGGCACCAGGTAATCCACACGGGTCTGGTTATAAATTGCCGCAAGCTGTTCATCGGAAAACTGACTGACTGGAATCAGCCTGACGGCGGTGGTATTGTCAACTGTCGGCATTTATGGAACTCTCAGATAAGAGTCGATTTTTGCAAGAAAGTCGCTCACCCTGCCAATCGGCTTGCAGATGTAACCATCGAAGCCATAACTTTCGACCATGGTTTTTGCCGTCTCCTCGGGCCAGGCCGTGAAAGCGACAATCCGCGTGGAATCCAAAACTGGTTCGGCGCGCAGCCAGCCTGCCAGCGTTTGCCCGTCGTAGTCCGGCAACCCAAGGTCAAGCAGGATCAAATCGGGGATATATTCCAGCGCAAGGCTCAATCCCGTCTCGGCGTCAGGCGCATGGATGATCTCGTAATCATGCCCCGACAATGCCTTGCGGACAAGTTCAGCGTTATCGGGAATGTCTTCAACCAGCAGGATTTTAGTCATGGATCACTTCCAAAGGTAGGTTGGGAATGGCAAAAATTTCATCGGTATTGTAACATGGGCAAAAACGCCCGTCCTTTGTTTGCCATGCGACATCGCCGCTATTTACTTGACAACCGTTTCCCGCGCTGATAAACTACAGGGCAGTTGGTCAAAACCAGCCATATTTTCAAGGAAAAGGAAACACGTATTTTTTTGTTCAATTCAGCATCGGTTCTTGTTTGCAAAGAATCCCATAGGCGCGTCCCTGCGTAAGCGAAGATCGATCTTTTAGATCCACAGCCACGGACGTTCCTATGTCCGTGGCTTTTAATTTAATGAGCTGCGTCCTTTTGCATTGCAAGCAACCAGCGCTGGACGTTCGATCATCAAACCGCCACGGAAATTTCCGTGGCGGTTTTTATTTTTCAGACAAGGAGAATTTTATGTCGGCCCAAGTAGTACAAGCAGTCCAATCATTCCCCGTCCGCAAGCGTGGACGGCACGCATCGAACCTTTATCAAACAATCACTACAGGAATTTTTAGCAATGAACATTACAGACGAAAACGACCAGGGTGTCGTATTTCGGAAATCCACCGGACATTACACCGTCCACACAAACGGTCACGAGATCGACTGCGAACTCTCGTCCCGTTTATATAAATCGACTCACTCCACCGCCGACCCAGTTGCGATTGGCGACCAGGTCCGCCTTCTGGATATAGGACAGGGCTGCGGCATCATCACCGAGATATTGCCACGCCGCTCTAAATTTTCACGCCCGCTGCCAGTTTCCGGTCAACGCGTCTTTGAACAGGTCATCGCGGCGAATGCGGATCAGGTCCTGCCCGTGTTTGCCGCTGCCAGCCCCACCCCAAAGTGGGGATTGCTTGACCGCTATCTGGTCGCTGCCGAAGCCGCCGGGTTATCGTCGCAAATCGTCATCACCAAAATGGACCTTGCCAGCGAGAACGATGCGCTGGAAGCTGATCTGGATATCTATCGCCGCATCGGCTACCCGACCCATCTGGTGTGCGCGTCCACAGGCGAGGGAGTTGAAGAACTCAAACAAGCCCTGTGCGGACGCATGTCTGTGCTGGTCGGCAAATCGGGCGTAGGCAAGACCTCATTGATGAATGCGCTTCAGCCGGATCTCGGCTTGCGCGTCAAATCAGTCAGCAGCGGAGAGGTCGGCAAGGGACGCCATACCACCAGTCACCTGCAAATGTTCGAACTGGACTTCGGCGGCAGGCTGGTGGACACACCCGGCATCCGCGAGTTTGGACTGTGGAATATCCACGCGGAAGAACTCGCGTCCCTCTTCCCAGAGATGACCCGCTATGTGGGTCAATGCAAGTTCGGGCTAAGCTGCCAGCACGACCGCGAACCGGGCTGCGCCATCCGCAAGGCAGTCATGGATGGGCATGTCAATCCGTACCGCTATCAAAATTACATGCGTTTGCGGGAGGAGCTATGAGAAATCATTCGCCATCCTCCTTCGGAGACTTCCGTTGCGCCAACTGCGGCGTCCCTGTTTCCAACATGCACCTGCTTTCGGGAGTCAACAACCGCAACCACTGTCCCTACTGCCTGTGGTCATGTCACCTTGACTTGTATTCCGCAGGCGACCGTCTCTCGGCTTGCAAGGCTGGGATGAAGCCCATCGGGCTGACCCTGAAAAGGAGCAGGAACAAATACCAGCCCGATCCACGCGGCGAGCTGATGCTGGTCCACGCCTGCGTGGATTGCACCGCAGTCTCGATCAACCGCGTCGCCGCAGACGATGACGCCGAGGCGCTTCTTTCTGTTTTCGAGACGTCACTCGATGTCGATCAGGATGATTTTTACGACCAACAAGGCATTGTGATGCTGGATATAAAAGATGTCGAGATCGTCCACGCTCAACTTTTTGGTCAAGGGGCGCTGACCGATTGAGTAAAAAAATTCCCGATTTCGGTCGGGAATTTTTTGTTATTTTCTCCCAGACACCAACCCGGGAATCAACATCGGCGTGGACTTTTTGTAATTGGCATACGCCTCACCAAATTCGCGCAGGAGCTTGCGTTCCTCGAAATATGTACCGATCAAAATGTAAGCCGTCGCGCCAATGTATACCGTAAGCGAGTTTTGCGAAACGCTCGGCGTGAGCCAGATAAAGAGCAGGCTGAACGTGTATAGCGGATGCCGCACAACTTTGTACAATCCGTGAACGACCAGCGCGCCTGATTTCTCCGCTTCAAAAAGCTGACGCAAGCCGACAAAGGAAAGCGCATCTGTTTGCAGGAAGGCAACTGCGAGCAAAACGAGCGACAGCAATTGTCCGCCGAACATGACCAGATTCCACGGGGATGGGACTTCGTACACCGGCTGGTTGGGCAGGGTCGCCATCAAATACAGAATGGGCAGGAAACTGATTCCCGCAAAAACGTTGTAAGCCAGGCGGTAAAAATCCATGCTGCCGGCTTTCAGGCGGAAGAGGTCTTTTGCCATGTGAGAAGCAAGGAAGGAATGAACGACGCCCCAAATTGCCAGCGCCAGTAAAAGAATGAAGATACTCATGTGATTTGTCCTTTAAAGCATAGTGACGACTTGAAGTCGTCACTACCTTACACCAGAAACCTGACAGGTTTATAGAATCTACTCCGCGCCAAAGGCGGGCAGTTCGATGGTCTCATCTCCAGCCTGGACGATATAATAAGGCTTCCAGGCGACGCCAAAGAGGTTGACGTAAATATCGGTCTTCTTCGGCTTGATGCTCACTTCACTGATTTCGTTGACAACGCTACCCCAACTGTCATTGACCACGGATTCGATTTCCTCGCGCTGGCGTTGCAAGTCGGCAAGTTCCCGCTTGTATTGCGTGATGGCATCCTCCGATTCCTGCACATCCTCCTTGGCATTTTGCGCCATGCGATATTTGGAAACCGAAGTGGAGAGGCTCTTCTTCCGACCAAGACCCAAAAAGCTGGCAACTGTTTCAACGCCGCTAAGTCCCGTCTCGATATTGCGGTTCCGCAAATCTTCCTGATCCTGGCGCAGTTCGCGCTCCTCTTTTATCAACTTGTCTTCAACGCTTTTGATCTTCTTATCAATCGCGGAGGCTTTCTTTTCAAGTTCCGCATCGCGTCCTTCACGGGCGGCATCGGAGCAGGCTTTCATAAATTCCGCCTGGCTGACATCGGGTCCGCCGAACACTTTCAGTCTGACATTTGCGCGGGCGGTGACTTCGGTGTTGCGGAAAAGCCAATCGGTGAAGTCCTTTTGCAGGGCGGTCATCATCTTGGAATCATTGAGCGGGGATTCCATGCTGCTGAAACGCGCACCTGCTACGGGCATGTTTTCCACTTTGTCGAGCGAAGGTCCGGCGTAGGGGAAATCGTCCCAGCGGACAACGCCACGGCGATCCAAAGCGTCAACAAGGGTGGCTTTGGTAACTTCGCTATCCACGCCATACTTGCGGTCGAGTAATCGCACTTGAGCGGCGGCAAGCAAAGTCGGGCGATACATCACACCCTGAATCATCGCCTGTGACGGCATGGGCTTCTTCACCGATTGGAAGGCTTCGGGCAGGCTGTAGTTTTGCGGCAGGAAATATTCACGAATGCCAGCGGGGAGAGTGGGCTTGGTAAGGCTGCCATCTGATTGACGATTGACAACCGACGATTGACGACTGGGGGCGGGCTGCGCCACTTCGACTTCGCTCAGGGAGGATGAAACGGGGATGGGCTGAAAGGCTTCGACGGAAGGCTTGGGCGTAGATGCTTTTCTCGAAACAGGAGCAGGCACGGGCGCGGATTCCCCGGCCCCGACCAGCTGATTGAGAGATGGGATATGGGTGCGGGTCATGGGTCCAGCGAGGAAGTTCATCGCCCAGCGAGTTTGAATCAGCACGGGCATTTTCTCGTGGACGTTGTGCATCACAAAAACACGCTTGCCAAGCGACGAGATGAGTTTGTCCATCGCGGCGCGGGGGATGCCGCCAGCGGCGCTTTCAAGACCGTCGAGCAGGCGGTTCTTGTCGCGTTCGGTTTGCAGTTTGCCAATGAGCCATGTGCCCGTGTTGGAGAGGGCTTTGTAATCGATGTCAACGGGGTTTTGGGTGGCGAGCAAAAGTCCCAGACCAAAGGCGCGGGCTTGTTTCAACATGCGGAGGAGCGGACCCTTTGAAGGCGGCACGGCGGTGGGCGGAAGGTAGCCGTAAATTTCATCCATGTAGAGGAGGGCGCGCAGGGAAGTGGAGCCTGTTTGGGTACGCATCCAGGTTTCGACGGCGGAGAGCAGCAGGGTAACAAAGAACATACGCTCGCCATCCGAGAGGTGCGCGAGGTAGAAGATACTGTGGCGCGGCTGACCTTCGGGGGTGAAGAGCAGACTTTGAATGTCGAGGGATTCGCCTTCGCGCCAGGTTTCAAAGGCAGGCGCGGCGAGAATGTTATTCAAGACCATCGCCAGTTCCATGCGGTCTTTGGGCGGGAAGAAGGTGTCCACAGGGAAGGCGCCGAGTTTGTCAAAGGGCGGGGTTTGGGTTTGAAGGATGAGTTCGGTCAGGTCGATGTCGCGTCCTTCGCTCCAGTGAGCTTCGAAAATATTCGAGAGCAAAATGTGTTCACGTGAGCGGATGGGGTCAAGGTCGGTCATGCCGACGAGACCCAGCAGGGCCGTAACGGTACTGGTGATGCGTTCGCGCAGGACTTCGCGGTTGGACTCCCAATCGATCTTTGGCGCGGCGAGCGAGGAAAGCACGCTGACGGGAATGCCTGAATCCGAGCCTGGGGTGTAGATGGCAAACTTGACCATCTCCTGTAAAAGCTGAATCCTGTCGGGACCAATGCCCCATTCTTTTAATCCCGTACGCCATGAAGATGCCGCTTCGGCTGCAATATCTTCCATGGACTTGCCCGTGCGGCGCTCCATTTCAGGATCGATCCACGGTTGGAAATCCTGCGGGAGTAAATTCGGGAAATGCAGGAGCAGGTTGGTCAGGTCGCCTTTGGGGTCGATGATGATGGCGGGGATGCCCTGTAGCGCAGCTTCCTCAAGCAGCGCCACACACAAGCCCGTCTTGCCTGAGCCTGTCATGCCTGTGACAACCGCGTGAGTTGTCAAATCGGCGGGGTCATATTGCAGAGGGTTCGCTGTCGCTTTGCCGGTCTTGGGGTCAAATATACGTCCGAGGTAAAAGGTATCGTCGGTCATGTTATCTCTCCTGAGTAGAACGTGCGTGCTATACGGGTAGTGTAATTGATTTTGAGGTGAGGTGCAAGGGATGGATATAAAAAAACTGATAGGGATTGGAACTCTTTGAGAAGGTTTTGTCACAGATCGCAAGCGCTTTCCGGTGAAACTTCAACCTGAATTGGTGAAAGTTTTATTTTTAAAGCCAGAGGAGAAAACAAGATGAAGGTCAAAATGATCCTGCCCGCATTAACGGAAGCCAAAAGCCCGTTTTGGAGACCGATCAAGTACTCACTATTTCCGCCGCTGGGGCTTGCGACGCTCGCCGCATATCTTGAAGACACGGATGAAATCACGATTTGGGACGAACACGTCGAGACACTTGATTTGAACGACGACCCCGATCTTGTTGTGCTCCAAGTCTATATCACATCTGCATATCGCGCCTATGAAATTGCCGACCACTACCGCAGCAGGGGAATTTATGTTTGTCTTGGCGGGTTGCAGGTGACTTCAATTCCAGAGGAGGCAAAAGCACATGCTGACACGATCTTTATCGGACCGGGAGAGGATACGTGGAAAATCTTTCTTCGCGACTTTCGCGCAAGGCAGCCAAAACAAAGATACGCGTCCGAAATCCGTACCCTGGCCAATCTCCCCTTTCCGCGCCGCGACCTGATCAAACGCCACCTGTATCTTGTCCCCAACTCGATTGTCGTCTCGCGCGGATGTCCACACGTCTGCGATTTTTGTTACAAGGAGTCATTCTTCGCGGGCGGGAAATCCTTTTACACGCTTGCCACAGATCGGGCATTAGCGGAAATCGAGAGCCTGCACGGAAGACACCTGTATTTTCTCGACGACCATCTCTTCGGAAACCCGCGCTTTGCCAAGAGTCTCTTCGACGGGATGGCTGGCATGGGACGCCTGTGGCAGGCAGCAGGGATGGTTCAATCCGTCCTCAAGCCCGGTTTGCTCGAAAAAGCCGCCGAGAGCGGACTGAGAAGTCTGTTTATAGGATTCGAAACTCTCAATCCTGCGAACCTTGAAAAACAGCACAAACACCAAAACCTGAACCGTGATTACTCCACTGCGATCCGCCGCCTGCATGATCTGGGCGTCATGATCAATGCCAGTTTTGTCTTCGGGATGGACGATGACGATAAAACGGTCTTTGACAGAACGGTCGAATGGGCGATTAAACATGGAATTGAAACCGCGACCTTCCACATTTTGACGCCATACCCGGGGACGGCGCTCCATCAAAGGATGAAAACGGAAAACCGCATCACCACATCCAATTGGGATTTATACGATACGCGGCACACAGTCTTCCGTCACAGCCATTTGACGGCCGAAGAACTGGAGGTTGGCTATTGGCGGGCATACCACGAATTCTATCAATGGGATAGCATTATCCAATCCTCGCAGACGCATCAGGGGATTGCTAACCAGTTCAGGCATCTTGCCTATGCGGGAGGCTGGAAAAAGTTCGAGCCGCTATGGGATTGGGTCATCCGCGCAAAACGGGTTGCCAATTTCCTGCCGGTATTGGAAACAGTCCTTGGAGGTTTTCAGATTCATTCTGGGCAATTTGAAAAAGTCAGGCAACTCCAAGTGCCTAAATCCGACATGGATTCATGAAAGTCTTCCTTTCCACCACGCAATTACCAACAAAACCAGCCCCATGCCATCAAAAGTAATAAACCGTAGAATCGACCCTCCCAGCATGGCGTGACCTGCAGGGAGGGTGAAATAAATAAAAGTCTCTCCAATGAGTCCCGTCAACTGCATGAGCAGGGACAGGGTCAATGCAAGGCGGTAACGGACAGGGTCTGCCAGGGCAAAGAGATACGGGATATTCCACATCAGAAACAAAAGGCCAAATCCACGGATGGCGGCTTCGCCGGGAATGCCTGAAAGCTCGTAGGCGCGAACGAATCCGCCGGGGGAGAAAATGAAGGCAAAGGCGGCTTGCAGATTCCAGGCAGTGACGAGTCCGATCAGGAGGCGGGAAAACCAAACTTTCATTTTGCTGGTTGAGCCTGTGAGTATACTCTTTGAAATTCCGCCATAAACTGCGCGGCAATTTCCCCGTTATAAATCACGATCAGGTTTTCGTCATTTCGGGTCTCAGCGCTTTTGGTGAAATTGTAGGAACCCAGGACCACAATGCTCTCGTCAATAATCATGACCTTGTGATGCATCTGACCTTCGTTCCCGTCGCGCAGAACATCCAGCCCAGCCTGTCGGAACGGGTCGAATTCTGTGCCGGCGTTGGAGTTGATCTGTTCGTCCTCCATCACGCCAGCTACCGTCACGTCATCCTGTGCGCGGCTGCGAATGATATTCCCGATCGAATCCGACGTGAACGAGAAAGCCATGAAAGAAATACTCTCCTGCGCATTCTCAAGCAGTTCCGAAAAGCTGGTTTGAACGCCATCATCGGGAGAGAAATAGACATCGATCCGTGTGCCATCGATCTCAACGGTTGGGTTTGGAGTCTCGGCCACGACTTCATCGCCGAATTTATCATCCACGAACATTTCCTCGAATTCCGTGGTGTAGTTCTCCGCCATTTTCACCGAGCGGATTCTCATCAGGTTGTTGTTATCGGCATACGCGCCCGAGTCGGTGAAATTCATCGAGCCAAGCCAGACTTCAGAGTTGTCGATCACGACAAATTTGTTGTGCATCAGCCCCTCGCGGCGATCACCCAAAATGGGAACGCCCGCATCCTTCAATTTCTGCGGATCGGAGCGGTCGAGATTTTCGCTTTCCATCACCATGCGCACCCGCACTCCGCGTTTGTGGGCATTGATCAACGCATCGCGGACACTATTAAGGCTTAGGCTGTAAACGGCGACGTCCACAGAGAGGCGTGCTGAATCAATCGCGGTGGCGAGGGGGACATCCACCCCGCCCGTTTCCTGCGAGGCAAGCGGACTTTGGGGATTCGTAAAATACAACTCGAACCAGCCGCCGCCGACCCCGTAACCCGCTTCGAGCGGAATCTCCGTCAGCGTGAGGGGAGGCTCGGCATCAGGATCAGCTTCACCTGTGGTCGTAACCGGCACGGTGGCTGAAGCCGGCGGCGCAGGATTCGCCGTCGGCGTGAAAAAATCGCATGCGGGCATCAAAATCAACAAAACAATGATAAATATCAACATTTTCTTCATACGGCAAACTCCACCAGACATGGGAAAAGAACGAACCCGACCTATAGTCGGGTTCGTTGCATCAAGTCATATTTTCACGTTTACGGGGTGGTAAAAGTATCGATGGTAGACCAGGGCCCTGGTCCAAAGGAGGCGCTATTGGCACGGACGCACCAATAATATGTAGTACCTGCCGCCAAATTGCTCCCAGGCTGATAGAGAAGAGCCGATGTCGTCGCGCTTGCGACCGGAGTTATGCATGCAGCATTCTTGGAGACCCAGATCGTGTAGCTGCTCGCATCGTTTACAGCATCCCACTCGAAGATGGGTCTTAGTGGGTTGGCGGTATCTGGGGGCACGACCAATGTGGGCGCTGCCACCGATGTTCGGAAGTAGTTTACAGGCGACCACGTACTGCATTCATTTGGAACTTCATCGTTACAGGCTCGCACACGCCAGTAATATGTCCTTGCAGGAGTCAATGCGGTAGCAATGGTGTAGCTCAATTCGTAATCGTCGCCCGGCGCTGTCTGAGCCGTGGGCTCCACAGGGTAAGCAAAATACTTGTCCCGTGCAACCTGAATCTCATAATAGCCAAAATTTGTTCCCAATGGATACGAAGAACGCGTCCAGGTAAAGGTGGGGGTATCGGTGAGCACGAGCTTGCTATTGATCGGCACACGTGGTATAGGAGTAGTTGGCGGCCTGGCGGATTGGAAGGGAGCGCCAGACGCAGGAAGGCTTACGCCGTAGCGGGTATTCTCAACCGTAGTAACCCACCAAACAATGGTTTTTCCCTTGGGTAAATCCACTACGGGCTGGTAGGCTGAACCACCGGTTACGCCGGTCAATATTTTCGTTACGCTACCATTGGTATTTTGAACTCCAATACTAATCTTATAACTATTTGCCCTGTATACATCATCCCAATCAAAGCAGGGACGTGGGGTTATCGCATCTGTAATTACTGTGCCAGCACAATCTGTAATCACAAGTCCAGTGGGACGATCAACCATAATTTTTATGGAACGCACGACGGACCAGGCGCTATACTCGCCGTATTCGTTATATGAGCGCACCCTCCAATAGTAGGTGTGAGCGCCATAAAGCGGATTGCCAATTGGAGGCCCCGGGACAATGTCAGGCTCGACGTCGTACCACGACTCCTCCCTGGTATTCGCCAGGTCTGTAGTGGGGTTATGAGCCTGATCGACCATGGGGATATTGGGGAACACCGGTGCGGGTGGAGCAGGAGAATAAACCGGGCTATTGACAGTGTTATCAGGCAGTATCGGGGAGGGCAAAGGATAGGAGGCTGGATCGATCGGATCCAGGAAAGGCGGTATTGTATCCACCGGATAATCGTAACCAGAGAAGGTGCTGTTAAACGAAATCTCGACTTCATACTTTCCAAATATCGTACCAGACGGCAATGTCACTTTATTCCACACAAGCCTTGGGGAATTATCATTGGTCAATGTGCCGTCCACGGGAGCAGTTGGCACGGGAATTCCCGGAGGGTTGGCTGTCCTGAATATTTGCACATCCGACCAATCGCTGGAACCATAGGTCGAATGATTCCCCCTCACGCGCCAGCAAAGGATGTAATTTGGATATTTTGCGAGATTGGCGGCATATTCCGGATCCGAATGGTCGACAGTAGCGTCAATGATCAACGTCTTAAACTTGCTCTCTTCCGGGTCGGCAACATTGCAACTGCCGGAAGCATAGGATGCAACCTGAACGGTAAAGGTCTGCGCATTAAGCGCGCCGGGATCCCATCTAAAAATGGGATACAAACTGAGCAGGTTTGCATTCTCATGCACCGTGCCTGTGAATCCGTCAATCGTCTTGGTAGTTGCAAACGCCGGTCCCTCAAGACCGGGTACATTACCCAAATCTTCACTTGGGTCCATGGTCGCAGCATTGACTTCACCAACGATTGAAGTGTAGAAAGTATAGAGGCTGGACGTTCTGTATTCGCCATCACCGTTGTAGGCTTTCATCCGCCAATAATATGTCGTGGTGGGGAGAAGATTCGCGGCAAGTGGAACATCGTACGAAGTGGTATCCTGTAGCGCCAACGAAGGAGTTCCATCATTCAAAGTATCATTTGCCGTAAATACAGGCGTAGCAGTATCAAGGTTTTTGTTTGTATCGAAAATTTCAATCTCATATGTCCCAAACGTTTCCCCAGCCTGCAGGGATACCACCTTCCACTTCATCACCGGAGTGGTGGACACCGTGGTGCTCTTGGGACTGATCAATACCGGGACGGATGGTGGATTGGCTGATGTAAACGAACTGGGCGTTGACCAGTCACTTGCGCCCAACAAGCTGTTATTAGCGCGCACCCTCCAGTAGAACAGTATGTTGGGGAGCAAATCGGTCGTCGGGGTATATTCATTCGCGGGTACAGCGGAAGCAAGAACCGTAGCTGTGCGATAGACTGTCGAGAAGCCGGAGTCCCTCGATATCTGAATGGTATAGCTACCGGCATTCTGCGCGCCAGGGGTCCAACTGAATGTGGGGCGCAATGTGAGAAGGTCCGGAGCCGGAGGAGGCGCAAGTGCAATAAGGGTTGGCGGCTCCACGCCAACGCGGAAAACAGCGGCAGCAGACCAGGCCGAGGAAGTCGACGCATTTGCACGCACGTGCCAATAATACGATGTGCCATAGTCAAGGGTGCCAGCGGGAATTAGATGCGAAATCGTACTCGTGAGTGGCACAGGCGAAGGTTCGTTTGCTGTGTAAACCGTGGTCTGAAAGGCACCGGTGGCGTCCACAGCCGACCCCTCGGAAACTTCAATATCATAGTCAGCGACGGGAGATGTGGTTGGCGACGGCGTGGATCGATACCATCTCAACGTAACATTATCGGGATCCACCTTCACTGCATTCCCGACTGGCGAATATAACGCCGGCTTGCTGGGCGCGGCGACCGGCGCAAATGCCGTCAACACGAGCACAGCAAGCAACCCCCAGATTAAAAACTTAAATGTTTTCATGTTTTCTCCTTTATTATGCGACGTGGAGGAGGCTCCAAAACGGTCTGTAGAACAAGACAAAGCCCTTTCTGCGCGTGCACATTGGAAGTCAGGATAAAACATAACAAAAAAAAAGTCAATAGCCCTGCAGGGAACCACGCTTACGGAATTGTAGGAAAGTTGTGAGCAAATTTTTGCCGATTTATTCTGCGGCGGCGAGCGTGGTCCCGAGTGTATTCGTCTAAATTTTGGAATTAATGTAAAGCAAGGGACGCGTCAACTCTCGCTTCCCCTGCTTCTCCAGGCGGGAGGCGCCAACACAAAGGCTGCAAGGCACCTGGGCAACCTTTAAGCAGTTCGCCAAAATCCAAACTTGGCCATTCCCATTGGATATGCGCAAGCGATTCCGCGCCCATCATCTCGGGACCAAACACAGGTGGCAAACACGGTAGCCCATCTCACCCCCGCTCGAACATGCCGCCCGAAAATGGATCTTCGAAATAAACTGTCAACTTTCAAAAAAGGACTCTCGGGCTTGAAACTGTCAAAGCAACTCAGCCGGTAGGGGTCGCGCTTCGCCGCTTTTACGGTCAACCAGTTCCCAGTCGATGATGCACTCAGCCGCAAGGGAACCATCTGCATGGGACATGCCCACGTAGCGTGATCCACCCGTCCCGTTGACCTGGAGCGGATGCGTGGAAATGGTCAGCTTCTCTCCCCAGATTGCCAGCGACAAGTATTGGATTTGCACGCGGCGCGAAGCAATGGCCAGGCCTGCTTCCGCCAGTTTTGCAGGAGACCATCCCCTTGCTGAAAAATCCTGAGCGGCGGCTTCTTCAGCATAGTTGACATAGATCACGTTATTGACGTGCTCATACGAGTCCAGGTCCATCCATTCCACGGGTCGCTGCATGATGAATGGGGATTCGACTGGTGGAATTTTCGGAAAGCGCTCAAACGGGAACACGCGCGGATTTTCAAGCCGAAATTTCTCCGCCTCACCTTCAGGCAAACTCGTTGGTCGCCCTGTCTTTGCATCCACATAGACAATATGTTGCGTGCCTTGTGCGATCACTTCCCCATTATCGTTACGCGTAAGTTCAAAACAACGCGTTCCGCGGACTTTCTGCCAATTGACCATCCAAATGGTGAAGTCGAAAACATCGTTGTGCCGCAGCGGACGCAGGAAACGAATCTCCGTCTCGCGGATCAACCATAACACATCGGGGTTCTGGCTGTAGTTCGCATCCCAGCCTATGGCAGTGCCCCAATCCCAGGCAGTTTCGATGAGATAACGCAGATAATTCGCAGGGCTGACTGTGCCGCTTGGGTCAAGTTCTCCCCAACGCACACGGAACGTACGAGTAAAGATTTTAGACATGGCACTCCTAAGGTTTATAAATCAGATACGTGAAGAAAATATTTCCACAGAACAAATACCATTGAATTGTACCCGATACACAATCTAAAATATCTGGTCTTAACTCAAAAGGACTCTCAGGCTTGAAGCCTGAGAGTCCTTTTGAGTCGTTACTTTCTACTTTTTACTTCACCCTCTCCCACAACTCCCTTGCAATCATTTCCTGATCCACAGGGAGTTTGTCCACCCGCACGCCGACAGCATTGTAAATCGCGTTGGTGATGGCGGGAGTGGTCGGGATGCTGGAGACTTCGCCCACGCCCTTCGCGCCGTAGGGTCCCGTTTCCACGGGATGCTCGACGATGATGGAGGTGATCTCAGGTGTGAGCATGATGCCGGGGACGCGATAACGGGCGAGATGGTCGGTGACCACCTGTCCGTTCTCGACGATGAATTCCTCGGTGAGACAGTTGCCAAGCCCCATCATCACGCCGCCTTCGACCTGTCCCTGCAAACCGAGCGGGTTGATCGCCATGCCCACATCGTTGGCAGAGATGACCTTCAACACGCGGACTTCGCCCGTCAGCTTGTTGACTTCCACTTCGGCGGCTTGCGTGGCAAAAGAGAAGGCAAAGTGCATGTCGCCGCCCGTACCAAGAGGCTGGGTCTTGGGCGCTTCATATTCGTAGCGGACACAGGGCTTCTGCCCGGCGGCGGTCATCTCCTTGTAGATTTCGGCGTAGGTCATCGAATGTCCGTTGACGTGGACGATGCCATCCTCAAAGCGGATCTGCTCGGGGCGGACATCGTACTTCTCAGCCATCGTTGCGGAGATTTGGTCGCGCAGGGTCTTTGCCGCGTAGCGTGAAGCGTTGCCAGTCACGAAAGTTTGGCGGGATGCGGTGGTCGGTCCGCCGTTGGGGGTCAGGTCGGTGTCCATGACGAGCACGCTGACTTTATCGGGGGCCACGCCCAATTCCTCAGAGACAACCAGTCGCATGACGGTGACCAATCCCTGACCGAGTTCGGCAGCGGAACTGCGAACCTGGAAGGTGCCATCTTCGTAGAGTTCCACGTCCGCGCCGGAGATGTCGGGCGCGCCGCCGCCAAGTCCCGTGTTCTTGTAAGCCGAAGCATAGCCCCAGGCGCGAACAAGGTTCGGGTTGGCAGGATCAACTTTCGGGGCGAAGGGGTTCTTGTCGTGCTTCAACATTTCCGCTTCAACCTTGTCGATACATTCGGTCAGTCCAACTGAGTCGCGCAGGACCTGTCCTGTGTTGGTGATACTTCCGACATGCAGGGCATTCATACGGCGTAGTTCGACGCGATCCATGTCGAGTTTTTCGGCGAGCATGTCCATCAGGGATTCCACCGCGAAGGCTGATTGCGTGACACCAAAACCGCGGAACGCACCCGCGGGCGGATTATTGGTGTACATGGCATAGCAGTCGGCGCGGACATGTTCGATGTCGTAGGGTCCAGCCGAGTGCGTGGTGGCGCGGGTCATCACCTTCTCGCCGAGCGAAGCATACGCACCCGTATCGCCGTAGAGTTCGGTTTCCATCGCCACGATGCGTCCGTTCTTCTTCGCGCCAACCTTGACGTGAATCTGTGTGGCGTGGCGCTTGGGATGAACCAGCAAACTTTCGTGACGGTCAAAAAGGAGTTTGACGGGACGCTGGGTGACGTTGGCAAGCATGGCGGAATGGATCTGTCCCATGATGTCTTCCTTGCCGCCAAAGCCGCCGCCCATCAACTGACCAATTACGCGGACGCGGGATTCGTCCCAGCCCAACGCGCGTGCCACCTGGGTTCTGTCCTGATACGGAATCTGCGAGCCGACATAAATATTCATGCGCCCATCGGGCAGGGGTTCGGCGATACTGCACTCAGGCTCGATGAAAGCATGGTCAGTGGTCGGGGTATGGAAAGTGTGTTCAAGAATCACATCGGCATCCGCAAAACCCTTATCCATGTCACCCTTGCGGACTTTGATGTGCTTGAGCAGATTGCCCTTCTCGTGGATTTGCGGAACGCCATCCTGTTTGGCTTGAACGGGATTTGTGATAATTGGCTGGAGGTCGAACTCTGCTTCGATCAGGCTGACGGCTTGGTCTGCAATATCCTGCGTTTCGGCAGCGACGATGGCAAGCGCATCACCCACATAGCGGACTCGCTCGCCAATGCCAACCAGCACGGGCCAGTCATAGATGACCAGTCCATGAGTCTTTTCACCGGGGATGTCGTTTGCGGTCAGAACAGAAACAACACCGGGCAGGGCTTTGGCTTTGGAGATATCGAGTTTCGTCAGGAAACCATGCGGAATCATGGCGCGTTTGGCTTTGGCAAACAACATACCGTCAAGGACAATGTCATCGGTGTAGATTGCCTCACCCGTGACCTTTTCCACGGCTTCGGGGCGCAGGTGTTTGTGTCCGACCGTTTTGTGGGAATGGATCGAATTAGAAATATGGGTCGGCTTCTGGACGGGTTCGCCCGTGCGAAGCGCCTGAGCTGCCGAAAGAATCGCCCGCTCAATGGACGGATAGCCCGCACACCTACAAAGCGTATCCTTCAACGCAAAACGGATGGCTTCGCTGTCGGGGTCTGGATTGCGCTTGAGCAGGGCATACGCGGTCATGATCTGTCCGGGGATGCAGAATCCGCACTGGACCGCTCCCTGCTCCACGAAGGCTTCCTGCAACGGGTGCAATTTCATCTCCTCGTGGACGCGCTGCGCCAGCCCTTCGATGGTGACGATGGTCTTGCCATCGGCGCGTTCTGCTGGATAGACACAAGACATCATCGGCTCACCGTCCACAAGGACGGTACAGGCGCCGCACTCCGCTTCTTCACACCCGATCTTTGTACCGGTAAGATGAAGTCGCATGCGGAGCAACGAAGCCAGGGTCTCGCCCGGCAGGGATTCGAGTGTTTTATTGATACCGTTAACTGTGAGATTTATTTTCGACATACCATTAATCCTATTCTGCCCGTTTCCAGGCGGTATCCAATACGTCTTTGAACAATCCGCCAACGATGTGCCTGCGATAGTCTGCACTGGCGCGACGGGCACTGGTACGGAACTTGGCCTGACCAAGCAGGGACTCTAGTGTGCGGTTGAAATTTTCTTCGTTGAGGGGTTTCCCGCGCAGGAAAGCTTCTGCTTCGATGGCGCGGAATGGGGTCGAACCGCCGGGGCCAACCGCGATGTGAATATCCTTGACGACATCCTTTTCGCGTTCAAGCCAGACCGAACAGTTCAGAATGGGAAGGGCAACTCCCTGCGGTCGCATGATGCGCTTGAAGCAGGAAGCCTGTCCCTTCTTGAGCTGGGGCAGGTAAAAGCCGACGATGATCTCTTCTTTTTTATTGATTGCCGATTTACCGGGACCAGCAAAGAGAGTAGTGAACGGCATTCGGCGAGTCCCAGCCGGGCTGGCGACTTCCGCCTGGGCGTCGAGAGCGGTCAGGGCGATGGTTCCGTCAGCGGCGGGGAGGGCATGCGCCACGTTTCCCCCGATGGTGGCGGTGTTGCGGACCTGCGGTCCGGCGATCAAGTTACAGGCTTCGACCAAAGCCTGGGCGTGCGTCCCAACCAGCGGGTCGGTGGCAGCACGGTTGACTGCGACAGCCGCACCGATGAAAAGCTCATTCCCTCTCAATTCGAGCGACTTCATCTCTGTGACGAAAGTTAAATCAACCAGCGTGTGAACAGGGGCATGGCGTCCCTGTTTCAAGTCGAGTAATAAATCTGTTCCGCCTGCAATGGGCATGGCGGGGCCCGACGCCGATACGAGGGCTTGAACTGCCTCCATAACAGACGAGGGTCTTTTGTATTCCTGCCAAAGGTTCATAAGTGGTGTCCTTTCTTGACTGGGCGGCGGAACTTTTCGATGGGATTTGGCAACCCAACGCCGTGGCGCATGCCGCGCCACGACCACCGAACCGATGGATTATTATTTTGTTGGGGCAGGTTTCAGACCTACCCGTCCGGATGAACGCCTGCCATAAGCAAGCCGAGTTTTTCCGGAGTGGCATTCTCACGCGGGACAATGTCCATGACCTGCCCCTCGTAGAGAACTGCAATTCGATCCGAAAGCGCGAGGATTTCATCGAGGTCTTCTGAAATCAGCATGACCGCCACACCCTTGCGGCGCTGTTCAAGCAACTGCTCGCGGACATATTCCGTCGCGCCGATGTCCAGTCCGCGGGTGGGCTGGGCAGCAATGATAACTCGTGGGGTGCGGAAAATTTCACGCGCCAAAACGATCTTCTGGATATTGCCGCCTGAAAGATTCTTGGCACGGGTCTCGCGCGAGGGAGTCTTGACGCGGAATTGTTTGATGAGTTCATCGGAGTGACGCGAAATCTCGCCGAGGTTGAGAAAACCATAGCGTGAATACGGAGCCTTGTGGTGTTCGCGCAAGACCATGTTTTCAGCAACGGTAAATTCCTTGATCATCCCGTCGCGCATGCGCTCTTCGGGGATGTAGGAAAGCATTCGTTCGGTCAATTCAGCAGGCGGAAGATTAGTCACATCCTGATCTTCCAGCAAGACCTGTCCACCTGTCACCTTGCGAAGCCCGGCAATCGTCTCCGCGAGTTCGCGCTGACCATTTCCTGAAACGCCCGCAATACCCAAGATCTCTCCCGAGCAAACTTCAAGACTGACGCCACGCAAGCCGGGTGTGCCACGGTCACTGCCACAGGAGACATTCTTGACCTGTAAGCGGGGAGAACCACATTGTACCTGTCCGCGATCAGGAGTGAAGCCGACTTCACGTCCGACCATCCAGTTGGCAAGCACCTGCTTGGTAATCTCAGAAGTAGGTCGTGTGCCGATCATACGTCCGTCGCGCAACACAGATACACGATTACTGATTTCGACCACTTCATGCAGTTTATGCGAGATGAAAACGAGTCCGTGACCATCTTTCACCATCTGCTTCATAATGGCGAATAATTCATCCACTTCCTGTGGGGTGAGGACGGCAGTCGGTTCATCGAGGATGAGCAAAGCCGCGCCGCGATACAAAGCCTTGATAATCTCGACGCGCTGTTGCTGTCCCACCGACAACTGCCAGACGTAGGCAGATGGGTCCATTCGCAAGCCGTAAATATCAGCCAGTTCGACAATGCGCTTCGAGACACGATCAAGGTCTGTCAGCAAGCCGCGGGAGGATGGCAATCCCAGCGCGACATTTTCCGCGACGGTCAGGGTCGGCACAAGCATGAAGTGTTGGTGAATCATGCCAATGCCAAGGTTAATTGAATCCGTTGGAGATGAAATTCTAACGGGTTTGCCGTTCAACAGAATCTCACCCTCGTCGGGATGGTACAACCCATAGAGGATCTTCATCAACGTGCTTTTGCCCGCACCGTTTTCGCCCAGCAAGGCATGGACCTCACCGGACTTCACGTCGAAGTCAACGTGGTCGCTGGCAAGCACACCAGGAAATCGCTTGGTGATGCCGCGCATCTCCAGACTGTGGATGCGAGTTCGTCCGGAGGGGAGTTTGTCGGTTTCGCTCATGGGTGCCATCCTAAAATAACTAGAACGCTCTGTCGGGGGCTAAGCCCCCGACAGAGCCGGGGTTACAAAAAACTACGGCAGGGTGATGGTGATGGTTCCGTCGATAATACCCTTGATGGTTTCATCAGCGAGGGCTTTGGCATCATCTGGCAGGGCATAGCCATCATTGAATTCGATGACCTGTCCGCCGTTGGCGAGGTTGGCAGAGAAGGACTGACCACCGAGGGTACCACCTTGAATCAGACCAATCATTTCCTTGAGCATGACTTCCCAGTGGTACACCTGGCTGGCGACCACAATCTTGGGCGCGAGGGAAGCCTGGTTAGACTGGGTGCCAAACCACAGGGCACCAGCTTCTTCAGCCTTACCGATTGCACCAACGACCATTTGGGCGGAACCTGTCAAGACATCAGCGCCTGCAGCAATGTGAGTGGTTGCAGCTTCAGAGGCAAGGGCAACATCAGAGAAGGAGCCAATGTAATTGACATTGACCTGAACCGCGGGGTCGGTCGCCGCAACGCCGGCCTTGAATCCGTCGACGTATAACTTGGCATCGCCGGTCTCGATGGGACCCACAACGCCAATCACCTTACTCTTGGTGAGTTTCGCAGCCAGCACGCCGTTCACATAGCCGCCCTCCTGAGAAAGCGCCTCATACGCAAAGACATTGGGCAGACCAAAGGTATCCACCGTGGTTCCCCAGGCAAAACTGGTCTCGGGGAAGTCGGGTGCAATTTCCTGCAGGGAGGAGCCGTACTGGGAGCCGTGGGCAATGATCAGGTCATAGCCCTGGGTGGCATAGTCACGGATGGCGGCAGCGGCATCATCCACGACAAACATGCCCTCAGAATAGACAAATTCAAACTTGTCTTTACCCATTTCATTCTGAACCGCGACGAGGGCATCATACATCGACTGGCCGAACGCCAGATCAGTGGTGGCGCTGGGCATAACGACGGCTACGCGGAAGGGTCCAGTTTTAGCAGGGGAGGGCGCCTCAGTAGCAGGGGCTGCACAAGCACTCAAAACCAAAGCCAGGGTGAGTACGAACCAAAAAACTTTTTTCATCATTCTTCTCCTTGATTTTATAAATGGACGGTTTTTGCTCGACATTCAAACTCCTGAAAAGCAACTTTCGCTCAAGCGGTACACCACCTCCTTTTCATGGATTAATCGCCTCGCTCAAAGGGTTTCGATAACGCAGACGGGGCTCGGACTTTCGACACGGTTGCAACCAATACTAAAATCGTGACCACGTAAGGCATCATCACCGCAAGGTCAGACGGGATGGGGATGCTCAACACCTGTATCCATAATTGCAATGAGTTGATCAAACTAAAAAGCAACGCGCCACCCAAAACACCGATGGGGCGCCACGCGCCAAAGTACACCAGCGCCACCGCAATGAAACCAAGTCCGCTGGTCATGTTCTGCTGAAAGACGTTCAATAAGGCGATGGACAGGGATGCGCCTGCAATCCCGGAGAGAATGCCACCGAGTATGATGGTGAAGTAGCGGACGCGAGCCACGCTGACGCCAAGCGAATCTGCTGCATCCGGGTTCTCACCCACGGAGCGGATCTTCAACCCAAGTGTAGTCTTATTCAACACAAACCACGCCAGGGGAACGAGAAGATACGCAAAATAAACCAGGATGTTCTGGCTAAAGAAAATTTTTCCGATACCGGGGATATCACTCAAAACAGGAATATAAATTTCAGGAAAACCCTTGACCGTTTCCACGGTTCCCATCAACTTTTGGAAGAGTAGGTCGCTCATGCCCAAACCGAAGAGATAAAAACCGATGCCGCTGATGCCCTGCTCTGCATGCAGGTTGACGGTAACATACGCCATCGCCAATCCCATCAACGCACCGACGATAATGGCGGTCAGCAAACCAAGCCAAAGGTTGCCGGTGGTCAAAGCCACATAGAAAGCAGCGAAGGCTCCCAAAAGCATTTGCCCTTCAACTCCGAGATTCAAAACACCGCTCTTTTGTCCGAAGGTCTCACCGATTGCCGCAAACAAATATGGGGTGGAGAGGCGAATCCCGGAAGCAAGAATACCGATCAAAACAGTGACGGAAAAAAGGTCTGAAATCATGAGCCTGCCTCCCCTTGTTGAATTGATTTATCCACCGCTGGCGGTGGGACTTCATCCTCACGTTTGGCGACTGCCTCACGCCGGCGCTGCCGCCTCCTTCGAATGATTTCACTGCTGACCACGAAGACCACAACCAGGCCGTTCAGGGCAATGATCAAAGCCGAGGGGACCTGTACGATGCGCTGCATCTTGTTTGCACCGACGAGGAGCGCACCAAACAAAATCGAAGCGGGGATCGACCAAAGCGGGTGCAACTGTCCAAACAAAGCGGCGACAATGCCGTTGAATCCCGCGCTGCCTGTAAAGCCAGAAGAGGAGCCGTCCGTGATCATGCGGTAGTTGACGCCGAAGACCTGCGTCGCGCCGGCCAGCCCTGCAAACGCCCCACTGAGCAGCAGGGCAATCACCATGTAACGCTGGACCTTCATGCCGGCATAACGCGAGGCGTGCGGGTTCTGTCCCACCGCGCGGATGCGATACCCAAGCGTGGTACGCCACAAAAGAATGTAAACCAAAATGGCGAGGATGACCGCGATCAACGCGCCGAGATGTAACCGGGTCGGCGCCAGGCGAGGCAGGCGGAAGATTTCTTCGAGACGGGCAGTCTGCGGAATCTGCGAAGCCAGTTCAGCCTGCGCAGGATCGATCATCGGACCCCGCAGGAGAAAGTTCATCAACTGCACCGCGATGGCGTTCATCATCACAGTGCTTAGAATTTCATTGACTCTGAAATAAGCCTTGAGCACCCCTGGAATACCGCCCCAAATTGCTCCACCCAAAAATCCCGCCAGCATGGCGAGGGTAATTGTCAGCCAGCCCGGCAACCCGGTGAAGTTCAAACCCACCCAGGTTGCCAGAATCGCGCCGATGATCATCTGCCCTTCACCGCCGATGTTGATCACGTCACCGCGAAACGAGATGCAGATTCCCAGTGCAACCAAAAGCAGGGGCGTCGCTTTGACCAGGGTCTCGGCGAAGGCATTGGTGCTGCCAAAAGCGCCATCCCAAAGCGCGGCATATGCCTCGATGGGGTTGACTTTCAGAAACAGGAGCATCACGGCTCCTACGGCAAGCGCGGCAAGCGTGGCAATCACTGGCAAGAGGGCGTCGAAAAGGGAACCTAGTTTTTGTTGCATCGGGAGATCGTCCTCCTCAGGGTGGGGTTCAATTGCGGTGGAATAAAAACAGGCGGGTCAATTCCACGCCTGTGCCAAACTCAAGTGTAAAAACGAATCGTCAAAGATGTTCACACCCAAGGCGAGGGGCAGGTTATTTTTCTCGTAAAAAGTTGTCTGCAATTGCAGGATGGGTCTGCCCGCTTCGCCACCAAAAATTTGCTGTATTTCGGCGCTCATCACCGTCGAGCGGATGTTGGTCAGAACAAAGGCAATCTTTTGATGAAAATACTGGTCGAAGATTTCTCGAATATGCAATCCACCGTCGAGATTGTCAATCGGCTCGCGTAGTAATGAAAAGGGAATCACGTTATTAGCCAAAATGACCGCCCGCTGGTCGGCGTAGAACAACCGTCGCAGGCAGATCAGTTCCCCGCCTGTTTCCATCGCCAGGACAAGAGCCTCCTCTTCGGTGGCGGGACGTTGTGTCATGGAAATCAATCGAATGGACGGGTTGTAACCGTTGCCTGCGATCAACTCGGTCAAATCCCACAGATTGCCAAAGTGTGCGCTTGCACGATGCACGTGCTCATTGACGTATGTCCCATCCCCCTGTTTGCGGATGATAAATCCATTGGCGGCAAGTTTTGCAAGGACAGTACGGACTGTGGCTCGGCTGACCCCCAATTCGTCAGACAATTCACTTTCCGAAGGGATACGACTCCCAGGCAAATACACACCGCTCCGAATTCGTTCCAGGAGGATTTCATCTACCTGATCTGCAATTGACTTTGCTTGAAGTACGCGCATGGTGTGTGTATTTCAAATGGCAGTCGTCTGACGTTTATATATTTGTACCATATTTCACATTGATTTTCAAGTACTAATTTTGTAATGGAAATTGTCTGACATAAAACATCGGGGCGGCTGGTCTGCCGCCCCGATGATAGCATGCTTTACTTTCCGCGTTCGCCACGAATGTACGGGTTGCCAAGCGCGGCGGGAGCGCCCAGCCGCTTCCGCATGGCTTCACGCGAGCCAATTACCAACACGATGACCGTGAAGGCATACGGCAGCATTTGCAGGAAAAAGCCCCAATACGGGTTGTAGTAAAAGGGATTGTCAAAACCAAACAAAATGGTGGGACCTTGAATGTCCAGGATTAGACGGCGGAGCGCGCCAAAGGCATACGAGCCAAACATGGCGCGGACCGGGTCCCACTGGGCGAAGATGACCAGCCCAACGGCGATCCAACCCTGCCCGGCGGTGGTCAGTTCGCTGAACCAGCCCGGAGCAACAGCAAGACTGATGGTGGCCCCCGCCAGCCCCGCCAGCGTCCCCCCGACGAAGACGTAGAAATAGCGCAATTGAAATACACTGATTCCAAGCGAATCGGCGGCAGACGGATACTCACCCACCGAGCGCAGGTTCAGCCCTGGGCGGGTATGGTTGATGTAATACCAGGCAATCGGGGTGAACAAGTATCCGATGTAAACCAGCACGCTTTGTTTGGTGAACAAAATCGGTCCCAAAATCGGGATTTGCGAAAGCAGCGGGATCGAGAAGTTGGGAAGCAGGGAAACCGTTCCCGCCTTGCTCAAGCCCTCGCCAAGCACAAGGCTGATGCCCGTGCCGAGGAAAGTGAGCGCCAGCCCGCTGACGACCTGATCTGCCTGCAAGGTGATGGTGATGAAAGCGTGCACCTGACTGATGAGTCCAGCTGCCAGCATGGCGGCGATCACGCCCAACCACGGATTACCCGTGGCGATGGTTGTGCTGAACGCCGTCATCGCGCCGATCAGCATCATGCCCTCGACGCCGAGGTTGAGCACACCCGAACGTTCGGCAAAGATTTCGCCGATGGTGGCAAATAGCAGCACGGTACCGGTTGCGACCCCTGCCTGAAGAATAATGATCGGGTCCATGATTACTCCTCCCCGCGCACAATGCGAACTCGATAGCGCAGCAGGAAATCACTGGCAATGAGCGAGACCAGGATAATTCCCTGAATCATCTTTGGCACACCCGAAGGCTGGATCTCGCGTCCCGCCAGGATCAACGCGCCAAACAGCACCGAGACCACCACAATCACCAGCGGATTCAACTTCGCCAGCCACGCCACGATGATGCCGGTAAAACCGTAGCCTGCGGCAATCGGCGCAGTCTGCAAGCGGTGAACCACGCCCGAGACTTCGCTCATGCCGCCAAGTCCAGCCAGCGCGCCCGAAAGCATCATGACATAGATGATGTTGCTGGTGATGTTGATACCGGCATATTTCGCCGCCTGCGCGTTGTCGCCGATCAATCGGATTTCGTATCCCCAGCGGCTGCGATACACAATCAGCCACAGAATGATCGCCGCCACGATTCCAAGCAACAGACCCGCATGAGTGGTCAGTCCGCGAAAAGCTTTTATTTCCTTTGCATATTCAGCAAGACGGGGCAGCCAGGCAGTGAGCGGAAACTTCGGCGACATCTGAAATCCGCCCTCAGACCAGACGCCGAAAATCCAGAAGTTAACCCAGGCTACCGCGATGTAGTTCAACATCAATGTGCTGATAATTTCGTTCACATTGAGCTTTGCCTTGAGAAAGCCGGGAATAAATCCCCAGATCGCGCCCGCCGCCATGCCAGCCAGTGCCATCACGGTCAGGAACAACCAGCGGGGAGTATCCTCAGACAGCACGGGAGCCAGCACAATGGCGCTCGCGCCCCACGCACCCATGATGAATTGTCCTTCGGCGCCGATATTCCACAATTTCATGCGGAACGCCACCGAGCAAGCCAGCGCCGCAAGCAAAATCGGGGTAGCTTTCACAATCGTATCCGACAGCACACCCACGTCGCCGAACGAAGCCTTCGCAATATGCTGGTAGGATTTGATCGGGTCGCCGCCCGCGAACATGATCAAAACCCCGCCCAAAATCAGTGCGAAAATAAGCGCGCCAACCGAAACCAGCAACGGATACCATGCGGGCGGCACATCCAGGCGCGGCTCGACACTAAGCCGATAGCCCGCGCTCTTCTTCTTCAAAGTTGTAGACTCAGCCATTTGCGCCGACTCCTTCCTTGTGGATTTGTTCCAGCGGGGTCCCAGTCATCATCTGTCCAATGATTTCGATCAAGCTCTCGTCTGGTTCCACGCCCCCAACCTTGACCTCGCCCATGGATTTCCCTTCGTAGATCACGTACACGCGGTCGCTCAACGAAAGCAGTTCCTCCAACTCTTCCGAGATGAGAAGAACCGCTGCGCCTGCTTCACGCTGTGCCATCAACAGACGATGGACACCTTCAATCGCGCCGACATCCAGCCCACGGGTGGGCTGCACGGCGACCATGAAACTGGGTAATCCCGAAATCTCACGCGCAAGAATCACGCGCTGCAAATTTCCGCCGGAGAGCAAACGCACCGGCGTGGAAACGTTCGGCACAATGATGTCATAAGCCTGCTTCAACTCATTGGCGAGTTTTGTCGCCACATTCATATCCAACATGCCCGCGCGGGAGATCGGGGGCTGGCGGTATTTTTTCATAATGACATTGTCGGTCACGCTCAGGTTGGGAGCGCTACCCACATGGTTGCGGTCTTCAGGGACATACGCCATGCCGTGTTGAATCCCGAACAGGGTGTCGTGAGTGTTAAGCATGTCGCCATTCAAAACCACCTGCCCCTTTTTGCATTTGCGGAGACTGGTGATGACCTGCGACAGTTCAGACTGTCCGTTGCCAGCCACACCCGCCACGCCGACAATTTCACCCGCGCGAACGTTGAGCGAGAATCCACGGAGGGCAGGCAGTCCCTTGTCGTTGTCCGCATGGACGTCCTTCACTTCCAGCACCATCTTGCCGGGGTTGCCGGGTTTCTTGTCCAGCGCAAAGACCACGTCGCGCCCAACCATCAAGCGCGCCAATTCCTGTCGTGTGACGCCTTTGGCAGGGACACCCATCGCAGTGGACACCCCGCGGCGCAACACGCTCACGCGGTCTGCAATCGCAGTCACTTCCTGTAGTTTGTGGCTGATGAAAATAACGGATTTGCCCTGCGCAATCATCGAACGGAGAATATCGAACAAGCCTTCGATTTCCGTGGGGGCGAGAACCGCCGTCGGCTCATCCATGATAAGCACATTGGCGCCGCGATACAACATCTTGAGCAGTTCCACCCGCTGCTGCTCGCCAACGGAAAGCTGCCAGATCTTGGCACGCGGGTCCACCTTCAAACCACAACGCTCACCGACCGCCGCCACTTTGGCGTCATATTCCGGCAGGCGCATAAAAAATCGAGGGTCGTCCAATCCCAGTAGCACGTTTTCAGTGACGGTCTGAGAGGGAACCAGCATGAAGTGTTGATGGATCATACCGATCCCGGATTTAATCGCATCCCGTGGCGAATGAAATTCCACGGGCTTGCCTTTCACTTTGATAATTCCTGCTTCCTGCCGGTATAAACCAGCCAGGACGTTCATGAGGGTGCTTTTGCCTGCACCGTTCTCCCCCAGCAAGGCATGGATCTCGCCTGCGCGCAATTCAAAATCCACGTGATCGTTGGCAAGCACGCCGGGAAACTTCTTGACAATTCCGCGCATTTCCACGGCAAGCGTATCGGGTGTAGTAGGGGTTGTTTGTGTCACTGGGTCACTCCTGCGATAAAGCCGGCTTTCGCCGTTGATAATCGAACAGGTTTGGCATAAAGAGGGCTGGAACCCCGGTTGGAGTCCCAGCCCATATAACAAACGACTTATTGAGGCAGTTCAGCGGTAATGCCGTCAGCCCACCACTTCATACAAACATCGATGGAACATGGCAGACCATATTCGGGGAACGCATCGAGGTCAACCTGTTGCAGGCTCTGACCTTCGGGCAGAACCACATTGCCCTTGTTGTCATTGATGGGTCCGGTGAAGACATCGAAGCGGGTGAATTCGCCGGCGAGCATCTTGGCGAGGATATCCTGCACCTCGGCGATGACCGCGGGGTCGAGGTCATTCACGCCGGGCTGCATCTCCTGACCTTCCATGAAGCCATAGAGACCCAAAGCACCAGTTTCGGCATCGAAGTACTGCCAGCCGGGCTTGTAGGTGCCGGCGATCACCTGTTCGGTGATGTCAGCATAAACGGGACCCCAGACCCAGTACGGGGCAGTCAGACAGGCATCCACTTTGCAGGAGCCATACCAGTCATAAGTGACGCCCCACTTGCCCTTTTCCTGGGCAACGTCGGCGACAGCGGGTGTGTCCGCACCGGTGAACACGACCTGGGCACCGGCATCGAACAGGGAGGCCGCAGCTTCCTTTTCGATGATCGGGTCATGCCAGGTGTTGATCCAGCGGACATCCATGGTGCACTCGGGGCAGGTCTTCTTCATACCGAGAGCAATGGCGTTGCCGAGACGGATTTCTTCGGGGATGGGGAAGGTCGCCATGTAACCAAGCTTGGGATTGCCGTCGGCTTTGGCGCGCGCGCCAGCCAGCATGCCAGCCAGGTACTTCATGTTTTCCATCGCGCCCATCAGGTTGCCGAAGTTGGTTTCATTGGACTTGATGCCGGTGAGGTGAATGTACATGACATCGGGGAACTCTGCGGCAACTGCTTCCATCGGGTCGCCAAAACCAAAGGAGGTGCCGAAGATCAGGTCGAAGCCCTTGCGGGAAAGGCTGCGGAAGACCTGTTCGGAATCAGCGCCTTCGGGGACGTTTTCGATGTAGGCAATGTTCACGTTGTCCACGTTTGCCTTGATGTATTCAAGACCTTCGTAGTGAGCCTGTGACCAGCCGCCGTCATCGTGCGGTCCAATCAAGACCATGGCGACGTTGAATTTGCCTTCTTCGATTTCGGGGATCTGGAAACCGCCGGTTTCCTCGGCAGCGGGAGCCTCAGTGGCGGCAGGAGCCTCGGTAGCCGCGGGGGCTTCGGTGGCGGGAGGAGCAGCAGGTTCTTCAACTGCGGGGGCCTCGGTGGGAGCGCCACCACAAGCCGAAAGGACGAGCATGAGCGCCATGGCGAGCATGGCAAGACGAGCAAAATTCTTACGCATTCTTTTCTTCTCCTTATGAAATTTGAGTTTTCCGACAACAAAACTTGCAAGGACGATTTACGGGAACCACCTCCTTTCAAGTTATCTAAACCATTCCATACTAATGCTCCCGCCGCAGTCCCTTGAGGAGCACCCTGGGCGGCGGCGGGCTACACGACTAAGGCTTGCACTCGAATTTGCTTTGTACAGTATCCAGAGCCGCCTTCCGCTCCGGGGTATCTACTGTCTCATGCGCAATACGCACCCATAATTTGCACAGTGGCGGGGCGACATAGTTTTTGGATACCTTGTAGGAAGCCAGCGACAATTCTACCGCCTTTTCCCAATTCGCCGCATGAGCATAACCTTCGATGAAGACAAACCTCTCAAACGGGTCGTTAGGATAATCATCGAGGGCAAAAGCCGCATCGCCCAATTGGGTCACACTTTCCCAGTCACCCATCTGACGGGCCAACTCGGCTTTTTGAAAGTAATAACACCAACCATGCGCAGGCTCGGGATAATAGATTTCCGGCATCCGCGCGGTGGGTTCGCTCAGGACCGGCGCGGTGGACGAAAGCGGGGTCGCGTCACGCAGCAGAGAATCTTCGGGGATGAGGCGGTTTTCAGCATCAATTTCCGGGTCAAGCAGGCGCAGGCAACGCGGCGGCGAGTAGTAAAAGACCACGGTCTGCGAGGTATTGCCATGAAACTTACCTGCCAGAAAATCATACTCGACAGGAGTATTTGCGGTCAACGGAAGTTCGTCACGATTTGTCGGGTAAAACAAAACATAATCCCAAACATCGGTATGGTTGTCGGGTGAGTAAATCCAGTTCACCACAGGGCTGAGCGAGTTGTCGGCGTAATATTGCAACTCCTCGTTCATCAGCACCAGCGTATTCTTTTCCAGTCCGGGCGCACGCCAGGTCATCTGCCAGAACAGGTTTTTGTGATATGCCCAGTCGCGGCGGAACTCGTTTGCCCACAGGAACTGGCGTCCAGCCGCGAGCGAGACAAGAAGGAGGACAGCCGCCAGCCTGATTCTTGTTGGGAGAAATTCCAACATCCCAGCCAGCATAAAACTCACACCCAGCAAAAAGGATAACGTGGCGCGATTGGCGGGGAAACCCAACGAAACGGGGACATTAACCAGCCAGAACGGAGGTCCGCCCAGGAGGAGCATGACAACGCCCAGAGCGATGATCCACCAGCCAGCTTGACTCTTTTCCCCGTCCCCGGTTTGGTTCCGCCACCCAAGCAGAATCAACCCGACGACGGTGATCACTACGACGGCGTAGATCAAGACCGTACGCGGACCATCCAACGACGGATTCGGAAATTGAAATGCCAGCGCCCATGCCGCGCCAGTCACCGTCCACAGGCTCGAAAGGATATTCTTAAAAAGCAAAACGGTGGTGTCGAGCGGGGCTTTGACCAGTTCATCCTTGATGCTAAAACCGTAAATCTGGTTATTGAAAACAAAGATGCGCGACAAAACTGCAAGGGCGAAAACTGCCAGGTACGGAGTCCACAGCTTGAGGGTGCGCGCGAAGCGTTCCTTTGGGGAGGATTCTGCCTCGAGCGTAGTCCAAATCAAAAAGGGGCGAATCAGTTCGAGGACGAAGAAATATTCCAGCATCCACAAATTAAGCGCGGAAAATATCAACGCGGGAATCGTCCTGCCGCGCAGCATCAAATAAATCGAGTAAAGGAAGAAAAAGAGGACGATAAAAAAATGGCTGTAAAGGTAACTTCCCCACTGCTGGTTGAAACCGGGATAAAGCAAAAACAAAAGGCTGAGGGTGAACGCAAATTTTTCGCGTTGAGGAAATAGTTGCTTTGCAATCGCCCATAACGTGACTGCGCCGAGCCAGCGCCAGAACAAGGCAAAGACCTGCCAGTAAATTGGCACATGTGGCAGGATGTGCGTGGTGATTTGATACAGCCAAGCCCAGACGGGACGGTTGGTGGAAAAATATCTCATCATCGCATCCGTGCCCAACTGGTAGCGAATCCACGACATTGGCAGGTCATCCCAGTAAAAGCCAAGCTGCGGGATGAGCAAGCCGTAGGCGAGGATGGCGGCAATGAGAAGGGCGAGGGAAGGATGAAGGCGCTTCATTTTAGTCTGATAGTCGGATGGTCTGATAGGCTAATAGTCAGATAGTCTGATAGTCAGATAGGCGTTTGACTTTGGCTATAAGACTATCAGACTCCAGACTATTAGGCTATGAATTACGGAACAATCCACGTTCCTGTTTCGCCCTTCAACGCCCGCCCAATATTCTCGGGGTTGGTGATGAGGGCTTGTTTACCGCCGTTTTCGAGATACCAGATCACAGCTTGGATCTTGGGAGCCATCGACCCTTTGGCAAAATGCGTGCCCTCGGCAAGGTAGGCCTTGGCTTCGGCAAGAGTCATTTTATCGAGCCACTTCTGTTCTGGCTTGCCGAAGTTGATGGCGACCTTCTCAACAGCAGTGGAAATTACGAACAAATCCGCCTTGATGTTGCGCGCCAGCAACGACGAAGCAAAATCCTTGTCGATTACGGCGGCGATGCCTTCGTAGTTTCCGTCGCCAGGGTCGATGACCGGGATTCCACCACCGCCAACCGTGATGGTTATGATTCCTCTTTCGAGCAGGGTCTCGACGGTTTCCAACTCAACGATTTCCTTCGGAAGCGGAGAGGCAACCACACGTCGCCAGCCGCGCCCGGCATCCTCGACCACGCTCCAGCCTTGTTCGGTCTGGCGGCGTTTGGCTTCGGCTTCGTCCATGAAGCTGCCAATCGGCTTGGTAGGTTTGGCAAAGGCTGGGTCGTTTTTATCAACGAGCGTCTGGGTGATGACGGTCACCACCTTCTTCTTGATGCCGCGCTGGTACAGAATGTTTTGCAAATTTTGTTGAATTGCGTAACCGATTGCGCCCTGGCTGTCCGCACCGCAAACATCGAGCGGGACTTCGTGCATACCGGCGGTCTTGGCGGCGATCTCGGAGCGGCGCAAAATGTAACCGACCTGCGGTCCATTGCCGTGACCAATCGCCACGTCCCAGCCCTGTTCGATCATGTCTGCAATGTGCATGCAGGTTTGTTTTGCAGCCTGATATTGACTCTCAACCGTGACGTGCTTTTCATCAAGGATAAGCGAGTTGCCGCCAACGGCAATTACAGCTAATTTAGTCATGTAGTCTCCTTTTTAGTCTAATGGTCAGTAGTCTGATAGTCTAATGGTCACGATCTGACTATTAGACTATCAGACAATCAGACTAACTAACTCATCGTCAGCGCCATCACGGCTTTTTGCGCATGCAGACGGTTTTCAGCTTCATCGAACACTACCGAATTGGGACCATCCAGCACCTTGCTAGTGACTTCGATGTCGCGGTCGGCGGGAAGCGGGTGCATGTAGACGCAATCCTGCTTGGCGACCTTGAGCTTGGAATCATCCATGAGCCAGTTCTTGAACGAATCCTGAAGTTTCTTGCCTTCGACCTTGTCGTTGGTGGTCAACAGCGGCCCCCACGACTTGGCGTAGATGACATCCGCATCCTTGCACGCTTCGGTCATGCCGTCCTTACTATCGATGATCTCGAAGGAGGTGCCGGCAATCTTCGCCTGTTCCTTCGCCTGCTCCACGATATCGGGCATGAGTTGGAATCCGGGCGGATAGGCGAGAGTCACGTCCATGCCGAAGCGCGGCATTTGAAGGATGAGGGACTGGGGCACGGAAACCGGCTTGAGGTAGGAAGCGGCATACGCCCAGGAAACCACGATCTTCTTCCTGCGCAGGTCACGACCCTTCTTTTCCATGATGGTCATCAGGTCAGCAAGACATTGAAAGGGATGGTAGATGTCGCACTGCATGTTGAGAACGGGCGCGCGCGAGTTCTTCGCAACGGCGTTCAGGTATTTGTTGCCGTCGCCAAAGTCACAGTGGCGGATGGCGATGCCATCGAAGTAGCGTCCGAAGATTTCGCCAATTTCAACGGGCGTATCGCCGTGTGAAATCTGGGTGGTGTTGCTGTCGATGAAAGCGCCGTGTCCGCCGAGTTGGGCGATGCCCGCTTCGAACGATCCGCGGGTGCGGGTGGACGAGAAGAAGAACAGCATCGCCAGCACCTTGTCGCGCAGGTAGGCATGGGGTTCACCGAGGGCGCGCTTGCGCTTCAAATCCCAGGCGACGTCCAGAACGGTTTCGACTTCCTCCTTTGTAAAATCCAGGTCGCCAATGAAATCGCGACCACGAAAATTGGTTTGCATAGTTTAGTCTCCTAATTTTTTGTATATACATACACAAGTAGACAAGTACACAGGGGGTAACGACGTGTATACCTGTGTACCTGTTTACTGATTACAACAATTATTCCATCGCACCCAGCACCAGCGCCAGCAGGGTCATGCGCATGACGACGCCGTTGAAGGCTTCCTGCCAGTAGCGCGACCAGCGGGTGATGTCCACATCAAGAGGGACTTCATCCATGCGCGGGAGCGAGTGGAGCAGGATGGCATCGGACTTGGCTTTCGTCTCCAGCAGTTCGCGCGTGATCCTGTAGTTGGCGGGCGTGAGGCTGAGTTCGCCGGTACGTTCGTCGCGGGACTTGGTGTAATCGGGCTGGACAACCGGCTCGACGAGAATCACGTCGGCGTCGGCAATGGCTTTCTCGACATGGTCCACTTCCTTGAAGTCCACGCTGTATTGCTTAAGTTCCGCTTTGAATTCGTCAGTCAGCCCCATATCCGGCGGAGCGACGAAAGTGATTGGGCAATCGAACTGGCTCAGGGCGTAGCCGAGGGAGTGCATCGTCCGCATACGCATGTCGCCAACGGCCAGCCATTTGAGTCCGTCGATGCGACCCTTTTCGCGCAGGACGGTGTACAGGTCGGTCAGGATTTGGGTCGGGTGTTCGCCCCAGCCGTCGCCGCCGTTGATGATCGGGATGCTCGCCCACTTCGCAGCTTCGTGCGGCGCTCCCTGCTGGAAGTGGCGCATCACGATCACGTCGCCGTAATATTCCAGCATCTTGACCGTGTCCTTGATGGATTCCTGATAGAAGTCGCCGGCGCGGGTCATCTTCGGGTCGGCAAATCCGCAGACATGTCCACCGAGGCGGTGCATGGCGGCTTCGTGAGCCAAGCGCGTACGCGTGGACGGCTGGTAAAACGCCGTCACAAGTGTCTTTTCCTTGAGCATGTCCACGTTTTTTCGCGCGCGCGCAATGGGTTCCATCTTCTGCGCCACATCGAACACGTGGAAGAACTCGTTCCGCTCGAATTCCTTGAGTGAAAGAATGTCTCGACCTGCAAAACTACGCATTTTGAAACTCCTTTATCGAAAAGATTTTATGTACACAAGCCCACACGCACGCATACAATTTTCATGTTTACGTGTTTACCTGTCTACTTATTCAACTGTTTACCCAGTATGCCCGGCAGAAGGGCGTAAAACTCTGTGGCAGCTACCACCTCGTCGAGCGGCACGTTCTCGTCGGTCATGTGCGCGGTCTTCTCGTCGCCGGGACCAAAGCCGATGGATGGAATCCCAGCCTTGCCCGCCCAGTAGGTTCCGTTGGTCGAGAAATCCCAAGTGCCTAGATTCCGCTTCTCGCCCCACAATGCTTCGACGGTGTCCTGTCCCGCCTGCGTCAGGGGATGTGTGTCCTCCAAAAGCCAGGCTGGGTAATACTTCGAGACGGGGAAGACAAACCCCGTGTAGGATGGCGCGTCGTAGAACAACTCTTCGACGTGGATTTCCTCCTGCAAATAATCGGGGATCAGCCCCTTGATCTGTTGGATCACCTCTTCGCGCGGTTCGTTGGACGTGATGCGGCGGTCGATAAAGATGGTGAACTGGTCCGGCACCGCGTTGAGCGAAGCCGTCCGCGCCGAGACATCTGTCACCGCGATGGAGGGATAGCCCTGCACCGGGTGATAGCCCATGCCGAAGCGCATCCTGCGGTCCAACTCACGGACCTGGGCAATGATCGACATCATCTTGTAGACCGCATTGTCGCCCAGGTAATGCGACGCCGCGTGCGCGGAACGTCCATGAGCCGTGACCTTCAACTCGATGCGTCCCTTGTGCCCGCGATAGACCTGCATTTTGGTCGGCTCGCCGATGACGACGAAGTCGGGCTTGACCTTCGGGTCAACTTCGACGAAGGTGTTGGGCGCAATGCCGTCACACCACTCTTCCATGTTGCCAAAGTAGTAGGCGGTATAGCCGTCGAGCAGACCCAGGTCGCGGGCGAACGCCAACCCGTAGATCATGCCGGGCGTGCTGCCTTTTTCGTCGCAGGCGCCGCGCGCATAGAGGATGCCATCCTCCACCTTGCCCACAAACGGGTCCCACTCCCACTCTTCGGGGTCGCCAACGCCAACGGTGTCGATGTGTGAGTCGAAGACGATCACCTTGGGACCGTTGCCAATGCGCCCGACGGTATTACCCATCTTGTCGAAGCGAACCTCGTCGAAACCGAGTTTCCGCATCTCAGCCTGAATGCGGTCGCCGACATCCTTCAGTTGACCGTCCATGCTGGGGATGGCGACAATATCGAGCATGAACTGGATGATGTTCTCACGATTTTCCCCCACCTTCTTTTTCAATTCCTGAATCTTCATTTTCAACCTCATTTTTTAAAATTCACCGCCAAGCCTGTAAAAGACGCGGAGTGTAAAAACCTATCTGCCGCCCACGCGGCGCACCACATGGAAGCGGAAATAACCGGGGATGAAATAACTCGTCGAATAATCCAGGACGCGCCCATCGCCGGAGTACAACCCGGCGACGAGTTGCAGCAACACGTCGCCGCGCTGAATTTCGAGCGCCTTCGCCACATCGGCTGCCGCATTCGTGGCGCTGATGTCGGCGCGGGAAACCGTCAGAGCGTCACCCCGCTGAAGCAGGATATCCAGGACGGAGCCATGAAAATCGGCGGGCAGGTCTTCCATTTGCAGCACGGTCTCGGGAAGCGTATCCACAAGATAGGCTACGGGACGGCTGTCGGCACACATCACGCGGCGGACGCGAAGCAGGGGGGCGCCAACTGCAAGGTTCAAGTTCCCAGCCATGTTTTGGTCAGCCGCAGTCCGCTCCACGTTCAGGTTGCTGACGGAAACCTCAAGCCCCAGGCGTTTCGCCATGGTCTCAAGACTTTCCAGCGCCTCAAGCCCGCTCTCCAACACCTGAGACTTGCCGACCACAAAAGTACCCGATCCCTGCCGGCGGCGGACAAGTCCCTGGGTTTCAAAAGTACGCATGGCGTCGCGCAGGGTGGCGCGCGAAACGCCAAGCTGCTTCGAGAGGTCAGGCTCCGAGGGCAGGCGCTGCCCCGCGGGCGTACGCTCGATCAGCGCCGCCAGATCAGTTTGTAAACGTTGAAAGGGAAAGTTCGACATAAAACCTCAATCATCCAGTACGGAAACAAAATCGAAATTGGTTACATCCACGAGACCTCTATCCGAAATCCGAAGTTCGGGGATGACCACCAAGCCAAGCAGGCTCAATTGCATGTTGGGATTATTCAATTCGCAGCCGCAAGCCATGAACCCTTCGAGCACCGAAGCGGCTTTCTTCGCCACGATTTCCACATGTTCAGTGGACATCAAGCCCGCAATCTGCAACTCCACTTTCCCAACCACTTCGCCGTTCAAAACCACAACCTGTCCGCCGCCACACTTTGCCAGCTCATTTGCCGCAATCGCCATGCACTCGTCATCGGTGCCGGCGACCATCATGTGATGGCTGTCATGCGCCACAGTCGAAGCGATGGCGCACTTCCTCGTAAACCCAAAACCGCTGACCAGACCAACCGTCACCTTGCCCGTGCCACGATGACGCTCGACCACCGCGATCTTTGCAAGGTCACGCTTCAAGTCCGCTTTGACTTCGCCGCCCTCAGCCTTGACCTTCATTTTGAGATGACGTGTGGGCGCCTGGTTTTCGATCACGCCGATGACGTGCGCCTCGACCTCCGCGCCGTCGGCTGACCTTGTCCGAAGAAGGAAGTCCTGCGCCTTGAGCGGTTTCTTCAAGTGGACAGATTTCTTCGCCCAGACAGGGTGTTTCGCCGCAGGCAGTTTGACCAGCAATTCGCCCTTCTCCGCGATCACCTGTCCCCTGGCAATGACCATCTCCGCCTTGAAGTTCATCAAGTCGTCCACGATCACCACATCTGCCCAGCGACCGGGCGCGATCATGCCCATTTCCTTTGTGAGTCCAAAATGCTCGGCGGTGTTGATGGTCATCATCTGAATGGCTGTCATCGGGTTGAGTCCCTCGCCGATGGCGTGACGCAGGACGCGGTCCATGTGACCTTCCCGTGAAAGGGTCGCCGCATGTGAATCGTCGGTGCAGAGAATAAAGCGATGCGAGTCCAGTTTCTTTTCGGTGATCGCCTTGACCTGAGTTGCTACATCGTGCCAGGCGGAGCCATAACGCAGCATGGCTTTCATCCCCTGCCGCACACGCGCAACCGCATCCTCGACTCGCGTACCTTCGTGGTCGTCCTCCGCGCCACCCGCCACATACCCGTGGAAGGGCAGCCCCAAATCGAGGGAGGGGTAATGTCCGCCGATTGTTTTTCCAGCGGCGTGGGTGGCGCTCATTTCATCGAGCATCTTTTTGTCGCTCATGAACACGCCGGGAAAGTTCATCATCTCGCCGAGACCGATGATGCCCTTCCACTTCATGGCTTCGGCAACCTCCCTGGGACCGATCGAAGCACCCGGCGTCTCGAAGCCCGGCGACGACGGCACACAGGAAGGCATCTGCACCCAGACGTGAATGGGCTGTTTGGCGGCTTCATCCACCATCAGCTTGACGCCTTTCAAGCCAAACACATTCGCGATCTCATGCGGATCGATGAACATGCCAGTGGTGCCGCGCACCGCCGCCGTCCGCACGAACTCCGTCACGGTGATCATACCCGACTCGACGTGCATGTGACCGTCGAGCAAGCCCGGCACAAGGAAACGTCCCTTCGCCTCGATGACCTTCGTCTTTTTGCCAATTGCATGGCTGGCGTCCGATCCCACATACGCGATGCGCCCGCTCACAATGGCGATGTCGGTATGCTGGACGATCTCGCCCGACTGCACGCACACCCACCTGCCGTCGCGGATGACAAGGTCGGCGTGGGCGCGTCCCATTGCCACGTCGACAAGGGAGCGCGTCAACCTGGTTGAAGAAGTCATTTATAGTTGCTCCTGAGCGTCCGTTCCCAATGGACTAGAGTCCCCTGGCGTCGGATAGGATAAGCCTGAAAATGGCGTAGATGAGATAGAAAAAAGGCACGGCGGGCAAAATCCACGCAAACAGAGGCTCGTCCTTGCTGATGGCTAGCGCGGACGCAAACACAAGAAGCGGCAGCAACCGCACTACAATCGGGAAGCCAGCCCACCCGCCGAACGTCACAGCGAACGGGATGATCAGGAAGCCGGCAACCACCATCAACCCCGCCTCTTTTCTGACCAGCCCAAGCAGCATCAAGACCATCACAATCCCGGCGACAAATATACCGGGGATGCCCCGGGAGAGAACTCCCATCAAAGTAAGGAATACATCCATAAGTAAATTCTCCTATCCCGCCAGTAAACGCCTGGCGGCTTTATTATGTTTTTCGATTAATTTGCGTTCATCAACTGTTGCCAGTTGACCTTCCTTCACAACGAACTTTCCATTCACTACCGTGTAATCCACATTCATGGATTGCCCAAAGACCACCGCCGAAACAGGATCGTGCATCCCTGTGTAGGCGAGCCTGTTCAGGTTGACAGCGAAGAAGTCGGCGCATTTACCCGCTTCCAGGCTACCAATGTCCGTCCGCCCCAACACCGCCGCCCCGCCGCGCGTTCCAAGATGGAGGGCTTCGCGGGCAGTCATCAATTTTCGGTTGGGATCGTTGGAAAGGGAATAGCCCGTTAATCCCTCCTTCACGCGTGAGACCAACATCGCATTGCGGACCTCCGCCAGCAGGTGCGAGCCGTCATTGGAAGCGGAGCCGTCCACGCCCAAACCTACATTGACGCCGGCGGCGCGATATTCCTTGACAGGCGCAATGCCAGAGGCAAGTCGCATGTTCGAGGTGGGACAATGCGCCACGCCGCAGTCATGCTTGGCAAAGATTTTGATTTCCTCGTCGTTAACCCAAACCGCGTGCGCGAACCAAACGTCCCCACCGACCCAATCCACCTCCTGCATGTATCCCACCGGGCGGTGACCAAACATCTGCCGGCAGAACTGATCTTCATCCTCGGTCTCGGCGAGATGCGTGTGCAAATGTACGCCATATTCCCGCGCCAGTTTCGCGGACTGCTTCATCAAGTCCGAGGTGACGCTGAACGGCGAACACGGCGCAAGCACGATCTGGGTCATGGCGCCGGGTTTGGCGTCGTGATATTTTTCGATGAGACGCTGGGAATCCTTGAGGATGTTTTCCTCGGTGTCCACCACGCTGTCGGGTGGGAGTCCGCCTTTGGATTCGCCGAGACTCATCGAGCCACGGGAAGCCTGGAGCCGCACTCCAATTTCAAGGGCGGCGGCAATTTCATCGTCCAGTTTCGAGCCGTTCGGGAAAAGATAGAGATGATCCGACGCAGTGGTGCATCCCGAAAGCGCCAGTTCCGCCAGCGCGGTTTGGGTCGAGACGAAAATGTCATCGGGCTGCATCCGCGCCCAAATGGGATACAAAGTCTTCAACCAGTTGAAGAGGTTCGCATCCTGCGCGGCAGGCACGGCGCGTGTGAGGGTCTGGTAAAAATGATGGTGCGTGTTGACCAGCCCCGGCAGGACGACGTGCCCTTTGAGGTCAAGCACCTCATCGGCGGTGGCGCGAAGTTCGCTCATCAGACCGACTTCTTCGATCAGTCCGTTTCGAATAAAAAGACCGCCTTCGGGGATTTCCCGCTGGTGGTCATCCATGGTTACAAGATATGCGTTTTTTATGAGGAGAGTTGTCATTAGCTGGTAGCCTTTTGCGGTCAGTACAGTTGTCTGACAACTTATAGTGTAGCAAAAAAGGGAGAGGATGTCAAATCAAATTATGTGGGATTCCGCTACAACTCAATCCAAAGATGCATTATGATTTTGGAAGTTTCCCCTGCTGCCCGGGCGTGAAGCTGTCGGGGATTGCATCTGCACCCTCGCTGAAGGCGGCATGAATCCCTTCGCGGACGGCTGTCCAGTAGGCTTTTGCGGCGGACGTTTTGTCTTCTCGGAAACGCTCCAGCCATTCAACCAGTTCGGGGATCTTGAGTCCGTCCTTCTCCCATTGTTCCAGATAACCCATCACCATATCGGTCACGCGCTCGCTTTCCCAGTAGATGATCTTGGGGGCTTCGCGTTCATAGATTTCACGCGCCACACGGAACTGATGCGCCTTGTAATTTTCCTTCATCCCTTCGTAATGCGCGCGCAAAATTTCGTCGGTGATGGTTTCGGACCATTTGCGATGGAAACGGCAAATACCGCTGTTCTCATTGAACAGTTCGTAGGTCATGCGCTCGACGTTCTTGCGTCCCAATTTTTCAGGGGACATGAATTCCACACCGTAGTGGACGAAGTACTTGCCCATCATTGGCATGGGGCTGAGCATCCCCGGCACCCAATACTGGTTCGGGACCATACAGCCTTCATCCCCGTGACCGATAAATACCGCGCGGTCTATACTGCGGATACCGTATTGTTTATCCAGTTTCCGCGCCGCCACACGGATGCTCTGCCTGAATACTTCCGCCTTTGGCTCGAAGAGGATCGCCTGCACGACTTCCATCGCGTAGGTTGCATTTTTCATGCTGTCGGCGACGATATCAAAATGGGCCGGGTCGTCGGCCCAGTCAAAGGTCATCTCGCTGGCTGGCGGCAGACCAAACTCGGCGGGGTCGATCAAACCATCGCGGACCAGCTCCATGATCCAGGCGACAGTCCCGCCCGTTTGAATCGCGTCAAATCCCATCGCGTCGACAAAGTCATTCAGCAACTCCGCAGCGCGCTGGTCAAAGACTCCCACCTGCGGACCGAGAACATGGTACGGCTCATAATCCTTTTTGTACTGCCCGAACATTTTCTTGCAGACCACGGGACAGGGTTCGCCGCAGTGCTGGAACTTCTTGGTCTTGATGGTCTCTTCGTTGAACTGCTTCAAATAATGGTTGAGGATGAAATTCTCATGCTGGCGCAGACGCGAATCGACGGGCTTATAAATCGAGGTGTAGTTGAAACTCAGAATGCGCTCGTTCAGGTCACGTATGTTGACGCCAAACGTGCCACCCGTCTCGAACTCGGGCACGTAGCGGTACTTTTCGGTCACAGCCAGGTCGGTCTGGATGGTCTTCTTGCCGAAGTGTTCGAGGAAGTAGGCGTCGATCTCGGCGGAATTGCGCAGGTCAGGGTCATCCCACTCGCCGCCGAAGACAATGCCCACAACGTTGTGACGTCGGAACAGTCGGCTACCCAGTCCGCCGCGCCCAGCCCAATCCACAACCGCGGTGAATGCCCCATTCCGCACGGGACTGGAACCAATCGCCCCTTCACGGGTGTACTTCGCAGCAGGTCCAACAGCACAAATGCGAAGGTTGCCGTTTGTGTATTCCCTGGCATAGCGATCATAAAGCGCTTGTTGCAGGGCGAAGAAACCGATCAGAGGCGTGCCGTCGGGACTGGCATATCCCGCCCAAAGCGGTTCCACATTGACGGGTTCGATCCGCACCTGAACTTCTCCCGCCTTATGGTTGAGCAGTACCACGCTCGGCTCAGGCGCCATCCCGCGCAGCGCCACATAATTGACGCCGATACCATGAAAGGTGTACGCCGCGCCACCCATGCTCGAGACGTAGAATCCGTCCCATTGGGAACTCCACGAACAAAAGACAAGCCGCCGCGAACCGGGAATGGAACTGCCCGCAAGCAGTCCCTCGCCAAAGGTGAAACTATCGGGGTAGATGTTGAAGCGATGCCAACCGTAATCCACAGGGCCGAGTATTTTTTCCTCGTCCTCGATGGGACGCAGATACCAGTTCCTGTTGTGCAGATGGACTGTCAACTCGCGTTGCATGATTGGATAAGTCATGGAAGCACTCCTTGGATATGGCTCAAGAAACAGGACAGTTTTTCTTGGAGAAGTTTAGAATACCACAGGGCATAAAAAACAGACTGGTCATGTGACCAGCCTGTCAACACAAGCTACGGTGAAGCTACACGTCCACGGCAAGGCAGGTCAGAGTTTGCTCCACGCCGGGGATGGGCTGGATTTCGAGCGCGGTGATCGCGCCAATTTCGGCGATGTCGGCCGCGTCCACAACCGCCACCGCATCATAGGGACCGAAGGTCATGTGCGCCTCGGCAACGCCTTTTATCCTGCGAAGCAGTCCAACCGCCTCTTTGATCTCGCCCGCACGAATCTTGATCATCACATACGCTTTCATGGCTTCTCCTTTTTATGAATTTGACAAAGGAACACAACCCGACAGCGACCGCCTACTTCGCGCCGCCAACTCATCTTAATACTAACAGGAATTCATGGATTTTGAACATATGGTTGGTGGCTTCATCTCTGACCCTACGGGAATAAAGGATGCCTCCAAATCGAAAACGATCTGGAGGCATCATGTCTACTTCTTCGGTTTTTCCTTCTTCTTCTTCTTTTTCTCCCTGTCCTTGCCTTTTCCTTGTTCCTTGTTCGCCATGTTTGACTCCTTTCCAATGAATATCATTTGGATGAAAAATCGTATAAGCCCGATAATTTCAATATCGTGACTTGTCGGCATTATATCACCGGCACGGCATATAATGCCCCTGTAAATACAGCGCGCCGCAAACCCCAAACCACAACTTCATACATCAGGAGAAGATCATGGAAAAGAAAGTCGTTGTCCCGGGAAAGGTTAAAAAGGAGAAAATCAATCCCAGGAAGTACAAAATCGAGAAGGACAAGGCATCCGAGTCTGACATCGAGATCGAGGTTACGGGGGATGGCGATTACGACGTCGAAAAGCTCAGCGTGGACGGTTTGCCCGAAAAGATGCCAGATGGGAATCCCATCCGCTGGTTCAACAATTTCATCATCAAGAAGAATGGACAGGTCATCAAGGAAAAGTACTATGTCGCGATTCCTGACCTGGAAAAATCACACCTTGTCATCATCGACAGCAAGGGAGAGCCATATTATTACGAAGGCGAAATCAAAAACAATACCTTCGAGTTGACCGATGGCGATCCCGGCACCGGACGGTCTCCGTAATTACGGGATCAATCCTTTCTCTCTTGCCATTTGTTGTATTCGCCGTCGCCAGGGAACATTTTCGACAAAGTTATGGCGGGCTTCCTGTGAACGTAGTTTCGAGACCTGCGTTTCCAAAAATTGGGTTGCGTAGCGCAAAACAACCCCGGAGCGCGGGTCTTCGGCTTCCACAAGCGCTTCAATCACGGAAAGGAAGGCAAGCAGGGGTTCTTCCATGCCTTCCAAAGTTCTGTTCTCCTCGATATAGTCCATTACTTGACCAGCTTCATTTTTTGCCGCATGCAAATTTCCCGATTTCTGGTAAGCCTTACACAACCCTGCCCGGGCTTCCATTGCCAACACCGGAGAAACAAGCTGGGCACGGATATCAATACTTTTTAAAAATGACTGGACAGCCAGGTCGAATGTACCGTTGAGCAAATGTGCATACCCGGCGTAAAAATACGCCCAACCTGTTGCTGCCTGCTCCCCAATGTTCACAGATAATCTGAAGGCTTTTTCAAGCCAGTCCAGGGCCGCCTGCGAAAATCCCTGGGCAATTTCGATTGCACTCAAGTTGAGATATGCATACATCTCCTCCATGCGGCTCCCGATTTTGCTCAAAATCGGCAGACAGCGTTCATAATATTCCCTTGCAGCGGGATAATTCCCCAATATCCCCGCCAGCCACCCAAGGTTACTCAGAATCAAACCTTTTCCAGACAAATCCCCATGCTCATGAAAAATTGAAAAAGATTCGGAGTAATAATCCTGCGCAGCAGGAATATCTCCCAGAGACACAACCGCATTTGCAAGGTTGTTCAATATCTTGGCTTCAAGATAACGGTCTTTTATTTCGCGTGAAATAGTGAGCGCCTGTTCATGATAAAGCCGGGCGCTGGCTGGACCTTCATTCTCCACGGCTATCAGCCCTAGAACGGTGAGCGCAACCGCTTCGCCATGCCGGTCTCCAATCTGTTTGGCAAATTTCAGCGCCTGTTCCCCTTGTTGCACGGCTTCCCCTGTTTGACCGAGGCGCATCAGTGCAGTTTGCTTTACCGAATATGAGGCAAGCAAAGTGGAACCATCCTGCGCCATACGGGAATGTATTACCGCCTTGTCCGCATACATGAGAGCATTGTGATAATTACCGAGAGAATTAAAATAATGGGAACGCTTGGAAAACGCGAGTCCAAGCAATTTATCAAGCATCAACTGATTTGCCAGTTCCTCCAACACATCGAGGTCCCGCAACTGGGCATCGAATTCACTGACCCGACTATACGCCTCGGCACGTTCGAGTAGGATTTCGAATCTCGTCTGCAAATCGTCATCGGGCACAAACGCCAAGGCGCGGGTGAAATAATCGATTGCCCGCTGGTTTTGGTAAACGCCAAGAGCAAGCTTCCCCGCCAAAGTCAGGTAGCGAAGCGCCTTTTCGCGCAGGTACGCCTTTTCGGCGTGATAAGCCAGTTCGCCATAGTGCGCTTCGAGGTCGTCGCGGTAGACCGTTTCCATGGCTGAGACCGCCAGCCCGTGCAATTCACGCTGACGCGCCAGCAGCTGCATCGAGTACGCCGCATCCCGCAGCAGGGCATGACGGAAGATGTATGCGATCTCGCTCAGGGCGGTCCAGATGTCGGCATTTTCCGCCTGCGTCAGATGACTTGAAAACTCGCGGTCGGCGCGTAGCATCTCGCCCAGGATGCGCACCTCGAACTCGCGCCCAAGCACCGAGGCGGTCTGCACCATCTCCCGCACCTGCCGGGTCAGGCGGTCGAGGCGGGCAACCAGCACGGAACGCACGTCGGTTGGCAGGGAAGTCCCAACTCCTGCTTTGGCAAAGTATTTCCCGTCGGCATCCAAAACCAGCGCATTTTGCTCTGACAGATAGCGCAGGATTTGTTCCGCGAAAAATGGGTTGCCCTCGGCACGGGAGTCGAGCAAAGCCAAAAGGGAATCAGAAACTGGCTGGGACAGGATATCCGCCGCCAGCTGGGACAAATCCCTCGAAGCCAGCTTGTCGAGCCGAATCTCCCGCGCGGGAATTTGATCCGCCGCCCACGGAGATTCTCCTTCGGGACGTTGGGTGGCGATCATCGCAATCGGGTATTGTTTTTCAGCCAGCAGGGTCCGCACGAAATGGGAGAGAAAATCGCTTGAGGCTTCGTCGAGCCAGTGGGTATCCTCCAAAAAAAGGACGAGTGGCTTTTGCAGGCTTTCGGCGCGCAGAAGAGCACCCAGCGCAATCAACGTATTTTCGTAGCGCCCCTTTGCATCGAGGCTTTCGTAAAGCGAGCCCGGCATGGGGATGTTGACCAGCGCCGCCAACACTGAGCTGGTACGAGCCAACTCAGCGGCAAGTTCAGCATCGGGAGTGGACTCGACCAACTGCTGGAGGATGCGTGAGAACCTGTCGCGGATGACCTTTTCAGGTTGACCTTCCACCAACTCGAAACGTTTCTTCAACCAGTCTGCAAAGGGGTTGAACGGCAGGCGCAGGATTTCATCTGTCTGGCAGACTGCCCAATAGGCGGGGAAGTCGTGAAAATATGCGGAGGTCTGGAAGGAATGTACGAGGCGGCTTTTGCCAATGCCCGCCTCACCCTTCAAGAGCAGCACACCTGCAAACCCTCCGCGCCTGAGCGGCTCGGTAAATTCGGAGAGCGCCGCAAGTTCATCACCGCGCCCCACAAACTGTCCTTGATAGACCGCTTCGGTCAGGTTCCTGCGTCCGACCAGCGTAAAGACCTTTTGTTCCTGTTTAAAGCCTTTGAATTTGTGTTCGCCCAACAGTTTGATGTTGAAATGCCTTGCGGCGCGGCGGGCTGTCTCCTCATCCATCCAGTATTCACCCATCCCCGCGCTTTCCATCATCCGCGCCGCGAGGTTCACGCCCCAGCCGTAGGCGGTGTAATCCTCACGCTGGCTCGAGCCAATGAACCCCGCATACGCGAGGCGATAGGAAATCCCAGCGCGCAGGGTGATGCCCGTCCGCGCCGAAAGTTCGAGGAGGAAGTTCAGAGCGCGGTCCACGTCGTTCTCGTGGGCGGTCGGCGCGCCCCAAAACATCAGCAGGTTGAAGCCCTTGTCGCCGAGGTCGGGGCGGAGGAAGAATCCGCCGTATTGTTCCTGCAAAAGATAGACAGTTTCCATGAACGGCCTGATGAGAGCCGCGTCCGAAATATTGGCGGGGATGTCGATAAAAAGATTCACCGCCTGACGGAACTCGCCCGCAATCGGAAGCTTGGTGACTGCTTCGGCGAAGAAAACCTCGACGAGGTCGTCTACAGGCTTGGGCGGGGAAACGGTCAAAGACGCCGGCAACTCCGTTTCACGAATCTCCTCCAGCAAAAAGTAATTCGCCAGCGGAACGACAACCGAGACGACATCCTGAAGCAGGGGGTAGGAAATCGGGTCAGCCACCACCTCGCCCGCATGGGCGGATTCCTCCGCTTCCACCGCGCCGTTCAAACTCTGTCCGCGGAACCAGTAGCTGGCACGTTTGCCGTCGATGGATTTGAAAATCTGCCAGGTGGTTGCGCCAAAGCCAATGCCAACTTTGATGCGGATTGGGAAGTCGCCGTAGGGTGTGTTGACCAGCGGACGGGATTTGGCGTGCGTTTGCATCGTCCAGGCCGCTGCGAGGCAGCGCTTCATGGCTTCGGGTCCGTCCTGCCTAACGGGAAAGATCGCATTGAAGGCATCTCCCGCGTAACCGATGACAAATCCACCCTGCGCGTACACGGCATCCACCAGCGGCTCGAAGACCACGCGCATCATGTCCGCGAGAACTTCCGCACCGTGCGTGCCATGCACGGAGAGGACGTCGGTCATGGTGGAGAAGCCCGAAAGGTCGGCAAACATCGCAGCACCTTGAAACGTGCCGTAAAAGTCGCCAACGCGATATTTTTGGTAGATGAATTCGGGGACGAGTTGGTGCACGGACTGCATATTTGATTTTACCGCTTGATGGGGGATTCGAGTGATTTAACGAGTCGGGCAATTCAGGCGAGGCAACGGGTTGACGGGGGATATAATCGGAGCTATGACTGCATTGCATTTTGAAATCCGCGTCTGCCTGAGTTGTCACCTGCGCTACCCGCTGACAGAGGGTCACGCCTTCGGCGTGCGCTGCCCGAAATGTTTGGGGGAAACGGAGGTTGTGTTGAAGAAAGAGGTGAGCGGGGAAGTAAAGAGTGGCGGGAAACGAGTTGAGGAAGGGCGGATGAAGGCGGTGTTGCTGGATAATATCCGCTCGGCGTGGAATGTGGGTTCGATCCTGCGCTCGGCAGATGGTTTCGGATTCAACCACGCCTACCTGTGCGGAATCACGCCCACGCCCGAGGTGGATGCCGTGCAAAAGACTTCGCTCGGTGCGGAGGAGTATGTCACCTGGTCGTACCATCCCAATGCAGTGCAATTGGTCAAAGGGTTGAAAAAGGAAGGCTGGACCATCCTGGCGCTGGAAGAGGATAAAAGGTCAATCGCGTTATCGAAGGTCAAAACGATGAAAGCGGACAGGGTAGCGCTTGTCGTCGGCAATGAAGCGACGGGGGTCGATCCCGAACTGCTCGACCTTGCCGATCACATCCTTTACATCCCCATGCGCGGGCAGAAACGTTCGTTCAACGTGGCGAATGCCTTTTCGGTTGCAGCGTACACGCTAAGAGGATAAAATTGGGGCAACAGCGGAGAGAAAACTCCAAATAATGCATCCCAACAAACTCGTCAATCAATACACAATCCAACAATGTCCTCCATTCCAAAAAAGTTCAATAAAATAAGCATCTGGGAAACACCTTTTCATACATTACTTCTTGGCGCATATCCTGTTCTGGCGCTATACACCATCAACAGCAAACAGACCACTTTTTCTGCGACCATATCGTCATTTACCATTTCGGCATTTGTGATCATTTTGCTGTTTGCCCTATCCTTTTTATCCATTCTATTTTGGACGTCGATATCATCATGGAAGGCACTTGTCAAAGTTGTCACCGTAGTGATTGCCATGGGAGTGTCGTACTACATGGCGTACATTGTTCTTAAAAATTCATTATTGAACGATATCGCAAGGCATCGTTTTCTATTTCCCGTATGGATGACCGCGCTCGCTGCAATCACAATGTACATTCTAAAGCCAAAAATCATCCTGGCAAATTTAAAAAATCCCTCAAACCTGGAGCGGGCTGCCGCAATCACAAGTATTACTCTTCTTCTATTCTTTTCATACGGACATGTCAGCGGGATCATGAGTGAAGGTGAGGGATTTGGACGAATCATGGAAACCCACCGCAGACTGGGTGCTTTGTGGATCGTCCTTCTGGTTGTCGGAATTTTCACTGCATCAAAGATGAAGGACATCGGCGCATTTACCAAGGGAGCAAACGTCATGACGGGCGCACTTTGCATCATGGCGATATCCCAGGTTGTTTTTTCGGCGATACAACATCCAGGCGTCAAAGCGGCCTCAAATACTCCAAAAGATCTATCGACTGTTTCGACAAGTGACCCGGATGTCTATTACATAGTTCTGGATGCGTACAGTCGGGCTGACCTCCTGCAGGAAGTCACTGGCTTCGATAATTCCGAGTTCATCAATGAAATGAAGGCAATGGGGTTTATCCTTCCCGCCTGTACTCAAAGCAATTACCATGCAACACTTCCTTCCTTGACCTCCACATTGAACATGAACTATCTTGACAAGCTGCCGCCCAACCAGCAGTACCTCCCCAATTATTATGATTACATTCCCTACTTGCAGCAGAATCTTGTAATGAGGATATTCAAGGAAAGAGGATATGAAACGTACACCTTTAAGGGACGGTTTGAATTCCTCAACATGGTGAATTCCTCCCACTACTATGACCTGTTCGCCGGCGACTCCAATAGACAACAAATCGATTCACAAAACTTTTTGTTCATCTTTCTCGAGACGACTGCCTTGCGCCCGGCACTTGATTATGTCGACCATTACAAAAGGGCAACAGATGATCTGCCTTCATTTCTCAAAAGCCTCATTCTCACGGATGATATTTTCTCCAATCGGTTTTATAAACAATACCAGAAAAGCCTGTATCATCTGGATATTCTCGAGCAAATTCCCGATATGCCAGGGAAAAAATTCGTATACGCCCATTTGTACATCACTCATGAACCGTATGTGTTCACTGCAGAAGGGGATTTCAGATGGCCCGAAGCTGAAGGGCCACAGGGTTATCTTGACCAAATTCTTTTCGTCAACAAAAGTCTTCCCAAAATTTTGCAAAGCATCATTGTCAAATCTGAAATCCCGCCAATTATCGTTGTTCAAGGGGATCACGGCTGGACTTGGGATGAACGTCGCAACCGTATACTAAGTGCGTATTATCTACCAAATGGCGGAAGCGACATGCTCTATGATGGAATTTCTCCCGTCAACACGTTCCGCATCATTATGAACAAATATTTCGGCGGGAACTACGAATTGCTGCCCGATGTTTCTTATTATGCAAAATTTAAAGATGAGGATATGGATAACTTAAAAATCAGCCAGGATACCTGTTCAAATAAAATCGGGACGCAGATTCACGCAAATTTACGCTGATTGAGAAGAAGTTATCCGCGTTTTTTGCATTCATCAGCGCCCAGAATCGGTTTGGGGGTTATTACCGATAAAGTCCACTAAACACCATAAGTGATTCACCTCATACTCAATACTGATTCCAAACAGGATGAGCGGAGGAAAGAAGAATTACTTCCTGACAAACAGTCGATTGGCTTCATTTAGATACGTAAAAAATTCCTCTTTCATGGCAGATAATGTTTTTACATCCCTAGCAGCCAGATTGTTTAATTCCTCAGGATCACTCTCAAGGTCGTACAACTCGAACGATTGTGCAACTTTGTCATCATACCCCAAATAGGCAATCAATTTCGACGTGTGTTTATGCATTGTAATTACCGCTTTTTTGATCGGAGCGAACGCCGAATTTTCAATTGCAAATACGGAGAAAATGGGGCGCTGTTCATCCGCCTGACCACCAAGACCGGGCAACATCTCCCCATCAATGTCGGAATTTAATTCCCTTCCTGTAATGGAAAGTAACGTCGGCAGAAGGTCAATATTACTTGTCAGGGAAAACACATCCTTCCTGCCGGTCTGTCCCGGTGCATGGACAAGCAACGGGATATGGAGGACTGGTTCATACATTAGCTGATTTCCGTGTCCCACGAAACCACGTTCAAAAAGCTCACCGTGATCAGAGGTGAAAATCAAATAACTATTTTCAAGAACGCCGCTTGCAGAGAGGTTTTCGATTAGGTTTCCAAATTCAAAGTCAACCTGGGCAACCTGCCTGTCGTAAACGATCCGTCGGGACGCAAGATACTCTTCGTCAAAACCCGGCGAATCGGTATGAATTGGCTTTGGAACAGGAGCATAACCATCGTCCTTAAAAAGGTTCTTGAAATCATTGCGGGGTTTATAAGGATCATGCGGAGACCACAGATGGAAATACGAAAAATATGGTTTTTCCTCCGCGTTGAGCTTTAAGAGTTCCTTGTAAACACCCTGAAACACCTCCTCATTAAGGTACGGGATACTATTCATCGCACGCGGAATGCCGCCGGAATATCGTACGGATTTATACTCATCGTTATCCAGAAATTTGAACTTGCCAAAATATCCAAAAATGGCAGTACCTACCGGCTCGTCTCCCATCGGAATCAGAAAGTCATTGATGGCCATTGAAGACAGGGCGTGATCGTTCCAAAATATGTTTTCTAGGTTGCTGTCTTCGTCTTTCAGCAAGGAATGGGAATAAAGGGGCAAAAAACGGTCAATATCCCGGCTGAACTGACCAAGCAGATAATCAGCCCAAATGTTTTGTGAAAAGGCGAACCTGTTATATTCAGAACCCAGAAGCGAGTAAGGATTACAGCAAACAGCATCCGACCTGACCAATCCGCCCTGGTTGATCGCGCGATGCTTCCAAGGGAGCATCCCGGTTAGCATGGAGGCAGTTCCTGGGGTGGTAAAGTTGCCCGCACTATAATGCCGATGGTACACAGTCGAAATGCCTGCAAAGGCATCGATATTCGGAGTCGCGGGTCGGGGATAGCCATGAAGGGATAGGTGAGCGGCAGACAATGAGTCACATAATACAATAATGACATTGGCGTTCTGACGACCCGTCGACCCCAACGAAATCAATTGTCTAGAAGCAAGTGTGCCAGCAGCTATGACACCAGCAACCTTGAGAAAATCACGTCTGGATATCTGGGACATTTATTCACCTATAACAAGTTGCGAGCAATCACAATAATAATTGACACAAAACTTAGTGGAAGGTAAATATACAGAAAAACAAGGGCTCGTTCGGCTATCGCCTCGAGAAAACCTCTGATCAGATTTATTTTTGGAAGAAACACAACGAGCAACAGACTCGGCACAAGAACGAGCAACCACCAGGTTAACTCTTGTCCCGACGAAAACATTTCAGTCTCGCCACTGGTCTTAAACAATATCAGTCTGAAGGTGATGGAAGTGAAAACAATCAGAACCAACAATATGGACCGAACCTGAAAGCCTTCCCGGTTTTTCAACATCCGGAAGAGTGTGATCTCAAGGAAGATGACAGCAAACAGCAAGCAAAGGCTTTCCGCCAGGTTCATCAAGAAAGCGTAGGCATACATCGACAGAATCTGTCCCACTGTTAAATAGAACATCCAGGAAGGCAAATTATAGAAGGAAGTAAGTAGCGTCCATGAATAGACCATGAAGACAATGACAGCGTATATGTTTCGGACACTTCCAAAATCAGGAAAATCGCCAACAGCACGTTTCATGGTTTTCATCACTTTTTCCATTTTTTCTGAGAACAGGATGGGAGACACAAAGAGTTCATCAATTTTCAAATGATCGATTAGCCTGATCCAGAACCTCAAAAAGTTCATCCTTCATTTGCGACAATATACCGACGTCTTTCGCCGCCAGATTTTCCAGTTCATCCGGGTCATTCTCCAGGTGATAGAGTTCAAAAGGCTTTTCCATCTCATCATACCCCAGATAGGCAATCAATTTATAACTACCTTTACGCATTGAAATAACAGCCTTCTTGATCCCGGCGAACGCGGGGTTATCGACCGCCACCAGTGAAAAAATGGGACGATTTGCATCTTCCTGTCCACCGAAGCCAGGCAGGGGTTTGCCGTCAAGTTCCGGCGGCTGTACCCTTCCCGCAAAGGACAGGATACTCGGCAGGATGTCAATATTGCTGGTCGGGGAGAAAACATCTTTTCTCTCCATTTGTCCGGGCGCATGGATGATGAGCGGGACCTGAAGCACCGGCTCGTACATCAACTGGAAGCCATGACCGACAAATCCGCGCTCGAAGAGTTCACCGTGGTCCGAGGTCAGAATCAGGCAGCAGTTTTGTAAAATATCACTTCTGTCCAGTTCGGAGATCAATTTGCCGAACTCATCGTCGACCTGCACAATCTGCCTGTCGTACAAGTCCCTTTGCCCCGACAAAAAGTTTTCCTTCAAGCCGGATCCCAGAGGATGCTCCGGCTTTACGGCGGGTTTGTAACCGTCATCACGGAAGAGGTGCCGATACTTGTCATGCGGACGATAGGGGTAATGCGGCGAATACAAATGGAAATAGGCAAAGTAGGGCTGCCCCCTCAAAGCAAGTTCCTTCAACTCAAAAAGCACCCCGTCATAAACGTTTTCGTTCAGGTAGGGAATCAAATAGCCGGGGTCCATGATCTCAGGGATGCCATTATTGTTGTACGCAAGCGTTTGTTTCCGACTGGCGTTATTTAGCGTCCTGCTTTTGTTGAAATAGCCCAACAGGACCGACCCCGCAGGCGCGCTGTTCTGTGCCGGAAGCATAAAATCCTCCATGGCAATCGACGCAAGCGTGCGGTCATTCTTGAACAACTCTATCAGTTGAGGATCGTCCATCAGGCTATAAGCGGAGGGCGGCAGGAAGCGGTCTACATCCCAATGGTATTGTCCCATCAGGCGGTCAGGCCATGGATTCTGGGAGAATGCCAGACGGAAATATTCGTTTCCAAGCAGGGTGTAGGGATTGAATCCCGCAAGTTCCGAGTGAACCAGACCGCCGTAATTAATGGCGCGGTGTTTCCAGCCGTACATCCCGGTCAGAAAGGATGCCGTGCCGGTTGTCGTGAAATTACCCCCGCTGTAATGGTTATGGTAGACCGTTGAATAACCGGCAAAAGCGTCGATGTGGGGCGTCGTCTGGCGCGGATAACCGTACAGGGACAAGTGTCTCGCTGAAAACGCGTCGCATAGGATGACGACAATATTTGGGCTGTCGCCGCCGGCACGCCCCATGGAAAATAATTGATCGGGCGCAAGCAACCCCGCAGCCGATGCGCCGGCAATTTTCAGGAAATCACGTCGGGAAAGTTTTTTCATAACATCAATAAAGGTTACGGATAAGAACGACCAGCAGGGAAACCAGACTCAAAGGAAGGTAAATATACAAAAACACAACAGCGCGTTCGGCAATGCCATCGAGAATTTTCCTCGCCCATCGGATTTTCGAAATACCCACTGCGGCAAGAAATCCAAGCGGCAAAGAAATTGACCACCAGGTCAATTCTCCACTCAAAAATCCGCTGATATCTTCGTAGTCGGGGAAAAATATGATGCGTACGGCGGAGGAAATCAGCGCGACCAAAACAACGATGATGGAACGCGATTGAAATTCCTCCGCGTTTCGCAAGGCAAGGAAAAGGGTCAGGTCAAGAACAAGAACGCCAGCCAGAGCCAGAACACTATCGAGTACATCTGCTGAAAAGGCATAGGCATATATCGACAGGACCTGCCCAATGTTCAGGTAGAAGAGCCAGGAAGGGAGCTTGTAAAATGAAGTGGCTAATGTCCAGGAATAAACCAGGAAAACGATCACCGCATAAACGCCCAAAATATTCCGGCGACTCGGCAATCGCCCGGCAAACCATTTAGCCAGCTTCATCAAATTTCCAGCTACTTGACCTTTGCCTGGTTGGCAACGGCGGCAGCCTTCTTCGCAGCTTCTTCGGGGTCGCCGAGATAATAATTCTTGATGGGTTTCAGGTCCGCATCGAGTTCATAAACGAGCGGCAAACCAGTGGGGATGTTGAGCTCGGTGATGTCGGCTTCGGAGATGTTATCGAGATATTTTACCAGCGCGCGGATGGAGTTGCCGTGCGCCACCAGCAGGACACGCTTGCCCGATTTGATCTCAGGCGCGAGTGTGGAATGCCAGAAGGGCAGCACGCGATCCAGCGTGATCTTGAGCGACTCGGTGGCGGGCAGTTGTTCGGGAGTCAACGAGGCATAGCGACGGTCGAACTTGGGATGGCGTTCGTCGGTCACTTCGAGAGCAGGCGGCGGGACATCATAGGAGCGGCGCCAGACCTTCACCTGCGCCTCGCCAAACTTCTCGGCAGTCTCCGCCTTGTTCAGTCCCTGCAAGGCGCCGTAGTGCCTTTCGTTCAACTGCCAGGCGCGGATCACCGGCAGCCACTCGCGATCCAGCTCCTCCTGAATAACTCCAAGCGTTCGGATGGCGCGCTTCAAAACCGAGGTGTAGGCGACATCGAAATCATAGCCGCCCTCGCGCAGCAACACACCCGCTTCGTGCGCTTCGGCGCGACCCAGGTCGGTCAGGTCAACATCAGTCCAGCCGGTGAAACGGTTTTCAAGATTCCAGGTGCTTTGTCCATGACGGACGAGAACAAGTTTATACATAGGGTCTCCAGGGGTTCAAAAATATGGGTTGCAGAGTCAGGATTGGCGGTTGCGATAGAGGGAGGGGTTCGGCACTGCCGTCATCGCTTCGGCATTCAAGGGCAGGTTGAGAAACTCAAGAATGGACGGAACGAGGGTCTGCGGCGATTTGACCATCTGGTCGTATTTGACATACATCACGCGCACATTAGGCTGGCGTGGCAGCCAGTATTTGACGGCTTTCAAGTGGTCGCGATATTGCTTTTCCATGTCTTCATCTGAAATCAGGGAGGTTTCGTTGCGGCGTGCAAGCATCTTCTTTTGCGAAGCCAGCACTTCATGAATTTCCCTGTCCATGAAAATCACGTCGAAGTCCAAATCTTTTGGGAGGAATTCGAGCAAATACGAGATGACCTTGACCACCTTGCCGGGGGCGTCGTAAATCCACCGGCTTTGACCGTCCTTCAGGGCTTTCACGTCCTCGATCTCAAAGTAGCCGTTGGGATTGTCCTCGTCCGCCTGACGCAGAGAATCCATCACGGCGGGCAATCCGCCCTCGACGAGCATCTTCATCATCATGGACGTGCCGGAACGCGGCAGTCCTGAGACGATAACGACCTTTTTGTTTTCCTTTTTCTGGCTTCGACTGACAAATAAATTCTTCAACATTGTCGTTTCGCAGGGACTACAAATACCCAAGCCCTTTCAATCTTTCTTCCAAGTCCTTTTGGCTCTGCCCACCGCCAATCTGCGAAGGTGGTTTGATGTGGGACTGGTCGAGGTGTTTGCCAATGGCAAGGAAGGGAACATCACGGAAGGATATGCCGCCAAAGTTCTGGAGGTCGCGGTTGGCAAAAATCACACCGGGCACCACCTCTGAGTCAACACAGTGATCCGCTCCCCAATGGTCGTGGTTTGGCTCGATCAGAGCCTGCGGTATCTTGCCAAGTCCCGTTTCGGAGGAGGCACGGTAGCCGGGGGCGTATCCAATCACCAGGTCGGGACCGAGGCGGGTGTACGCGCCGTTGTAGGTCTCATGCTTGAGTCGCACGCGCTGAATCGCGTTCGCGCCACTGGCATCCTTCCACTCCGTCAATTTCCGCTGGAGATCAGCCAACAGGGGCTCGATCTCGCCCGCGGGAACGATGCCCTGTCCCTCGCGCCCGGCAACGTTCAGGTAGAGGCTGTTCAAACCAACAGCGTAGGCTTTGGTCTGGCTCCAGTCCACATTCGAGAGGTCACCGTCAATCGCACCGTCCTTCAAAACGAGGTAGTGATTATCGACCAGCCAACGATTGAGGTGGATTTTCTGCTTGTAAGTGGTAAACCCGTGATCAGACATGACAAGGTAATTATATTTGCCCGACCATTTACTCGTTCGCTGGTTGACCTCGCCCACAAAGGCGTCCAGTTTCTGATACCAAGCCTGCGCCACGTCGAGGTGGTCGTGATAAAACATGTGTTGAACGCGGTCAAGGTCGTCGAAAATGCTGGCAAGCACGCCTTCCTTGAAGGTGTCCAGCAAATGAAAGAAGATTTGCTTGCGGCGCTCGAAGATCAAACAGCACAGTGCGAGGAATTGGTCGTCGCTGATACAGCTATCCTCAAGTCCCGTTGTATCCTGGGGCCAGCCCAAAGTAAGATAGGGACCAACTTCCTGCCATAGTTTTTTGGCAAAAGACTTCGAAGAGGAATAATGGGAAAGAGCGTACAGAGGATGAATCTGCAAAGGCAGGGTGTACAAACGCACGACCCCGTTCAGGCTGGTAAGGATTGCCCGCGTAATGGCGTGGATGTTGAAGAGCATCCCTGCCTTGAATTTGACTTCGACGATGTCGCTCCACTCACCCACTCGCAACTGAAGCTGGGTGTCACCAATCGTCAGCTTCGCCAGATTTGAGTCGATCACGTCCAAAGTCAGCGGCAGGGTGGCGGGTTGCAAACCCGATTTTCCCTTCACCGTCGGACCGTTCAACAAAGCGGAGTATCTGCCTTTGCCATTCGATTCCAACCGCACAACGGCGGTTTTGGCTTTCTTCTCCTCTTCGGTTGTAAACAAAGTGCCAACGCCTAATTGTCCGCGGATATCAGGTGTACCAAGACCGGGAATGGTGTTGACGGGAAGTTCGGGACGCGCCGGGAACATGGCCGGCCACCACAACGCTGTGGCTGGATAACCCATCCCAGCCGCTTCTTCAAAAAGGGTTTTTGCAATGTAGGGCGGGGTAAACTGCTCGCCCATTGCGGTTTTCTTCATCGGTAAAATCGAAACATAGGGCGCATACGTGGATGGGTCGCGGTGGACGAAATCAAAAATGCCGTGCCCGCCAGGGTCAGACCCGGTAGCGATGCTCGTCCAGGAGACCTCAGTCTGCGGCGGCGCACAAACTTCAAAGCGCGAATATCCGCCTGCCTCCACAAATTTCGAAAGGTGCGGTAATTTATTTTTCCCCGCCATATCCTCGAATACAGCGGGGTCAAAGGAATCAAAACCAAGAAGTATCGTCTTCATGCGGAAGAACTACTTTTCCTGTTCCTCGTCATCCTTGCGGAATTTACGGCGAAGTTTGGCAAATCCCTCGCGAATATTACGGGAAAAGAACAATAAGATACCCGAGCCCGCCACAAAAACTGCAGCCAGCGCCTGGAATAGAATTCCACCGGTGTTTGGATCAATATACATTTTTAACACTCCTTTTTACATCGAGTCGGGGATTATATCTGACATCATCGCCCTTGTCCATTTCAAGGCTTACACGTAGAATCGACCCATGCCCAATGACGACGTAACCCCAATCCGCCAGCAATATCTGGATATCAAACGCGACTATCCCGACACCATCCTCTTCTTCCGCCTTGGTGATTTCTACGAGACCTTCGACGAGGACGCCGAAATCACCGCCCGCGAACTGGACATTGTCCTGACCTCGCGCCCCATCGGCGGCGGAGCGCGTGCGCCGCTAGCAGGCATCCCCTACCATGCGGTTGAAAACTACCTGGCGCGATTAATCGAAAAGGGCTATCACGTCGCCATTTGTGAGCAGGTTGGGGAACAACCCACCAAAGGGATTTTTCCGCGCAAGGTGGTGAGAGTGGTGACTCCGGGGACTGTGACTGAACCGGGACTTCTGCCCGGCGACGCGAACAACTACCTCGCTTCGGTCATTCTCGACGGGAAAGCTGCTTCTGTTTCCTATACAGATGTGACGACGGGAGAGTTTGCCGTCACCGAGCTTCCGCTTGAAGCCTTGCGTGCCGAATTGACCAGACTGCACCCCGCCGAAATTTTATACCCTGACAACCAAACTTTGCCCGACGGAATCACAGGGCATCTCACCAGCCTGCCTGCATGGAAGTTCGAGCCGGGCAAGTGCAACGAAACCCTGCTCGCGCAATTCAAATCGTCCACGTTGGTTGGTTTCGGATTGAAAGACCACAGTCTGCAAGTGCGGGCGGCGGGGGCAATTGTGCAATATCTCAAAGAGACCCAGCCCGACGCGCTCAACCTGCTAACCTCGCTCCGCGCCTACAGCCTGAGCGAATTCATGACGCTGGATGCATCCACCCGCCGCAACCTCGAACTGGACGAAACCCTGCGCGGCGAGCGTAAAGGCTCCCTGCTCGGTACACTGGATTTTGCCATCACGCCGATGGGCAAGCGGCTCATGCACCAATGGGTCAGCCAACCCCTGTTGCAAGTTGAAAAAATCAGACAGAGACAAGACGGCGTCGGATATTTTGTCAGCAACGGCATGATCCGCGTCGAATTGCGCGAAGCCTTGAAACCGCTCGCGGATTTGGAGCGCCTGGTCAACCGTGTCATCGCGGGACAGGCACAGCCGCGTGATTTAGTGGCGATGCGGAGTACGCTGGGGCAGTTGCCGAAGGTGAAAGAAGTACTCAGTAATCAGTTATCAGTGGTCAGTGGTCAGTGGTCGGTTTGCGGGGAGGAGTATTCGCTTCTACAAAACGCGCTGGATGATGATCCGCCCGCGACACTGCAAAATACGGGTGTGATCCGCGCGGGATATTCGGCTGAACTGGACGGCGTGATCGAAGCGTCGAAACATGCGCGGGATTGGATCGCCAACCTCGAAGGCGTGGAACGTGAAAAGACGGGAATCAAGACTCTCAAAGTTGGCTACAACAAGGTCTTCGGCTACTACATCGAAATCTCACGCGGAGCTGCTGATCGCGCGCCTGAAAATTACATCCGCAAGCAAACGCTGGTCAACGCCGAGCGTTTCATCACACCTGAGATGAAGGAATACGAAACGCTGGTCTTGAACGCCGAAGAGCGCATCAAGGAAATCGAAACGCGGCTGTTCCGTGAAGTCTGCGCAGAACTGGCAAAAGCCGCGCACAAACTTCTTTCCACGGCGCGGGCAGTCGCCGAACTGGACGTGCTATCCGCTTTGGGCGAGGCAGCAGCCTTGGGCGGATACACCAAGCCCGATGTCCACGAAGGCAACGGGCTGGAAATCCACGAGGGGCGGCATCCCGTTGTTGAGCAGTTGCTTAAATCAGCCCGATACGTTCCCAACGATGTCATCTTCGAGCAGGGCGAAGTGGTGCGGGTCATCACGGGACCGAACATGTCGGGCAAATCCACTTATTTGCGACAAGCGGCATTGATTACACTGATGGCGCAAATGGGGTCGTTTGTGCCTGCGGCGTCAGCGAAGATCGGGCTGGTGGATCGCATCTTCACCCGCATTGGGGCGCAGGATGAAATTCACGCGGGGCAATCCACCTTCATGGTGGAAATGGTGGAGGCGGCGAATATTTTGCATCACGCCACGTCACGCTCGCTGTTGATCCTGGATGAGATCGGGCGCGGCACATCAACCTATGACGGGCTTTCGATTGCCTGGGGCATCATCGAATACATCCACAACCATCCACACCTACGGGCGAAGACTTTGTTCGCCACCCATTATCACGAGTTGACTCAACTGGCTGACCTGCTGCCAGGCATCCGCAACTACAACGTGGCGGTGAGTGAGGCAGATGGCAAGGTGGTCTTCCTGCACAAGATCATCGCGGGCGGCGCAGACCGCTCATACGGAATCCATGTGGCGCAACTGGCGGGCTTGCCCGCACCTGTGATTCAACGCGCAAACGAGATTATGGCAGAACTTGAAAAAACCTCGGGACGGGCGGTCAAAATTAACCCGCAGGCGGCACAACAGATCGCGCTGTTCCCCGAAACCAGTCCGCTGCTGGATGAGTTGAAGGAATTGGATGTAAACGCCCTTTCCCCCATCGAAGCGTTGAACAGGCTGTTCGAGTGGCAGAAGAAGTATGTGAAATAGCTTATCCACTTCTCATGCCATTTAGCACAAATACGTGCGATTTCGATTGCACACATCGGCGTTCTGAAATGAACGCCGATGTCGCAAACCCAATTATCCTGGCCCTGAATTCGATGCTTCGCGCTCGGCCAAAGTTATCCTGGACAAGGAGAACATAATAGAAACCAAAACAAGCATCAAGAAACCTTCATTTTCAAAAATCAGACTCCATGTAATGTTTGCCGCCAAACTATATAGCATCATAATAACAGGGAAAAAGCCATTAATATCCCTGGCTTTATTTGCGTATGCAATGGAACTCCACCAAGCACTACAATAAAACAACAAGAACAAGATTAATCCAATATAGCCCGTGTTTATTAATATATCCCAAAAACCATTGTCTGCGATAACGATTGGATCAGGATATCCTGCTGCCAATCCAATTTCTACGCGATGATCTTGGATATACCAAAAAGCATTGAAACCGTATCCCCCCATTGGATGCTTACTGAAATAGGTCTCAAAAACGTGGGACCACATGGGAATTCTCCCGGTTAAAGATGTGCTTCTGTTGAATATACCGAAAAAACGGTCGATGTTGGTAAACAAAGCAACAGCTGTCAAAGCCAAAACCGCAAGAAAAGCCACGTAATGGGATTTGCGAAGCTTCTCCCTAAACTTCAACCATAAAAGCGCAAGGATAATTATCCCGTGCAGAAATATGGTGGTCATATAGGAAGCGACAGAATCAGTTTGGTATATAAACACCAACGAGTATAAATACAACAGGCTCCACAACAGGACGTACTTGTCCCTGGAATGCAGGGAGGTAATAAGATTAACCATGAATAGAACGTTTGCAAACGTGGCAATTATCCCCATATGGTTTTTGTGCCAATACAAACCTTTCCATGCACCCTGAATAGTGTAATAGTCCATTACTCCAATTTTAGGGAAAAAAATGACGAATATCGTACTCAGGAACAGAGTAAAGGCGCCAAAAATTGACAGGTACTTTATGATCTCTTTTATGCTGTATCGCAATCCAAGGTATCCACCCATAATAACTGTAAAAATCAGGATCAGCCACCTGGAAACTGAGACTTCCCAGTACACAGACCAAAATATCGAGAATCCAGAAAACAACAAAAACGGAAAGATGATCCAATTCTCTCGGCAATTTTCAAAAAAACTGGACATAAGACCATATTTACTCAGAACCCAAACGGCAATCGCAGTCAGTATCGCCCAAAATATAGCCTCCAAGTACACAAACTCAGGAGTAAGCCAAACAAGATAGAAGAATGCAGAGGCATTGGAAAGAAAAAACAAACTGAATATTATTACCTGGTCCAAGATTTGTTGAAATTTTTTTTGGAACATGAAAACCTCCTTGCGAATGCAAAAACCAGTTGCGTTAGACGAATTTCCATATTCGATAAACGGCTAATAAGCGCCTCTGCCAAGCAGAACCACCCAGACCGTTTTTATCAAAATTTGTATATCCAGAAAAATGGAATAATTCTGAACGTAATACAGATCATCCTCGGTATGCAAATGCATGGGCTTGTCACTTCGACCGCTGACCTGCCACCAACCGGTAATCCCAGGCGGGATGGCAAAACGCTTTCTCTGCCAGGGCTGGTATTTTTCGACGAGGTAAGGCATCTCCGGGCGCGGACCCACCAGGCTCATGTCGCCGCGCACAACGTTGATGAATTGAGGAAGTTCATCCAAACTAAAGCGTCGCAGAAACCTCCCCACCTTTGTGACTCGTGGATCGTCCTTTGATTTGTGGATGACATTGCCGTCAGCGTCGCGCTTCTCCACCTGACCCTGGAGCTGCTCGGCGTTCCTGACCATGGTCCTGAATTTGAGCATTTCGAACAGTCTCCCGTTCTCGCCAACTCGTTTTGGACAGTACAAGACTGGCGAACCGTCCTCAATAAAAACCAGTAACGCCGAAACAGCCATAAGGGGGAACGCAAGCAGCAGAGCAATGGACCCAAAGAAAATGTCGAAGGCGCGCTTCACCATTCGCTGGTAATCGTCGATGGCTGAGGCGCGCAAATCCAGCATGGGGATTCCTGCAAAGTCCTCTATGGTTGTGTTATACAGGGCAAGGTCAAAAAAGCCGAGGGCAACCCAAACCTGTACGGACAAATTTTCCATTTTTTGGACAATGTCACCCATTTGATGATATGCCGAATGAGGCAGGGCAATCACCACATCGGTGATCGAATGCTTTTGCAGGACCTCGCGAATGTCGGCGGGACCGCCAAGCAATTCCTCGTTTTTTGCCGGCAGCGCAGAAGGATCATCCACGAAGCCCACAGGTACAAACTCGGGCTGGTTGGATTCGAGCAACTGGGTCTTGACCTTTTGTCCAAGCGGTCCGGCACCAACCACCAGCACACGGCGAGCAAGGCTGGGAGATTTTTTCTGGGCACGGAAATATATCCTCGCCAAAATCCGCCAGACAAGGCAGGCAAGATATACCAGCACAATGAAAACGACAAACAACGCACGCGAGACACTGCGATAGGAAAGATATAAAATTCCCGCCGCCGAAACAGAAGCAATCAACATGGCAAGAGACAACGCAGCAAACTCATCCATCGCGCGCAGATATTTTCGCCCGTCGTAAATGGAGAGGGCGGAATAGATGAGAATCCAGACCAGAGGAAAGAGGATGTATAAAAGCGCTGGAATAACCACCTGAACAGGAATTGGCGTAATAAAATCCAAGCTATTGAGAGCAGGACGGAAGAGGGCAGCCAGCCATAAACCTGCGAATACAGAAAACCCATCCAACGCCATTGAAAGTAAAGCAAAATTCGTGGAAAAACGTCTAAACATGCCTGCCGTTCCTGTTTTTCGTGCTAATAAATACCGGGAAGATTCAAACCAGGTACAAAGATAACGAGCAAAAGATACAAAAGAAGAAGTATGCAAAGAGTGCGAAATAGCCCTGGCCATTTGGCGGCAACTACGGCCAGCAAACCAACGTAGGAGGGACCATTTACATACGGGAACAGCAAAGGACTGGCAATAATTCCATACCCGATATCTTTTTTCCGAAGCGAAAGATACACCATAAATATTCCAATTGGAACACTGTACGGCCAAAGGGAAAAATTCCACCAGCCGTCAATCAATTTGGATCTCCCAAAATGCCAGATTTCCATCCACCATTCCCCCCACACGAAAAAGGAAAAAACCAACAAAATGGAACCAACAACAAGGTAAGTCCTGGGTCGTTCCATTCCCCGTACCCAAAAGATATGAGCCAATACCTGCGGCTTCCAGAAGAACATCAAGTCCAGCCCGGCCGGCAAAAAAATACCCGCCAGAACCACCGCATCAGTCTGACCCGTGGTGAACAAACGATACCCAATAGGGGATAATATGATGGGTATTGTGGATAAAATATTTCCGTCGAAGCGCTTGATAACCAACGCAAGCAGGATAACGCTCAAGCCATTGATTATGGCTGTAGCACACCTGGGAGAAAAAAATCTTAGAGGCATCAGTATTAAAGTAGCCCAGGGAAACAATGGCGTCCCTTCCTCCCACGGGGATCTCCAGTTCCAAAGCGAGGGCAAAATATCGTCACGCATATCTATGCCTCCATTGGGCATGACCATCCAGGAGATAATTCCCGTTGAAAGCGCAAGTCCTCCAATTACCGCAAAATGAAATTTCGTGCTTGATGCAAAAGAAATGATCTTCCGAAAAATACTATCCACCATATCTCCTTGTTTTTATCGGCGAAGCATGCCTGCCATATCCAATATTGCCAGAAATACAAAACGCGGATTGTGATACAGATAGCGTCGCCACAACCTTCGCGGCTCAGTGGCAAGACGATGCAACCATTCCAAGCCAGCTTTTTGCATCCATGCTGGTGCCTGCGGCTTCACACCCGCATGGAAGTCGAAAGCCGCCCCCACCCCCAGCATGACAGCATTGATTTTCCCGCGATGCTCCGCCATCCATTTTTCCTGTTTGGGACAGCCCAAGCCAACGAATAAAATCCGCGTTCCAGAGTTGTTGATGTCTTCGATGACCTGTTTGTCCTCCTCGCGGCTCATTTCTCGAAACGGTGAACTGAACGAGTAAACGATTTTCAGGTCAGGAAATTTCACTTGCACCCGTGCGGTTAGGGCTTGCAAAACTTCGGGCATACCTCCGTAAAAACCCACTGGAACTTTTTCACGGGCGGCAGCTTCCAGAACATACAACATCAGGGTAGGACCATACACCCGCTGTTGATCCTTCTGTCCTTTGAGGCGCAGTATCCAAACTAAAGGCATTCCATCCGGAGTGACAAGATCGGCAGAATTGACAACGGCTTTAAAAGCTGGCGAGTCGTAGGACTCCATCAACATGTGGACATTGGCGGCATACACAACACAGCTTTCATTTCGCATCGCCACATCAAGGATCAGCTCCACAGCTTGTAGATATGTGGTTGGGTCAACACGCGTGCCCATTAAGATCATATGAGATTCGCCAGCCTTTCATATACGCCAATCAATGTTTTGTAACACCGGTCCGGAGTAAATCTCTCCTCATACGCCTCCAAGCCTTTCCTTCCCATTTCCCCAGCTTCGCGAGGGTGATCCCACATCCATCGTGCCTTATCCGCCAAGTCTTGGGGATTGCCAGGTTCAAAAAGCAATCCGGTTTGTTTATCTGAAACCAACTCCGGCACTACTCCAATATTCGAGGCAATTACTGGAACTCCTCTTGAGTAAGCTTCAATAATAACCATGCCAAACGTCTCGTAATATCCCTCTGAAGGCATAAGCAAAAATCTAGCTGACCCTATCAATTTCGATAGCTCTTGTTCTTCCAATCGTCCAACGAACTCAACATGTTCCATGTCGTTTTTTTTCACAAAATCTTTCGCTTGAGAAACCAGACGTCCACTCCCTCGAATTTTTAGCGGAAAATCCAGATAGTTCCATGCCTTTAGCATAGTATCTATTCCCTTTTCGGGATCAAGGCGTCCCACAAACAATGCGTAATCATTGGCGCCATCAGACGATGGAATAGACAAGGGACGCGGGACAAAATGAGGCATAACAACCAACTTCTCGGCGGGCAATCCTGCAATAACAAAAAGGCCGCGATAGAACTGCGTAGAGCATAAAAAAACGTCGACCTTTACACGCCAAGTCTGCAACCAGCGATGAAAAGTTAACATTGCAGCAACCACGGCTGTATGTAAATGCGAATTATGATAGCAGGCATGAAGGATACCTGGATATGGAGGTGTCTTTCCCATACACTCAAGGCACAATTTGCCATCTCGGTAGAAATTCGCTGACGGGCAGATTAATCTCTGATTATCAAGCGTCTGTACAACGGGTATGCGCATTTCATTACAAGCGTAATACACGGAAGGGGAGATGAGGGGAAATATATTATGAAAATGAACAATTTGCGGATTCACTTGTTTTAAAATTTTCTTAAACTTTACATAGGAAGACTGCGACCAAATAGTTTGTAATGCAACAGAAACACGGCCAAGCAAGGCTATCCTTTCATTAGTTTCAATATACTCCACAACTTCATGCCCCATTGAACGCAAAAGGCTGGTCTCAGCTTGAAAGACGGTATCCTCTCCGCCGGGTTGAAGGTAATAATTATGAACTTTCAATATTCGCATATAGAACAACTTCCTTCATCATGAAGAACAATGCGCAGGCATTATTCCGCCTTTACTCCCAGCAGTATGCGCATGAAAACAATGCGCGCCCATAAGATCATAGACGCAAAAGGCCTCACACGAGACGACATTTCTATCAACCAGATCATCCATCGCGAGAAATGGAATTGTTCGAGTTTACTCTTTATGTCGGACCACTGCTCATCCATGGAGATCGATTTTATCCTCAGCAAGAAATACCATGGACACGTTTTGGGCATAACTTTCAGAAATTTTACCCTCAAGTTCGTATCCGAAATTAGCTGCGACAATCTTAGGTAACCGTTTAAATCCAACAGCAATCTTTTTACAAGTCCATCGGCGGCAAAACTATCATTTCCCATACGACACATGACCAAATGGTCGCGCAAATATTTCAAAGTTCCACCATTCATAACAATTGAAAGCATAATATAGGAATGAGAGTACGCCGTTCCAATATAAGACTCATCAAAAGCCACCGAATTCCAAGAGGATCTCCTTACAACAATTACGCTCAAATAACTAAATAACGCGCCAAGCGACCGGGCAGCGTCGAAGTATTCATAAAGGTGACGCGACTGTCCGAAGTCAAACTCACGTTTGCCAACATTGGGATCAAGCCAATATCCATCTCGAAATGGGTGAAGGTTGAAACTACATTCAGTCCGGTTGCAAAGATAGATATCGTGATTGCCGTGGATTTGTTCCAACATATAATCCAAAGCCGTTGGCACAAGAATATCATCACTACCCATCAGCCAACAATACTCACCCTGAGCCAAGCTAACTACCCTCAGATAATTTCTATCCGCGCCCTGGTTCTTATCAGACTTCAAGTACACAATCCGGGAAAAACGTTGTTGGAGTTCGCGGACAATTTCCTCAGTATTGTCTGTCGATGCGTTATCGCTAATGACGACTTCCACTTCGTCGTTTGCTTTCCTGACTTGCGAAACAATACTTTCAACAGTTTCTTTAATAAAGGGGCCACGATTATATGTTGGAATGCAAATCGAAAGCTTCACACTCATAATGTCTCCTGCATATCTAGCTTATATCTCCGCTTCGCAGCAACCGGCAACCCCCAAGAAACAGTAAAAACAAATGAACCGATTAAACCACATAGGACCCCATAGATTCCCAATCGAGGAGTGAGATACCATTGCAAGCCGCCGCTGATAAGAGCCTGCAAGGGCACAAAGAGCCACAAAGGAAATAATTCATTCATGCTTTGCAATAACGTCGAAAAGGTATCAGTCCACACACGCAACATTTGATATCCACCAAGCAGAATAATAAAGCCTAGCGGAACAATAATATTCTCTCTAGGAGAGAGCAAATTAACGGCAACGGGCATCAACCAAATTAGTGCAAAAGTGCAAATCAGCACGAAAGCCAATCCAAACACAAGATATTCCTTCAGATAATGAACAACTCTCTCCCATTGTTTTTTGGCAATATGCTCTGAGAAAACGGGCCACAATGCAAGTAAGATGGCGTTATAGATAAAAAACACCAACCCAAACACCTTGGTGGATATTGAATAGGTTGCAATATCCTGAGGGCCTAAGAACTGCGACATGATAACATAATCTATTTGCAACACCCCCGCAGCCATAACGGTAAAGCACCAAAAGCGTACCCCTCTCTTCAATGCAAAACGACATGTATAAAGGAGGTCATCGATTGACAAGCATTCCCGTAAGTTTCTCAATTCCTTCCACGCCAGTGAAATCAATGGAAAGAGCGTCGTGGGCACCATATATGCCAACAGACTGAAAAAAAGCCCATTCGCGAAGTTCATATGCTTCACGAAAACAAGTCCTGCCAAACCGCAAAGGGAGGCAGCCGCCGGAACGATGTTGGAAAGATGTCCCTTTTGCTCGGCATACCATATCTTATACACAACCCCCCCCAATCCCGCTCCTACGGACAAGGCGCCTGCCACAAAAAAAAGTCTACTTTTTTCCTCTCCATCAAGGAATAAGAATTGCTTAAGAAAAAGCGGGGCTATAAATGGGCTCGCAAAATGCAGAATGACAATCGTCAAAAAAAGCAGTAAGGCAGCCATAATCCCACCTGCCGCAACAAAATAATCATAGGACCTGCCATTGGCTCGCGCCTCGGAAATATAATTTTGTATGCTTGCACCAATGCCAAAATCAGAGAGAGAAAACCAACCAGTTAAACTGGTCAACAACATAAAAACCGCATATTTCTCAAGTCCGAGACCACTCAGCACTATGCGCACGACAGCAAACTGTGTCAGGGTTAACACAGCACGGCTGATCCAAGCACTGGCAGCCACAAGCAAGTGTGTTGGCAAATAAGACCTGATTGCTTTTTCACTTAGCCACTTACACATCGGATATACCGCTTTGCCAATCAATCATTGCCTGAATACCATTTCTTAAATCGATTTCAGGAAACCATCCAAACTGTCCCGCCTTTGATATATCTGCGACAAATACTTTCTGATCGCTATGTCGCCATTCAATATTTTTGTAGAGAAGTTGTATGTCAAGCAATTCCTCAAGGAGAGTAAATAGTTCCAGCAGAGACAAGCTATGATCCATTCCCCCGCCGATGTTGAATGCCTGCCCATGTGTCTGATTGATGTTAGCAGCAGAAATCAGGTACAAACGACTAATATCATCGGAATGCAAAACATCCCTTACCTGTTTTCCATTTCCGGATATGGTAAAGGAAGACACAGGCTGTCCCGTATCAAGGGCATGTTTTGTTTCCAGAGCTTTTTCACAAAACCATCCAATCCACCCCTGATCATAAGTGGCAAACTGACGACCGCCATACATGGAGGAATGGCGAAACACCACTGTCTGCACTCCATACATGCGCGCATAATCAAGCATGTATTGATCTGCAGCTCCCTTGGAACATCCATAAGGAGAACAAAAACTCAGTGGAAGTGTTTCATCAAACCCCTTCGGATAATTTGTGGCCACATAGCGCGTCAAACTTTCCTCGTACGATATCCATTCCAGGTCACCATAAACTTTGTTCGTCGATGAATAGAGAACGATGGTGTCCGGCGAAGTCATTCTCACTGCTTCAAGAACATTCAACGTTCCCATAACGTTAATCTCAAAATCAAGGCGGGGATTTTGCAGACTGGTGGTCATTGCCACCTGACCTGCCAAATGAGCAATGGCGTATGGCTTTGTTTGAGTCACAAGGTCTAGTACTGCATCATGATTGCGAACATCAGCCTGCACAAAAAGCCACCCATCGCCATGTCTGGAACGCAACCAATCCAGATTGGCACGTGAACCGACGCGGCTTAAATTATCCAATATCACAACATCCTCGCCTCGCGCCAGTATGGTATCAGCCAGATTGCTGCCTACAAAACCACAACCGCCTGTTATCAGCCAGGTCATAGATCACCTTCCAGTCATATAAAATTCAGGATGAGTACGATACCATTCAATTGTCGTCTTTATCCCGTCAGACAAGTACCAACTCGGGCGATATCCCAGAAGACGGAACGTTTCCTCCGCGTTCGCGATTTGAGGAGACTCATATAAGCGATCTGGAATCGCGCCAAATTTTGGCATTATGGGAGAATCCATCAAACTGCAAATCATATCAACCACCTCCCGTATTGTAATTCCCATGCCCGCGCCAAGATCTATGGATTTACCGGTCAAACCAGAATTAAATCCCGTAAGAATTAGACCCATTACCAAATCCTGCACAAAAATAAGATCGCATACGCGTCTTCCACTGCCAATTTCAGGTGGTACTGCATTCAAGAGGTTCGTAATCACATACGGAATGATTTTTTCCACAGGTTGGCGGGGGCCATAGCTCATAAATGGGCGGGCAAGAACCACAGGAAGGGAAAAAACACTATGGAACATTCTCGCGTAATTCGTCTCCGCTTCTTTTGCAGCAGCATAAGGGGAACTGGCAACAGCACCCAGACGTCCAGCTGCCGGCTCCTCAGAAGACCCAACCACCACCAATCTTTCACATGGTTCTTCCGCCAAAGACACAAAGAGATTGACACTTCCTTCAAGATTATTCTTCAAAGTGGGTAATACCAAATCAAGACGCTGACGGGTATTTACAAGGCTTGCCAAATGATACACGACTTCAGGCTTGACTGAGGTAAGGCAGGATTTCACCGAGGCAAAGTCACACAGATCAACCGCGCAAGTCGCCACGCTATCTGGCATTCGGTGTGCATGAATATGACGAGATAATGCATGCACCTCCGCGCCCAACCCAATCAATGCCTCACATAGGTGCAATCCAACAAAACCACCCGCACCTGTTATCAAAACACGGCAACCCTTGACTACATCCCGTAACCCCATTGAGACAAGCAAATCCTGCTGTTGTTCGGTTAGCTCTGACACATCCCACCTTTAAATAAGCAAGAGTATGGACCTATTCCCGCAATAGTCATAGACCTAAATAGATTTTGCATCGTGAAGTGTCTCAATCATATAATCCAACATGGGACGGGTCAAACCGGGATAAACACCGATCCAAAAAACATTGTGCATGACTTCATCTGATTTTTTCAAATCACCGATGACTCGATAGTATTGACCGTAATACGCGGGTTGGCGGATCAGATTTCCGCCAAAGAGAAGCCGGGTTCCAATCTTGCGGGATTCAAGGAAGCGGAGAACTTTATCCCGCGTAAAAGTGGACGTGGAACGGACGTAAATTGGAAAACCAAACCAGCTTGGATTTGAATTCGGCGTCGCTTCGGGGAGGATGAAATAATCCTGAAGCGAACTCAACTGCTCCTTGAGATAGTTGAAATTCTCGCGCCGTTTTTCGATGAAGCCATTTAATTTTTTAATTTGCGAAACGCCCACCGCAGCCTGCATATCTGTTGCTTTGAGGTTGTAGCCAATGTGTGAATACGTATATTTGTGATCGTAGCCTTGCGGCAGGTCGCCAAGCTGCCAGTCAAAACGCTTGCCGCAGGTGTTGTCCTTGCCGGGCTCGCACCAGCAATCGCGTCCCCAATCGCGGAATGACTCGATTACCTTTTTCAACTTCGAATTGTCGGTGAGGAGCGCTCCGCCCTCCCCCATCGTGATGTGATGCGCTGGGTAAAAACTGACAGTCGCCACGTCGCCAAAGGTCGCGACCATTTTATTATCATAAACCGCCCCAACAGCATCGCAGCAATCTTCCACCAACCGCAGATTATAATGTTTGCAAAACTCCATGACAACTCCAAGCTCAAAGGGATTGCCAAGCGTATGCGCAACCATGACCGCACGAGTTTTATCGGACAAAGCAGCTTCAAGCTGGGTCACGTCAATGTTGTAAGTGGGGATGTCCACATCCACAAAAACAGGGATAAGGTTGTTTTGAAAAATGGGGTTGACAGTGGTTGGAAATCCCGTTGCCACAGTAATCACTTCGTCGCCCGGCTTCAGTTGTCTTTCCTGTAAAACGGGGGAGGTCAAACTGGCAAGCGCAAGCAGGTTTGCAGACGAGCCCGAGTTCACCAAAATGGAATGGCGCAGATTGAAGAAACGGGCAAAGTCCTCCTCGAATTGACGGGCAAAGCGTCCTTCGGTCAACCAGAAATCGAGGCTTGAATCGATCAACGATTGCACGTCATTCGCATCGAAGACACGCCCGGCAACCGGCACAGATGTTTCACCAGGAACAAAATCTTTGGGCAGAAATTCCTCCGCCACATATTCAGCGGTGAGAGCAAGGATTTGCGCGCGCAGGCGGTCCGACTTTTCACTCATGTTGGAAAAATTCCTTGTACCAGTTTATGGTCAACGCCAGCGCTTCATCCAGGTTGAAGATCGGCTTCCAGTTCAACATGCGGCGGGCCTTCTCTGCGCTCAGGTATTGATGGCGGATTTCATTGCTGGTCTCATTCATGATGACGGGTTCCAGGTCAGACTTCATCAGCTTGAGGATTCGATCCACGATCTCACGCACCGAAACCTGAATCTCGTTCGAGAAATTAAAGGCTTCCCCTTTGAGTTCGTGCCGCGCCGAAAGCCGTTCGGCAAGCAACATGTACGCCGCCGCACCATCTTCCACATAGAAATAATCGCGTATGTATTCGCCGTCCGAACGAATCACAGGTCTTTGTCCGCGCAGGATCGAGCGGATGGTTCCCGGAATGATGCGATTCCAGTTTAGGTCTCCACCGCCGTAGAAATTTCCGCAGCGCGTGACCACGACGGGCAGTTCGAAACTTTTTGCATAGGTGTATGAAATTAAGTCCGCTGCCGACTTGCTGACGTCGTATGGATGCTGACCCTGCAAGGGAGTCTTTTCGTCGTACGGAAGGACTTCCTGATCGCCATACGCCTTATCTGATGAAGCAACGACGACTTGTTTCACCTTCGAGCTTCGGCGGCAAGCCTCCAGCAGATTCCAAGTACCGGCGATGTTTGTTTCAAAAGTGGAAATGGGATTTCGATTCGCGATTGTCACAATGGTCTGTGCGGCAAGATGGACAACCGTATCAATCTCAAACTCACCAAGGACGCGTTCCAACGTGTCGCGGTCTCTTATATCGCCGCGCACCACTTTGACTCTTTCGATATATCCCGCGCGCACCATTTCGCTTTGCGGAATCCAGTCACGAACAAGGCAAACCACGTCCGCCCTCGCCTCAAGGAGACGCTTTACCAACCATGAACCGACCAGCCCAGTTCCACCGGTAACAAAAGTGGGTCTGTCGAGCCAAAACGACTCGTTCAACTCCACAGTTTCCATGGCGCCTTGCCTTCCTGCCAGAGTCTTTCAAGATTATGCACATCGCGCACGGTATCCATACACTGCCAGAAATCGTCGTGCTGATAGGCGGAAAGTTGTCCATCCGCTGCGATATATTCCAGCGATTCGAACTCCCATGCGGTGTGATCCCCTGAAATGTATTTTGTAATACCGGAATCCAGGACAAAAAAACCGCCATTGATCCAGCCTTCACCGATCTGCGGCTTTTCCTTGAATTCAACAACTTGGTGATCTTCGATAACCATTTGTCCAAAACGGGCGGGCGGGCGGACCGCCGTCAGGGTAACCAATCTTTTCTGCTGCTTATGAAACTCGATCAAGTTGGGAATATTCACATTGCTGACGCCGTCGCCGTAGGTGAGCATGAACGTCTCATTCCCGATGAATTCAGCCACCCGTTTGACACGTCCGCCTGTGTTTGTTTCCGCACCCGTATCCAGCAGGTGAACGGTCCAATCTTCGCCTTCGATGTTGTGCGCTGTCACGCCACCGGTCCTCAATTGAACGGTTATACTACGCGAATGGTAATGATAATTCAAAAAGTAATCCTTGATGATCTCACCCTTGTACCCCAGGGCAATCACAAATTCTTTAAATCCGTACGAGGCATAGATGTTCATGATATGCCAAAGTATGGGTTTACCCCCAACCTCGACCATCGGCTTGGGGCGCAATGTGGTTTCCTCTGAAAGACGTGTGCCAAGTCCACCGGCAAGAATTGCTACCTTCATAAATCATCCTTCCAATATTATCTTGATTATACATGCGTCAGACAGGAATAAGGTCTTACAAGATTGTTAGAAAGTTTTCGAGGAGTCGGATTCTTACAACGGCATCGCATGCTTCCCTGCAAAACACAAAAGGTAAAAAGAATCGCCCTGTGGCGGAGACTCTCACTCGCTAAACCCGATCAAGCGCCTTCCGCATCTTCTCCAATCCCTGTGTGAGCAGTTTGCGAGGTGTGCCAAAGTTCAAGCGGACATGTCCCTCGCCTTCCCTGCCGAAGATTCGCCCTTCACTCAAGGCGACTTTGGCGTTCTTCAAAAAGAATTGATAGGGTGAGCCTTTGATTCCCGTTTGGGTGAAATCGAGCCAGCCTAGATAGGTGGCGTCGGGATTCGTCAGGCGGACACCGGGCATGTTCCCGGTGACATACTCCACGAGAAAGTCGCGGTTGGCAGTCAGGTAACGGCGGAGGTCCGCCAGCCAGCCGTCACATTGACCGGAGAAAGCCGTCTCGGCAGCGTAAAGCCCCATGCCGTTGACGTGAAGCCGCAGGCGCGCCACTTCCTCCACGTAGCGTTTTCGCAACTCCTTGTCGGGGATGATGGCGAAGCCGCAAAAAAGCCCGGGGACGTTGAAGGTCTTGGAGGGGGCAACCAGCGTAACGGTATGTCTGGCAATTTCAGCGGACAACTTCGCCAGCGGGGTGAAAGAATTCCCGTCGAGCAAAAGCTCCGAGTGGATTTCATCCGAAACGATCAGTACATTGTTCTCGATGCAGAGTTCCGCCATGTGCTGCAAGTCCCTGCGGGAGAAAATGATGCCCAGCGGGTTGTGTGGATTGCAGAGCAGGAACATCCCCGCCTTTTTGACCTGCTTTTCGAAAATGTCCCAGTCGATCTCGTAGCTCAGAATATTGCCATTCACCTGCCTGATGAAAGGCGCCTCGAGCTGCGGGACGCCGAGGTTGTTCTTGACTTCATGGAATTCGTTGTAGACAGGCGTCTGCAACAGCACGCCCTTTTTGGGGGAGCAGGCGATTCGCGCTGCGACGCTGAACCCGCTGACGATGCCCGTCACGTCCACCACTGCCTCGGGTTTGACCTTCCAGCCGTATAGCTTATCCATGCGGGCGGCGACGGTTTCCTTCAGGGAGGGCGTGGCAATGTCATAGCCCATCACACCGTGATCGACCGCCTTGTGGAGTTTCTTCAAAACGGGGGCGGGCGCGGGGAAGTCCATATCCGCCACCCACATCGGAAGCACATCTTTCGGGTATCGCAGCCACTTGATGGAGTTGGTGCTGCGCCGGTTTGGGACAATATCGAAGTTTGTCATGGAGTCCTCTGATTTCCTGAATAGACCTCTTGCATAAGTGTGCCATAATAGGCACATGAGATACGAAACCGTACAAGTGCTCAAAGATGAAGAATTCAAGCGGTCAACAGGCGTTCAGCGAAAGACTTTTGAACAGATGCTCCAGGTTGTCGAGACGG